>JAILRB010000053.1 GCA_024698585.1 Eubacterium sp.
AAAAGTATAAGTGTTTTAGGCAGATGTTAATCTGTCTTATTTGCATGTCATCAAATATAGAAAAAGCAGGAAAGCAAACACTTTCCTGCTATATATCTTTTTAGCTACCTTAATTGCAACGTTAACTTAATGACATTGGCCAGGAAAGGCATCCTTTTTTTGTATACACGACGAGGAAGATGCAGAAAGCTTGCTTTCATGCATTTGACGACCGTGACACAATCTCGAAACAAGCGTAGCGGTTTCGATGATTGTGTTTCAGGATAAAATTAAAAAAAATAAAAAAAGTAGTGTACAAACAGGGAAAAAGTTGATATAATACGCTTTAAAGCGTTACACTTTAAAGCGTTGAAGCAAAAAGGAGAAAGATTTAATATGAAAGAATTATCAGAATTAATGGGATACAGACCAAATATCAAAGTTGTGGATGCTACACTGCGAGACGGTGGGTTGGTAAATGACTTCTTTTTCCCGGATGACTTTGCAAAGGCATTATATGAAGCAAATGTCAAAGCCGGTGTGGATTATATGGAATTCGGATATCGAGCTGATAAGACCATGTTTGATGTAGATAAATTCGGACCAAGTAAGTTCTGTGACGAAGATTACTTAAGAAGTGTCGTAGGAGATAATGACACAGACTTAAAGATTGCTATCATGGCTGACGTGGGAAGATGCGATTACAAAAAAGACATCATTGATAAGAAAGACAGTGCTGTGGATTTAGTAAGAGTGGCAACTTACATTAGTACCATGCCTTCTGCCATTGAT
This sequence comes from Eubacterium sp., assembly GCA_024698585.1. Lineage (GTDB taxonomy): Bacteria > Bacillota > Clostridia > Lachnospirales > Lachnospiraceae > Eubacterium_G. Next base: position 772 of record JAILRB010000053.1, read on the forward strand.
ATGATTGAGGATGCGGCAAATAAGGGATATGAAACCAGCTGTAATATTATGGCCATTTCCAATGCCCAGGAAAGTGATGTAAAAATCGCATTGGATGCCTTGGGACAATCTCCGGTAGACGTCATTTACATTGTTGACAGTTATGGTTCCTTATATCCGGAGCAGATTGCACGAATTGCTGATTTATACTTAGAGGCAGGAGAAAAATACGGAAAGAAAATCGGAATCCATGCACATAACAATCAGCAGATGGCGTTTGCAAATACCATTGAAGCAGTAGGGGATGGAGTAAACTTCTTAGATGCTACTTATGCGGAAATGGGACGTGGTGCCGGAAACTGTGGTATGGAACTATTGCTTGGCTTCTTAAGAAATCCGAAATACAATGTTTATCCTGTTCTGAAGTTCATTCAGGAACATATTACACCATTGAAGGAAAGCGGTGTGACATGGGGTTATGATTTACAGTACTTATTAACCGGTGTATTGAATCAGCACCCAAGAACAGCGATTCAGTTCACAAAAGAAAACAGAAAAGATTATGCTGAATTTTACAAGGAAATTGTTGTTCAGGATTAATAAAAAAGAAATCCTTAAATCCTTAAGGATTTCTTTTTTTCACTTTTCATACAGTAAATTTGTGATACAATAGATATAGTGAATATGTACGGAAAAAGAAAATGGTTTGATAAAAATCATTTCGTAATTCTTTGCCGGCAGAAAGACGTTAACAAGGAGGTAGATTATGGCAGTAGAATTTTCAAACTCACAAATGCTTAACTGGATGGAGTACATCTCAGAACAGCAGGACATCAGTCCTGAAAAAATCAAAATATTGAATACATGCGGGAAACGAAGAAACATTCTTGCGACTATCGCCACACATAAAAGAATCCTGATTTTTGCAGACGAAACTCATAGCAATGTTTTATATAAGTGCTGGGAAGCAGGATATGGTGACTACGATTTATACTATGGACAGGGACTTGAACCATCAGAAATGAAACACTGTAAATTAGGTGAAATGATGGATACGGAAATTTCTGGTCCGACCGTGTTATATGTGGAAAATGAAAATACCAGAGAGTCTATGATTTTCGGAATGAAAAATGAGAATTTTGCAACAGGTACTGTTAAGTACGTAGGTCATGAAATTCGTTCTGTAATCATGAATAAGCTGGAACTGGATATTAGCGACGTGGCATTATTGGTTAGTGCGGAAAGTATTGTAATTGAAGCAGCTATGGTGGCTTATGAAGGTGTTATCATTGCAACGGAACGTGATGCAGGATCTTTAAGAGCCATGGAAGAAAACGTAAATAAATTTGGCGTACATAATGTTGAAATCGTGGAACATATTTCCGACGTGAAATCGAAGGAATTACCGGTTCCGAGAGTTGCATTCATTGTTGCTACAAGAGATCATATTGAAAATGATATTAAACAATTATTAGAGATCAATCCGAAGATGAAATTTATTGTATATACGTTGGAATTAGACATTCTGGCAGATATTAAATATATCATGGGTAAATATGGAATTAAGGCGACGGAAGTAATGCAGATTTCCGTTTCGAAAACAGATAAGAACAGCGTGTTTGTAGCTCAGCCATCTCCATGGATGATTACAGGAGAACCGCAGTAAAAACAAAGGGAAACACAGAGTAGAGGTTAACATAATAACCTCTACTTTTTTTATGTTAAATTAAGGGAAAACCGTTGACTCTACATATAAAAAGTGATAGTATTCGCATACAGAGAAACACAAACAGAAAGTTGCGTTTGTCAGAGTGTATGTGATTAACACGCGTATTTAATCACAGAAAGTCCTGAGTGTTTGTGTGCTTGAGTTTCTGATAAAAGGGGGGATAGGCATGGATGTTTTTTTGCAGGAACATGGAAAGACGATTTTTATAGCGGTATGTATCCTGTTGTTGGTCGGTGTGGCGTATGCAGTCGGTCCGGTAATCTCTACGGCGATTAAAGATGTCGTAGGCGGTTATTCTTCGTCCGTCACATTCGACTCAGTTGCCGGAAAGGTATCTTAAAGAATTGTGGGAGGTTGGTATGAGAAAACTATCATTGCCGGATCGGGCATTTGGTCAGTTACTAAAGTACATTTTAGATGATGATATTACAGACATTAACTGGAGCCGTGAACTGTGGATTAACGATTTGAATAAAGGACGGTATAAAGTCGAAGGCTTCCGGCTGGATGAAGGATTTATTCAGCAGTTTTATACCAAAATCAGTAACCTGATGAATCTTCAGTTTAATCAGAATCATCCATTGTTAGAAGCGGAAACAGATCATCTGAGAATTTCAATATTACATGAGTCGGTGACGAATACGGGAACCAGTATCAGCATTAGAAAGACACCGGCGATTCGAAGAATTAATCGTGACTTGATATTGCGAAGTGGATATTGTCCGAAAGAGATTGATGCTTTTATGTCAAACGCCATTAAATCACACTGCACTGTGGTGGTTGGGGGATTACCCGGTGTGGGAAAAACAGAATACGTAAAGTATCTTACGAATTATATACCTCCGTATGAGAGAGTTTATACAATCGAGGATAATTTAGAACTTCGTTATGCAGCGATTAATCCGGAAAAGGATTGCGTGGAAATAAAGATTAGCGAGAACTTCGGATATGCAGATGCCTTAAAGGCAAGTAAGAGACAGTTGCCAACCTGGGTTTTGCTGGCAGAAGCCAGAGGGGAGGAGGTGCGATATCTGCTGGAGAATATTTCAGCAGGTGTTCATTGCCTGACGACCATTCATGTGGATGATGCCGGCAAGGTCCCGGACCGCTTGCGAAACATGGGACAGAATATTCAGGAAAATGATGTGTATTCCTTTATTGATTTGGCGGTACAGTTACAGTCCTATGTGAAGGAAGGCGAAAAAATAACCAGACAGATTTCTCAGGTAATGTGTCTGTCGCGTAATCAAGAGAGAAACGAAAAGGTGATGATTTACGAGGATGGAAGATTGTTAACGGAACAGCTTCCGGAGGACATCCAAAGGAAATTCCGTCTGGCAGGAATCGAAAATCCCTTTGAAAGGAAGTAATGTGTGAAAAATGTAAGACAGTTTAGCAGGTTTTTAATCATGGTGCTTGGGATTACATTGGCTTATCGACTGAATCTTTTTGCGATTGTCATATGTATGCTCGGGGCAGTGTTTTGTAATTGCTTGTTTCTGAAAGAAGAAGAAAAACGAAAGACTTATCTGGATAAATATAAAAGCTTAATTGCGTATATGGAGCAGATGGCCTATTCATTTAAAAAACAACCCAAAATCGTATTAGCCATTTCGGATGCGCAGAAAGTCTGTACCGGAATGATTAAAGAAGTTCTTGAAGAAACATTGATTCGAATAGACACAGGCAGCGAGGAAAATATCTATGAGAACGCCTTAAAAATTATTCAGGAAGAATATGATTGTAAACGGTTACGTTCGTTACATGAATTCCTGATAAAAATTGAAAAGCATGGAGGAGATTACGAAAATTATCTGGATATTCTTTTAGAGGATATACGCGGATGGAATAACAATACGTCCTTGTTTATTAAGGATGTTGAACGGGTAAAGCGAAATGTATTGATTTCTATTTTTTCCACATTGATTACCTGTGGATTCATGGCATATCTGATTCCGACACAATATCGGTTTACGGATCATCTCATCTATCAAGTGTGTTCTACGGTGATGATTCTGACAATGATGGGTGCTTATATTCTTGTTCAGAAAAAACTGAATTTTGATTGGACGGAAGAAAAGAGTTTTCTGGGAGAAAAAATGATTATCAAATATTACTTTCTTGTGGAGAAGTCTTATGAGGATGAGAAGAGTCTTTCCCTTTTAGAACGACTATCCGTGAAAAAAGCAAAACGCAGACTGGAACGGGAAATTGCAAAAGAATTTCCGGATTGGATTCGAGACGTGGCAATCAACCTTCAGAACGATACGGTGCAATCGGCCATAGAAAATTCCTATGAGAAAGCACCCTTTGTTTTGAAACGCCCCATTAGAAAACTATTAATTGATTTTGAAAAGTACCCTGTGGGAATCGAACCCTATGACCGGTTACTGAAGGAGTTTGAATTGGATGAAATCGTCTCATCGGTAAAGATGTTTTATTCTATTAATGAATTGGGAAAAGAGGAATCCCAGCAACAGGTGCAGACAATTATTGAGCGTAATAATCAGATGATTCACCATGCAGAAGAAATGAAAAATAAGGATTATATTGGAATGGCAAGTATGTATTCGGCGATTCCAATGTTCGTGGGGGTGGTGAAAATCATGATTGATATGGTATTGATGATTCTCGTTTTCACATCATCGGTTTCTCAGGTATTACAGGGGTAGAAGGAGGATGTATGAAATTATTGTTATCGGAGGCAGGACAATGTATTGTCTTTGGCGTAATGTTTCTGATTCTGATTTATTGTTTCGGAGACATTCTTCATAGTGTAACAGGAGGTTAGATATGGAAGAATTTATGGAAGAACATGGAAGTGTTTTAATGAGTGGACTCATTGCAGTGGCGTCTGTTTTGGCTGCGGTAGTCATTGTATATGCTGCCGGAGAGATGAACTATATCTCCACGATTTCTGTGATTGGAGGATAGGAATGGATCATTTTTTAGGAGAACATGGTGAGATGATATTGTATGGAATTGTAGGAGTGATGATGGTCCTGTTGATTACCACCGTGTGCCTGAATCGTTGGAAAACAATATCCCCGGCATATCATACGAAAAAGGAAAAAAGCAACGCAGATTATCAGAAGGAACATCAGGGGAAAATGCCATTCATTGAAGCGGACGAAGTGATTTATACAGAATATAAGAAAGTGAATTTTAATTGTAAGGATTATATCCATGCAAAAGATTGGGACGGAAAAGATCTTTCGGAACGACTGAACATCTATGGAACAGTGGATGTTTTTCGAAAAGGTATTTATCAACTTAGATGTGTGGTGGTTTCAGACAGCCAGCAGATTTGTACCAAATATGTCAATGTAATTGTGGAGTGAATGTATGAAATTAGCAATAGAATTTTTTTCGATGATTATTACCATTACGTTAGGATGCCTCATCTTTGCGTCTGTAATTCATGGAAACAATCAGATTAGTGAAGCACGGGATTTTTACAATGTGGTTGTGAATCGGATTGAAGACAGTAATGGGAATCCGAGGGTCATTGAAGATTGTATTTCCGAGGCAGACAAACATGGCTATCAGTTAACGGTCAGGGATGTCACAGTGGAGGAAGAAAACCCCAGTAAGTTGGTTGTAATGGAATATGGTGTGAGAATGGCAATCTATGAAGTGTTTGGAAATAAGTATGAAAAAAGGGCGGTGATTGAGGGGTATGCAAGGTAAGAAAAAATACATCGGTTTATTGATTTTATGTTTTGTTGGAATTATAAACTGCAGTGTCATGGGGTATACAGGAAATGGAAAGTCCGGAACACCTTATGTTGTTTCCAATGAAGCTGATTTAAAAACAATTCTCACAACAAAGGGGAAAAAATCTTGGGTTTACGTGGGGATTAACAAGAATATTACGCTGACAGGAAGCATTGCTGTGGGAACCGGAAAGTTCAGGGTTTATGCAGTCGGTGCAAACAGAACCATCCAAAGAAGTGGTGATGCCACGAAGGCAATCAATAAAAAAGACGAACCAAAGTATTGTTTCCGGTTAAGTAATGCCACAACCATGGAATTGGGATATGGGACAACAAATTATCAACTGATTCTGGACGGAAACAGAAGTCAATTCACAGGGAGTAAAAAGAGTTCCGGGTGGTTAATGTTAGGGGCCGAGGCCAATGTAACCATTACAGGAAAGTGTGTGATTCAGAATGTTATCAATAACGAAGGCAACGTCAATGGTTCCCCCATTAACTGCCGAGGTCAGTTAATGATTTACGGTGAAATGAAAAACTGCACCGGTGATAATGGTGGAGCAATCAAAACCACGAACAGTGGAAGTCTGACTATAGGAAACGGGGCGAAAATTCATCATTGTACTGCAGAAAGTGAAGGAGGTGCCATTCATATTGGAGATGATTCATCCATGTTTATGGATGGAGGTGAAATCTATCAGTGTACGGCGAAAGAAGAGGGCGGTGGTATTTTTGCCACATCCGGTTCTTACTGCGAAATCAGACAGGGGAAAATTTATCATAATACTGCCGGAGGAAGTGGGGGAGGCGTATTCTCGGGAATGGGGGCACAGATGACCATAGGTGATTTTTATCAGGGAGAATCCGGACCGGAAATATATGAAAATACAGCTGCAGGAAGTGGCGGTGGAGTCCGGTGCAATGGAGGGACCAGTAATAATTCCGGAGGGACGGCATGTATTTACGGATCTTTGATTTCGAAAAATAAATCCGGGGAATATGGTGGAGGAATTGCCTGTGCCAATGCTTCGTCTACGAAGAAAAGTTACATCGTTTTCGCTAACGTTAAAGTGGAGGAAAACACCGCAGATAAGAATGGTGGTGGAATCTGGTTGGGAGAAGGCGTAAAGGGGCTTTACGGGGAAACTATTTCGATGACAACCTGTATTATTCGAGGAAATGTGGCAGGCCAGAAAGCGGGAGGACTAAAAATATCCTCTGACATGATTATGAAAAAAAATACAGTTTCTGAGAACACTGCCGGCACGGATGGTGGCGGAATGCTTATTACAGAAAAGGCAACGCTGTTACTGGAAAGTGGAGAAATTAAAAAGAATCGTGGAGGAAGTCGGGGAGATGGAATCTACCTGATGGGGAAACTCCAAATGAAAAATACAGCTACAGTGAACGGAAATAATGAAGTGTTCTTGAGGCGAAATACCTTTATCGAAGTGATTGGTGCCTTGTCACGAAAAAATATGGACATTGCATATATCGACAGTGAAGAAAAAGAAAATGGAACAAAACTAGTATGGGTAAATTACCAATCAGCAACTGGAGCTACTGAATTATATCAAACAGGAACCCCTGCAGATGAATATGCGTCCAAGGAAACATATAAGCGATTTACTGCGTCGGGACTAAGGGAAAAACAATGTCTGAGGTCTTGTGAGTCGGTGGAAGGATATGATAAGCGATGGATTATTATCAGTGAGAAATATACTATATCTTATGTTAGGAATACTGATGAACCGGTGAGCAATCTGCCGGATTCCCATATAAAATTCTGGAATGAACCAACGAATATCAGTCGGAATCAGATTGGAAGGAACGGGTATCAGACCAAGAGCAGCAGTCATTGGAATCTGTCACAAGATGGAACCGGAGAAGTTTATCCGCCGGGAGCGGTTCTACGTCGAAACCAGAATCTGATTTTCTATGCTCAGTGGGAAATTGCAGTTCCAAAGGAATTATTCTTGACTGCAACCGATCGTTATTATGTGGTGGGGCAGCAGATTGTTTTAAACAAGGAGGAAGTATTGCGAAAGGTCTGGATTCACGATGATTTGAACAGTGATACGAACTATTCCATAAAGGTTTTAGCAATCAAAACCAGTGAAGAAGAGTCGCTGGCCGAGGGAGAAGATGTAAGAACGGAAAATTATCTAACCACGGAACGAGAGGGGGAATATATTCTTCTGTTAGAAGCAAGCGAGAAAAACGGAAAATTGCGAAAACAGGGAGAACTCCATCTATTTATTATGGACGCACCAAGGACAGGACATCAGGTTCGGTTCATTTCTGCCACCTATTTTTATACCCTGGCTGCGGATTCCAGATGGGCCGGTCCGGACAAGCCGATTCTTGCCAGAAGTCTGGCATCGGAAAAAGGAAAACTATGTATTTCCCTGTCAGGACAGGAAATGAAAATAATCAAAGAAACCGTCCGAAAGAATGATTATAAGATAACCAGTCAAATGAATCAAAAGCTTATGAAACAATACGGAGGAAGTTTATGAAACAAATGATTTTTGTAATTAGCATGGCTATCATCATTCTTTTAGTTTCAATGTCTCTGGTTTCCGTGGACGGAAAAACGAAGCGAAGGGATGAGTTAAACAGAGCGGTTTCTGCAGCAGTGAAGCAAACAGTGAAAACGACCAAAGGGAATAATCGGAATGAAATCCAATCAGACCAGGAAATGGTAGGAGAATTCATTCATCTGCTTAGTGTGAATCTGAACGGGGATGGGGACTATTCCATAGAAGTTTTCGGAGTGGATTCTCAGAAAGGAATGTTGGATGTAAAAGTAACAGAAACCTTTTCTTACCTCAATGGAGAGAAAGGAAAGGTTTCTGTGAGAAAATGTGCTATTTATGATTAGTTTATAATCTTGGTACTGACTTCACCGGAACTTAACCACTTTTCATGACCGTCCGTAAAGCGAACTTTTAATCGGCAGTCACGATCAATTTCCAGTGCGGTTGCCTCCCACTGAGTATTACCTTCTAGTACATATATTTCTTTTCCTAAAATGAATGAACGACGAATGTATTCATCCACATATTTTTTAGAACGAAAATCATTGTAGTAATCCATAAAATAGTTCAAAAGATTTGCAACCAGGAGACTTTGCTTGTTTTGCGAATCGGAAGGATTGTCAAAGACTGCGGTGGCAATGGATTGCAACTCTTTAGGGAATTCCTCTGAAGGCGCACAGATGTTAATACCGATTCCTACCACGGCATAATCCAGATGATTGGTTTCGATGTTAAGAGAGGCCTCTGTCAGAATGCCACATACTTTTTTTCCATCAATATAAATATCATTAACCCATTTGATATCCGCTGCTTTTCCGCTGGCATCTTCAATGGCTCGGGCAGTTGCTACAGCCGCAGCTGTAGTTAGAAAAAGGGATTCGGATGCAGAAAAATCGGGACGAAGTAAAATACTCAGATAAATTCCGGTATTGGACGGAGAATAAAATTCCTTTCCCATTCGACCACGTCCGGAAGTCTGCTCCTTTGCAAGGATTACTGTTCCGTGATTTGCACCGTTTTCCGCTTTTTCTTTCAAAAGCGTATTGGTTGAGGATACTGTTTCGTAAACTTCAATTTCAAAAGGGTGCTTACAATATTTTGCGATACTTTGGGCAGAGAGAATATCATTAGATTCTGAAAGGCAGTACCCGCGGTTGGGAATTGCCTCAATCAGATATCCGTCTCTTTCCAGACTCTTGATGGCTTTCCAAATGGAGTTTCTGCTGACATCAAGAGACTTTGCTAAATCTCCACCAGAGATATAAATCCCCTTATTGTTTTCCAGGTGTTCTAAAACCATATCTTTTATACTCATAATTATGTTTCTCCAAAACTTTAAATATCATAGATATTTTATAACAAGATTTACATTATTTCAACAAATGATTGTTAGCCAAAAAGAAAAATGGGTTGACAATTAAAAGGTGAAGTCATAGAATGAATGAGGACAAATAAAGAACAAAGGAGAAACATATGAAGACAAAATTGATTTCTGTGCAGGATATGACATTGATTGCTATGTTTACTGCCTTGATTGCAATCTGTTCGTGGATTTCCGTTCCCCTGGGACCGGTACCTTTCACGCTCCAGACTTTTGGTATTTTTGTAACAGCAGGGATATTGGGAACGCGAAGAGGAATTATTTCTGTGCTGGTATATATCTGTATCGGTGTAATTGGAATTCCGGTATTTGCCGGCTTTAGTTCAGGACCGGGTGTAATCGCCGGACCGACTGGTGGATTTATTTTAGGATTTTTCTTTATCGCCGTTGTTGTGGGGATGATGACTCATTGTGTTTCTGTGGAAAAGCAGGGAATGAAAATTGTGGTGTTAGTAATTGGAATGATACTGGGAGATGTTCTTTGCTTTGCATTGGGAACTGTGTGGTTTGTATGGAATATGAAATCTAATGTTGCTACGGCTCTGGGATTGTGTGTTGTTCCATATATTGTTCCGGACCTTATTAAAATCGGCGTTGCGGCAGTGGTTGTAAACCGAATAAAAAAATATACAAAAATCTTCAATGAAGGATAAATTGATGAAACGGGTATGTAGCCAGTGAAAAAGACTGGAACTGCGTACCCGTTTTTTGCCTCTTGAGTGGGAGAACTTTTGTGGATAGAAAATACAAAATATGGTAGAATAATTCTTGATGCAAAAAAAATGTAGTGGAGGTTCTTATGAATAACAACGAGAACATTAAAGAATTAAAGGAATATGAAGTAATTCTTCATAAGTATATAGAAGATGTTTCCTCAGATGCATGGCTTTTAAAACATAAAAAAAGCGGTGCCAGAGTAGCATTGTTGTCGAACGACGATGAAAATAAAGTGTTCAACATTGGCTTTCGAACACCGGTAGAAGATAACACAGGGGTTCCTCATATTGTGGAACATACCGTGTTATGCGGTTCGGAAAAATATCCGGTAAAGGATCCGTTTGTGGAATTGATTAAAGGATCATTAAATACCTTCTTAAACGCAATGACCTATCCGGATAAGACTGTTTATCCGGTTGCCAGCTGCAATGACAAGGATTTCAAGAACTTAATGGAAATTTATATGGATGCGGTTTTGAACCCAAACATCTATAAAGAAGAAAAAATCTTTAAGCAGGAGGGATGGCATTATGAATTAGACAGCCCGGATGGAGAACTGATTTATAATGGTGTCGTTTACAATGAAATGAAAGGGGTCTTTTCTTCTCCGGATGGTGTAATGGATCGAATGGTCTTTCATTCAGTATTCCCGGATATTACGTATGGTTTTGAATCCGGTGGAGATCCGAAAGAAATTCCGGAACTGTCTTATGAACAGTATCTGGATTTTCACAGCCGATATTATCATCCGACCAATAGTTACATCTATCTGTATGGAAACATGGATATGGTGGAACGCCTGCAGTGGATGGATCAGGAGTATTTGAGTAAGTACGAAAAAATAGAATTGGATTCTGAAGTCAAGGATCAGAAGGCCTTTTCTGAAATGAAGGTAGTTCGTGGAGAATATGCTGTATCGGAAAATGAAGACTTGAAGGGAAAAGCGTTCCTTTCCATGAATTATGTCGTTGGAAAAACAACAGACATCAAACTGATGAAGGCCATGGAACTGTTAACAGAAGTTTTAATGGATATGCAGGGAGCACCGTTAAAGCAGGCACTCATTGATGCAGGAATTGGAAAAGACGTTTACGGAAGATTTGAAACAGATTTGAAGCAACCGACCTTTAGTGTTGTTGCAAAATTTGCCGAGGAAAGTGATAAAGAAAAATTGAAGGAAGTTGTGGAAACGACCTTGAAGAAACTGGTTCAGGAAGGACTTAATAAACATGCCCTGGAAGCACGACTGAATCGTACAGAGTTTATTGAGCGAGAAGCAGATCAGGGAAGATTTCCGAAGGGACTTATCTGGGGACTGGATATGTTCAGCACCTGGTTATATGATGAGAATAAAGCTTTTGACTGCCTGGAAATCTTTGATGTCCTGGCAGAATTAAGAGAAGAAATAAAAACCGACTATTTTGAAAAACTGATTGAACAGTATTTGTTGCAGAATACTCATAAGTCCTTAGTGGTTCTGGCTCCAAAGCAGGGACTTACCAAGGCGGAAGAGGAAAAAACAAAGAAGAAGCTGGCAGAGTTAAAAGCATCCATGTCCAAGGAAGAAATCGAACGAATCATTCAGGAAACGAAGGAACTGAAGGAATATCAGTCCGAGACAGATACTCCGGAAGATTTAGAATGTATTCCGTTACTGGAGATTTCTGATATCAGACAGGAACCACGGGAAACGAAAAATGAAGTGGTGAAGCGGGATGGAACAACGATGCTTTACCATGACATTGATACCAATGGAATTTCTTATATTGATTTATACTTTGATTGTACCAATCTTCCGGAAAGATACTACCCATATCTTGGAATGCTTTCTGGAATGTTTGAAGCGTTGAGCACGGAACATTATCATTACAGTGAGTTAAACAGTGTCATTGATTTCGATTTAGGAGGATTGGCCTTCGGTAGTGGAAACTTTGATCACAATGAAACCGGGGAACCGATTATTGTCGGAGAAATCCATACCAAGATGATTAATGGGAAAATGCCAAAGGCCTTTGAATTGATTGAAGAAATCGTTAAGACGACAAACTTCCGGGATGAGAAACGCTTGAAAGAACGTCTGGATGCAATTTATGCCGGAATGCAAGGTGAGATTTTAGGTGCAGGACACGCGAAGGCAATTGTCCGTGCAGCATCTAATTATTCTAAAAACTATTATATCCGGGAAAAGATGAATGGTATTTCAGCGTACTATTTCATTAAGAATTTAGTTGAAAACTATGAGGCTAAGAAAGAAGAAATCATGGATATGTTTGAAAAGGTTGTTCAGTTAGTCTTTTCGAAGGAACGCATGATTTTGAATTTTGCCGGAAGCAGGGATGCCTTTGAACAAGCGGCAACATACACCCTGGAATTAAAAGAAAAAATGTATCAGGTTCCAATGGAAGCAGCACCGGAGATTGTTCTTGCCGGAAAGAATGAAGCCTTTGCCACGGCAGGTTCCGTTCAGTTTGTTGCGAAGATGGGTAATTTCAAAGAAGATTATCCGAATTACAAGGGTGAGTTAGATGGAAAATTCCTTGTACTGGAACATGTTATGAATTATGAATATTTGTGGGAACAAATCCGAGTACTTGGTGGTGCATACGGATGTGGCTCCACAACCAATAGCAGAGGCGATGTAGGATTCTATTCCTACAGAGATCCGAAATTAAAGGAAACTGCTGAGGTATATGATCAGGTGGTGGATTTTGTGGAACACTTCACTGTGGATGATCGAAAGATGCGCAAGTTCATTATCGGAGCAATCAATAATCAGGATACACCGATGAACCCATATACGGAAAGCCTGTGGAACTTCCGAAATTATTATACAGGAATCAGCGACGAAAAACGTGCTAAGAATCGTAAGGATTTATTAAGTACCACTCAGGAAGATATTCGAAACCTGGCTCCGTATTTAAAGAGTGCACTGCAGCATAGTAAGGTAGCAGTTGTGGGAAGTGCAGGTGCCATTGAGAACCATAAGGAAATGTTTGATGAGATAAAGGAAGTAAACTAATGAAAGATAATTTTAAATCAGGATTTGTAGCATTAATCGGACGACCGAATGTTGGAAAATCCACATTGATGAATCAGTTGATTGGACAAAAGATTGCAATCACATCTAAAAAACCGCAAACCACAAGAAATAAAATCCAGACTGTGTATACCTGTGAGGAAGGACAGATTGTCTTCCTGGACACACCGGGAATTCACAAGGCGAAAAACAAGCTGGGTGAATATATGGTGAATGTGGCAGAGAAAACCTTAAAGGAAGTGGATGTGATTCTCTGGCTGGTGGAACCGGATACCTTTATTGGAGCCGGGGAACGCCATATTGCGGAGCAGTTACAGAAAATTGACGTGCCGGTGATTCTTGTAATCAATAAAACGGATACGGTAAAAAAAGAAGATGTATTGTTATTTATTGATACTTACAGAAAATTAATGGATTTCGATGAAATCATTCCGGCCTCAGCATTACGAGGACAGAACACCGATATGGTGGTGGATGAAATCTTTAAGTATCTTCCGGAAGGTCCGATGTATTATGACGAGGATACCGTAACGGATCAGCCAATGCGTCAGATTGTGGCAGAGCTCATTCGTGAAAAGGCATTGCATGCACTCAATGATGAAATCCCTCATGGAATTGCAGTAACCATTGAAAGCATGAAGAAGAGACCGAATGCAGAACTCTATGACATTGATGCGACAATTATTTGCGAAAGGGATTCTCATAAGGGAATCATCATTGGTAAAAAAGGAAGCATGCTGAAGAAAATCGGAACCAATGCCCGTTATGAAATTGAGCAGCAGTTGGAAATGAAAGTGAATCTGCAGCTTTGGGTTAAGGTCCGCAAGGATTGGCGTGACAGCGAACTGTTAATGAAGAATTATGGTTATATGGAAGAAAAGGATTAATGGTTGAAACGACTACAGTCATCGGTATTGTTTTATCTGCAATGCCGATTAGTGAATATGATAAAAGACTGGTAATTCTCACAAAGGATTATGGAAAAATTACAGCCTTTGCCAGAGGAGCGAGAAAACAGAACAGCAAATATCTGGCAGGAAGTCAGCCCATGACCTTTGGAGAGTTTACGTTATATCGGGGAAGAAATGCATATACGTTAACGGATGTGAAAGTCAATGAATATTTCAGCAGTACCCTGACGGATGTGGAAAGCATGTATTTAGGAATGTACTTTCTGGAACTCTCTTCCTATTACGGAAGGGAAGGCATTGAGGCTTCCGATACCATTCGACTTTTGTACCGGGCACTCAAGACCTTGAAAGATGAAAAAATTCCAAAGCGTCTTGTCCGGGTAATCTTCGAACTGCGGACCCTGGCAATCAATGGGGAATATCCGAATTTTTTTCAATGTCTCAATTGTGGCAGAAAAGAACAATTGGATTATTATGACCGAAAGCGTTTCGGGGTTCTTTGTGAACAATGTCATGGGAAAATCAGTGAAGACCAGAAGCTGGAAGTGTCAACGCTGTATGCGCTGCAGTATATTATTACCGCAAAGGAAGGACAGTTGTTTCAATTTACAGTAACAGAAACAGTATTGAAACAGATGGAAAGCATTGTTCATTCCTATGTGAAGACTCGGGTAGACAGAACGTTTAAGTCTTTGGAATTTTTGGAAAATCCGTTTTCGTAAGAATAAAAACAACCGTACCGGACAAAAAACAAAAATTTCTTATTGAAATTCAAGGATATTGCGTTTAAAATTACTATCTAGAAAAACTATGTGACAAAAAGGGAGTAACTATGGGCTTTAGTAATGACAGAGTAAAAAATCGAAAGAAAAGACGGAGAAGACGCAGAAGAAGTCGTATTAATTATAAACCGATTATTTTGGTTGTGGCTGTAATTGCAATCATTACCGCTGTTATATTGCTCTTGAAATCCTGTGGTGGTCACGATGTGGGGAAAATGGATCTTCATGCTGGAACCGGAGCCATATACATTAAGGATAACGGAAAAGTTGTCTATGGTGTGGCAGAAGATTTCGGTGCGACGAAGTTAAATGCAGAAGATGTTGCTGAGGAATTAGAAAGTCAGATTGAAACGGAAGTGGATCAGTTTAATCGTGTGGAGGCATCTGAAGAAGAAGCTATGAAATTAGACACCTTTGATGTAACTGAAAATGTGGCAAAAGCTGTTTTTGATTTTTCCACGGAACAGGATTTCGTTTCATATATGACATTGTATAATCGTGCAAATGATTTTGTGAAACAGGAAGACGACCAGAAAATCTACGAGTTCTATATGAACAATGTTACAGAGTATGACGGGAACAGAGAGATGGTTGTGGTATCTCAGGAAACAAAAGATAAGGTTTCCCTAGATGCAACGAAAGGAACCCTGTTGATTGTAACGGGAAAGAACACCATTCAGGTAGATGGGGAGATTACTTATGTCAGTGAAAATTGTAAAGTAAGCGAGGATGGAATCGTAGAAACAACAGATGAAGGACAAAGTTTTATTATTTTTGATTTGTAAAAATGTTCTATAATTAGGAGGAAAAAATGGAAAAGACAATGGAAAAAATTGTGGCATTAGCAAAGAGCAGAGGATTTGTTTATCCGGGTTCTGAAATCTATGGTGGATTAGCTAATACATGGGATTATGGAAATCTTGGTGTGGAATTGAAAAACAATGTTAAGAAAGCATGGTGGAAGAAGTTCATTCAGGAAAATCCATACAATGTTGGTGTGGATTGTGCAATCTTAATGAACCCACAGACATGGGTGGCTTCAGGACATTTGGGAGGCTTCTCAGATCCGTTAATGGATTGTAAAGAATGTCACGAAAGATTCCGTGCAGATAACTTAATTGAAGACTTTGCAAAAGAACAGGGTGTGGAATTAGAAAGCTCTGTTGACGGATGGTCTTTAGAGGAAATGGCTGATTACATTGAAAAGAATCAGATTGCATGTCCTACTTGTGGAAAGCATAACTTTACAGATATCAGACAGTTTAACTTAATGTTCAAGACATTTCAGGGTGTTACAGAAGATGCTAAGAATACAGTATACTTAAGACCGGAAACAGCACAGGGTATCTTTGTAAACTTTAAGAATGTTCAGAGAACATCTAGAAAGAAAATTCCATTTGGTATCGGACAGATTGGTAAGTCTTTCAGAAACGAAATTACACCGGGTAACTTCACATTCAGAACAAGAGAATTCGAACAGATGGAATTAGAATTCTTCTGTGAACCGGATACAGACTTGGAATGGTTCGAATATTGGAGAGGCTTCTGCCGCGATTGGTTATTAAATCTTGGAATTAAGGAAGAAGA
This sequence comes from Eubacterium sp., assembly GCA_024698585.1. Lineage (GTDB taxonomy): Bacteria > Bacillota > Clostridia > Lachnospirales > Lachnospiraceae > Eubacterium_G. Next base: position 17,151 of record JAILRB010000053.1, read on the forward strand.
AATGAGACTTCGTGACCATGATCAGGAAGAATTATCATTCTATTCCAAAGCAACGACGGATATTGAATTCTTATTCCCGTTTGGTTGGGGAGAACTTTGGGGTATTGCTGACAGAACTGACTATGACTTGACTCAGCACATCAATACTTCTAAGGAAGATTTAACATACTTTGATGATGAAAAGCATGAAAGATATGTGCCATTCGTTATTGAACCATCTCTTGGTGCAGATCGTGTGACATTAGCATTCCTTTGTGCAGCTTATGACGAAGAAAATATTGGAACAGAAGAAAAGCCTGATATGAGAACAGTACTTCATTTCCATCCGGCATTGGCACCGGTTAAGGTAGGGGTCCTTCCATTGTCTAAGAAATTAAATGAAGGTGCAGAAAAGGTATTTGCTGAATTATCCAAGTACTATAACTGTGAATATGATGATAGAGGAGCGATTGGAAAGAGATATCGTCGTCAGGATGAAATCGGAACTCCGTTCTGTGTAACCTACGACTTTGATTCTGAAGAAGATGGTGCAGTAACAGTCAGAGACCGTGATACCATGCAGCAGGAAAGAATTAAGATTGAAGACCTGAAGGCTTACTTTGAAGAAAAACTTCAGTTCTAAAGCCATAAAAGAAGGAAAATGAATATTGGATAAACAAAGGTTTGAAACGTTTTCATAAAAAGCGTTGACAATCCGTTGGTTTTGAAGAAAGAGGGGCATTTTGTATAAACAATGAATACAAATGCCCCCTCTTTTTTTGTGAAAAATGTCAAAGTTCCGAAAAAAAAGAATTCCTTTGCCTAAAAACGTTTTTTAAAATATATTAGATTTATGGAAACGTATCCGATTTTGGAACGAAAAGGAAAATTGAAGGAAACAGAGGGGAGCAGTAGAACATATGAGAAAAGAAGTTCGTGTAATACAAACAGCTAAAGGACATTACGAAAGCACGGCATGGAAAGAATTGACACCGATTGAAATGGAAGAGGTGTTTAGTTATAAGATGTGTCTTGTAAATGTGGACAGCAGTAGGGAATATCAGACAATCTTGGGGTTTGGCGGCTCCTTTACAGATAGTTCTGCACACCTGTTGGTAAAGACATCTGCGAAAAACAGAAAAGAAATTATTGAGGCATACTTTGATAAGGAAAAAGGACTGGCATACAATATGGGAAGAACAACCATTGGATGCTGTGACTTTTCCCTGGATCCGTATACATTTATTGAAGAAGGCGATGTGGAATTAAAGACCTTTGACATGTCTCACGACGATAAGGAATTAGTTCCATTGATTAAGGAAGCAGAGGCACTGAATGGAAAACCGTTAAAGTTGTTATGTTCTCCTTGGAGCCCGCCTGCATTTATGAAGAGTAACAATGACATCAATAACGGTGGAAGACTCTTAAAGAAATACTATAAGGCATGGGCAAAGTATTTGGTGAAATACATTCAGGGGATGGAAGAAAGAAACATTCCTTTGGATATGATTAGCATTCAGAACGAACCGGCAGCAAAACAGATTTGGGCTTCCTGTAAGTTTGACTCTTTGGAAGAGGCAGAATTTGCTGCAGATTATTTATACCCTGCACTGAAAGAAGCAGGGCTGGAAAAAATGAAAATTTTAATCTGGGATCACAATCGTGATTTGATGTACCGTAGAGTGAAAGAGTCCATGTCTTATCCGAAGATGGATGAAATCGTGTGGGGATTTGCATATCACTGGTATTGTTCCGACAAGTCGGAAAACCTGACCATGGTACATGAACAGTTCCCGACAAAGCATCTGGTTTTCACGGAAGGATGCGTGGAACTTATTAACCAGTCTGGTTCTACCAGTAGTAAAGCAGGCATTGGTGCATGGAAACATGGAGAGACCTACGGAAGAAACATCATTAATGATTTCAATAATTTTAATGAAGCCTGGATTGATTGGAATCTGGTATTGGATGAGACTGGTGGACCGAACTATGTAGGAAACTACTGTGAGGCACCGATTCATATTGATACGAGAACAGACGAAGTGTCTTATAACTGGTCTTACTACTATATTGGACATTTTTCAAAATATATTGAAGCAGGAGCAAAACGAATTCTCTGTCGAAATGATGTGGAGCGTCGTGTTTATTCTGCAGCATTTAAGAATCCGAACGGAGATATTGTGGTAGTTGTTCAGAATGAGAACAATCGAAGAAACAGAATTGGAATCTGCATTGATGGAAAGGGGTTCAATACAGAACTTCCGGCACATTCCATCACTACATTCATCCTGCCGGCATAAAAAAAGAAGAATTGTATTAAAATGACTTCCTATGTTATAATGAATCCAGTTGGGCAAAGAACGTGAAAATTGCAGGAGGATTATTATGGCGACAATTAAAGATATAGCGGATGCGGCCGGCGTATCAACCATGACAGTTTCCAGATATTTTAATGAACCGGGAAAACTGAAGAAGGAAACATACGATAAGATTCACAAAATCGTGGAGCAGTCCGGGTATAAGCCCAATATGGTTGCACGTCTTTTAGCAATCAAGAAAACACACATAATCAGTGTGTATGTTGCAGACATGATTGATGCGCTTCATCCATTTACGTTGCAGGCTATTGCAGGAATCGGTGAGGCGTTGGGTGAAAAAGGTTATTCCATGCATATCACAAAGGAAGTGGATGAGGAACTGGTTTGTGACGGAATCATCAGTATGGGACTGGAAACAAAGAAAGAGAAAAAACTTTTGGAAATTTCCAAGGACAAAGCAGTGCTGTTTTTTGGAAACAGCAGTTATGAACATAATTCCGTTGAAGTAGATAATTATAAGGGCGAGTACGAGGCAACAGAATATTTGATTTCCCGAGGCTATGAAAAGATTGGACATATCGGTGTAGAAGCCAGTCAGGGATATTCAGAAGATCGTTACTGGGGGTATCGTGATTGTCTGGAAGCTCATGGATTGAAAATCCCGGAAGGTGGCGTGGAACGGGTTCATAATGATGAGCCTTATGGATATGAAGCCGCGAAGCGGATGTTTGCGAAAAACACCTTTGATGGTCTGGTATGTGCCAGCGATTCCCTTGCATTGGGTGCCGTGCGATATGCGAAAGAAGCAGGAATTGATGTGCCTAATGAATTAGGGGTCATTGGATTTGATGGTCTTGGCTATGAAAAATTAGTGACACCGAATATCACTACCATGATGCAGCCGGTTTATGCGGCTGGAAGAAAGACAGCAGAAATCATGATTGATTTACTGGAAAACAAGAAGATGGGAAAAACAGAATTATTCATTCCACCGGTATTACAGGTGAATGGAACAACAAAATAGAAATGATAAAAAAGTGGCGTTGAGTTATCAATGCTACTTTTTTTGAAAAAAATAAAAAATTTGAAATATGTGAAATAAAATGAAACATCGCTCCGTTTATAAAGTATAACAACAAAAAATAAAACAAAAAAACGGAGGTAATGAAAAATGAGAAAGATTAAAAAGGTTGTTTTAGGAGCTACAGTAATGAGTATGATGATGAGCATGGCTGCACCGGTTGCAATGCCGGCAACATCATTTGGAACTGCAATAATTCTTGCGGCAGACAAAGAGCAGGAACAGGGACGTTGCGGAGATAATGTTTTTTATCAGGTCGATACGGATGGTACGACTTTAAGAATCAGTGGTACCGGAGCAATGTGGGATAATTTCCCAATCAACTTAACAACACAGGGAATTAATAAGATCGTTATTGAAAAGGGCGTTACTGTAATTGGAAGTAACATTTTTTCGAAGGTTTCAGAAGTAAAGACAGTAGAAATCGCAGATACTGTAACAACAATCAAGGCAGATGGATTGAGCATGGGAATTACCGAAACCCTGGAAATTCCAGCAACGGTAACAAAGGTCGAAACCGACGCGATTACAAATTCTAACAAGATTGTAATCAAAGGAGATGTTTCCGGATATGAAGTTGGTTCCATCAGAGGAGCAAATCAGATTACTTTAGATGGAGCAGCAAGTGATTTAGGAAAAGCGATTTATAGTACTTATATCGGAATTGGAATTACCATTTCCAAGGAAAATACAAAATGCAGAATTGCAAACGGATGTCTTGTGTCAGCAGACGGAAAAGAATTGTACTATTGCGTTAATCCGGGAAAGGTTGTTGAAATTCCTGACACCGTAGAAAAGATTTCAACAGCAGCATTTGCTAATTTATATTTAGATACTGTTAAGTTTGGGAAGAATGTAAAGAGTGTAGGTGATTTTGCTTTCGCAGGATCAAACATTGCAAAATTAAAACTGAATAAGAAATTGTCAACAATTGGAGTAAAGGCTTTTTCAAGAACAAACATTAAGAAAGTTTCTTTTGCAGGAAAGGTTAAGATGGATGTGGCAGCATTTAATAACAAGACAAAGATTAGTAACAGCAAGAAGTTTAAATATGCCCAGACCACACTTGACACGGCAAGGATTGCAAAGAAGAAACTCAATATTAAGTTCGCAAAAGTAAGTGGAGCAAAGGGATATGACATTCAGGTAATCAAAGGCAAGAAAGTTTATAAATATACTACAAAAAAGAATAGTTTCTCAACAAAGGCTCCAAAGAAATTATACAAAGGCTATGATGAAGAAAAAACATATGCAATGGAAAATGATGAATACTTAAAGAAGATTGATGGGGCAATTACAGTGAAGGTAAGACCTTATCAGGTAGTAAAGAAGTCTAAGAAATCTAAGAAAACAAAGAAGGTCTACGGAATGTGGAGTAAGGAAATGGTTGTCAGCGCACAGTAATTTCCGTTAAAAAAGAGGCTGTTTGTTAAGCAAGCGGCCTCTTTTTGTTTTGCAACGAGGAAAAATATGCGGATATTGGTAAAAGTTTCAACTTTTTCGGTTGACTTAAAAGTCGCGTATGTTATAATTTGTACATAGGCGTTTTACGCCCATTTTTCACGGAAGCAGTTTTGGTTTCGTGGGATTTTGTGCGGTTTTGACGTCAATATTAGATTTATGAACCGGATTTCGGATTGCCATCCGCCGGTTTCATACTATAAAAATATACTATTTTTTTAGGAGGAAGAATCAATGGCAAACAAATGGGTATACCTCTTC
>JAILRB010000022.1 GCA_024698585.1 Eubacterium sp.
CAATGGTAATTTTAACTGTTTTGGAGTATAATTATCATTGGTTTTTGTGGTTAGTAGCATAACTCAATTATACCAAAAAACAGCTATGAGCACGAGTGCTCATAGCTGCTTTTCTATTAGGGGAGTTTTTTTACATCCCCTTTTCTTTTAACCTTCTTCAATATGCTCCCGACCCATGGAAATAATCATACGCACATGCTCATCGGAAAGAGAATAAAAAATAGATTTTCCTTCCCTTCTGCTCTTTACCAGTTTGTTCTGTTTCAAAATCCTGAGCTGATGGGAAATCGCTGACTGTGTCATATTCAAAACCTTTGCCAAATCACATACACAAACTTCGGCCTCAAACAGCACAAATAGAATTCGAATTCTGGTAGAATCTCCAAATATCTTAAATAGCTCCGCCAGATCGTATAGTTCCGTTTCCTCCGGCATGGTATTATTTACAATTTCTATTAAATCCTCATGAATCTCTAATCCATCACAACACTCTGCTTTATATGTATCACTCATCTTTCAGACCTCCATTTCATTGTTTTGGAATCATCAATGCACGAATTGCATTCAGTACTGCAATGACCATCACTCCCACATCAGCGAAAATTGCAACCCACATATTAGCAATTCCAAGAGCACCAAGAATTAAACAAAGCACCTTCACACCAATGGCAAAGTAAATATTTTCGTAGACAATACGAATACATTTTTTCGCAATGCCAATGGCAAGGCTGATTTTCATTGGATTATCATCCATCAGCACTACATCCGCTGCTTCAATGGCCGCATCACTTCCCATTGCCCCCATGGCGATTCCAATATCCGCTCTGGAAAGCACCGGTGCATCATTTAACCCATCTCCTACAAAGGCCAGGGTTCCTGAGCCACTCTCCAGTTTTTCTTCTAGGATACGAACCTTATCCTCTGGAAGTAGTTCACTGTGAACCTCATCAATTCCCAGCTCCTTTGCTACGGAATCCGCAACATTTTTAATATCTCCGGTTAACATTACTGTCTGAACAATGCCGGCTTTTTTTAGTTTTGCAATCGCCTGCTTCGCTTCAGATTTTATCACATCGGAAATGACAATATATCCTTCGTAGGTTCCATTGACAGCCACGTGTACCAAAGTGCCAGGTACGTCTACCGTTGCCGTCGGAATGTTTTTCTTCTCCATCAGTTTCCGGTTTCCCACAGCGATTTCCCGGCCGTCAACGATTGCTACAACACCGTTTCCGGAAATTTCCTCCACATCGCTCAGTCGGGAACCATCAATTTCCTTCCCATATGCCTGACGCAAACTTTTACTAATGGGATGGCTGGAATGATTTTCCGCATAAGCCGCATATTCCAATAACTGCTCTTCTGGCAAACGTTCCGGACAAATCTTTGTCACTTTAAAGACACCTTCTGTCAATGTTCCTGTTTTATCAAATACAATATATTTCGTCTTGGCGAAAGTTTCCAGATAGTTTGAACCTTTAATCAAAATTCCCGCATGACCTGCGCCACCGATTCCTGCAAAAAAACTTAGAGGAATACTAATGACCAAAGCACATGGGCAACTGATAACCAGGAATGTCAATGCGCGATAAATCCATGTTCCAACCTGAGGTTCCTGCCCCATGAACAAAAGTATCAATGGTGGCAGCACAGCCAGCGCCAATGCAAGATAACATACCACCGGCGTATAGATTCTGGCAAATTTCGAAATGAACTGCTCTGACTTTGCCTTTCTGGAGCTGGCATTTTCCACTAAATCCAATATTTTTGAAACCGTGGATTCCTCGAATTCTTTCGTGGTTTTCACACGTAAAACTCCGCTTAAATTAATACAGCCACTAAGGACTTCCTGCCCTTCTTCCACCATTCTCGGAACACTTTCTCCCGTCAGAGCCACAGTGTTAATACTGCTGTTTCCTTCCACAACGATTCCATCCAACGGAATCTTTTCACCAGGTCGAATCAAAATCACAGTTCCGATTTCTACCTCATCCGGATCCACCTGCTCTACCTGACCATCGCTTTCCATATTGGCGTAGTCCGGTCGGATATCCATTAAGGCACTGATATTTTTCCGGCTTTTTCCTACCGCATAGCTTTGGAACAATTCTCCAATCTGGTAAAACAGCATTACTGCCACAGCCTCTAAATATTCGCCCAAAGCAAAAGCACCAATGGTAGCAACCGCCATCAGGAAATTTTCATCAAAAACCTGTCTGTTAACAATCCCCTTCCCCGCTTTTTTCAAGATATCATATCCGATTACAAGATAGGGAATCAGATAACAAACAAATAAAATCACTCTTTCGTATTTCTCTGGAAGCTCCACAAGATGAGTTCCTGCAGCGACTCCAATCAGAAGAACGATGGAAATCAGGATTCGATACAGCATCCTTTTTTGTTTTTTATTCATCCGCTTTCCTCCTTTTGAAACTCAGAAAAGAATTCCTCTTACCGTTCCTAGATGAACACTTCGATATCGTCTTCGATTTTCTTACAGTTTTTCAACACTTCTTCCATAACGGATTCCGGACTAGCACCTTCTTCGAATTCCACCTTCATTTTCAAAGTCATGAAATTAACCACAGCGTCCTTAACACCTTCTGTTTTTTTCGTAACCTCTTCCATTTTATTGGCACAGTTTGCACAATCTACTTCAATTTTATATGTTTTTTTCATGAGAATAACCTCCATTGTTTTATTAATTCAAACATATGAATAAGTGTTCATATATTTGAATTAATTATATCACTCCCATGCCATCTGTCAACAATTAATTTAAAAGAAAGATTCCCCAGTTCAGATATGCCGCAAAAGTTACCCATAGAAGATATGGAATCAATAGCCTTCCCGCTGTTTTTGAGATTCTCGAAAAACTTTTGATATTGAATAAAATCAGAATCCACAATCCCACCAGCCACACAAAAGAAAACAGGAAGAAATGCCATTTAAAGAAAAACAGAGGCCACCAGAAATTAAAAAACAACTGCACTCCATATAAAAGCAAAGATCTCCCCTTCAAATCCTCCGGGGCATTAGACACATACACCAAATAGGATGCCACGCCCATCAGCACATAAAGAATGGTCCACACGACCAGAAACAACCAGCCCGGTGGAGATAATGCCGGCTGGTTCAACTTACTAAAGCTTTCCATCTCACCCCTGGTAAGTAAGGAAGATACTGCTCCTACTAACAAAGGAATTCCAACGCACACTGCTAACTTTTTCCAATTAATTCGATTCAAAAAAATCACCTCCCAGCATTAGTATATGCTGAGAGGCAATTTCATAATCATTGATTTTTTACCTTTTTCGTGACGGACCACTTCTTTGCGAAATACATCTTTCCCTGAATCACTTTGTATCCACGTACTCGCACAAACAATGTCTTTGCTTTTAATTTCTTATTTTTCACTGTGAAGGACTTCACATTTTTCTTAACCGTAAATTCTTTCACCCATTTGCGATTCTTTCGCGCATCTTTTTTCTTTCGATAGAAGCGAACGATAAGACCATCTGCTGCCGTCACTTTTTTCTTCAAAATAACCTTTACCTTCTTAGCAGACTTCTTTTTCTTAAACGCCTTCTTTACTTTCGCCACGCCACACTTCTTCTGGAATTCTTTTACCTGCTCCTCCACACTCTTTGTAACCGGCGGTTTCTTGTTCGTTATCTTTTCTTCACTAGTCTGTACCTCCGTTGTTACAATTACTGGTGCAGTAGTCTGTTCTCCCTGACTCTGAGTTGTTTTTAACTGATAATCTCCAAAGAGGTTGTCATCCACACCATTGGTTTTAAATTTCGGATTGGTATCCGGCTTTTCTTCAGCATTTGCCGATACCATTCGCTGATATACACGAACATAATCCACCTGCATGTCTGCTCCTGTGAAATCATTGCCCGGTGCATGGAAACTATCAAAGCTTCCTCCACAGGCAAGGTTCAGAATAATGAAGAATCTCTGATCAAACGGCGCGTTCTTGTTTCCTCGGTCAGAACCGGAATACCATTCATTGTTGGTACACTTAAAGAAACATTTTCCGTCACAATAAATCTTGATATCATTTTCTTCCCAAATCACACTGTACACATGCCAGTCCGTAGTGTCGGTTTTCTTATTCCCGTCTTCTACCAAATCAAGCAAATCACTGCTGTTAATATTGTTCGGCCAGGCAGCACCATAATGCATTGCCCCGAAAATCTTATTTGGTACACGACCTCTTCCTTCTGCAATATCAATTTCTCCGGAATAAGCCCAACCACCATACAGGTTATCGTTTGGCAACATCCACATTGCCGGCCAGATTCCTTCTCCTGCCGGAAGCTTTGCTCGTACATCGACTCTTCCGTACTTCACGGAAAAATTATTCTGCGTGGTCAGTTTTCCGGAGGAATAGCTTGCTGTTGCTGATTTTGTCTGACTTCCCTTTTCATAGAAGGTCTTCTTTTGTTTTTTCATATGAATCTTCAGGGCACCATCGCCTACCGATACATTATCCTTGGAATAATACTCCAGCTCCTGATTCCCCCATCCGGCAGTAGCAATGTCATCTTCTTCTAATAAATATCCTTCGATTACATTCCATTTACCGGCATCCAATGTTGATCCACTAAACTCATCGTTCCAGATCATCTTCCATCCTTCCGGTGTAAATCCGGAAGAATTCATCTGGTCATCCACGGCAATATCTTTCATGTCTTCCGTGGTCTGACTCGGAACATCGGAATTTCCTAAAATCGTATAATATACATAATTGTCCTCTGTGGCTCCTCCTTTTTGTCCATTCTTTGGATAACCAACTCTGAAGTATGTATCCTTTCTTACCGGCTGGAACCAGAGTCCATAAACATGATCAATAAAGTAACCCCATTGCTGACTGTTTGAATACTGATTAAATCCATTTCCCTGATAGATAAATCCACTGGCAGCAATATCATTTAAAATTGTCCAGGTCCCCCCGGTCCATTGACCGTTCTGATAAGTTCCCCCAGCATAAACTTCATAGGAGAACATATCCAAATCTGATTTGCGAACTTCAGTTCCTCCAATTTTCGGAAGTGGGAATCCCACGGCTCCGGTAGTGGATTCTTTCGCATCATACTGCACCTTTCCATCATAAGAACTTAACAAATAGTTATTTCTCACCGGTGCATTATAGGTCACCACTGCATCTGCATAAATGGACGGATCCGACTTTTTCTGTAAACGGATGGTAAAGGAATGATCAATTCCCTGGAACCAGAGTCCACCGGTTCCATCTGTGTAAATTCCAAAATTTGTATCCCAGATAAATCCGGAAGACGCATTGCCCATCAAATTCACGAACCCTTTTCCGTCTCCATTGTCGACCTTAATCGTAATGTCATCCTTTACCTGATCATACACGACACCACCGCCGTTAAAAGACCATTCCCCCCAATGGGTCGCAGAGCCTCCGGTAGCATCTGCCACAATGCTTCCTTCTCTGGTAGAGATACTTGTTAATTCTGTTTTTGGTAACTCATTTAATGTGAAGGTATAGTCTAAATCCACACCATTAGTCTTTCCATGGAAGCGCAGCTGTGTCGTTTCTTCCAGTTTCATCCAAAGAATCCAACCGCCTACATCTTTCGTCCACTGCTGATACTCCCATCCCCAGGTGTCATTAAAAACGAAATACTTCATCGATTCAATCGTCTTCCATTCTCCTCCGGTTCCATTCGTCTGCTTCACATAAAGCTGTAGATCTTTTTCCACATCGGTCAGTGAAACCTGTTGGTAACTCACCCCATTAAACTTCGGCATTACAATTCCAAAGCTCACCGGTGCCACACCGGTCTTCGCCAACGTAGGGCCATTTGCCCCATCATAGTAATCCATAGATGTGATCACTGTTGTCGCTGCATTTACCGTACTCCCATTTGGTAATGCAACAGTCACACTTCCGATTACCATTACCATCGCCATCACAATGGCAAGTGTTTTGTTCCAAACCCTTTCTTTCATTGTTTGCTCCTCTCTCTTTTTTCGCAAAATTTTTGCACCTACCCTTTTATCGTAACACAGTCATGTTTCTCTTTTAAGTACTTTAATTTTCAGAAGTGTTTTTTTTAATAATTCCGCGCTAGTCTCCCCAATTGCACCCTAGATGCATATATCTGAAAGAAATTGTCATTTTCTATGCATATCCATAAAAAAGCCCTCTAAATTTGAAACATACAAATTTAGAGGGCTTGCAAAATTAAGCATCTTTATTTTTTCCACAATCCATGTAAGTTACAGTATGCATAAACTGCATCAACTTCTTCGCCAGCTGCTAAAGCAAACTCAGCTTTTGGAGCTTCTTCCGGTTTTAAGTACTTAATCTGGAAGCCCTGATTAGTAGCCACAGCAATCCACTGAATATAATGTGCTTCCATCATCGGATGCTCTACTTCACCTACGCTGACCTTCACAACACCATCTGCTACTTCATAAGCAGGAACGTGTTTTTCAACTGCTGCATCAACAGTTCCCGGAACGATTTCCTTCATAGCTGTTCCACAACACATCAATGGTGTTCCCTTATCCTCCACCTTAGTTACAATGTTTCCACAATGTTCGCATACATAAAATTTTAATTCCATATTTCTGCCTCCTATTCTTTTGCTTTTCGCTCTGATTCGTTACTGATAGAATAGCATTTTCACGCTATAAAAGCAACGAAATTACAGTTTTGTTTTATTGATTTTCTAACATCCTTACCCATGCAACGTTTTCTTCATCGTTAAGGTTTTCAAAACAATGAATACTCTTTTTCACCGCATAAGGAAAGGAAGAAGTTTTTTGAAATTTCGAAGACGATAAAATTTCCTTAACCAATGAAACCTTCTTCTGAATTTCTTTCTCAGTTTCCGAATTATCCGGGTAATTTTCGGACTCCATTTTCACACGATTCATCACAATCATATTTAACCAGGTTACAATTCGATTAAACGCCAAATCTTCCCAAAATTCAGACTCTTCCTGAAGGGTATCCAGGATTTCTAATGCCTTGTCGTAGCGCTTGGCCGCTTCCTCGAACCGTCCTGTCTTTACATAGACCGCAGCGGTATTATTATAAAGTCCTGCCATATTTAAAGCACCATAAGCACTTTCCCCGAAAAACATTTCAGCATTTTTATAACAAATTTCTGCCTCTTCCACACGCTCAAAATGACATAGGGTCGTTCCCATGTTAATCCACATTTTTGCGACCTCCGGATGTCCTTCCAATCCGCTATCCCGAATCAGATAGACCCCTTCTTCCACACTTCGAATCCCTTTTTCTTCCTGATTTGTGCTTCGATAGTATCCCATCATTTCATTTAAAATAGCAATCTCCAGAGAAACATTTCCTTCTTTTCTTACTATTTCTAACGATTCCTCTAAATATTTTCCAGCTGCCTCGATTTCATTTTTTTCAAAGTATTCATCTAATTGTCGAAAAAATTTTTCACTATCCATTACACCCACTCCAATTCTTTGACCTGTTCAAAGGATGAATAGCCATAAAGTTCAATGGTGTTTTTCATGATCATCTCTGCCAGATTCTTCTTTTCTCCGACTAAATCCACAATGAACGCTGCATACTTTGCCAAAGTATCTTCCGAATATGTTCCCAGTTCTCCCCTTAAGTATGTTTCATAGGATGTGTCATCCGGTCGATCTTCTGATGTGTGAATCACTCTGGCCCTGGAAGAAATGTTTGGATGTTCCTTAGAGAATTCTTCCATCCAATCAACCTGAATTGCTACAATCTGTTCAATGACCTGTTTCTGCCAATCACTAAGAACCGGCAACTGGTTCTTAATCTGCTTGTACTCCTCAGGCACCGTGGTTTCCATCATTCGTGCATACTTTTCTGCAATCAGGTTCCAGCCCTTTGCATTGGCGACTTCAAAGTCATGGATAAAACTTTCCAACATTTCTTCTGTCCAGGTTAAGTACTGACTGGTTCGCATAATTTGGAAAGTAGGCCAGTCATTCTGGCATGCTGCCCTTCCTCCCACGTTTCTTGCCTTATCAAACGCCTCAAATTCCATTTCCACCAGTTTATCAATCAGTTGTTTTTTCTCCATAATCAATTCCTCCTGAATCCAATTATTTTGCCATCAATTCCTCTGCCATTTTTTCAATTGCTTCCATAGAATCATCACTTAACGCTGACTTGATGGTTACAGACGTATTTAAAAAGTCGATGTTTTTGCACTTTTCAAACATTCCCAACATAATCTTGTTTGCTGTCGGGGCCCATGTTCCGTTTTCAATGAGACCAATCGTTTTATTCTGATAGTTTCGTTCCACCAGACAATCAATGAATGTCTTCATGAACGGGAATATCTCTCCGTTATAAGTCGTCGTAGCAAGAACGATTTTTCCATAACGGAATCCATCCTCCACACATTCTGCCATATCTTCTCGAGCAAGATCCGCTACTACAACCTTCGGGCATCCCTTTTCTTCCAATTTCTTTGCTAACAGTTCCACAGCCTTCTTTGTATTTCCATATACGGATGTGTAAGCAATCAGCACACCTTCCGACTCCACGCCATAGGAAGACCAAATCTGATATTTATCCAAATAGTACTCCAGATTCTCTGAAAGAATCGGCCCATGCAACGGACAAATCACCTGAATATTCAGTTCTGCCACCTGCTTTAACAGGTTCTGCACCTGGGCACCGTATTTTCCAACAATTCCAATATAATAACGGCGTGCTTCACAAGCCCAATCTTCCTGAACATCCAAAGCTCCGAATTTTCCAAAGGCATCCGCTGAGAAAAAGACCTTGTCCGTCTGGTCATAAGTCATCATAACCTCCGGCCAATGAACCATTGGTGCAAAAACAAAAGAAAGAACATGCTTCCCAAGATTCAGTTCCTCTCCGTTTTTCACAATCTGTCTTTTTACGTTTTCGTCAACCTGGTAGAACTGGTCCATCATACGGAAAGTCTGCATGTTTCCAACTACCGTAGCTTCCGGATACTTTTCCGTGAACAATCGAATATTGGCAGAGTGATCCGGTTCCATATGCTGAACGATTAAGTAATCCGGGGTTCTTCCCTCAACCACTTTCTCGATGTTAGCCAACCATTCTGTTCCAAACTTCTCATCAACACTGTCCATTACCGCAATTTTTTCATCTAAAATTACATAGGAATTATACGCCATTCCATTTGGAACAATATACTGTCCCTCAAATAAATCAATCTCATGATCATTTACGCCTACATACTTAATGTCATTGGTAATCATTTTTCCTCCTATGATAAAAGTGCCAAGGAATACAATCACCTGGCACTTTTTGTCGTTCTTATTTAAAAATACCTGTAATCTTATCAACAATTCCTGAAGCCTTATCTCCTACAAGAGCTGCTTTTACTCCGGAAACCACCTGGTCTAATACTCCGTCCGGAATATCAACACCTAACAAAGATTCGATTGTTTTTTCCGGATTACTCTGGAAATTTTTCGCCAGTCCCGGATCTGCCTTAATTTTCTTAACGATTTCTTCAATTTTTGCTTTTACGTCCATCTTAGCCTCCTTTAGTCCGATACATAATATCCTCTTCGATTATATAATGAAATCGTAGTTCCATCAATGAAATCTTTTTGCAATTACAGATTTGTTTCCACGGAAATCTCACTTCCGTCTTTCGTCTTGTTGACCCGAATCTGCTGCGGAATGTTTTCCATCAGTTCTTCTCTGTGACTGATGATTCCCACCAGTTTTTTCTGTCCGGACAGCTGTATCAAAATATCCATGGCGTTATCAATGGATTTTCGGTCTAAGGTTCCAAAACCTTCATCGATAAACAATGCATCCATCTGGATTCCGCCCCTGCTGCTGGAAATGGTATCCGAAAGGCCTAATGCCAGACTTAGAGACGCTTTAAAACTTTCCCCACCGGAAAGACTTCCTACCGGTCGTCTTCTTCCGGTAAAGTTATCCAATACTTCCAAATCCAGGAACGTGCTTCCCTTAATTTCCATCGCATTCTCCCGACGATGTAGTTCGTATTGATTATCACTCATTGGCATCAGTCTTCGATTCGCTGCATGGATAATCCGGTCAAAACCGGTAGCCTGAATGTACTGTTCCAAAGTAATCTTCGGTTTTCCATACAATTTTCCTTTGACCAGATTATATAATCTGGAACAACGCTCCGACTGTTTCGTGATGTCCATCAATGGTTGCTCCAACGCCTCCATCTTCTGCCTGGTTTCTGCATTCTTTTCCATTCGGACAAGAGTCTGATTCATCACACGCTGCAGGTCACTCAACACGACGCTTTCCCAACGCACCGTTTCCTGTAATTCTTCTAAGTTAATCAATTCTTTCCCTGCTGCATTTTCCATTGCATCCTGCAATTGCCCCTGATTGACCTGAACATCCGAATAGTATTTCGTAAGAATCCGTTCTGTCTCCTCCAGGGCAGATTCTTCCACTGCATATTCCAGAAAGCTTTCCTCAGAATCAAATTCCTTTTCTTTCCGGATTTCCTCATAGTGCTTCCGTAGTGTTTCTTCCTTTTTCTTCTCCTGCTGCAAGGAAGCTGACAATGTCTGCAGCTTGGTTTTACATGCCGTATAATTGTTTACCGCATCCTGCCATGCTACCTCGGCCTCTTCGATTTCCTTCCGGATTTCTTTCGCCAATGTTTTCGCTTTTTCTTTTTCTTCCCTGGCAGCCTGAACACTATCAAATTCCAACTGCTCTAATCCACTGAGAGATGCCTGAACCGCAGAAATGTGTGAAGTATTTTCTAACAGTTTCCCTCCATTAATCTCTTTCTTCTGTGCCAGTTCCTGCTGCGCAGTATGGTTTTTCTCCAATTCCTTCTGACTGTCCTCTAGGCGCACTGCCTCATCCTTCCAGGTTCGTTCCTTCTCCTGCACCAGAAGAAGCTGCTGACGCAAATTCGCATCATAAACATCCAAGGAACTTCCTATTTCAACCTGTGCAAACACCGCATTTTTCTGAATCTTTTCCATCTTCTGATTCAGATGTTTTTCTTCCGATTCCAAAGAAGCCTTTGTGGTCTCTGCTTCGGTTACCAGCCCATCTTTTTTACTTCGTAAAACTTCCACCTGTTCCGAAATATTCTTAACTGCTTCTTCCGAAATGGAATCCTCTGATAACCTCGCAGGATGTGGATGCTCTGTGGAACCACACACCGGACACGGACTGCCTTTGGATAATTTCTGAGCCATCAAACCTGCCCTGCAATAATCCAGCAATTGTTCCGCCTGACGTTTTTCTTCGTCTGCTTTCTGATAGGCATCCATTGCGTTCTGACACGCCTTTTGCTTTTGCTCCAACGCATTTCTTAAGTTCGAAACTTTTGGAACATCCTCCATCAATTCCTTAAGCTCTTTCTGCAGCCTTTCCAGATTTTCCTTTTCGGAAACAATCTTTTGAAGCATCGTGGGTGCATCCTTTAACTTCGTAATCTCTGTTTCCAGGTTACTGCGTTTTTTTTGAAGTTCTGCTTCTTCCTGTTCCAGTTGTTCCTTTCTATCCTGTAGGTCTTTTCCATTCTTCTGGAATGCGGCCAATTCTGTTTGAAGTGTTTCGCGCTGTTCATACAGCGGTTCCTGTTCCTCAATTCGATCCGCTTTTTTCTGAAGTAATTCTCCTTCTCCTTTTCGCTCTCCTGCAGACTTTCTTCTCTGCTCTGCAGCTTCCTGTCGTTCTTTCGATTGTTCTGTTTGCTCCTGCTGGTCCAGTAATTCCTGCTGCTTCTGAACAATCTCCCCACACTTTCCTTTCCATTCAGAATAAGCCGGCTTCACCTCTCTGGTAGCCACTTTCTGACGTCCCAGTTTTTCTTCCATGGCTTTCATGGCTTCCTGCTGTTCTAACAGAACCTTTTCTTCTGCTTTTAATGTTTCCAACCGTTTCAGCAGTTGATTATTCATTTCCGCCACGTTCAGCTTTCCCTTTTCCCGGTCGAGAACTGACTGCTGGGCTTTTAACTGTTCCTTTTCCTTCTGAGAAAGTTCTTCATCCTCCTCATGAATCTCCTGAAGAAGATTCAGAATGTCCTTAATGTTCCAAAAACTTTTACTCTCCTGTGCCTTTGCTTGAAAATCAGAAAGGTTCTCTGCCAAAAGACTGTCCTTCCTCACGGCAATACGCTCCAGTTCATTGTTCAGAGTCGTTTCCATGGTCTTCTTTTCAGCCTGGCTTTGATCCATATATTCTTTCAGTTTAAACTCAATCTTGTTATAATCCTCTGTCATGAAAATCGTACGGAGAATTTTCGTACGCTCATCCGTAGTAGCATTTAACAGTTTCCAAAATTCTCCCTGAGCAATCATGGCAATCTGTTTAAACTGTTTTTCATCAATATTCAATAATTCCCTGATTCTGGCATTTACCTTTTTCGTGCCTTCCAAGGGTGCCTCACTTCCCTCATAAAGGGCAACCACTTCTGCCTGTGTGGTAGTTCCGGTTCCGCTTTTCTTTGGTCGTTCATAGGTAGGCTGTCTGTAAACTCGATACTCCTGTCCCTGATGGGAAAACAGAAATTCCACAAAGGTTTCCACATCTGCCGTTGCATAATCGCTACGCAAATTTTTCGCGTCACGGTACGTTCCACTGGTCACACCGAATAACGCAAAACAGATGGCATCAAAAATGGTGGTCTTTCCTGCTCCCGTATCTCCGGAAATCAGAAATAATCCACTTTCTTCAAAGTCCTCAAAATCAATTTCCGGCACCGCCCCTGCGTAAGGTCCAAAAGCACTCATTCGTAATTTAATCGGCTTCATCGATTCCCACCTCCTTTGCAGCTTTCTTTAAAAGTTCCATTTCCGCTTCACTGATTTCCACACCATACATCATCTGATAAAAGTCCTGGGCCAGTTCCTGAAACGGACGTTCCATAACGGCTTCTGAAACTTCTACCTCTCCCATACTTCTGGTATGTGCATTATCATATTCAATCTTCATGGTATTCGGATAATATTGTCTGAAAATCAGCATGGTATCCTGCACAGGATTTTCATCTGTCAAAGTTACAAAAATATAATCCTCCGGCTCCTTAATATTTTCAGGATTCAGCAATTGTTCTAAGGTACCTTTCAAATGTCGCATATCATACAATGGTTTCAGCGGAATCAATTCGATTTCCACCGTCCCCTTTTCCTGCAATGTAATCAGAGGCACCGATTTTTCATTGAGGACCTCGCTCTTCGAATATTTCAACATGGAACCGGAATAACGGACTTCTTCCCTTCCAATCCGCTGTGGCGCATGAATATGTCCTAACGCAACATAATCAAAGGGTTCAAAACAATCTGCGTAAACCATCTCCACAGTTCCCACGGTCTGTTCTTCTCCGCCGACCTGTCTTCGTACCGAAGCGTTTTCCGAACCGCCCATCATCGGAAGTTCTTTTCTTCCCACGACAAACTGATGTGCCACAATGATATTTCTTTCTTCCGGATTTACCGAAGCAGATTCCACCACGGTTCGCACCGCATCATCATAATTTTCGATTTCCTTGTCCGGAAAGAAATGGCGAACCTGAGAAGCCTTAACAAAGGGAAGCAGGAAAATATTTACTTTCCCGAATTCATCCTCCACCTTGTGCTGATAGATTTCGCCCTGAAATTTTGAAGCAATGTGAATTCCGCTATGTTCGAACAGTCTGCTTCCGAAATGCAATCGTTCATCAGAATCATGATTTCCACTAATCACGTAAACATCAATCTTCAGGGAAGAAAGACGGCACAAAAAGTCGTCAAACACCCGGACTGCTTCCTCACTGGGAATCGTCCGGTCATACACATCTCCCGCAATCAGGATTCCATCCACCGACTTTTCCTGTGCAATATTAAGAATCTGATTTAACATATATTCCTGATCCTGAATCATACTGAAATCATTCACGGTCTTTCCAATATGAAGATCTCCTAAATGAAGTAATTTCATAACATCACATGCCTCCTTTTCCGTTCACATATCATGGTCTATTATATCACTGCCGTGGCAAAGAATCATCCATCTTAATCCTCTAAAAAATCATAATAATCTGCCTCACTGGCAAATAAAATGTATTCTCCGTCAACATATCCCATAAAACCTGACTGTGTATTGTATCCCTTCATAATGACTACCTCCTGAACTTTTTATTTTCCTGTCTGTTATCTTCTATTATCCACAAAGGTAGTCCCATAAACGGGTCTTATCTTTCCCTAACAAAAAAGGAGGGGTGCCGCGAAGGGAACTGCGACACCCTAATATAAAAAAATAAAGAAGTTAAGTAATACGCTACTTGGTATAGTTAAAGTATAAGGGCTGAACCTTAAATATACTTTAAAGAAAAAAGGGGCTGTAAAAAAAGTCTCTAAATAGCAGAACTGCATTGGCCATTGCCAATGCAGTTCTGTTTCTCTATGTATAATTATTATAATTGATGATTTTAGAGGCACTTTAATAAGCCCTATGTTAATAAGAGCCTTTT
>JAILRB010000023.1 GCA_024698585.1 Eubacterium sp.
ACGCCGGCATATTGAAAAAAAGAATGGGCAGAGGTGGATTCGAACCACCGAAGCAAGTTGCAGCAGATTTACAGTCTGTCCCCTTTGGCCACTCGGGAATCTGCCCATTTGTTTTCAACAATAAATATATACCATACTTCCTTTAAAAGTGCAAACAAAATTTATAACTATTTATGATTCCGTGCATCATTCGTTTACACTCGTTGAAATCAATGGTATACTGATAGTTAATTTAGCAAGATTCAAAGAAGGTTTAATGATATGAAAAATCCAAGTAGAAAGAAAGGGCTCTGGGGCTTCCTTTCCGTTGTATCCATCATTGTCTTTATCTGCTGTGCAGCCTACATTGCAAAGCACTATATGCATGATGACGCAAATGACGGAAGTAACTTCAGAGATACCACGATTAGCAATACAAACGCGAATGGGGAACCGCAAGCACCGGCGAAAGATACCCATGAAATCAATTGGAAGAAATTAGGAAAAACTAATTCAGATATTTATGCATGGCTTTATGTACCCGGAACGAAAGTGGACTACCCGGTTGTTCGCCCAACAAATGGAGAAGATGATGATTATTACTTAAACCGTAATATCAAAAAAGAATCTTCCTCGGCAGGTGCCATTTATTCCGAAATGCAGAATGCTCCGGATTTTTCCGATCCGGTAACCGTATTGTATGGTCATAACATGGCGGATGGAAGTATGATGGCATCCTTACATAATTTTAGAGATTCCGGTTTTTTCAAGAAACATAAATATATGTACATCTACACTCCGGAACGAAAATTGACTTATGAAATCTATGCGGCATATGTTTATGACAACCGCCACATTCTGAATTCCTTTGACTTTTCAAAAAAGAAGGTGTTCCGAAAATACCTGAAGTTTACGCAAAAGCCTACTTCTATGGTCAAGAACACCCGCTCCTTAAAGAAAGAAGGGCTTCAGTTATCCGAAAACAATAAAATCTTAACCTTAAGTACATGTACTTATAGTTATGAAGGAGATACACGTTATTTAGTGCAGGGGGTGTTGGTAAAAGATGAGCAATAAACCGAACGTCATTCTTGACAAGGACGACTCCGAAGGATTCGAAGTTGATTGGGACACCATCGAAAAAGAATACCGTAGAAGTAAACGTGGACATCACAGACATCGCAGAAACAGCGCGTCCTCTGATTCGAAATCCTCAGGAAAGAAAACAAAAAAGAAAAAAATCTTAATTGGCATATTAATCTTTTTGGCGGTTTTGATTCTTTCAGCAATTACTGCTTTCTTTATCCTTCGCCACATCGGCATGGAACATATGACTACCCATAAATTAAATATGACTGTCCCGGATTTTGTGGAAGATTACAAAGACGGTGGAAAAACCCTTGTATATAAAGGGCACACTTATCAGTTTAACGAAGACCTTTCCTCTGTCCTTTTTATGGGTATTGATAATACTGAATTGAAGGAAAATGCGGTATCCGGTACTGCCGGACAGGCGGATGCCCTTTATCTTCTCGTTTACAACCTGAAGACTGGAAAGATCCGCACACTTTCCATTAACCGTGATACCTTGGTTGATATCAATCTTTATAATGAAGTGGGCGATTATAAGGGTTCTGTCAGACAGCAGATTTGTCTGGCCTACGCTTTCGGTGATGGAAAGAAGTCCAGTGCACAAAATCAGGTTCGTTCCGTGGAACGATTATTATACAACATTCCAATCAATGGATATTTTGCCATTGATTTATCTGCAATCAAGATTTTAAATGATGATATTGGCGGTGTTACCGTAACACCTAACACATCTTTTGGAGAATTTACTGCCGGGCAGACAGTTACCTTAAAAGGAGATATGGCTGAGAAATTTGTCCGCACCAGAGATACATCATTATTAGATGACAACTTGCGAAGAATGGAATTTCAGAAACTGTATCTTACCAGTTTTGCAAACCAGATTGTCCCTTCCATTAAGAAGGATTTTAGTGTACCAATGAAATTGTACAATGATTCTTCTGAATACTCTGTTACTGACATAGGAATTCCGGAAATGGTATTCTTATCCTCATCTCTGGCGACCCGTTATTCAGGGCTTGATTTAGTCGGTACAAAAGGAGCCTATAAACTTCGAAAAGAAGATTCTTCCGCTCAGTACATTCTGGATCAGGAGGCTTTCTTCGAAACACTTTTAGATTTGTTCTACAAAAAAGTAGAATAGTTCAAATAAAATATTTGTTTTTTCTATTTTTCTGTTGTATAATGTAGAGAGGTATCTTATATTGATTCGGAGGTATGATATATGAAAAAAAATATTTTTGCACTGTTATTAACATTTGTCATGATATTTGCTTGTTCAACAATTTGTTTTGCAGCATCTAGTCCGGTAGCGACCGTTCTTCCTGCTGACGATGAAAAAGCCGATGGTTCCGGTTCCGGAACAAAAACAAAAGGAGACTCAGGTAGTGGTGTAAATGGCGGAAACACTGGAAACCAGAACACATCTTCAGTTTCTCCTAAGACAGGATACGAATTAGGCGGCTCTCTAGTAGTTATGATGACCGCACTTGGTGTTGCTGTTGTTTCTATGAAGAAATATTCAGAATGTTAATCATAAGATGCGAAAAATCCTGTACCTGCTATGAGGGTGCAGGATTTTTATTTTGAAAAATTTTACTATATCACGATTGGGGAAAAACGATGTCAAACCTAACAGAGAAAGAAAATCTCACACCTTCTGACCAGCTTACAGAATCTAATGAAACCATTACTTTGAAACGTATGCATAAGCGTCACCGGGACTACACAAAAAAAGTCACTCATGTTTCTGCAGACGGAGAAATAAAATATAAAAAAATCAAACACAAACATCATCGTAAGAAACGGATGAGCACGAAAAAGAAAATTCTTTTGGGAATCGTAATTGTTCTATTCTCCATCATCCTTGTAATCGGATCAACCTTCCTGATTATGCGTTATCTTGGAAAGAAAGAATTTTTAAAGCGAAACCAGGCTGCCAAAATCCGAACTTTCAAAGACACTTATTCCTATGATGATGGTCACGTGGTTTATTACAACGGAAAGAAATATGTTTATAACGAAAATATGGTTTCCGTGGTCTTTCTTGGAATTGATCGTTCCAAATTAGGAACAGAAGAAATCGGAAATGCCGGGCAGGCAGATGCCATTTACATTCTTAGCTATGATTCCAAAACCGGAAAAGCTTATGTCATTCCTGTCTCTCGAGAAACTATGACCGACGTACGGCTCTACACTGTTTCCGGTCAAAGTGCTGGAATAAAAAAATTACAATTGTGTCTGGCTTATGGGTATGGGAACGGAAAAGACACCAGTTGCGAAAATACACTGGCTTCCTTATCCGATATTTTCTACAATATTCCATTTCACACTTATATGGCATTGAACTGGGACGGAATCGGTCCATTGAACGACCTTTCCGGCGGAGTGTCTCTCACTTCTTTAGAAGATGTGGAAACACAATATTCCAATATTACCAAAGGAACACAAGTCACCTTGCTCGGAAACGATGCATGGTCTTATGTAAAGTATAGAAATATCTCAAAATTAGAATCGAACAATGACCGATTAGAACGTCAAAAACAATATCTGAACGCTTATATGTCACAGATGATTCCAAAAGTTCGTTCTGATTTCTCTATGATTTCAAAACTCTATAATACAGCTGGTAAATACACTTACACGAACTTTTCCTATAATCAGGTAGTTTTTTCCGCATCAACTATTTTACCGGATGTATACTCCAACAAAGACATCGAATTTGTTTCCATCAAGGGAACCATTAAACAGGGAAAAGAAAATGCGGAATTTTATCCCGATGAGAAATCCCTTTACGAAACTATTTTGAAAGTATTTTACAACGAGGAACAAGAATAAAAAAGAATAAAAGGCGAGGAAAAACATTCGTTTTTTCTCACCTTTTTCTTTTCAGAATACGGACGACACTTAGTTCGTTGTACCCTGACTCTTTTTACATTTATATACCACAGAAGTTTCCGGTTTTAGTACCAATTCCACCAAACCATCTTTCTGCTGTACCTTCACCCTGCTGCAATTATAAAATGCTGCATAGGTCTCAATTAGCTTCTCATATGTGGCTTCTTCCGCAGAACCTAATTTCCAAACAGGAATTTTCACATATTTATCTTCCCGTGACGTATTCACAGCCACAAAAATCTGATCCTTCTGATTAAATCGTCCATAAGCAAGAACATCTTTCTCATAAACCAATGGAATATAAGAACCGGTCTTTAATACCTGATTTTGCTTATGAATACAGATTGCCTCACGATAAAATTCCATGATTTCCAGATTTTCCCGACCC
This sequence comes from Eubacterium sp., assembly GCA_024698585.1. Classification (GTDB taxonomy): domain Bacteria; phylum Bacillota; class Clostridia; order Lachnospirales; family Lachnospiraceae; genus Eubacterium_G. The sequence continues at coordinate 4,355 of JAILRB010000023.1, forward strand.
CAAGGATACGTACGTCGGTTATCCGGATCTGTCCAACCACAGACACCTGCTTCATCACCATAATATAATGTTGGTGCCCCAGGCAATGTCATTTGCATCACAACACCCTGCTTAAAAATCGCAGTATTGATATTCATGGATGCTGCTTCCGGTCCGGCTGTTCCGATGCGACCTACCATCTGATTGGTTCGTGTCATAAATCTGGAATGATCGTGATTGGATAATTCATTCATGGCTACCAGAAGTGACTGATTCTGCAATTTTGTCATCTGATACTGCATGGTTCTGACAAAAGTCTCCGCATCTCCTCTCATTCCCGGATTGGAATTATCTGAATGCTTATCCACACCGGTTAAAAACCAGGTTACCGGATCCATAAATCCGTCGTAGTTCATTACCGTATCCCACTGGTCTCCCTGAAGCCACGAACTGGCATCCCCATAATGTTCTGCCAAAATAATTGCCTCTGGATTTGCTTCCTTCACTGCGTCACGGAACTTCTTCCAGAATTCATGATTAAATTCCTGACTGTGCCCTAAATCCGCAGCAACATCTAATCTCCAACCATCTACATTATATGGCGGAGAAACCCATTTCTGCCCAATCTTCAGAATATATTCACAAAGTGCTTCACTGCCTTCGTAATTCAGTTTTGGAAGGGTATCAAATCCCCACCATCCTTCGTATGAGCCATTATCCGGCCACTCTTCATTATAAAACTTAAAGTAATTGTTATAAGGGCTCTCTTTGCTCTGGAATGCACCGGCTTCATAATGCTTATTCTCCCGATACAACTTTTCCCGATCCAGCCACTTATTAAAAGAACCACAGTGATTAAAAACTCCGTCAATAATGACTTTCATTCCTTTGGCATGTGCTTTTTCCACCAATTCAATAAAGAGATCATTGCTGGCTTCCAAATTTGCCTGATATGTGGTTCTCACTTTATAACGATCTGCATGTTCATTGCAGACGTCACCATTTCTCAACAGTTCACCACTGTCAAATACAATTTTCCCAATGTGTGGATCAATGAAATCATAATCCTGGGTATCATATTTATGATTGGATGGAGAAACAAACAGTGGATTAAAATAGATTACCTGAACTCCAATTTTTTCCAGATAGTCCAGTTTCTCAATGACTCCCTGTAAATCTCCTCCATAAAACTGACGGGTACCGTCCACTGCTGGATTTTGGTACCAGTCATCTACCTTTTCAACTCCTCTTCCAATATAGGCGTACTCATCGGAATACACATCATTCGTTTTATCGCCATTGCAGAAACGGTCTACCATAATCTGGTACATGACCGCTCCTTTAGCCCAATCCGGTGTGAAAAATCCCGGAGTCATCCAGAAGTCATAATGTTCTGATTCCTGTTCTGATACTCCCATGGAATTGTAATAGAGGATTCTTCCGGACTTTTCTGAAAGCATGAAATGATAAAGAACCTTCTCACCTGCTTTCAGCGGAATTGCCACACGATAAAACTCAATGACTTCTTTTTCGTCTGTGTCTTCCTGTGCCGTTAGCGTTTCCTCCTCCGACACAACCGGTAACATTTCATGTTTTTCTCCATTAATGATAAGAAAAACATGCTCCAGGTTTCCGGCAGTCCGCAAAACAAAGGAATATTCTCCCGATTTTTGATTATAACCACAAAATTCATCTGTTCCGTCATGGAACAATAATTCTTTTTGTCTATCCATATTTTTCTCACTTTATTTTTTATCAATCACCGATATTCATATCTTCATTCTACGTTTTTTACTCAATTCTTATGCAGGCATTACCGGCGCTCCAAAAAGTTCCTCGAATTCCTGCTGTCCGATTTTTTCCTTTTCAATCAAGAGTTTTGCACAGGCATGAAGCTGTTCCGTATGCTCTTCAACAATCTGTTTTGCCTGCTTGTAACATCCGTCTACAATGCTCTTAACTTCCCTATCAATGGCAGAAGCTGTTTCTTCCCCATATCCTCTGGAATGAGCCAAATCTCTTCCGATAAATACATCGTCGGATTCATCATTATAGTTAATCAAACCAAGATTTTCCGTGAATCCGTACTTTGTAACCATTGCTTTTGCTGCTGCTGTTGCCTGCTTGATATCCTGAGAAGCTCCCGTGGTTACATCATCCAGAATCAATTCCTCTGCGATTCTTCCTCCCAGACTTACCATGATTTCCTGAATCATTTTCCCTTTGGTCATAAACATCTCATCTTTTCCCGGCAACGGCATTGTATAGCCTGCTGCACCGGCACCCGTAGGAATAACGGAAACCGTATGCACTGGTCCCACATCCGGAAGAACGTGGAACAAAATCGCATGCCCTGCTTCATGATAAGCAGTAATTCGTTTATCTTTCTCAGAAATAATCTTACTTCTCTTTTCTTTTCCAACGCCGACTTTAATCATTGCCTCGTTAATTTCTTCCTGAGTCATGAACTGCTTATTCTTTCTGGCAGCCAGAATGGAAGCTTCATTCAGAAGGTTCTCTAAGTCTGCACCGGTAAATCCGGCAGTAATTCTGGCGATTTCTTCCAGTTTCACGTCATCGCCCAAGGCTTTATTTTTTGCATGAACTTCTAAGATTTCTAATCTTCCCTTAACATCCGGTCTTCCAACCAATACCTTTCGATCGAAACGACCCGGTCTTAAAATCGCCGGATCCAGAATATCCACACGGTTTGTTGCAGCCATAACGATGATTCCTTCGTTCACACCAAAACCATCCATTTCTACCAACAGCTGATTTAAAGTCTGTTCACGTTCGTCATGTCCACCGCCCATACCGGTTCCTCGACGACGGGCTACCGCATCAATTTCGTCAATGAAAATGATACACGGAGAATTTCTTTTCGCTTCCATAAACAAATCTCTTACTCGGGAAGCACCAACACCGACAAACATCTCCACAAAGTCAGAACCTGAAATTGTGAAAAACGGCACGCCGGCTTCTCCCGCTGTAGCCTTTGCCAGAAGAGTTTTACCGGTTCCCGGAGGTCCTTCTAATAAAACACCCTTTGGAATTCTGGCACCAAGCTGAATATATTTTTTCGGGTTTTTCAGGAAATCAACGATTTCCTCTAATTCTTCTTTTTCTTCCTGAAGACCGGCTACCTTTGTAAAGTCCATGTTCTTGACTTCAATAATCATCTTTGCTCGACTCTTTCCAAAGTTCGCCATCTTTGCTCCACCGCCACCACCGGCACCGGCATTCATCACAAAGAAAATAATCAGGATTGGAATAATCATTAACAATGCCGGAAGGATGGTTGTCACAAAAACACTGTCTCTGGAAACATCCATTACCGCCGGTTCAATCCTTTTTTCTGCTTTCTCATTGTACTGTTCAATATCTTCCAATACTTTATTCACATCGGAAACATAGACAGTTTCTGTTTTTTTCTTTCCCAATTCAACTACTAATTTTCCTGTAGGCACTTCCTTATTTTGTCGAATGGTAATTTCTGTAACTTTTCCAGTTTTTAAGTCTTTCAGGAAAGTACTGTACTTATACTTTCCCTGGTTAAAGTTATCAGCAGAATATATCATCAGTCCAATCAACAATGCTGCCACAACCAGAACATATATCCTTGAGAATTTACTCTTTCCTGTATTCAAAAATCAGTCCTCCTTTTTTCACACAATACGCTTTCTCATACTCTATATTTCCAATTCACCGATAAACGGCAAATCCCGATAGCTTTGGTCATAGTCAAGTCCATATCCAACAACAAACTTATCGTCAATTTCAAATCCGACGTAATCCACATCGACGTCTACTTCTCTTCTGGATGGTTTATCCAACAATGTTGTAATCCGTAAGCTTGCCGGATTTCTTCGTTTTAACAGTGGTATTAATTTTGACAACGTGTTTCCGGAGTCAACGATATCCTCCACCAACAACACATCCAGTCCTTCAATACTTTCATCCAGATCCTTTTGTATTTCCACATTTCCAGTGGTTTCCATTCCGGAGCCATAGCTGGCCACCTTCATAAAATCAAAGGTTACCGGAATCGTTAATCGCTTCGCTAAATCACAGGTGTAAAATATGCTTCCTTTTAAGATACAAATCAGTCTTACTTCTTTCTTCGCATAATCCCTGCTGATTTCTTCTGCCAGTTCACGAATTCTTTGGTTTAATTCTTCTTCCGTAATTAATACGTTTATTTTCCCTCTCATTTTTCGCTCCTATTCTCCCTGTCTGTAGTCCACACGAAGAATCCGCTTCGTCTCCTTCGTAACCTTGTATTCTGCACTGATTCGATGTCCCACAATCCATAAGATATGAGACCCTTCTGCCAAAAGACAAAGTTCCTCTCGTTCATCTTTCGGTATTTTCTTATCAATCAAATACTGTTTCAGTTTTTTGTGCTTTCCGTCATCAATAGAAAGATAATCCCCCGGTTGTCGATTTCTGACACTTAACTTTTCTATTTTATCATAATCAAACCATTTCGTATACATCAATTCAGGGATATTTTCCTTGTCAAATGCCTCAGTCTCTTCGGATAAGCAGAAAAACTTATTTTCATGAATTATTCCGTTTTCAAAGAGAACCTTCTCTTCTTTCACAACTTTATGGGTGGTTCTTCGACGGATGGCAACTCCGTCATAAGTTTTCACCGCAGTCAATGAATACGGTAGCGTTACACTCTTGGAAACCTGCATTTTCGACAACTTAACAATCAGTTCGATATGGGTCTTCGTAATGTCCTTCAATCCGTTTCCCTGGTTAGCAATGGTCTTTCTAATGATTCCCTTAATAATTGCCGTCGGCAATTCAAATGCTTCTTCTGCAATCACTCCGTTCTCTACATACTTCACAAACGCCGCTTCAATCTGCACATCCATATACTCTGAAATTTCCCTGAGATTTTCAGCCGCATTCACAATATTATATTCAGCTTTTTTATTAATATTTTCCCGAACCCAGGAAAGCAGCTCCAATCGTATCTTATTTCTGCTGTAATCTGTCAGATTGTTTGTATAATCTGTACGATATTCTAACCCGTTTATTTTCAGATAGTATTCGATTTCTTCTCTGGTGCATCCTAATAAAGGTCTGATAATATAGTCTCGTTTCACCGGTATTCCGATTAATCCCTTCAGACCACTTCCTCGGAATATATTAAATAGAATCGTCTCCGCGTTATCGTTCTGATTATGAGCCACTGCCACTTTCTGAGCTTTCAACCGCTCCATATATTTCCCATAAATTTCATACCGGACGATTCGTCCAGCTTCTTCCTCCGTTTTTCCTGTTTCACTGGCAAGCTTTGGCACATTGACCGTCTCCAGATAAAACGGAACGCCCAGTTTTTCGCATAAATTCCGAACAAAATCTGCATCTTTTGCAGCTTCAATTCCACGAATCATATGATTCACATGAACCACGGATATTCTGATGCCCAATTGCTCTTTTAAATCGTTCAATATGGACAGCATACAAATAGAATCAGCGCCGCCGGAAACTCCCAATACGACGCTTTCTCCCTCTTCTATAATTCTCTTTTTCTTAATATATTCATACACCTTAGTTTTCATTGTTTCTTCCCGCCTTTTTCTGTATATTCACGAAACTTTTATCACTATATTGATAATACTTTACCCTGGTTTTTCTGTCAAATTTTGGGGACTTTTCTCAGTCCAATCGGTCCCAGATTCCGGTACATAATACCGTCATGTCATCCTTCGGAATTCCATCTGTTTTTTCAAGTGCCCGGCTTAGGATTCGAAAAGCCATTTCTCTGGGATTCAATGTATCAATTTCCATAATCATTCGTCCCATTGCTTCCTCCTTATCCTCACATTGCAACGCTTCCACAATTCCGTCTGAAATCATAATAACGAAATCTCCATCGTACAGCTTTTTCGTGATTGTCTCCATATCAACATTTTCCATGACTCCTAATGGAAGAGAGGTGGATTTAATGCATTCCACCCAGTTTCCTCGTTTAATATAGGTACATGCTGCCCCCATCTTTAAAAACTGACAGATTCCGGAATACCGATCAATTAAAGCCATATCCAGGGCGGCGGGTTCCTGCCATTGGTTTCCGGAAAGCATTACGGAATTAATTAGTTTCAGGGTGGTGTCTTCCCCGAATCCACTGTTTAGCAGCTGTTCCAGTAAATCAATGACCAGTTCACTGTAATTTTGTGCCCGTTCTCCGGAACCCATGCCATCACAAATGCTCATAAAGGTTTGTCCACAATCCATTTCCACATATGTGTAATTGTCTCCGGAGACATCCTCATCACTTCTGGTTCGTCGAACACAGCCACTAACTGTCAGGAAATTCACATCTTCAAAGAATACATAGTTCTGGAAACAATCCAGTACCTCCAAAGCCGTATCCACGGAACATCGAATGGGCCTTTTTAAAATCCGCTCCAGTGTTTTTGTGATTGTCTCGGTTTTCACTACCGTCTGCTTGCTCCGTTTTGCCTGCATCCGTATTTCAATTCGTTCTTTTCGATTCAGGTGAAGTTCAATTTTTTTTGCAACAATTCTCTGTTCCTTTAATTGTTTTCGAATTAATTCCTCCATTCCCCAAAAACTTCGTTTCACTGTTTCCGGTTGTCTCATGAAATACTCCATGATTCCGGCCATTTCATTTAGTTGAATTGCCATAGCCTCTCTGGTTTCCAACATTTTGTTATACCAAAGATAATTCAGTTTCATCCGCTCCATGTACTGAACCTGCCCATTCTCACACCCAAAGCAGAGATGATTCTGAATTGCTTTTTCCATGTAATTGTCCATTGCCTGAGTCTGATGGTTTTCCACATAAGACAATCCCCTGATTTTTACCGCCATTTTTTTAAATGCCTCCGACCTGCGAAGCATCTCCTGTCCTCTCTCCATCTGTTGCCGTTTCCATTCTTTCGCCTCTCTAAAGCTTAATGGAAGGTATTGCATAAACCGTTCCGTCAGACTACACAGGATTGCAGTCACGGACCACTCCAGAAAAATCATCGGGATAATCAGGATTAACTCGGCCTTCTCTCCCCCCTGGAGCAGCCAATCCATCCCCTCCATCCCTATAATGAAGGGGAATGCGATCATCGATGCCACAAAATAATTGTATTTTCTTATCTTATTTCGATAAGCCGAAAGGAACGGATACAGGGAAAGCATAAAAATCCCATATTTCATTGTCACCAATATTCCCCCTTCTATGTACAACAGATAGATCATCATTGGTAAAGCCAACATTGGAAGAACCCTTCTGGTGCATAACGCTGAAAAACCTCCGATGACAAAAGGATAGTATCCTTTCATCGGTATCATGCAAAGTCCTCCGGCAATCATTAGTAAAAAGACCTGTTTCAAAAATTTTTGTCTCATGCCAACCTCCTTTTTTTCATTCATTCCGTAGTATACTCATCAGAAATGAATTAATTTGTCGCTTTTTTTCGTTGATTTTCTTAGAGTTTTCGACATGGGAACATTCGAATTTCCGAAAAAAGTTTATGAAAATAAGAAAAAGGGGCTGTAAAAAAAGTCTCTAAATAGCAGAACTGCATTGGCCATTGCCAATGCAGTTCTGTTTCTCTATGTATAATTATTATAATTGATGATTTTAGAGGCACTTTAATAAGCCCTATGTTAATAAGAGCCTTTT
>JAILRB010000024.1 GCA_024698585.1 Eubacterium sp.
TGCAGACTTCTTCTGCTTCGGTACTAACGACTTAACACAGATGACATACGGATTCTCAAGAGATGATGCTGGTAAGTTCTTAGATGCTTACTATGATGCTAAGATCTTCGAAAACGATCCGTTTGCTAAGTTAGATCAGGACGGTGTTGGTAAATTAATGGAAACAGCTATCAAGCTTGGTAAGCCTGTAAATCCTAACCTTCACGTAGGTATCTGTGGAGAACACGGTGGAGATCCTTCTTCTGTAGAATTCTGCCACAAGATTGGTCTTGATTATGTATCATGTTCACCATTCCGTGTTCCTATTGCTAGACTTGCTGCTGCTCAGGCTGCAATTGCAGAAAGTGGGAAATAATCAGAACGTGTGTCGAAAGCCTTTAAATATAGGCAATTTCACGATTTCGAAGGACTACTTGAAAGAGTATAAAAAGTTCGATAGAAACATGAAAAAAGTCAATGTTTGGGAAGACATTAACGTAACGATTACGGTTTAATAAAAAACTAATGAGGGAATCATACTTTTGTATGGTTCCCTTTTTGTTATCCACGACGAACCAAGCGAAAATCTGTGCTTACACAGAGATTTTCACTTGGCGACCGTGTAATCACTGAGAAGTAGCGAAGTGGATTCGAAGTGATTACACAGAGTGGGTATCGAGTAGGAATCAGCCTACTCGATTTTAGCAACGAGGAAAATTCATCAAGCTTGCTTGAATGAATTTGACGACTGCCTACAATCCCGAAACAAGCGTAGCGGTTTCGGTGATTTTGAAATGAAATAATTATGTAGCCAGATTCATGAGATAAAAAAAGAAATGTAATTTGAAAGTGGCCTGAACAGTTGGGTGGGGCACTTTTCTAATGCAGTGGAATAGGAAGTATGGTAGAATAAAAATCAGTATGATGAGAACGGGAAACTGATGATACAGTGTTTGATTATTGAAGGTGATTAATATGTTATACAGAATAGATTGCTTTGAAGAAAATATGATAAATCCAATTACAAACAGGGAATATGAGGATACTGTACTGATTCACAGTACAACTAGAGCTAACTATGAAAATATCTTAAAAGAGGGATGTTTGAAAAGTTGGAATCAACTAAAAAGGGAGCAAGCAATTACAGAAGATAAACCAATAGGATACTATTTGGGGGATCCGGTAGAACTGAGAGATTATATTTTATTTGCAAATGGAGTGACAGGTGAAATAGTAGTTAATTCAAAGCAGAAAAATAGAATCGAAATGGATGTGGATAGCGAATATATCACAGGTGCACGTTTATATTTTGATATGAAGAAGATTGCAGAAGATGGATTACTTGTGAGGGATGGCGGCGAAATTAAAGTAAGAGATGTATTGCCGTTAAATCCATATTTAATATTGGCTGCAACATGGGATAAGATAGGATTGGAAAGTGAAAAGTCTTCACCAAGAAAATTTGCTGACGCGGCGGATAGATATTTTGATTTGGTAGTAAAACACAAGTTAGATGATAGGTAAGAAAATAAAATGTTTAATGTAATTGAAGGAAATGAGAGTTGTAGAGTAAAATAGGAGGACGGAATGACAATAGAGGAAATTTTGCAGTTAGAAGAAGGACAGACTTTTGACAGGAAAAGTATCAATATAGATCCGACAGATTTAGCTTCAACAATTTGTGCATTTGCAAATGCAGATGGTGGAGACATTGCGGTTGGAATTACGAATAGGAAACGTTTAATTGAGGGTGTAGATTTTGAAATGAATAAATTGAATGATATTTTGCGTGCACCTTTAGATTACTGTTCTCCTACAGTAGAAATTGAAACTGAATATGTTCCATGCGTGGATTTGAATGGACAGAAAAACCATGTTCTGGTGATGCATATTCCAGCTAGTCCGGAAGTACATGCAAACAATGCAGACGAGGTGCGTTTGCGTGTGGGTGATAAGTCAAAAAAATTATCTTTCGAGGATAGAACACAGTTGATGTATGACAAAGGAATGAGATATTTTGAAGATTCGCCTGTTGCTGATGCTGAGATAGAGGATATTGATTTAGAGTTTGTTGAAGAATATTTGAGAAAGATTAATTATGGAAAATCTGCAATGGAATATCTGACTCAAAATAAGGGCTTTATTAAAGACAAAAAGGGAGAAATGAAAATCAGTGCTGCAGCAATTCTTTTATTTGGAAAGAACCCGCAGTTGTATTTCCCGCGTGCAAGAGTGCGTTTCATTCGTTATGAAGGAACAGAAGAAAAATTCGGCGCTGAAATGAATGTTGTTAAGGATGTGATTTTTGAGGGAAATATTCTTAATATGATTGAAAAATCTATTGCATATCTTGATACGCAGATTAAGGAAAAGACCTATTTGGGAAGTGACGGAAGATTTGTGACTGAGGAAGAATATCCTAAATTTGTGCGACAAGAGATTATCGTCAATGCCGTTACTCATAGAGATTATAATATAAGAGGAACGGATATACAGATTAAGATGTTTGATGACAGAATTGTCGTGGAAAGTCCAGGGCGCTTACCGGGATTAGTAAAGCCGACAAATATTCGAACAACTCATTTTTCTAGAAATCCTAAAATCGCAGAATTTTGTAAAGCATATAAGTATGTTAAGGAGTTTGGTGAAGGTGTTGATCGTATATATCGGGAATTGGAAAAAGAAGGATTGCCGGTACCGGAATTTTGGCAACAGGATTTTATGTTTTACACAATAGTAAAGAATAAAGGAGTTGTTTCAAGCAAAAAAGAATCGTTTGATGATGAAAAAGGATTGTTTGACACAAAAAAAGGATTGTTTGACGCAAAAAAAGGATTGTTTGACAAAATGAACAATTCTCTGGAACGGGGCGATATAACATTGATTATGTATAATCATATCGTAAAAGTATTGGAGGAAATTGAAGTTAATCAGATATTAGGAAGATTGGAGATAAAGAACATAATTGGATGTGAAGATAATCACGCAGGAAAAATTATTAAAATTATGAAGGAATTAAAAATAATAGTTCCTGTAGAAGGAAAAGGCAAAGGAAAATATGTTCTTAATGTTCAAAGTCTATAATATTATAGAGCAGGTATCTTGCAATAAATATTCTAATAAAATATAGAAATTAATAGAGACAAGAGCCGAGTGCATGCTTACATGTATCTGGGCTCTTGTTTTTCTATGATTATAAAATTTTAGCAAATTTTTCACCGTTATTATCCATATTACATCCAATAACAAAATCAATTATTTCTTGTAACTGCTGTGCCATAAACTCGCGAGTATAGGCTTCCATATAGCCTAGCGCACGTTCATTGTATTTAGCGCGTTCACTTTCTGATGAGAGAACTTCCTGGTGGTACTGGTACATGCGTTTCATCTGATCTTTCAATTCATCAAAGTATTTTTTCGCCTCATCAATATTGTCTAAACGAATTTCAGCAAAAATAATAAACTTATAAATATCACGTAGGAAACCTCTGCAGTATGATTTCATTTCTTTTTTCTGGCAGAAAGTATCTATAATGGAAAGAGCCCACTTGCCATGTTCAATAGCTTTTTCTGGTTTTCCCCAGGCATAACTTTGTATGGCATATAAATTTTCTTTATTGACAGCTCTAACAAAGTTTTGAAGATTCATAGTCAAAACTTCACCCATAGCATCATAGCCATTTTCAAACAAAGCTAACTGAGCCATAATGCTTTCTTGCAGACGATTTGATCCAATAGTTGGAAGCTGTTCAATATGTTCTCTGGCATATGCATAATTTCCGTCGTGAATATAAATCCATGCGAGAGCAAAATGAGCTCGTTCATTCCATTCTCTTTCGTCAGTAAATCTTATTGCATTAGAACCGTACTTAATAGCTAATTCTCTAAATTCAGGCCATTTATCTACAGCAAAATGATTATAATGTACATATCTGCTTAAATTTGCAACTTGTTCTACATAGTAAACAGAGTAAATATAATTATCAGGATCTTCGTAAACTTTCTTTAACATAAACTGACATTTTGATAATGCAGCTTCTTCGTTGTTTTCTGCATCCGCTTCAATCTTTTCTATGCTTCTTTTAAGTTCAATATAAAGTTTACTATCATATCTTTGATCATCTACGCCGAATAGTGAATCTGTAGATACTTGAAGAGTTTTTGCAATCGGAACAACTAAAGAAATGTCAGGCATTCCAGTTCCATTTTCCCATCTGCTTACTGCTTGTGGTGTTACACCTACATGAAGTGCAAGTTCTTCCTGTGTGAGTCCAAGTTGTTTTCTAATTCTTTTTATATTATTTCCTAATGATTCCATATTATTATACAAGCCTATTTGGCTACCTCCTGATTAGTTTATCGGTACCGTGATTAAAATATAACATTAAATAGCAAGCGAAACAAACAATGAGCTATTTCATCAATTCAACTCGACGTTGAGTTTTATTTTAGAAGTGATTGGTGCATGAGTACTATGGATTTGAGAGAGAAAGAACACAGAGGAGGATGGGAGAAAAAAGTCCCATCCTCTTCTGTATGATTTAAGAGGAAAAAGCAAGAACTGTGATATACTGATTTCTTGGAGCAGGCAATGGATAATTATAGTTAAGTGGGAAGAATTAGCGGTTAGGACGAAAGGGGATGACTTATGAAAAAGGCAATTATTCTGAATAAGATGTTTGAAGGATCATGGAATGATAAAGAAGGAAATATATCTCATGAAATTATTGATTTTGCGTTAACAGATAATGGAGATTACTATGTGTATAATGTTCCTTATGGATGCTGTCCTAAATGGGTTCACATTAAGGGTGATACTTTGAAGGATTGTGAAACTCATGAGGTTGAATATCTATATCTTACAAGTGAAAGCAGAAGGGGAATATTTGACTTAAAATATAGAATTAAACTTAAACATAAATTACATAGTTTTTCGTATCATAAAACCGGTAAGAAAAAAGATATTGTTTCCGGTGAAATGGAACAGCTCTATGAAAAACGAAGTATCACATATGGTGGTAAAAAGATATCAGAAATACTTGATACGGATACGCCATTAATTACTTTTGAAGCAGATTATATGGAAACTGCAGTGGAACCTATATCAATAAATTTTTCCGAATATAATTATCAGCGTAATAAAGGATATTTAAAAGAAGATGAATATAGAAATGATTATGTTTATTTTAAAGAGGCTGTCAAGAAAGCTAAATGGATTCGAACAGGGCTTAATCCAATTGTAGTAAATGTCGAAAATACAAATCAGTATAACAAAAAAACATTTCTTGATTTGATTATTAAGGCAGAAAGTGAAGAGTGTTATACAAATATGCTTTTTTCGGTTTTAAATCAGCCGGGCATATTTGAAGCTTTTTGTAAAACTTTTGCTTCTGATAGAAATATTGATTATAGTCATCATTTTCATGTCGCAAGAGAACACAGAGTAGTATCCGGTCGTATGGATATATGCGCAGATAATACTGTTCAAAGAGTGATTATAGAAAATAAGCTATACAGTGGACTAAATGGTATTAAGAAAGATGATACCACACAGTTAAGCAGGTATTATGAGTGGGGATTAAAGGCGGATATAGAACCTGTATGTTTCCTGTTGGTTCCTGATTTTCGAGCTTTTTTATCTCATTCAAATAGAAAAAGTGAAATTGAATTTGAAATAGAAAATAATGATTCCGAAATGTCTGGAAAGTATATTGTCGTCTCGTATGGTAATGTGGGAAATTTTATTGATAAACATAAGCATTTATTTAATGAAAACTATGAGTACTTCCGATATTTAGATGATATAATTGCAGCTTTTAGAAATTATGCGTATCCTTCGAAAAGCGAATATGTACAAGCACTCTTTAGGCAGAGGATACAAGAATTGGATTGAACAATTAAGCCAATATTCTAGCAAGACATATCAGAAACTACTCAAAGAACATAAGATTACATGGAGCATGAGCAGTCCGGTACACAGGAGTTTTTTATTGACGAAAGTGAGACAAAGTATGGTAGAATAAATTCTAATATGTGAATGAAAGGATTACTGAGTGCAAATGTCAAAGATTGTCGTTGTGTTCCCGGGAGTTGGATACACTGTTGATAAACCGCTTTTGTATTACGGTTTGGATGTAGCGTATGAAGCGGGTTATTGCGAAATTGTAAAAATAGCTTATTCATCTGATATCAAAGGCGATATAAGAAACAATATTGAAGTAAGAAAAAATCTTTATGAGGATTTATATTGTCAGGCACAATTACAATTGTCTGAAATAGATTGGAGTCAATATGATGAGATACTGTTTATCTCAAAAAGTATTGGTACGGTAATTGCTTCGTCATATGCAGAGGAAAACAACATAGATGTTCGCCACGTTTTATATACGCCTTTGAATGAAACGTTTATGTACAGGCATAAAGAAGCAATTGCTTTTATCGGGACGAAAGACAGTTTTAGTGATGTAGAAGAAATTCTGGCGTTGTCTGAAAGGGCAAAGGTACCAATTCATGTTTTTGATGGTTGTAATCATTCGTTAGAAACGGAAGATGCTTTGAAGAATATTGAAATAATTGAAAAGACGATGAAAATAACCAAGGGATTTATTGGGGATGAAAGTGGAACGATATATTTCTGAAGATATGCCATCATTGGATGAGGAAGATGGATGGTCTTATCATGTTGACATAGAGCATGTGTCTGGAAAAACAGTACACGAGGAATAAAGCTATCATAATTTTAGAAAACGCGTTTTAATAGAAGAGTGTTGAAAATATTTAACGGTGCCTATTGCCACCGGGTAGTAGGGATGACGCCATTTCTTTATCGTTAGGTCTTAGAAGATAAAGAAATGGCTTTTTTCTTGCAATGGCTCTAAAAAAATTGCCTATTGGAACGGCATACGCCATGTGGACAGGATTTGGTATTGTTGGGACGTCTGTTTTAGGGCTGATGGTATTTAAAGAAAAAATATCCTTATCACAAGTAATATGCATAGTTCTAATTATATGTGGAATTGTGGGATTGAAACTTTTAGATAAATAAAAAAAGTAAAAATGCCTAAAAAAATAGCAATAGCATAGTATTGTAAAGAGGAGGAAATTTATGCTGAAAAAGAAAAAATGTTTCAGAAGGGAATGTCGTTAGTTCTGGCAGCTACACTCGTAGTGACGGGATTTACGTTGCCAACACCTAAGGTTAGCGCAGACGACCAGGGAGCAGAGGTAAGAGTCAGAACAGATACATTTACTGTTGAAAAATCTCGAACAAGGACAAAGGACAGGGAGAGTTCGATGGACTGATTGAAGGAGGAGATCGTTATAACAGTTATGCATGGTGTATGGCAGAACGTGGAGATAAACTCTATATTGGAACTAACAGAGGTCTTAGTGAAAGTGTCATTGGATCAATGGTAAGGGGATTGATTGCAAAAGATTTAACCAAAGAGGAAGCTTATGCACTGATTGATACGATTATCAATAATAACTTTGGTCATGACCCTGTTGATAAAGGTGGAGATATTATTTCTTACGACCGAAAGACCGGAGAAATGAAAGTACTTATGACTGGTGAAGTTGGTACATCATTCCGTATGGCAATTAACTATAACGATGATATTTATATCGGTTCTTATGCCGGAATGACCAATAACATTTACCGAATTGATCGGGATGAAAAGATTGAAAAAGTATATGAAACAACATCAGGAACAAGTATGAGAGCTGCCTGTGAACATGATGGAAACTTATATTTCGGTGGTGTGGATTCTACAGAAGAACTTCCAGAAGGATATGAAGATGCAGCAAAATTAGCAATCTTAAAGATGGATAAAGAGAATCCTTCAAAATGGGATCGTGTTGCAGATGTAAGTGACTTTGATCCGGTTTATGCAACAAATCCTGCTGTAAAGAACTCGATTACAAGTCCTGTCTGGGATATTGTTTCTTATGACGGATATATTTATGCAACACTTCCATACGGACATGGATTTGTCTGTAATTTACAGATATTTGACCCAGTACACAGACTTTGGTGTTGATCAGGAAAATCTGAAAGACAAGGCTACAAGTATCGTTAACATTGCAAAGGTAATGAAGGTCTTTGGGATGGATGAAAGTGAATATGAAGGCTTTCGTAATATTGCAAAACTTGTAATTGCCTTAGCAGATTTGATTGAAAGTGCGTCAGATAATATGTCACCGGAAAAAACAGTGAAGTTAGCATACACAGTTTCACCTGATTCCAATGCAAAGGTTGTTGCAACTTCGGCTAATAAAAAACTTGTAAAAGTTGCAGTAAAGAATGGCGTGATTGAAATTAAGGCAACAAAGGCATCTAAGAAGAAGAGAGGAACGATTGTCGCTGTAACTGTAAAGTCAGGAAATGAAACAAAAACCATTAATGTTGAAATTAAGAACAGAGCAAAGAAATTATCAGCAAAGAGAAAGTCTCTTTCTGTTAAGAAGGGGCAGACTGTAAAAGTAACATTTAAGGTTGATAAGGCTCAGAATTCCAAGAAGGCAGTAACAAATCTCTATACAAAGAAAGCAAAAATAGCGGCTAAGATAAAAAAGATTGCAGTTGTTAAGCGCGTAAAAGTGAAAAAAGGAAAAATTGTTGTTACGATTGTAGCGAAGAAAAAAGGAACAGCAAAATTGAAACTGAAACTTTCTGAGAAAGTGAAAGCTAGTGCAAAGATTGTTGTAAAATAATCAATGAATCAGAAATCCCTCTGTGTGGGCTCACACAGGGGGATTTTTTGTTTTTGAATGCGGAAAATCTGATGGAATATTGAGGGGAAAACAGTAAAAAAGTAGTGCATGATTACCATGAAAATGATAAAATAGACTCAATAGTAAAGAGTACGGGATTTATCTATTTTGAGAAGGGGACGCCTATGATTCGAAACGGAAAAGCTTTTAGAAGTCTTGCATTACAAGTGTCTGTATTCTTCCTTGTTGGAATTATACTGACAGGTTGTTTATCATATTTTACATTGACGGATAATGCAGATAAAAATGTGGTGGAGGAAAAGAAAAATCTATCTTCCGGAATTGCTACGGATGTGGATTCATCCATTCGTGAAGTGAAATCGCATGAGTGGGTAATCGCTTACCTGTCAAAACATCTGCAGGATGAAACATTGGATTTAGAATATGATTGTTCCGAAAAGACGGAGGAAAAAACTCGTGACTTAACGTCTAGAAATAAAGGGTTAAGTATCTATGAGGCCACAGCGGAGGAACTGGATCGTCTTTCGGAAGAAGATCAGAAAATCTATGCGGAAATCGTATTTAATAAGTGGTTGTCACGCTTAAATAATTTAAAGATGGCTTATCATGTGAGTTATCTCTATTTTCTGGCGACGAATGATGAATATAAGGAATGTTTCTTTTTTGTCAGTGCTTCTGATGGGAAAATGAAACGAAGCTCAAAAACAGGAGATGCATATGTCTTTGGAACGAAGGTGGAATTAAATCAGGATCAGTCCAATGCTTTTCGAGAACTAAAAGGCGGAGAAGATTATCTGGTTTATACAGAAGGCTTTATGGATCGATATCGCTACCTGTTTAAAGTCGGGGATTACAACTTCATTACCGGAATGACATTCAATATTTCCGAAATCAAGCAGGATGTAAAACAGCGAACGATTCAAGGCGTAATCGGATTTATCATGCTTCAGATTTTGCTTTCTTCATTTTGTCTGATTCTCATTGATACTTTTGTATTGAGACCATTGAAACGAGTAAATTCCAGTGTTAATAAATATGCAGAATCCAAGGACAGTGAGAAAATCAGAAATCAATTAAAGAAAATACATTCAAAAAATGAAATCGAGGTATTATCGAAAAATATATCCGAGATGGTTGTGGAAATTGATGATCATCTGGAAGAAATAAAAAATATTACGGCTGAGCAGGAACGAATCAGTGCGGAGTTAAATGTTGCAACAGAAATTCAGAACCATATGCTTCCGAATATTTTTCCACCGTTTCCGGATATTGCGGAGTTTGATATCTATGCCAGTATGCGGCCGGCGAAGGAAGTAGGAGGAGACTTCTATGACTTCTTCATGGTGGATGAAAAGCATGTGGCTCTGGTTATGGCGGACGTGTCCGGAAAGGGTGTTCCGGCAGCACTGTTTATGACGATTGCAAAGATTTTGATTAAGAACAGGGCATTGCTTGGAGAGTCACCTTCTTCGATTCTTGAAAATGTAAATAATCAAATTTGTGAAGGCAATGAAGTCGGATTCTTTGTAACCGTGTGGCTGGCAATCATTGACATTGAGACGGGTCAGGGAATTGCAGCCAATGCAGGTCATGAGCATCCGGTACTGTGCAGGAAGAATGGAACGTTCGAATTAGTGGAGTATCGTCATTCCTTGGCTGTGGCGGCTATGGAAGGAATGAAATTTAAAGAGCACACCTTTGAACTGTATCCGGGAGATCGAATCTTCGTTTATACGGATGGTGTTCCGGAAGCAACGAATACGAAAAATGAACTGTATGGAACAGACCGTATGTTACAAGTACTGAATAATCATAAGGACCTCGAATTGAAACAACTTCTGAAGATGTTGAAAAAGGATATTGATGATTTTGTAGGAGAAGCGACACAGTTTGATGATATTACTATGCTGATGTTTGTTTATCTAGGGAAAGAAGAGGATAGTGAATGAAAAAGAGAAATAGTGTAATTGACATCATGAAAGGAATACTGATTCTTTCTGTTATGTTCTATCATTTGATTTATCGAAATCAGGGAAGTGTATTGGACGAAATCATCAGAGAGTTCATCTACTTCGGACTTCCGGTCTTTATGCTTCTGAGCGGATATTTTTATTGCTTCTCTAATGAAGATGTATTCGGAATGTTCCGGCGCAGAATGAAGCAAATTGTCTTAAATACATGTCTTATTACGGGAGTACTTTTGATACTCTTTGGACCGTACTTTATGTTAGTTCACGGCTATACGTTGCGGAGTTGGGTAAATGATGTAGTAACGACTTATCTGAGACCAGAGTTGGTAGCTAAAATTGCTCCGTCTTTTGGTGAAACGGGACAGCTCTTTAACAATCTTTCACCGGTTTGGTTTATGTGGACTATGGCGTGGGCAACGATTGTATTTTATTTGGTCATGTATTTTGTAAGAAAGCACACATGGATGATGGGAGTATCAGCAGTTGTTCTTATGATTATCGGAGCAGTATTTTATGTGAAGATACCACCACAGTCCTGGAGCATTCATCTGGCTCCACTTTATGCTGGAATCATGATGCTTGGGGCTATTCTTGGAAAATATCGGGGAATTGAAACCCTGTGTAAGATTCCTATGATTCCTGCGGTGGTTATAGCTGTGATTGGAGGATTTCTTCATTACCAGATTTTTGAAAAGTTTGGATCGGATTGGCTCTACTTGAGCATTTTCCGTGTGGATAAGGATTTTAACGGAATCTTTACATATCTGACGGTGGCAATTTTTATTTTGGAAATGTTCCTTGGTGGATTTGTCCTTATGGTCTTTGCCAGAGTGATTGACAAAATCAAGGGGTGTAACAAAGTACTGTCCTGGATTGGAGCACACACCTATATGATTCTTCTGCTACATTGCTTGTTCGGTGGAATTACCGCAGACGTTCTTCATACCTATAATAAGCCGGGACCGAATTGGTATGTAGTCCCGTTGACCGCTACGGTGGTTGTGAAATCGGTGATTACATTTATTGTTTCCCTGGCAGCTTGTTCCGGTGTCGTGTTCGTATTGGAACGGATGAAACGATTTCGACGGAAAGCTACACAGTCGAAGTGATATTTTATTATTGGATTGTGGTAGCACCATATACCACAACAAAATCAGAAATGGTAAAAAAATAATAACGAAAAGGAGAACTTGATGATGAAACTATTATTCTATGCAGCAAAGGACTATGACAAACAGTATTTTAATTCCGTGTTGGAGAAATTTCCGGAAATTGAAATTGAATTTCTGGACCATGAATTAGAACCAAGGTCGGCAGTTCTTGCAAAAGGATTTGATGCGATTTGTGCATTTGTTAGCGCAGATGTTGGTGCGGAAACATTAGAGATTTTGAATCAGTGCGGTGTAAAAACTGTACTGATGCGATGTGCAGGATTTAATAACGTTGAGACGGGAAAGGCAAAGGAACTGGGAATTACTGTAAAGCGCGTTCCGGGATATTCGCCGGAATCTGTTGCAGAACATGCCATGGCATTGGCGTTGGCAGCAAACAGAAGATTATACAAGGCGTATAATAAGGTGCGTGAAAATGATTACACTTTAAGAGGACTTCGTGGCATGAACTTCTATGGCAAGGTAGCAGGTATCGTGGGTACCGGTAAGATTGGTGCAGCAATGTGTAGAATCTGCCGTGGTTTTGGCATGAAGGTCATTGCCTATGATGTCTATGAAAATCCGGATTTAAAGGAGTTCGTGGAATATGTTTCCCTGGATGAATTATTGGCTCAGAGTGATTTGATTTCTCTTCACTGTCCATTAATGGATTCCACATACCATATGATTAACATTGAGACAATTAAGAAAATGAAAGACAATGTAATCCTCGTAAATACATCCCGAGGTGCACTAGTTAATACACAGGAATTAATCGAAGGGATTCGTATGAACAAGTTCCTGGGAGTAGGACTGGACGTATACGAAGAAGAAACCGGAAATGTATACGAAGATCATTCCGATGACATTATGGAGCATTCCGTAACTGCCAGATTGTTAGCATTTCCGAATGTAATCATTACTTCTCATCAGGGATTCTATACCATGGAGGCGTTAACAGCGATTGCGGAAACCACATTGCAGAATCTGATGGATGCGAAAAACGGCATTCATAATGAGAATGATATTGCGTAGGAGTGTTGGAAAAAAGGAGGAACTAGTATGAGAAGTTTAAAGAAGTCGATTGCTGTTTTTATGGCAGTGATGCTCACGGCAACATCCTTTCAGATGATGGATGTCAGTGCGAAGGCAAAGAAAGGAAAAGTAACAAAGATTACTGCGACAAAGACGGTTTCTATGAAGGTCGGAGAAAAAAAGACCGTTAAGGTTTCAGTAAAGACGAAAGGGAAAGCGTCAAAGAAATTTAAAGTCACTCCTTCCGTGAAAGGTGTTGTAAAGGTAACGGTGAAATCCGGAAAGATTATTTTGACCGGTGTGAAAGCCGGAACAACAAAGCTGACTTTAAAATCTAAGGCAAATAAGAAAAAGAAAACTGTTGTAACCGTAAAGGTTAACCCTGCTGCGACGGTACAGGATACGACAGTAGAAATTAGACAGTTAGATTTCAAACGGTTTTCTTTAAAGTTTTCGAAGGCAGTTCAGTTGGAATTAGAAAACATCACAGTAGAAACGAAAAGTTATTCATCCGGAAAATATCTTAACGTTGAAAAAGTGAAAAGTCTGTCAACCATTGATGCACAGAATTATGTGGTAGAAGTAGATGATAGTCTTTTTGCTGGTGAATTTGTGAAAATGACAATTAAGGGCGTGAATAAAACAAATATTGTTAAGGAATTTGAAAGTCTTCCACCAATGATGAGTGGGGTGCACGAAATTTGTTATAAGGAAAGTGTGAACGAAGACGTTGATCGCAGCATTGCATTTTCGAATTTTACTGAGTCCACATACGGAAAAGTGGTAAGCTTTACCAACCTTCCTACTGGAATTAAGTATACCAAAACTTCAAGAGATGTTACTTTGAGCGGAACGTTCAAGAAGGCAGGTATTTATAAATCACAACTTGTGATTGAAGGGGAGAAAGGAATCCAGCAGACCATTAATCTGGTATTTGTTGTTGGCTCAGAAAGCGAAATATATGCATATTTCCCTAAGAGTGTTCATTATGTTTACTCATCAGAATATTCCAGTATGAATTATGAAGGAGAAGTATACGGGTACATTTCCGGTGGAAGTGGTAGTTATTACATTGATGTAATGGATAATGCGACAATCTTTGATCTTAATTATGAGGATACATACGGCTGTTGGCATTATACGACGGAATCAAAGAATGCGACATATACCGGAAAACTTAATATCGTAGATGCGAATAACTCAGGAATTAAAACGATTGGAAATGCCGTAGTGGAAACAAAATTAGCGAAAAAAGTTACTGGAAAAGTTACTTCTGCTACAGGAAAACCGATTCCTGATGCATATGTGGCAGTAAAGGCACTGAAATACATTGAGGGCTTTTATTCAACCACAGTCACGACAGAGGAAAATGGAAAATTCACTTTGTATGTTCCGGTTGGAACCTTTGATTTTGAAGCATACATGAATAATAGAAATGCATTCCATTTGAATCAAGTGATTTCCGGTGATACAACGATGAATTTCAAACTCCCGTTATATCAGGTTCAGTTAAACTCCAGTGATCCGGCTATTTCAGCCTTAAGTGGAGTAGAATGGATGGAAGGTGGAGTGACCTGCGGAAAAGGATTAACCATATTCTTACCGAAAGGAACTTATGAAATTAAATCTAATGCGACTGTATCGGAAGGAAGCATATGTTATGGTTCATGTAAGGTGACTGTAAGCGGAGATACGACAGCGACGGTTACAATAACAAAGAAGGTCTTACCGAAACTGACAGTAGGAACCCATAGCATGGAATTAAATGAAGACTATGATTACTATCTCTTCGTTCCGGAAAAACAGGGTAATTACTCTTTCACTTCTTCTAATAGTATGGGTGACCCGAAAGGGGTTTTATATTCAATAAATGATATGGAAGAAGTGCTTGTGAGCGGTGATGACGATAATGACTGTGATTTCGAATTTACAGCATTCTTAAGGAAGGGTGCTTATTATATCCTTGGACTAAAAGATTACGATGGCGACGGAATGGATGCTGATATAACAATTGAATATTTAGGTTTGAAATAGTGTCGAAAGAACCTGGTATTGGCCAGGTTTTTTTTTTGTCCAAACTATTATTTTTATAATTAAATATTCTGATGACCAAAATATTTGTTGACAAAATATTACAAGAGGATTACAATGTTCTTACAAAGCTTTGTGGAAAACTTAATAGAAATGAAAGGAAATTCAAAAAATGAGAAATATGAAAAAGAGAATCGTAGCAATGGGATTAATGGCTACTATGTCATTAGGTTTAGCAACAAGTGCATCAGCTGTATCAACAACAGGTCAAATTGGAAAGTTAACATTAACATCAACAAAGATGACTGCAACAACAACGATTACAAATGGAGCACAGCCTGCTCAGGGAATGCAGGGCTATGTTAAAGCTACTGCAACAGCAAAAAATAAGCAGACTATTACAAAGCACGACTACACTAATGGTAGAGCTTCAGTAACAGTTACTGCTAGTTATACTGAAACAGGAAAATCAAAATTTAAATCTGCCAAAAGTGTACATCAGCAGACTTATTATGGAACTTTACTAATTAATGAATCATTAAATCTTTCATTATAAAAATGAAAATCCACCTGCGTCATCTGAATGCAGGTGGATTTGCTTTGGACAACAGTTTATCTCTTTCATTTATTGGGACGATGGACTTGGGGAAATAAATTAAGAGGAATGTGAAAGTTATGAAAAAGAGATTGCTATTTATTGCATTATGCATCGTGGGAATTATGAGCTTATCTGCCTGCGGAAAGAACGAAACAATTGCAAAGACAGAAACAAAAGATGAGATGACTATCTTGAATCCAATCAAATCAGTAACCGATGATCTGGCTGTGAAGTGCGATGCCGGTAAGTGTAGTGAGTTATACTATTATGATTACAAAATGGGTGGTATTGTTTGTGCATGTGGTCAGAAAAATTGTTCCCATAATCTGGAAGAGTATGAAAAGGGAAAAAATCACTGTGATGCAGTCGTAGAATCTCTTGCATATTTTCCGTTCGTTTATAATGACAGGTTGTATTTTATTGTTGATGCTCAGGATGGTTTTTCTTTGTGGAGCTGCAAAAGAGATGGAACAGATAAGACGAAAGAAGTGAAATTGGATTTTACACTTAATACCGGATCAGAAGGTGTCAGATATAAAGATAAAATCTATGTGTCATCGAGGGAGGAATTCTATGAAATGGTTGATGAAAACAATGAAGATCTAGTCGGAGCGATTGCTGAGGTTTACGAAATCGATTTATCGAAGAAAACCGTAAAGCAATTAACCAATTTTGGGAAACGTGCCGATGCGGTCTGTGCTGGAATTCAAATGTTTAATGAAAAACTGATTGTTTCCTATGAATGTCGTGAAAAAACGTGTAAGGAAGCGGGGTTTGGGACAATGGAAAAATACTTCGAGTGGCTTCAGTCAGATCAATATGACTATCAGGAAGATTATAAAAAAAATGGGATAAAAAAGTTGAAGTATGCCTATGACTTGAAAAGCGAGAAGATGGAATTTTTTGATATCGGTTTTCAGAGTAACTTCAAAGGCTATCAGGGAATAGAAAATCTGGAAGGCGCATATACAGTTCTTTGTTGTAAGAATGACACCGTGTATTATCTTGAACCATTGATTGGAGAATATAGTTTGTATTCTTATAACATAAAGACGAAGGAGAGAAAGAAACTCTTTTCCTCTTTTATAAATATGGAGACAGTCAGTGATGACATAATCTATATAACTTCTATGGAAATGGATGAGATAACAAAGAATGAAGTGGCTCCAAGTGTGGATTTAAAACAACCTCCAAAATATTATAGCTTTGATCTCAACAAGGGAGAATTGAAAGAGGAACATTTTGGGGAAGAAGGAAAAGTTTTCTATGTAATCGACCGAAATGAAAAAGGACTATTGGTGAATGAAACAGATTTTGATGAAAACTGCCAATTATATGATGAACATGACATTAGAGAAATAGAAATGTAAAAAAGAACGCCGATTATGGCGTTCTTTTAACGTGGATTATTATTACCTTTCATCTCTACATTTAAATCGTTATGAAACATTTCCGTCTGCGGAACAAGTTAATGTGATTGTTTTTTTATATGGAATCTTGATTCCCCATACATCCGAATGTACTGCAATGACTGTCGCTGAAGCTTTGTTCTTGGATTTAGATGAACTAGAACTTTTAATCGACCATGTAGATGCAGGAGCGGAAGCAGTATGAGAACATTTCGTACATTTTGATGTGGAACCATCATATGTAAATGTTGCTGAAAGGGATATCTTCCATAATACTTTTCCGTCAGCATTTTTATAAGATGTCGTCTTTGTCTTTGTTAACGTCTGTTCTCGTCCGGCTTGCATTTTCCCTCTTGCATATGTTGTCTCGGTGGCAATGGTTGTCACAGAGCTTGCAATTTCGTCCGGATCTATAGCTTCTTCATTTGCCATGACGAAGCTGGAAGATGACATAATCAGTGTTAAACATAAAATTACTGCAATAAAAGCTTTTTTTAAATTTTTCATTTTCTCCTCCAAGTAATTATTCAATTACTGTGTCTTCAATAATTGCACTTTCATCCATAAAGACCTGATGTTTATCGTATGAAAACTTAAGGAACAAGGATGTAAATAATAAAAGACACAGAATGATAGTTAGCAACATGATTTTAAGATATCGAGATAAACGAATCTTTTTTATAATTACATTAGTATCTACGCTGGCAAAGTAAGAAGCAACGATTTCTTCGGGAGTACCAAACTCCTGAATTAAATCCTC
This sequence comes from Eubacterium sp., assembly GCA_024698585.1. GTDB lineage: Bacteria > Bacillota > Clostridia > Lachnospirales > Lachnospiraceae > Eubacterium_G. Next base: position 17,667 of record JAILRB010000024.1, read on the forward strand.
CATTGAACCGTCCGGTGATTCGGAAAGGTAATCCACCACATTGAGCTTTAGTTTATATAAATAGTCTCGTTCTGATTTGCTCATGATTGGAAAAAGGGTTTTTGCATTTTGAATGTACTTTTTACTGAGTTTATTCATTATCTGAATCCTCCGTTTCAGTTTCTAAATAATTAAGAATCATTCCAACGTTATTTACGACAGATTGGTACTCGGCAGAAAGTTTTTCCAAGTACTCTGAACCGTCTGGTTCTAAATGATAGTAGACACGAGTTCGCTTGCGACCTACCAATTTAGAATATTCGGAAATCTTTCCTTCATTTTCCAGTTTATAAGCAGCAGAATAGATTGTATTTTGTGACATAGGAAGAGCATCATTAGAAACATCACTAATGATTTTTTTCATATCATAGATATAAGTATCGTTTTTCTTCAGTATCGACAATATCAATAATTCTGCAATGCCGTTAAGGAAATAATTCTTACTTGCCATTCTTTTACCTCAATCATTTATTGCTAAAAGTATTATAACAAATTCAACATTTAAAGCAATGCGTATTTATATATTTTTGACAAAAATGGACCAATTATACATTTACGAAACCCCATATTTTTGGTATAATTTCAACAAGGTGGATATCACATTTTGATGGAAAAGTGATAGCGGTGACATGGTTGATTTTTTTGTTAACAAACGTGAGAAAACATACATAGGGAAGACATACATATGAGCAAAATTAAGGGAATATGGGAAACGAAAATATGGAGCAGGAGAATCGCGTTGATTCTTGCAGATATGCTTGTAGTGGTTGCTGCAGGCTTGTTTGCGTTGCTGACACGCTTCGAATTCGTATGGAATGACATTAACAAGGAGTTTAAAGAAGCGTTTTTCTGGTCTCTTTTCTTTTATATCTTAGCGGCGTTTACGATTTTCTGGGTATTTCGTCTCTATCACAGTTTATGGCGTTATGCCAGCCAGCGGGAGGCCATGAATATCTTTTGCGCCTGTGCCGTAGTGCAATTCGCGGAGTTCGGAATTATCGGATTGATGGGAGCATACCTTCCACGTTCTTTCTATCCGTTATGTTTTATTTATTCTTCCTTCGGAATTATTATGGTACGATTTATGTATCGTATTATTCGAAATTATAATCATGGTGGAGGAAAAGTGAAAAAGAAGAACGTGATGATTGTGGGTGGCGGTGCCATGGGAACCATTCTCATCCGTGAAATTAACAGTAGTGAATACTTAAACTGCAAGGTTCGTTGTATCATCGATGATGATAAGCAAAAAAGAGGATGTTTCATCTACGGCGTTCGTGTGGTAGGTGGTCGCGAAACCATCCTGTCTAATGTGGAGAAATATAGGATTGACCAGATTGTAATCGCAATGCCATCTCAGTCCAATAAAGTCATTCGTGAAATTTTGGAAATCTGTAAAGAGACGGATTGTGAATTAAAGACGATGCCGGGCATGTACCAGTTAGTTAACGACGATGTACAGGTTAAGAATTTAAGAGATGTGGACATTAACGATTTGCTGGGACGTGATGCTATCGTCATCAATGACGCCTCCGTGAAAGAATACATTTCAGGGAAAACAGTTCTGGTAACCGGCGGCGGTGGCTCCATCGGTAGTGAACTTTGCCGTCAGATTGCAAAGAGAGAACCGAAGAAATTAATCATTGTGGACATCTATGAAAACAATGCTTACGACATTCAGCAGGAACTATTATTTAAATATCCTTGTTTGGACTTAGAAGTTCTGATTGCATCTGTTCGTGATTCCAAGCGAATTGATGACATCATGGAAAAATATAGGCCGGAAATCGTGTATCACGCGGCAGCTCATAAGCATGTGCCACTGATGGAACACAGCCCGGAAGAAGCAGTAAAGAACAACGTCATGGGAACCTTAAATACCGTTTGGTCTGCGAACCGTTGGGGCGTAAAACGTTTCGTGCTGATCAGTACAGATAAGGCGGTAAATCCGACCAACGTCATGGGTGCATCCAAACGAATCTGTGAAATGATTGTTCAGGCGTATAATGCAAAGTCAAAGACAGAATATGTAGCCGTTCGTTTCGGAAATGTTTTAGGCAGTAATGGAAGTGTTATTCCGTTGTTCCGAAAACAGATTGCCAGTGGTGGACCGGTAACGGTAACCCATCCGGATATCATTCGTTACTTCATGACCATTCCGGAGGCTGTATCCTTAGTTCTTCAGACCGGAGTTTATGCGAAGGGCGGAGAAATCTTTGTTCTGGATATGGGCGAGCCAGTTAAGATTTATGATTTAGCAAAGAACCTGATTCGACTTTCCGGAAGGAAAGTAGGAGAGGACATCGAAATCGTGTTCACAGGACTGAGACCCGGTGAAAAACTTTATGAAGAACTTCTGATGGATGAAGAAGGATTAAAAGAAACAGAAAATAAACTGATTCACATCGGACGACCAATCGAATTCGATGAAGAACAGTTCCATAAGGACCTGGAGGAATTAGCAGAAGCCGCGGAAGATGAATCTCAGGATATTCGTGTAATCATTCAGCGAATGGTTCCAACATATCACCCGAAGGAGTTAAAGAAGAGATGAGACAGAAAAGAATCGCGTACAATGGAATCTATAACCGCTTCGTAAAACGTGTCTTGGATTTTACCATTACACTCATCGCACTCTGTTTCCTTTGGCCGTTTTATTTGATAATTAGTGTATTTATTATTATAGAGGATGGTTTCCCGGTGTTTTACCGCGCAGAACGCGGAGGGTACAAGGGGAAACCATTTCGCATATGTAAGTTCCGAAGTATGATTAAGAATGCAGATCAAGTAGGTGGTGGAACGACTGCCTTAGGGGATCCGCGAATCACGAAGGTGGGAAACATCTTACGAAAAACAAAATTGGATGAAATTCCGCAGATTGGTCAGGTGCTTTTAGGAAAAATGAGTTTGATTGGTCCGAGGCCAGAACTGCTACAGTACGTCAATCAGTATGAGGGTGAGGAAAAGGATATTTTTCAGGTGCGTCCGGGAATTACCGATTATAGTTCTGTGGAATTTATCAATCTGGATGAAATCGTTGGCGGAGAGAATGCAGATGAGATGTATGAAAAATATGTGCTAAAGAAAAAAAATCAGCTCCGTGTGAAGTATGCACATACTGTATCCTTCAAGACGGATATGTATATCTTGTTTAAAACGCTGGGAGCGGTCTTTGGAAAAGCATTTGGGTTCTTGGTAAAGAAGGAACATCGGTAGGATGGGAGTTAGGATATGGAATACATAACGTTAAAGAATTCAGATTTGAATGTTTCCAGACTCTGTATGGGTGGTTGCCCTATGGGAGGCTACGGCTGGGGAGACGTTCAGGAAAATGAATTAATTGAGGCAGTACATACTGCCATAGACAATGGAATCAATTTTTTTGATACCGCAGATGTATATGGTCTGGGACAGTCAGAAAAAACTTTAGCGAAAGCATTGGGTTCGTATCGAAAGGATGTGGTCATTGCTACAAAGTTTGGGGTTCGAACTGGAAACGGAAAGACTGTTTATGATAACAGTCCGGAGTGGATTCGAGAAGCACTGGAAGGTAGTTTAAAACGACTGGGAACAGATTACATCGACTTATATCAGGTTCATTACCGCGATGGGGTAACACCGATTAGTGTGGTTCTGGAAACGTTGGAAGAACTGAAGGCAAAAGGTTATATCCGTTATTTCGGTTTGTCAAATATCCATCAGGACGATTTGGCAGAATTAGAACCATATGTTGGGAAGTTTGTGAGCTTTCAGGATGAATACAGTTTAGCTTGTCGAAAGAATGAAAAGGATATGTTTGAGGTGTCAGAAAAGTTACAGATGACACCACTTACCTGGGGAAGTTTAGGACAGGGAATCCTGACAGGAAAATATACAAAGGAAAATGTGGATTTCGGAAGTGATGACCGCCGCTCTAGAGAAATTTATGTAAATTTCCATGGAGAGAAGCTTTTAAAGAATCTTGAAATCGTAGAAGTGATGAAAGGGATCGCTGAAAAATACGGAAAGCCAGTGGCAGCAGTAGCGATTCGCTTTATCTTAGACTATATTCCGGAATCGGTGGTTCTTTGCGGGGCAAAGAGACCGAGTCAGATATTAGGGAATGTAGAAGGAATGGATTGGAAACTGGGTGAGGAAGATTTAAAAGTGCTGGATGAGGTATCTAGATAGAAAGGTGAAAAAATGACTAGTGAACAGTTAGCGTGGAAAATCAGACGTCATGGAATTGAGATGACGCATTTATCAGGAGGTTCTCATATTGGAGCTATCTTATCGGTAGCAGACATTATGGGTATGCTTTATACAGAAGTTTTAAAGGTGGATAGTAATAATCCGGAATGGGATGACCGAGATCGTTTCATTCTGAGTAAAGGACATGCTGGGGCATCAGTGTATGCGGCATTAGCAGAGAATAGATTCTTCGAGGTAGAGGAACTGAAGACACATTATCAGAATGGAAGTCGTTTATCAGGACATGTATCCCATCATCTTCCGGGAGTGGATTTTTCTACCGGTTCGTTAGGACATGGTCTTTCTGCAGCAGCAGGAATGGCATATGCGGCTAAGAAAGATGGAAAGAATCATAAGGTATATGTGGTGTTAGGAGACGGTGAATGCGATGAAGGTTCTGTTTGGGAAGCAGCGTTGTTTGCTAACCATTTCCGTTTGAATAACTTGGTGGTTATCGTAGATCACAACCATATGCAGAGTATGGACTTTCAGGAAAATACTTTGGAGATAGAAGATTTCGGTTCGAAGTGGAAAGCCTTTGGGTGGAATGTGATCGAGATTAATGGAAATAATCATCAGGAATTAAGAGAAGCATTTCAAAAGGTAGAAGAATATGCGAAAGATGATTCTCATAAGCCGACAGTAATTATCGCAAATACCATTAAGGGATGCGGTGTATCCTTTATGCAGAATGATATTTTATGGCACTATCGTTTTCCACATGAAGGCTGGGAATATGATATGTCAGTGAATGAGTTACATCAGAGTAAGCCTGAGGGTGTAGAAGATGTCTACACACCGAATGGAATTGAAAATCCGGTTCTTCCGACAGAACAGGATGACATCGGAAATGATCATACCTTCTCATACACATGGGAAACAGACTATCCGGAAAAAATGCGACGTGTAGAAGCAAAGTCCGGAACGGGTGAAAGAGAACATCAGCTATAGGGGAGAAGGATTCATGAGAGATACATTTGTTAGAACGCTAGTGGAATTAGCAAAAGAAAATGAAAAGATAGAATTAATTACCGGAGATTTAGGATTCGGTGTTTTAAAACCATATTGGGAGCAAGTTCCGAACCAGTTTACCAATGCAGGAATCGCAGAACAGAATATGACAACCGTGGCAGCGGGAATGGCATTAGAAGGTAAGACGGTATTTACCTATTCCATTGGAAACTTCCCGACACTTCGTTGTCTGGAGCAGATTCGAAACGACTGTGCCTATCATAATGCCAACGTGAAAATCGTTTGCGTCGGTGGTGGATTCGTATACGGATCTTTGGGAATGAGTCACCATGCCACAGAAGACTTAGCGGTACTTCGTGCGTTACCGGATGTGGTGGTAATGGCACCGGGAGATTTAGTAGAAGCAGAAGAATGTACGAAAGCATTAGTGAATTATCCGGGAACGGCTTACTTAAGACTAGGTCGTGGTGGTGAAAAAAGAATTCACGAAAAGATAGAAAACTTTGAAATCGGAAAAGCGATTAAAGTACAGGATGGAGAAAAGATTGCAATCTTTTCTACCGGTGCTATTTTCGAGGAAGTAGAGGATGCATTCGAACAGTTAAAGCAGGACGGATGGAATCCGGCTGTGTATACATTCCCGACTATCAAGCCGATTGATAAGGCTGTAATTGAACAGTGTAGCAAAGAGTTTGATTTAATTGTTACCTGTGAGGAACATAATGTCGTTGGTGGATTTGGTAGCGCAGTGGCAGAAGTAATGGCAGAGATGAAAGAAAAGAGAGCCCATCTGCTTCGCATCGGACTGAATGATGAGTATGCAGTTCGTGTAGGAAACCAGAAGTACTTAAGAGAAGAGTACGGAATGTCTGCTGGAAAAATTGTGGAAAGAATTGAGAAAGAAATGAATGAGTAATTTGAAGGAGAACTAATCGTGTTTCAGTTTATTGTATGGTTGCGAGCAATTGCAGCAGTGTTCATCACGAATTCGCATTATGCCGATATTTGGCCAGCATCATGGATGGCTTTTGGTGGACAGATAGGAAATTGTATTTTCTTTTTTGTTTCAGGTTTTTGTCTGTTTAACATAAAGGATAATTTTCTGAAATGGTATGGAAAGAGAATTATTCGAATATATCCGGCATTATGGATTACTTCAACGGTTTCTTTTATTTGGGGGAATTTTCGAGTTGGTAATTTTACCGCACTGATACATTGTTATCTTTATCCTACGTGGTATCACTTTATTGGATCGATTATGGCTTTGTATATCGTCTTTTATATTATTCGGCTGATACAAAAGAAATGGAACGTTCATATGATGTGGTTTATGGGAATAACCTTAGGAATTTTTTTGATTATATATTGTCTAAAATTTTCAACTTCAACATTTCATATCGAAAGCATTGAAGAAAAGTGGGTAAGATTCCAATTTATGGAATGCATGCTAATTGGTGCATTACTGAGAGAAAAATATGAGACTATTTCTGAAAAAATATCTGTGTGGTCCATATTAAATGTATGTGTTTCGTTTTCAACTTATGTAGTTGCTAAGAAAGTGATTCCAAGTCGTGAATATTTTTATTGTATACAAATAATTTTACCATTCATTTTATTATGGTTGATTGTGGCTGTAGGATTATTATTTGTTAAATTAGAAAAGAAACATCTGTTTGAAAAAGTTCATAAGTACATTAGCAATGTTGTTAGTTTCATAGCTGGAATTGCTTTGGAAATATACTTATGCCAGTATGTTGTGATAGCAAGAAATATATTTTTATTCCCGCTAAGTTTTATTATTGTGACAGGAGGAATTATTATTTATGCATGGATTGTGCATAAGATTGCTGATTTTGTTCAAAAGAAGGCAAGTGCATTCTTGTATAGATAGTGGTTTGTATAGATGAGTAAAAGATTATTAATTACATCAACAGATTTAATGATGGTTCAGTTTCTGATTCCTCATGTAATTTATCTTTCAGAGAACGGATTCGAAGTGGAAATCGCCTGCTCAGATGTGGGTGGACGAATGGATGAAATTCGTGAGAAACTGAAAGGCGTGGTAAAGGATATCCATATTGTTCGATTGGTTCGAAGCCCGGCATCACCGACCAACTTTAAAGGATATGGTGATATGAAAAAGGTTATTAATCGTGGAAACTATGATGTGATCTGGACCAATGAACCTGTGATGGGTGTGACGACACGATTGGCTGCCAGAAAGGCGCGAAAGAAAGGAACCAAGGTTATCTATATGGTGCATGGATTTCACTTTTATGAAGGGGCACCGAAGGTTAACTGGATGATGTTTTATCCGATAGAAAAGTTTGCAGGGCATTTTTGTGATAACGTGGTGACGATGAATCTGGAAGATTTTAATCGTGCGAAAAAAATGAAACTGCCGGATGTGAAGTATATTCATGGAATAGGAATGAACCCGTATAGATTATCTGAGGGTGAAGTCAAGAATGATATTCGTAGCGAACTAGGGATTCGTGAAGATGCACCGATCGTTTTATCGATTGGTGAATTAAGTAAACGAAAAAACCAAAAGACTATTGTCAGTGCAATGGCAATGATGAAAAAAAAAGATGTTCATTATTTGCTGTGTGGAAAAGGTGATCAGCTCGAGAATTTAACTAACCAAGCCAAGGAGTTGGGGATTGATTCTAGGGTACACTTTTTAGGATATCGAACAGACGTGGTTGATATCTGTAAGCAAGCAAATGTTTTTGTAATGCCGTCTCTTCATGAGGGATTACCGGTTGCAGCATTGGAATCCATGTACAGTGGTGTTCCAATGGTTGTGGCAAAGATTAGAGGTTTAGTTGATATCATTGTGGATGGGAAAAATGGATTCTTATGTCATCCAGATGATTCGGAAAGATTTGCTGAAAAGATTGAATGTTTGTTAAATGATTCAGAGTTATCGAATAAAATGGTTGAGCAAAATAAAGAAATAGTTGTCCCATTTTGTATCCAAAGTACAAAAAAAGAGGTTTGGGATTTGATGGATGATTTAGCGAATAACTAGAAAGAGGTTAAAGATGAGTGATAGTCCAATTAGGATTTTACATGTAATAGGGAGCATGAATCGTGGTGGCGCAGAAGTCATGATTATGAATCTTTATCGGAATATTGATCGTAGCAAGGTACAATTTGATTTTGTTGTTCAAGTTGAAGAGAAGGCAAGCTTTGATGATGAAATTATTTCTTTAGGTGGACGAATTTTTCATTGTCCTGCCTTTAATGCAAAAAACTATTTCTTGTATAAAAAATGGTGGAATCAATTTTTTGAAAAACACCATAAAGAGTATCGGGCAGTGCATGGACATATTGGGCGAAGTGTTTCAACATTTTTAAAAATAGCACGGAAATATCATTTATATACAATTGCACATAGTCATAATACAGCACCAAAAGGAATTAAAAGTTTCCTGATTACTGCATACGCATGGCCTACAAGATTTTTAGCTGACTTCTATTTTGCATGTTCAGTTGATGCTGGTGTATCAAGATATGGAACTAGAATTTCAAAAAATCAAAAGAAATTCAAAGTTTTAAATAATGCAATTGAAACTCGAAAATTTCAGTTTGATGAAAAGGTTAGAGAAGAAATACGGCGAGAGTATGGAATAGAACAGAAAATAGTAATCGGGCATATTGGGCGTTTTGTGAATCAGAAAAATCACATTTTTTTATTGGACATATTTGAAAAGATACATAGTAAGTGTCAAGATACAATTCTGATGTTAGTCGGAGATGGAGAACTAAGGGATAGTATTCAAACAAAAGTAAAGAGAATGGGATTAGATGATGCTGTTATTTTTATAGGGGTGCAAGAAGATGTTTCGGTATTATATCAAGCAATGGATGTCTTTGTATTTCCATCTCTTTTCGAGGGGCTAGGAATTGTAGCTGTAGAGGCACAAACTACAGGATTGCAGTGTGTTATTTCTGATGCAGTCTCAAAGGAATGCATTGTTACGAAAAATCAAGTTTCAATTTGTAGCTTAAAAGAAAGTGCAGAGAAATGGGCAGAAATTGTGTTAAAAAATAGTAATTATGTACGTAAAGATAGTTCAGAACAGGTAATTGCTCATGGATATGACATTCATGAAACAGCAAAGTGGCTTTCGAATTTTTATATGGAGATAAAAAAGTAGTGAAAGAAGAAAAAAAATTGTCAATTATTACTCCAACATTTAACAGGGGGGAGTTGCTAAAAAAATGTTATGAATCACTGAGAGCTCAAACGTCGTTGAATTTTGAATGGATTATTATTGACGACGGAAGTAGTGATAATACGGAAGAAATTGTAAGTCAGTTTATGGCAGAAAATAACGGGTTTTCAATTCAATTTCAAAAAAAAGAAAATGGTGGAAAACACACCGCATTAAATGAGTCTCATAAATATATCACTGGTGATTATGTCCTGATACTTGATAGTGATGACTATTTAACAGAAGATGCTGTCAGTAGTGTGTTATCTTGCTGGGAAAAATATAAAGATTCTAAACATATAGGTATGATAATTTTTTTGAAAGGCTTTGATTGTGACACGCCTGTAGCATATGCTAAAGATGAAGAAAAAACTGTTGACATCCTGCGGTACAAGAGAATTTGCAAATATGGGAGTGATTGCTGTGAAGTAATCAGAAGTGAATTATTTTTAAAATACCCTTTTCCTGTTTATGATAATGAAATATTTATGCCAGAAACAGTCTTGTGGTATCGGGTAGGCTTAGAATGTCAATGTATTTATATTAATAAAGTAGTGTACATTTGTGAGTATTTAGAAGGGGGACTGACTAAGTCTGGTAGAAAACTTAGAATATTAAATCCTAGGGGCGGAATGTTAAATTCAGAATTAGGAATGGATCGGAAGAATTATATGACACTAAGATTAAAAAATGGATTGTTATTTGTATGTTATGGTTTCTTTTCCGATTTGAGCCCTAAAGAAATAATCGAGCAGAGTGATCGTTATCGATGGATAAAAATTATATGTTTATTTCCTGGAAACATAATGTTTCGATGGTGGAAAAGAAAGTATTTAAAGGTGTAAAAAATGAAAATATTAATGGTTGCAGGATCTATGCATGTAGGAGGCATAGAGAATCAGTTAATGCATTTGATGAGAAATGTAGATAAAAATAAGTTTCATATAGACTTTACTTCTGATATGCCAGAAGCATTTTACAGAGAAGAAATTGAAGCGTTAGGTGGAAATTTTCTTCTTTTGGAGAATAAATGCAGAAATCATCCGCTTAAATATTGTAGAGAACTGTATCGTATTATGCGAGAAGGAAAATATGATATTGTTCATGCACATGAGTTATTCCATTGTGGAATAACGGTTTTTGTGGCAGCCCTAGCTGGTGTACCATGTCGTTTTACGCACGCTCATAATTGGCGAGAAGGAGATGATGAAAGTGGAAAGTATAGTTTGATAAGAAGATCCTATCAAAGTGTAATGAGAACTTCTATACGATTATTTTCGACAACTCAGATTGCGTGCTCCACTTGGGCAGGAAAGTTCCTGTATGGAAAGAAATGTCTAAAGAAAAAATCATATCATTTAGTATTTAATTCAGTAGATACAACAAAATATTTGGACAAATTTGATTGCATTGAAGAGGGAGATTTCATTGAAAAAGATGGATGGAAAAATGTGATTAATGTTGCGAGAGTTAGCAAGGTGAAGAATCAAGTATTCTTAGTTGATATCGCAAAAGAACTGAAAAAAAGAAATAAGAAAATAAGAATTCTTTGTGTTGGAGATGGTGATGATGATGAAATGAAGCAAAGAATGATGGATGAGATAAAAGAAAGTCAGTTGAGTGAGTATATTTATTTTTTGGGGGTTAGAAAAGATGTGGATGCCCTTTTGAGAAAATGTAGTGCATTTATATTGCCGTCAAAATATGAAGGGATGCCGCTGGTGATGATAGAGGCTCAGGCAACAGGACTTCCGTGTATCTCTGCGGACACTTATTCGAGGGAAGTGGATTTTGAAATTGGAAAAGTGAAATGGATACCGTTGACAGAAGGCGTTGAAACTTGGGCAGATTCGATAGAGGCAGCGGTGGAGATGGAGAAAGCTATAAAATCTGAAGTTGTTAACGCAATAGAAAACAAAGGATTTGATTCAAAAATCTTTACAAAAAAGATATGTGAATTATATGAAAAGGATTATCGGAGAAAAAGGGAGAAGAATAATTGAAAGTAATAATTGGAAGAATTATTTATAACCTGTTGGGAAAACATATGCCCCTTTCCTTTAGTAAATATAGTTTTGGCAGTAAAAAAATTCGTGCATTTTGTGGAAAATTGATTCTGAGAGAATGTGGTAAAAATGTTAACATTGAAAAGGGTGCAATGTTTAATGAAAATGTCTCATTGGGAGATAATTCAGGAATTGGAGTGAATGCGCTAGTTTCATCTGATGTGACGATTGGAAAAGATGTAATGATGGGACCGGAGTGTTATATTTATACGCAAAATCATGGAATGGGTAGAACTGATATACCGATGTGGAAACAGGATTTTACAGAAGTTCGACCAGTGAAAATTGGTGATGATGTTTGGATTGGATCGAGAGTAACCATTTTGCCAGGTGTAACAATTGGAAATGGAAGTGTGATAGGTTCTAGTTCGGTTGTTACAAAGGACGTGGAACCCTATTCTATTGTTGCAGGAAATCCAGCCAAAGTGATAAAAAGGAGAAAATAGTGAAGAAAAAATTGATATTTGTAATCCCAACGTTAAGAATGGGTGGTGCGGAAAAAAGCCTTGTGACTCTTCTCAAGGCACTAGATTCTCAAAAGGTTGAAGTAGATTTATTCTTATTTGAAACAGGAGGAGTGCTTCAATCAGAAGTTCCTAAATGGGTTAATATTGTAGGTGCTGATGAAGTGAGTCAAGCCATGCTTCTTGAGTGGAGATATTACGCAAAAAATTTGTTCCTTAAAGGACATTTTATAAAGGGATTTGTTAGAACATGGATTTCAATACGCCACAAATTATCTCGCAAAAAAATATTTGAGTGGAAATTATTGAGCAAACATATCAAAAAACTTGAAAAGAATTATGATGTTGCAATCGGGTATCTTGAAGGAAATACTGACTTTTTTGTGATTGATAAGATTGAAGCAAAGAAAAAAATTGGATGGATCCATATAGATTTTTCAGGAAGAGAATTACTTGAAGAAGAACTGGAGTATTATAAGAAATTTGATGAGTTGGCAACTATTTCGGATATATGTAGAGACGCATTTCTTCATTACCTCCCAGAGGTGAAAAACAAGATGCATATCATAGAGAATATTGTCTTAGAAGAGGATGTTGAAAAAAAATCAAGAGAAAGTGTAAATGATTGCTGGAAGGAAAATGCTTCCTGGAATTTTGTATCTGTTGGTAGGTTAGATCACCAAAAAGGGTTTGATATTGCAGTACGTGCGGCTAAGATTCTTGTGGATAAAAATATTTCATTTTGTTGGCACATATTTGGAGAAGGTGTGATGCGAGGGGAATTAGAAAACTTTATCGCGGATAACAAACTAGAAAATAATATCGTTTTGGAGGGGATAAGACAAAATCCATACCCATATATGAAAAAAGCAGATTTAATCGTCCAGCCCTCTAGATATGAGGGAAAATCTATTGTTTTAGATGAGGCAAAAATATTAGGAAAAGCAATTGTTGTTACAGAGTATCCTTCTGTATTTGACCAAATCAAAGATGGGGAAACAGGAGTGATTACGAAAATTGATGCTAAGGGAATTGCTGAAGGAATTGAAAAAATAATAAATGATACAGAACTAAAAGAGTATTTAGAAAAGAACACGAAAGAAGAACCAAACAATAGTTATAAGATGATTAAAGCATTTTATAATTTATTGTAATAAAAAACAAAGTTTTAATGAATGTGGGAAATATGTAATGGGAGTAAAGATATATTGGTATATTGTCGCAATAGTTATAATACTCGGGATGATACTACCACAAGAAGGGAAAGATAGAAAGTACTATATATTTTTGATGACTGTACTTCATACATTTGTCTGTGGTTGGCGATATATTTATTTGACAGGAGATTTAAGAAAATATGCATATTATTATGGTATTTATAATGACAAATCATTAGGATGGTTTGATGAAGAAATTTTTCATGGAGGAAGAAATGCAGGATTCCAGTGGATTTGTAAGGCTTTTTCTATGATGACTGATGGAGATTTCCATATATTTTTAATATGTTTGGCTATTTTTATGCAGGTTTCTTTTGCAATATTAATATATTACTATTCTCCGAGACCATGGCTAAGTTATTTAATATGGAATTGTATGTCTTTCTATTTAGTTTATGGATTTACGACCATTAAACAGGGATTAGCGATGACTGTTTTACTTTATGCAATGATGGCTATTTTTCAACAAAAAAAGCGTTCTTTTTTTATTCTTGTTTTATTAGCAGGATTTATTCATGCACCAGCGTTCGTTTTTTTACCAGCATATCTTATCGCTAATAAGAAAATAACTGAAAATACGGTTATTGTTTATATAATCACAATGATAATGGTTTATTTATTTAAAAAGCCGATTGCAGAGTGGGGGACAGATATTTATTACGAAGACGCGATTGTTAATACAAATAAGATGATTTCTTTAGGAGGAAGATTTGTTGTTATTTGTATTATTATTCTATGCGGATTGCTTATTAAAGGATTTCGAGAAAGACAGTTTGAAACATTGTTTACGTTGATGGTTATTGCAGCATCACTTCAAATTTTCTCGGGGTATAATAATGTCTTTACCAGATTTTCGGATTATTATTTTCAGTTTACTGTATTGTTTATACCAATGATTTTCTATAAACCGATTCACACGGTTCCGATGAACGATGAGAAGAATCTTCCGCCATTTATTTTTGATCAGGATAGTTTGAATTTTTTTGTAATGCTATTAACGGTCATATTAATATGGTTCTATCATGTTACATGTTTAGGAAGAACGATTGAATTAAAAGCTGATGACTATTTGAATTACCGATTTAATTGGGAGGTACAGGATGAAAAACAAGCAGAACAATACGAAGAAGTTAAGTATTAGTATCATTATCCCGTTATATAATTGTGAATCCTTTATTAGACATTGTGTGGAAAGTATTCTCAACATGAATCGAGATGATGTCGAAATTATTTTAATCAATGACGGCTCAACAGATGAAACCGGAGAAATTTGCGAGTGCTTAGCAAAAAGTAATGAATTCATTCATTACTTTTTGCAAGAAAATCAAGGGGTTTCAGCAGCTCGTAATAATGGGCTAAGTAAAGCTCAGGGAGAGTATGTGTTATTTATTGATGCAGACGATATCATTGATCCTGAAGCAATGAATCTATTACTTACTAAGATTACTGATGATTCATCTATTGATATGGCTATTTACGGTATGACATTCGACTATTATCATCATGGTGAGTGTTATCGAAGAGAGACCTTAAACACGCCAATTAAAGGAAGTGAGGAGACTTCGGAATGGATAAAAAAAATCGAAGCCTTATTTGATGCTAATTCCCTTAGTTCTCTATGCAACAAAGTATTTAAAAGAAGCCTATTAGAAAAAAATCAATTAGAGCTTAATAAGGAAATGTTCCTTTATGAAGATTTAGAGTATTCGATTCGCTGCTTAACTTATTGTAATCATATCTTTTTTGAACCGACTGCAATTTATCATTACCGTCAATCAGAAGATGAAGGAAATGCAGGAAGAAGATTAAAAAGAATAGAGCATATTAATGGACTTGTAGATCAAATTGAAAAAGCATTTGAGTTACTTCAAAAAAATTGTTTGGATATATATGATATTGAAATAGAGAAAAAGAATATCTTACTAAAATTATATTTGGTCCTTGCTAGAGAAAAGATAGAAGTATCAGGAAGAAAAGAGGTAAAAATCATCTGTGAAGATTTTAAACGGTGGAGTATTGAACACCAAATGATATCAGATGATAACTATTTTATGATGCTTATGAATCAGAATGTTAGTAGATTGATTCTTAAAAGAAACTATAGTTCATTGAGACATAAAATTGCTGTCAAAGTGAAAAATACCGGATGGTATCAAAAGAAACACAGTTAATAGGAGATTAGCATGGATATCGATTTTGTCATTCTCTGGGTAGATGGAAATGACCCGGAATGGTTAAAAGAAAAAAGAGAATATCAGGGAATTACGGAGAATGAGAATACTTCAGATAATCGTTTTCGTGACTGGGGGATTCTTCCGTATTGGTTTCGGTCTGTAGAAAAGTTTGCACCATGGGTACGAAAAATACATTTCGTAACCTGGGGACACGTCCCAGAGTTTTTAAATCTGGATGCTCCGAAACTCAATATTGTAAAGCACGAAGATTTTATTCCGAAGGAGTATCTGCCTACATTTAGTTCCCATGCCATAGAAATGAATATTCATAGAATTACGGATTTGGCAGAACATTTCGTATACTTTAATGATGATATGTTTATGCTTCGGCCGTTTCAGAAAGAAGATTTCTTTCGAGAAGGATTGCCATGTACTTATGGAGGAGAGGTGCCGATTTCTCTGATTGGTAATATCGGAACATGGCAGCATGCAGCAGTAAATGACTTGGGAATTGTGAATGCACACTTTCCAAAACGAGAGGCTGTGAAAAAGTATGGGAAAAAATATCGAGACAAAAGTTATCGATTTAAGGACAATATACGAACTTGGTTTTTAGAAAAGTTACATCCCGATTATTTTACTGGATTTAAAAACATCCATGCTCCGGCTGCCTATTTAAAAAGTGCATTTCAGGAAGTGTGGGAAGCGGAACCGGAAAAATTGGATGATACCTGTCGGGATCGATTCAGAACCAGTGATAATGTAAATCAGTGGGTGGTGCTCTGGTGGCAGATCGGCAGTGGGCAGTTTTCACCGAAAGTTATAGATAATCTGGTTAATTCTGTAACGGAAAAAACTATTGATGAATTGTGTGATGTGATAGAGAATCAGAAACATCAGTATATTTGTCTGAATGATCCGGAAGGGGATATTGATTTTGAACAGTTGGCACAAAGGATTCGGAACTCCTTTGAAATATTACTTTCAGATAAGGGACCATATGAATTATGATGCCGATGTCAAAAATGAGGTAAAATGAAAGGATAGGACTTTAGAAAGTGAAAAGAGGGTTTATAACAATTGCAGCGGGAAAGGAAGAATATTATTCTTTAGCGCAAAATCTGTTACGTTCATATAGATATTTCTGTACGGAACAATTACCCTTTGCAATTCTGTGTGATAGAGAAAACGAATATACAGAACAATTTGATGACATAATCCTTTTTAAAGATGGAGCAACAAATTCATATTTAGATAAACTTAGTTTAGGAGAATACCTTCCCTATGAAGAAACTATATTCATAGATGCAGACTGTCTGGCGTTTGACGATTTAAATGCGTTGTTTGGATATTTTGAAAAGGCAGATGATTTTTCCTGCTTTGGAAGAGTATTACCATTAGATGATTAAACAAGATGGTTCGAATATGAGAATCTCGGTAAGTTAAAATCTCAAGTTTCTTACGTGGTAGGTTTACATGGTGGAATCTATTATATGAGAAGGACAGATTTAACAAGAAAAGTTTTTGAAGATGCCAAGAGATTCGTTCCGGATTATCCGAAGTATAAATTTAAAGGGAAATTTTTGACGCCAGGAGACGAGCCATTGATTGCTTTGTCGATGGCAGTAAATCAGTGCCATCCGGAACCTTTTCGTACGGAAGCTATCTTTTGTTATTGGGAGAATGTGGAAGGAATGAAAATTGACATCACGGAAGGTAAGGCATTTATAGGTGATGGTGATATTAGCACAAGGCTTCTTCATTGGGGAACACGTTTTACAAAAGAATATGAATATCAAAGGCAGGTTGAATTGCTTGATATTATGCAATCGAATCAGGATAAGAAAGATATTATTATTCGTAAGTGTGTAAAAAAATATAACAGAAAAATCAGAAACAAAAAGATAATAGATTTTATCAAAAGAGTCATTAATAAAATCAGAAGGACTTTGAAATTGGGATGAAAAAGAAAATAATATTTGTTACAAAAGCACTGTGGATTGGTGGCATAGAAACAGCTTTGGTAAATTTACTGAATCATTTTAACTATGAAAAGTACGATGTAACTTTATTGGTTCTTCACGCGGAACTGGATATGATGGAACAAATCCATCCAAGATGTCGTGTGATTATCGCAGACAGGGAAAAGGTGTATTCTTTCGAAAAAGAATACAAATATAAAAAATTATATCATTTGACGGAAAACACAGAAAATCCATCAAATTTACATCGTATAATGATGTGGTCTGTGCCATTGATAAAATGGATAGAAAACAGACTATATATCCGATATATTCGAAAGATGATGAAACAGGAGTATTTTGATACTGCTGTTATTTATAGTGATGTGGTAGCCGAAACTGCTATCAGAGCAATAAAGGCGGATAAGTACTTGATGTACTATCATCACGGTGCAATGAGACATGTATATCATGACAAAATCGGATACAAGAAATGTGAAAAGATTATAGCTGTATCTTCGAATCAGGCAGAAGAACTAAAGAGATTCATTCCACAGGCTAAGGATAAGATTATTACAATGCATAATTTAACGGATGTGGACGGAATTCGAAAAAAAGCTGAAGAACCAATCGAAGAGCTGTTTGATAATGATAAGTTTAACATAGTCTCTGTGGGAAGAGTTTCTTATGAAAAAGGAATGGATCTTGCCGTGAAAGCATGTGCAAAATTAGTGAAAGACGGGTATGAGAATATTCGGTGGTGGATTGTTGGTGATGGACCGGCAATGGATGAGGTGAAGAGTGTAATAAAGGAGTGTGAAATGCAACGATATGTTAATCTTGTTGGAATGAAAGATAATCCTTATCCATATATCAAAAAGGCAGATGTTTATGTTCAGCCGAGTCGGTGTGAATCTTTTGGACTTACGATAAGTGAAGCGTTGATTTTAGGGAAAAATATAATTTCAACAGATACAATGGGAGCAAGAGAATTATTGACGGAAAAGTCTCTCGGGAGAATATGCAAAATGAAATCAGCAGATATTGCATATGCCATAGAGAACGAAATAAATGATGAAAAAAGATTTGAAGTACCGTATAATAGTTGGGATAGGTTCAATAAAAAAAATCAAGAAATATTACAACAATTAGATTGGGTGTTATAGAAAATATGAAGGATGTAAAAATATCAGTTATTATACCTGTTTATAAGGTGGAAAAATATTTGAATAAATGTATTGACTCCATATTAGAGCAGAGCCTTAAAGAATTTGAGGTGATTTTAGTAGATGACGGATCACCGGATAATTGCCCACTCATATGCGATGAATATGCAAAGAAAGACCAGAGGATTCGGGTGATACATAAAAAAAATGGTGGCCTCTCGGATGCGAGGAATGCTGGTTTAAATGTGGCAAAGGGACAATATGTGGCGTTTGTAGATAGCGATGATTATATCGCTCCCAAAATGCTTGAAATACTTTATTGTAATATTACATCGAGCTGTGCAGATTTAGCGATATGTAATTATGTGAAGGTAGCAGAAAAAGGATGTTTGGAAGAATCAAGTAAATATGAAATATCTGAAAAAAAAGAATATAATCAAAACGAATTTATGGAAGAGATATTAAAGCCGTATGGAGGCTTCTTTGTTCCAGTGTGGAATAAATTATATAAGAAAGATATATTTGATGATTTGAGATTCCCATATGGAAAAGTACATGAAGATGAATTTGTGATTCACTATATAGTGCAGAAATGTAAAAAGATTATTTGTTTACCAGAAAAATGTTATTATTATCTTCAGAGAGAGACAAGTATAATGGGACAAGGATTCAGCGTTAAGAGAATGGATTTTGGAGAAGCGTTGATTGAACGCTATCATTTCACCAAAAAACAAAAGTATACTGGATGGAAAAATCATACTGTAATAAGGCTCTCGTTTGAACTTGAGGCGTGGAGAAAATACGCGGAAGAAAATGAACAGATAAGAAAGCGATATAATAAATTGAGAAAAAAATCACTTTTTTTATTATTTGAAAAACAGGCATGGGCCGGACTTAGTATAAAAGGAAAAATATATAACAGAATGAGGTTGCTTGTTCCTAAATATAGATAAGATTAATAGATATATAAATGGCGTGAAAGGAATAAAAATGGTTAACGAACAGAATATAGAAAACGCAAAAGAATATCACATACATATTTCATCCAAACATAAACTGTTGGATCTGAAATTAAGGGAAGTGTTTCGATATAGGGATTTGATTTGGTTATTCACCAAAAGGTCTTTTGTCGTGAAGTATAAGCAGACCATTCTTGGTCCCGCTTGGATTTTTTTAAATCCATTTATTACCAGTATCATTTACACAATTGTATTTGGCGGAGTAGCAGGGATTGGAACAGAGGGCGTTCCGAAAATCCTGTTTTATTTATGCAGTAATGCTATATGGATATTTTTTTCTACCAGTGTTACACAGAATGCCAGTGCATTTACGGCGAATGCGAATGTTTTTGGAAAAGTTTATTTCCCAAGATTAACAACACCATTGTCAAATGTTTTATCTGCGATTATTCAATTTGGTGTGCAGATGACTATGGTTATAGCTTTCTTAATCTTTTATTTAATCAAAGGTGAAGTACAACCTAATTGGTGGGCATGGATACTTATTCCGGTTATTTTAATTCATTTGGGATTATTGGGTCTCGGGGTCGGAATTATTGTTTCAAGTTTAACTACGAAATATAGAGATCTGGCTATTTTGGTTGGATTTGGAGTACAACTTTGGATGTATGGAACGCCAATCGTATACCCAATGTCACAGTTAGGACAAGGGACGCTTAGAAAGCTGATGTTAATCAACCCGGTAAGTGCTCCGGTAGAAGTATTCCGATATGCTGTTTTAGGACAGGGAAGTATTGAACCACTTTATTTGGGAATATCAGTAATTGTGACAATTGTAATCACCGTGTTAGGAATAATTATTTTTAACAAGGTTGAAAGAACATTTATGGATACAGTATAGGAGAGAATTTAGATATGGAAAACCAAAACAAAGATATGGATGTTATGATTCAAATATCTAATGTAAAAAAGAGATATCGCTTAGGTCAGATTGGTGGAGGAAGTCTACAAGCTGATTTACAGAGTTGGTGGGCACGAATAAGAGGAAAGGAAGATCCTAATACTAAAATAGGTGTAGACCAGCGTAGTAATGGTGAGACCTTTATGGCGTTAAACGGAATTGATTTAACGATTTATAAAGGAGAAGCTGTTGGTATTATTGGTGGGAATGGTGCCGGGAAAAGTACTTTGTTGAAACTTCTTTCTAGAGTAACTGCTCCTACAGAAGGGGAAATTGATATTTATGGTCGAATTGCATCTATGTTAGAAGTAGGAACCGGATTTAGTCCAGAAATGACAGGACGTGAAAATGTTTATATGAATGGTGCAATTCTTGGGATGACCAAGGCCGAAATTGATGCAAAAATGGAAGATATCATTGAATTCTCAGAAGTTCGAGAGTTTATTGATACTCCTGTGAAGAGATACTCTAGTGGAATGTATGTAAAGTTAGCTTTCTCTGTCGCTGCACATCTTGACAGCGATATTATGATTATGGATGAGGTCTTGGCCGTAGGAGACATGGCATTTCAGAAAAAATGTCTTGATAAGATGAGAGATGCTGCAAAAAAAGAGGGAAGAACGGTTCTATATGTTAGTCACAATATGAATACTATTAGACAGTTGTGCGATAGATGTATTGTGTTGGATAAAGGAAAAATAGTTTTTCAAGGCGATATTGAAGAATCAATTCAGAGATACATGGGATTAGATAACATTGTCAATCTCCCATGCTATTATAATTTTGAAAAAAATAAAAGACTATATCATTTTGGAAAACAGATTCGATTGCAAGAAGTTCAATTTTTAGATAAAGAATTTGCAAAATATGAAATTGGAGAAAACATTAAATTTCAGATAAGTGTTGAATCAGATATTGAATTAGGTGGTGCTCAAATTATTGTACAGATAAAAGATAATCAGTATACAAAAATTGGAATGGCATTATCTGAACGATTTGACTTGAAGTGTGAAAAAAATCAGCATTTTCAATTTGAGATGGGAACAGATTATTTATCACATGATATATATTGTTTGAATTTGGAAATTGTAAAAGTTGATGAATTGGGAAATTATTTTGCATATGATAATCCAGGAAGCAAGATGATTGTTGAATTGGTGAATGAACATGGACACAATATTTTATGGAATAAAAACTATTGGGGACAAGTGAGTTTTCCTATGGTTAAAGTAGTAAAATAAGTAGAGATGATTAATTATGAAAAAAATATTATTAATTTCACCAATGAAACTTCCAATTCCATCGGTAGGTGGAGGTGCTGTTGAAAAATTATTAACTCATCTTATTGATGAAAATGAAAGGCATAGTAAACTTGAACTAGCAATTGTTTCTATATTTGATAAATCAGCAGCACGGACAAAATATAAACATTCTAAAGTTTTTTATTTTGACAACAAGAAGCAGTTATTTTTGGGAGAAAAGAGAAATACTGTTTTATGGTATCTCTTTAGGTTATGGATTAAATTAGTGCATAATAATAGATACGCAAAAAAATTAAATAGAAAGCATATTTATTTGGATTATTACGTGTTTCAATTGTATCAAATTGTTAAAAGAGAAAAGATCGATTACATAATATTGGAAGGAACAGACTATGAAAAATACGACATATTAGAAAGACTTGTTAAAAAAGAAAAGTTCTTCATTCACTTACATTCAACACAGGAAGAAAAAATAGCGGTTCGAAGAAAAATACCAAATTCTATTGCTATTAGCGAATATGTTAAATTTGCATGGGTTAAAGATAGTACTATTCCAGGCAAAAATGTAGTGTTATACAATGGAATTGATTTAGATTTGTTTCAAAAAAGAATAAAAAAAGAGGAAAGAGATATTCTTAGAAAAGAAATAGGTGTGCAGGAAGATGATTTTCTAGTAATTTATTGTGGACGAGTGGTCCCTGAAAAAGGAGTTAAAGAATTACTAGAGGCATTCGACATAATTACTGACAAAAGAATTAAATTATTGTTTATTGGAAATGTTGATTTTGCAAATAATACTACAACAGAGTTTCTTAGAAATATTAAATACAAAATAGATAATAATCCGAATGTAATATATTTGGGCTATGTAGATAATAATAGAATGCCAAAGTATTATTCTTTAGCAGATATGCAAGTGGTTCCTTCAATTTGGGAAGAAGGAGCAGGATTAGTTGCCATTGAGGGAATGGCTACAGGATTACCCCTATTAGTAACAAAATCGGGAGGAATGATTGAATATGTAAATGACGAAGCGTCAATTCAAGTTCCTATTGATTCAAATTTGTCATTAAATCTTGCAAATTATATTATTAGTTTATCAGAAAATGAAAGAATGAGAATCAGTATGAAAGAGGCGGGAATAAAACGTGCTAAAGAATTTCGCAAAGAGAAATATTATCAGGATTTCGTTTCTATTTTCGAAGAAGAATAATTATAAAGGGGCTGAAACAAGGTGAAAAGGATGATTAGGAAATGCAGTGGAAGCATGATAAAGGTATGTGTTTTAATTGTCATTTTCATAGTGACAATAAGTGGATTATATCTACTAACACATATAACGAATCAAGAGTTAGCTTTGTCATCATATAAAATTGAAACATCTGTGAAGGCACCAATTCGAATTCTTCAATTGTCAGATCTCCATTGTAGTGAATTTGATGAAAAAAATACTAGATTAATTGAATTCGTCAAAGAACAATCTCCTGACATCATCTTAATGACAGGTGATATGATTAACCGCGACGAAGATGATATTTCTGTGGCTACAAATTTAATTTCCTCATTAACAGAAATTGCTCCCGTTTATTATGGTCATGGAAATCACGAGTATCAGTGGATGGAACGGACTGGAAAAGACTTGAGACAAGAAATAACCGATGCAGGAGCTGTACTACTTGATAATAACTATGTTGACATAGAAATAAAAGGAAACAAGTTACGGATTGGTGGTTACATGGGGTATTACAGAATTCCATGGATGTTTGAAAGAACTGAGGAAGAAAAGAAGGAAGAGTATTCTTTCTTTGATGATTTTGAAAATACAGATCGCTATAAAATATTAATAAATCATATTCCAACTCAATGGGTGGATTGGGATTATACTCAGCATCCGGTTGATTTGGTATTCTCTGGCCACTATCATGGAGGTCAGTGGGTGTTACCGGGAATAGGTGCAGTTTATGCTCCGTATATTGGTTTTAACCCACCAAATGTCAAAGGCGTATTTCATGGAAAGTATGCGACCTGTATTTTGTCCACAGGTCTTGGTAGCGAGCATTGGTACTTGCCACGAATAAACAATCCTCCGGAAGTAGTTGTGGTGGATTTAGTTCCGAATAAAGATGGAGAAAAAGATGAGTAACAAGAGGCTAGATTACATCGATATCGCGAAAGCATATTTAATATTTCTTGTGATTGTAGGACATATTTTGATTGTCCTAAATCCGACATATTCTAAAATGATTTTTTCTGCAGGAGAATCTTGGATTACTACATTCCATATGCCGGCTTTTTTTGTGATTCACGGAATGTTATTTAAGAAGGAAAAGTGGGATGAAAAATCATTCTGGGAATTCCTAAAAAAAAGAAGTTATTCGCTAATAATTCCTTATGCGTTTTTCGAAGGGTTAGGAATCATCTGTAGATTTCTTTTTTACCATCAATCCATTGGAGACGGTATTTACAATATGATTACTGTACGCTGTAATGTGGGAGCGGATTGGTTTCTGATTGCAATGTTTATGGGATGTATTGGATTTTGGTTTGTTTCTAACTATTTCAATCATCTGTTAAGTATTTTCATAGTGTTATTGAGTTTTTCATTACCGTTATTGATAAGTGGAAATCAGCTGTCAATTGTTCTGAACAGAGGGTGCATAGCTTTCGGATTTATATTGGTAGGATATTTGGGAAAACATATTTTTCTTGATGAAAAAGTCAAAAGTTTGTTATGGATTATTCTATCATTTGTTATAACTACTGTGATTGCAATAATCAACTTAAGATGGTGTGGCAATGACATTTATGCTGGATGGATTCAAAATCCGTTTACTCTTTATTTCGGAGGCACTTCAGGAACATTATTTATTTTAGGAATATCTCAAAGGATAAAAATAAAGGGGAGTGAAATTATTGGAAAACACACCCTTTCAATTATGGGAACTCATCAATTGATAATTTATGCGTTAACGACGTGTTATTCGGAATTTTACTCTGGAAACTTATTTATGGGAAGCAATATGTTATGTGCGATAGTTATTTTGGAAGTTCCTATTGTATATTTACTAGATCAATATTTATATTTTTTCGTAGGGAAAAAGAGGAAGAGTTAGAATAATAAAAGGATAATATATATATTAATAAATGGCAAGAAAGGAGATAAGGATATGCAAGTAGTAAAGTATATGTTTCAACCACATGGAGATGACAGAGGACAATTAATTGCATTAGAAGAGTATAATGATATTCCTTTTGAGATAAAAAGGGTTTATTATATGTATGATACGAAAGAGGGAGTTCGAAGAGGATTTCATGCACATAAGAATCTCAAGCAAATTTTAATATGTATTCATGGAAGTTGTAAGATTTTACTAGATAATGGTACAGAAAAGAAAGTAGTTCCATTAGAAAAACCATATGAAGGACTATATATTGAAAGTAATATGTGGAGAGAAATGTACGATTTTTCACCAGATGCAGTTCTTATGGTTTTGGCGTCAGAAATATATGATGAATCAGATTATATAAGGAATTATGACGAGTTTTTAAAACAGGTTAACAAGAATAAAAGATAGTTAAGAAGGAATTTAGGTGATAATATGGTTGATTTTGTAAAATTGCAAAGAATTTATGAAATGTATTCTTCAGAGTTTGAAGAAGCAGTTTTAAGGACAATGCGTTCCGGATGGTATATTATGGGAAAGGAGTTAACTGAATTTGAAGATGCATTTGCTAAATATTTAAATACAAATTATTGTATTGGAGTTAATTCAGGATTAGATGCCTTAACACTAGCAATACGAGCACTTGGTATCGGTGAAGGCGATGAAGTGATTGTGCCTTCAAATACATATATAGCAAGTATATTATGTGTTACTGAAAATGGAGCAACACCAATATTTGTTGAACCAGATGAATTCTTTTGTATAGATGCTGAAAAGATTGAAGAAAAAATAACCAATAAAACAAAAGCGATTATTCCTGTGCATTTTTATGGACAAGCCTGCGATATGGATAAAATTATGAGGGTTGCAGAGAAATATAATCTTTTTGTGATTGAAGATTGTGCACAGGCCCATGGAACTAAATATAATGGACAATTAATTGGAACATTTGGAACAGTAGGTTGCTTTAGTTTTTATCCTACGAAACCTATGGGAGCATTGGGGGATTCAGGAGCAATTGTTACAAATGATTCAAAGCTAGCGGATATAGTTAAGAAATTGCGGAATTACGGCAGTGGTGTGAAATATGTTAATGAATTAGAAGGAAAAAATTCAAGAATGGATGAAGTACAAGCGGCAGCATTGAAAGTTGCATTAAAACATCTTGATGAAGGCAATGAGTACAGAAGAAATATTGCTCAAAGGTACTTGTCGGAGATTGTTAATCCACTGATAAAATTACCAAAAACGAACAAGAAATCGACACATGTTTATCATGTGTTTGCTATAACAACTGAAAAACGTGATGAATTACAAGCGTATTTATTAGAACAGGGAATAAAAACATTAATTCATTATCCGATTCCGCCGCATTTACAAGAATGCTATAGTTATCTTGGATTTTCGAATGGAGATTTCCCAATCGCAGAAAAATATGCAAATCAGGAATTGAGTTTACCTATATATATGGGAATGCCAAAAGAAGATGTGGATAAGGTTATTAGTGAAATCAATTCTTTTCAGGGAGTGAAGTAATGATTGAAAAAATTAGACTACGCTATTTAGAGGAAAAAGATGCAGAAAAAATGTATGAGTGGATGACAGATTTGGATATTGTGAAATTTTTTCGCTTTGACAGTTCGAATGTTTCAGTTGCCTCCTGCAAAGAATATATTGTAAATGTAGCCAATCAAAAAAATTCTTATCATTATGCAATTGTAAATGAAGCGGATGAGTATTTGGGAACAATTAGTTTGAAAAATGTTGATTTCAATAAAAAGGAAGCAGAGTATGCAATAAGTACTAGAAAGTGTGTTCATGGGACGGGTATTGCCAAAGAAGCTACTGAAATAATCTTAAAAAAAGCATTTCTGGAATTAAATTTGGACAGAGTTTATTTAAATGTGTTAACGGACAACTTAAGAGCGAACGCGTTTTATAGAAAAGTTGGTTTTATATTTGAAAGAACTGAGGATAATGCGTTAGAAATTAGGGGAATAAAAAAAAGCCTAAATTGGTACTCGATTAGCAGGTTGGAGAAAGAATATGAATAAAAGAATAAGTGTGGCTATTGCTACTTATAACGGAGAAAAATATATAGAAGAACAATTAACAAGCATTATCAAACAGACTGTTCCGCCAGATGAAATAATTATAAGTGATGATGGTTCAAATGACTGTACGTTAGAAGTGATAGAAAATATATGTCAATCATATTCCAATATGAGTATTAGTATTCTTACAGATAATCCAAGACATGGGATAGGTGGGAATTTCGAGTGGGCAATAACTCATACAACGGGGGATATTATTTTTATTTGTGGACAAGACGATATATGGAGTTCGACTAAAGTAGAAAAGGTGATTGATGTTTTTAGAGATTTTCCTAATGCCAAAGTAGTTTGTCATGATTTTTCTATGATAGATGCGAATTCTTCACCAATTCAATTTGATGCGGATTATTTATTTAAAAAAATTTCACTTAATGATGGAGAAGTTTGTCATATTTCACAAAACGAATATTTAGAATCAGCTATATCAGGCGTCTTGATTCCGGGGTTTTCAATTTGTATTTCTAAAGATCTTGCAAAAAAATGTATGCCAATTCCAATGAATAGTATGGAGGATAAGTGGTTAGCTTTTTGTGGTTTGGTTGAGAATGAAGTTTATTACATAAATGAAATATTAACTCTATATCGTATCCATGATAGTACAATTCATTCAGTTGATACTAGTTTGGTTAGAAGAATCAAAAAAAACTTGAGTAGAATTGCTAAAAAAAATAATGAAAGCTATGACGTTCTTAAGTTTTCAGACGCCGCAATTGCGTATTTAAAAAGAAGTGGTTCTACGACAGAAATTAGTGATGCGACTAGAAATGTATTCTATGTTCGTAAAGTGGGAGCAGAAATAATTGATGCGGTTTCAAGTTCCAGGATAATTGGGAGTTATAAATTAATAAAACTATATTGTACAAGCAAACGTTATAGGAAATCAGGGGGGAAGGATTTTCTGATTCAATTAATGAACATATTAATGTATAGTAAGAAAACAAGGTTGTTACAACTGAAACGTATGTAAAACAATTATTCTGAATGTTAAGGGGAAAATAAATGGGAAAAAATCGAGTAAGTGTTTTAGTGACATTCTATAATCAAGAAATGTATGTGGAGAGAGCATTAAAGAGTATATTAAAACAAAAAACAGATTTTGGTGTAAGAATACTTGTTGGTGATGATGCTTCATCTGATGGAACGCGCAAAATAATTCAGAGATTGATGGAAGAGAATCCAAATCAAATTGAATTGTTTGTTATGGATAAAACAAATAATAATGATGTTCCAGGATTTAGAGCATCAAGAAATAGATTAAATCTTCTTAAACATGTTGAAACAGAGTACTTTATATTTTTAGATG
Organism: Eubacterium sp.; assembly: GCA_024698585.1. Lineage (GTDB taxonomy): Bacteria > Bacillota > Clostridia > Lachnospirales > Lachnospiraceae > Eubacterium_G. The sequence continues at coordinate 45,942 of JAILRB010000024.1, forward strand.
GTGATGATTATTTCACATATGATAGGAAGTTGGAGGAACAAGTAAAAATATTAGATGATGCTAATAATAAAGATTGTATTGCTTGTGGCCATAATATTGAGTATTTAAATTCAGATGGATGGAAAAAGACAATGGTTCCACCTAAGTATGTCGAGGCAAAGTATAATGGAAAAAAATATTGGAGCAAAATGTATTTTCACACAAATACATTGTTAATAAGGAGCAAAGTGATTAAATCAATACCTCAAAAATTAGTCGAAAACAACTTCAATGATAATTTAATCACTTTTTTATTGATTCAAAAGGGAAAATTGTATTATGTTCCAAAAGCATGGGCCGTATATTATCAAACTGGAAATGGAATCTGGACAAGTAATAATAGAATTGTGAATTGTATTAGGGATTTAATTGTTTATGATTTATGTAATAAAATAAATCCGTCAATGAAAAGAGCTTCATCTCGTAGATTCACAGGGAGTTGGAAAACATTGTTCAAGAAAAGAAAGGAAATAAAGGCAGATGACTTAGAGTTACTTAGCGTTGAGGCGTATGAAAAAGATCTTTGTAATGCATATAAGTGGATTCATTATTCTGAGTTAGGAATAATAGAAAAATTAAATTTGTGCATAAAAGTAATTTGCATCTGTTGGAAAAGCTCTGTGAAAAATATGGCGTTTAAAGTTTTATTTAGGAAATAATTGTAAATAGAACTACTTTTTTGTTGGATTCAACTCTTGTTGTTTTCAAGATAATAAGTGCTAAGTGATGTTTCAAATTTACTAAATAAAAAAGTCAGAAACGTGTAATGTTCGTGATTGGATTATGGGCTTTTAGCGAGACTGTAAAATTTTTGTGTAAACTAAATAAGGATATGAGTCCTCTTGGATTAATGTTAAAAAAAATATTAGTTCAGGAGGATTTTTTTATGGCAAGACAAAGAAAACTTTCGCCAGAACGCAAAGCGTTCATTAACAGTTTACTTGAGCATTATTAGCCCAACGATGCAGCTGATGTACAGGACATGCCCAAAGATTTATTGGGAGATACCCTTCAGGGAATGCTTGAAGCAAAAATGGATGAGCCTCTGGGGTATTACAAGTATGATTACAAAGAAAAGGAAACAACGGACAGTCGAAATGGCTTTAGCAAAAAGACTGTCACTTCTTCTATAGGACCAATTACATTGGACATTCCACGTGATCGTGAAGGCTCGTTTGAACCACAGGCATTAAAAAGGTCGAGGACATCATGATTGTATCCGTTGATGGTCTGACTGGTTTTGGAGATGCAATTCATGCAGTGTTCCCTAAAGCAGAAATACAAAGATGTATTGTTCATCAAATCAGATACACAACAAAGTGTGTATCCTACAAGGATATCAAAGCTTTCATAAAGGATTTAAAACTTGTGTATAAAGCAGATACGGAAGAATTAGCGCTGGAGGCCTTGGATTCCTTAGAAGAAACTTGGGGATCCAAGTATCCATCATCCATAGCATCATGGCGAAATAACTGGCCACAGCTTTCAACGTATTTTAAATATCCGGGAGAAATAAGAAAGCTGATATATACGACTAATCCCATTGAAAACTTCAATCGTGGACTGCGGAAAGTTACAAAATCAAGAACCATCTTCCCAACCGATGATGCCCTGTTTAAGTCCCTTTATCTGGCAATGATGGATATCACTAAGAAATGGACCGGGAAAGCGTGGTGTTGGGGACAGACGCCTGACTGCCTGTAGTTTCTATGCTAGATAATAGACAAGGGCTGAATAGCATTTCATGCTATTCAGCCCTTACCACTTTTCTAAAACTAATATGAAAACCCAAAGATTTTTTCGTTAATCCAAGGGGGTTACACAAAATAATTTACATTCCTCTTTTAGTGTTTATTTACAAATATATTATATGGTAACGATAAATCCAATTCAATTTGATTTCCCATCTCTAAAAGATGATCTTGTGAGAAATAATACATATACCCCCCCTGCGAGGTAAAAGTTAATTCTCCAAAATAAATTTTGCCGTTAATGTTATATAAATCTACACGTAATTGAGGATGCCCCTTGCTTAGGATTGATGCAAATTCGAGCATTTTCTCCCAGTTTGGGGGCATAGGGAGTTTAAGTCTTTTAGTGGGGGCACTCATATATTCTGTATGCTGATTCCACTTAAGATCATAATAATCGAGTGTATATTTTTTTCTGTTATTTTTCGGTCATACACCACTAAACAACTATAAGGTTGTCCGTTGAAACACCAAATTTTATAATCGACCATTGATGAAGAAAAATCTAAAGATGACTCTTCTTTTAATAATTGTTCTGCGATTATACAGTTTTGGATAAGTTGGTAATGCGGTTCAGCGGAGTTTTTTCCATAATCTCTTTCGGAAAGCCATAAATCTAATGTTTTTCTTAGAGCTTCTTTATCTATTGCATTTTTTCCACCATTTTGTTTTGTGATTAAAAGAATATTTCCGCATCCGTTATTGCTTTTTAAGACAAATTCATCAGGTAAAGTGTCCCAATCTTTAAGAACATCTTCAGACGAGTTCCATTTGCCATATAGTGGAATTAAAATATCTTTTAAACCGCAGCTAGAAACGTATTCTCTGACCCGATACTTATCTGCCAATTTAGCCCAAAGAAAAGGATTTTCATGAAATTTTAACCAGTTTATTTTCTCGTTTACATCTTTGGGATGGTTCCAATCTATTTTTCTATGAAAGGTCTGAAAAAAAATACGATTAGCTAGCCACTTTGGATTAGTTTGTATTTTTCTATTTATTAGTTTTCGATATATTATGTAAACAGGATAAGCAAATTTTTTGAGTTTGTTTTTGTTTTGTTGATTCATTTATAACACCTCTCAATATGATTAATAAATAATATGAAGACACATTGCAAGAAATATTTCTGCTAGCTTATAATAACAGTTTATTATCTGGTACTGGAATTTTTTTGATTAACCCAACTATCATATAACTAACCATGAAACAACCAATAATCAGTAGTGGAACCATAACCATAGGAGTGATTGTTTCAGAGTCAATTCCGAACAATCCGAGTACATCAATGACAAGTGGATGAATAAGATAAATTCCAAAACTGTATTCAGCAAGCTTTGCAAAGAATGTACGGAGCTTTTCTTTATATTCGATTTTACTCATTCGATTCACAAAGAAAGTATACAATGCACTTGCCTCCAAGATGACATTAGGCATTAGATATTTCGAGTAGCTCGCATCCTGTTTCAGCACAACTATAGAAATAGTTGCAGCAAACGAAAGAATTCCCAGCGCATATAAGAGGAATTCCTGCTTCTTGGCTAAAGGATACTTATATAAATAGTATCCTAATACGAAATATCCTGAGTATCCTAAAGCAAAATGAAAGTTCGTTTTAACATATAAAGCACTCACTGTAGAACCTATGCTCGGTAGCATTTCCCCGTAACCGGACCATGCCTGAAAAAGGAAAAATAGTAAGATGAATATCTGCATCAATTGTTTATCATCGGTAAATTTTCTTAAAAACGGTGTAATCATATACAGGCATACTAACATAAACAGGAACCAAAAATGATATGGCCCCTGAATGGCCTCCATAAGAATGCCTTTCGCATTTAATGAGGCATATGTACCGTTTAAGATATAAAACGTCTGATAGATAACATCCCAAAAAAGAAAGGCAATGACCAGTCGCGAAATGTTCTTTTTCAATAAACCGGATATGGTGATGTTCTTCATTGGATCCAAAAAGAAACGTCCGGAAATCATTACAAAGATTGGCACCTGCCAGGTTACCGCTGCACCGCAGATTGTATAATAGGTCCAGTGCCAGTTCCCCAGAGAAAAAAGTTCATCCTGTGGAACGTGAACAGAGATTACTGCCAGTAAGGCAATAATTCGTAAAATGTCCAGTTCGGTATATCTATGTTTTGAAGTTTGTCTTGTCTCGTTCATAAATTGCTCCTATAATATTTAATTAGGTAGAGTAAAAGTGCTATGCTTAATATCTACTATTTTACCTAATCAAGTCGAAGCTTGTAAAGAATAAAGTATAGAATTAAGAAGATATAGTGTGATTAGGAAGGGGTTATTATGGAGAGTAAATATTATGTTGAAAGAGAGATAAATACTGATATATTGAGAATAGTGGCTATTTTTTCGGTTATAGTGCTTCATGTATCAGCACAGAAATGGTCTGAGTTAGATACTGCTTCAATCGAATGGAATACTTTAAATTTATATAATGGATTAGTGCGATGGTGTGTACCTGTTTTGATTATGATTAGTGGTAGCTTATTTCTTACAAAAAATCAATCAATAAAGAAGATATACAAAAAGAATATTTTTAGAATTGTTACGGCTTTTCTGTTTTGGACATCCTTTTATGCCAGTATAATGTGGATTGAAGGAGCAAAGAAAAATGAAGTTATGGAATGTTTAGTCAAAGGAAAGTATCACCTATGGTTTTTACCAATGATAATGGGGGTGTATATGATTGTTCCATTTTTATATAAGGTCGTAAATGACAAAGAATTATTCAGATATTTCTGCATTCTTTCATTTGTTTTTATGTTTCTTATTATGGAAGGAATCAAATTATTGCAACTTAAGAATAGAATTTGGGGTGAATTAGTTCAGAGTGGAATCAATCAGTTTCATCTTGATTGCATGTTGGGATTTGCATTTTATTTTGTAATAGGATATTTTTTTAGCAGTCGTGAAAAAGAAATTAAGTGGACTAAGGGAATATATATTGGAGGATTTATTGGTTTTGTTTTAACAATAGTTTTATCTAGTCTGCTGTCTCTGTATTTACGTAGTGCAAATGACTTCTTTTATGGAAGTTTTACTATAAATGTCTTGTTAGAATCAATATTTGTTTTTTGTGTTTTCAAGAAAATCTTCTCGAATATTAAATTCTCGGATACAGCAAGAAGAATAATAGTTCATTTATCGAAGTATAGCTTCGGAATATATTTAGTACATGTTTTTGTACTTGATATGCTAGAAAAGAAGGGATTAGACACCTTAGGTTTTAATCCGATTATTTCAGTTCCAGTTATTAGTATCATTGTTTTTCTTATTTCTTTATGTATATCTGCGGTATTAAATCAAATACCGATTGTGAAAAAATATATTGTATAGTTTTGATTGTGCAGGTGAGAAATCTCGCCTGCATTTTTATAACGGTGTAAAAATCACAAAAGATATGTATTGACAATTCTCCGTCCAATACTTATTCTAATCTTGTAGGGAAACTCCTTCTAGTGAAAAGTGACGTAGAAGCATTATAGTTTATATCAAAGAAGGAGAACATAAAATTGAATAAAACAGAGCACAGAATGAAACCATGGAGCGAACTGACTTTGGCAGACCACTTTATCTTTCAGAAGGTTATGATGAATGATGAACTCTGTAAGCAGGTACTGAGTGAAATCATTGGAAAAGAAGTCGTAAGGATTGAACGTTTTGATTATGAAAAGAGCATTATGATGCGTTATGATGCAAAAGGAATTCAGCTGGATGTCTATGTGAAAGGTGAGGATGAGGTCTATAACGTGGAAATTCAGAACTCAGATAATTGCCACATTGCGAAGCGTAGCCGGTTTTACCAGAGTATGATTGATTTGGAACTTTTGGAAAAGGGAGAAGAGTACGAACGGTTGGGGCGCAGCTATGTGATTTTTATTTGTACTTTTGACTATTTCGGAAGGAATCAGTATCAGTACACATTCACCTACCAGTGCGAGGAAGTGGAAGGATTGGAGTTTGGTGATATGACCACCCATATTATCCTTAACACGAAAGGAAGCGAAGGAAACATCAGCGAGAAACTGAAAACTTTTCTGAAATGTATCGAGAACGTATTCTCAGATGATTCATTTTCTGCTAGAATTAAGAAGGAAGTAGAACAGATTAAGTTTAGCGAAATGTGGAGGGCGGAGTATATGTATTATGAACTGACGCTGAAGGAACATGAGAAGATTGGTGAGGAACGCGGAATCGAAATCGGTGAGCAGCGCGGAATCGAAATCGGTGAGAATATCATAAAATTGCTCAAGTCGGGAAACAGCGTCAAAGAGGTTGCAAAGGAATTAAATGTTTCAGTAGATGATGTACAGAAAGTAAAGGATCTTCTAGCGGACTAGATTGCAGGAAAAGCATATTAAAGGACGAATAGTCGTTCCTTTGATAAAAAAGAAACTTTGAAGCAAAGGAACACATTATGCATAAAGAATCACAGTATTTGCTAAAAACTTTAAAATCATTTATACATAACGAAAATCCGGGCACTTTTTCCGGGGACTGGAAAAAGTTAATACAGCTTTCCCAGGTACACTCGGTAACCAGCATTCTTGGTTATATGGTGATGAATTACCCGCAGGAAACAGCAGGTGTTTATGGAGAAGCTCTTCGAAAACATTGTCTAGAGTCCATTGGATTGTATTCGCAGAAAGCGGAGTGCATGAAAGCTCTTATTGAGCAGATGAACCAAAAAGGGATTGAACATTTACTTTTCAAGGGCTTTGTCCTTCGGGAATATTATCCGGTTCCGGAACTTCGAACCTTCGGGGATATTGATTTCCTGATTCAACAGGACGACCGAAAGCGATGTGATGCTTTAATGATGGAGTTAGGGTTTCAGAGAGAGACGGACTGGGAACCGGTATACAGCTACCGGAAAGGTGTGGAGCATTATGAGATTCACACGGATGTGATGGAAGTAGATGTGTCGGATCGGGCAGACTATCAGAAGTATTTCAGTCATACCTGGGAGAGAGCGAAACTTAAGGAGGGACAGACCTATGTTTTTTCGCCTGAAGACCATTTAATCTATGTACTGACCCATATCGCGAAACATATTAATGGATCGGGAGCAGGAATCCGGATGTATTTAGATGTGGCAGTCTTTCTGAAATACTTTGAGGGAAAGCTGAACGTAGAATATTTGCAGCAGGAATTGGAAAAACTTGCTTTCAAGGATTTTTCCAATATGGTATTCACTTTAGTGGAAAAAGTTTTTGAAGTGAAAAGTCCGTTGTCGTTATGGAATATTCCGGAGGATATTTTTCAGGATTTTCTGGAATTTACTATGAAGGGTGGAACTTTTGGAAAAGTTGGAAGAGATGCCGGTTTGATTTCTTTAAAACAGACCACGCAAGAGGGCGAAGAAGTTTCCAGAGGGAAGACTTTGCGGAAGCGGCTCTTTCCGTCAGCGGGAAGTATTGAAAGTCGATACACCTATCTTAGAGGAAAGCATTGGCTTCTGCCGATTGCTTGGGTTCATCGGTTCTTTAAAACCCGGGACACCTGGGGAGAACATTCCCGGGAAGCAAAGAGCATTATGAAGACAGATAAAGAAAAGGTAGAGCGATTGCAACGAATCTATAAGGAGATTGGATTATAGAATTAACATACAGTTGTCATATAAAAATAGTTCAAAAAATACAGCGAATAATTTCATAGTGGAATAGCACAAAGAGATGTTTCAAAATGCCTGAAACATCTCTTTTTTCTTGGGAAAAATGTCGAATATATTGATGGAAAAATGAAGATAATTGAATAAAAACGGTTTTATTGTTAGCATTAAACGGAGTATATTTAAACATTTTAGGAGGCAAATGATGCGAAAATTATCATGGAAACGAATAGGGAAAAAGTTACTTTCTTCTATTTTGGTGGTAACCGTAATGTTACAGACAGTTGATTTGTCAGCGGTTGTACAGGCGGTTGAACCGATTATGATTTTGGAGCCGGGTAGTGAAGTAATTCCGGTGGAAGAAACTAAAGATTTGAAAGTAACAGATAGTAGTGCAACTGCAATCGATCTGGAATGGATTGAACATGTTGGAATCAAGGAATATCGTGTATATCGCGATAACGTTATGATTGATACCACAGGACTTTGTAGTTATTCTGATGTGGGAATTTCTGACTTAGACGAGGAAGAGTTCACACATGAATATAAGGTAGAAGCAGTGGATGAAAATGATCAGGTAACTTGGACCAGTGACACTGTGGAAGCTGTTGCCTTAGATAATTATGACACATATAGTTCAAATACACTATCAAATAAAAAGATGGTAGTGAATCATTTTAATGTTAGCTCATATACCACTGCGATTAATAGTGAAATTGAAGTGTATGGTGATTTAGTAGTAAGAGGCAATTTTAATTTAATTGATAGTAAGATGATTGTGCATGGAAATGTCTATGTAACGAATCAGTTTGTGATGGCATCATCTTCTAATGAGAGTGATGATTTCCCGTACTTACTGGTAGAAGGAGATTTTCATTGGGACAATCATTATTCAAATACATTATCTCTTGGAACGGTAGAGGTAAAAGGTAATTTCTATGACTGTACCACTTATATGGCAGAAAGTTGTAATTATTTAACCTTTATGCCAGGAGAACAGCAGAAATTTATTTTTAGTGGGGATAAGAAGCAGGTTATTAACTTAAATAGCAATAGTAGATTTGCCATATTGGAGTTGAAAAATGACAGCGAAGAAGGAATCGTAGCTGAAAATGATCTTCGTGCTTCAGAAATTATTTATCATAATACCAATGTATCAGGAATGGATGATGAAGGGTATCAGGAAGGTTGGAAACTGGAAAAGGATGAAGAGGTTGAAGGTGGCCTGAACCTTTCAAAAGGGACCCTGGATTTAAATGGACATAAGCTTACGGTAAAGGGAGATTTGAACCAGATTGGCGGTACCATTCAGCTAAATGGCGGTGAATTAGATGTCCAGGGGGATTATAATGCACGGAAATATGTTGTAGAAGAAGGGGATATTATTTATAAGTCTTCTACAGGACGCATCATAATGAAAAATGAAGCCGATGTACTTCGGATTCAGGGGAATATCAATTGGTATTCTAATCATTCGACTGAAAATGATCTTACAAATGGTAAGATTTATGTAGATGGAAATATAGAGAATCATGCCGGAGACACTGTGTTTCAAATGGGAAACTTTAAAGTATGTGATCAGGCTGAGTTATTTTTAACAGCAGGAAAAGAGCATCAGTTCAGTAGTTCTGACACATACTGGATGGAGATTGCTTCATTAAATTTGGAAAAGAATGCCGTTTTAAAAAGCGATGGAAATATCGTGGTTAGTAAATATTTAGATGCTTCTCAGGGAACTGTGGAAGGGATTTTGAAAATCGGAAATGCAATTGACATTGCTGATAAATATTATAAAGGTGATGTTGAATTGACCTGCGTTAGTGGATGGGAAGTTTCCGGAGATTATGAGATTGATGGAACGATGTACGTTGGAGACTGTCCTGATTGGAGCACCAATAATATTATCGTGAAAGATTTGGTGGTTAATTCTGATATCTATCTCGAAACTAGTACATTAACAGTTAAAAATGATGTTACGGTAAAGAATGGTTGCCTTAATATCGAAACCGGAACATTAGTAATCGGTGGGGATTTAAATGTTATTGAGTCCGGTGAAATTGAGATGGAAGAGCCGGAAGCAAAAATCACAGTTGAAGGAAATATCAATTGGTCTTCAAATTGGGGTTCTGTATTAAAGGATGGACAGATTGTTTTAAAAGGAAACTTTAACCAGACGAATGGGGAATTTTCTAATATTTCCTGCACCGGTAATCATACTTTAATTATGGCAGGTACAAAGAAGCAGGAAATTCATTTTGATAATACGGATGCTTGCTTAAACATTGTTAACGTTGAGAATCAGGTAGGCGTTCAATGTAATGACAAAACATCCATTAACCAAGTAGTGGGGCACATTGATGGTTATGAATTTGACGGTGAGGGAGTATCCGGATGGACCTTGACAGAGAATGAGGTAATTGATGGAGATTTCGTCCTTAAGGAAGGGACATTAAATTTAAATGGAAAAGAACTTCACGTTAAGGGGAATTTTATCCAGCCGGCAGGTAAGGTTAACTTCGCAGGTGGTAAATTAGTCGTTGATGGAGATTACATTCTTAGTAAGATTTCGAAAGCAGATGGAAATGTTTCTTACGGAAAATCATCCGGAACAATGATTATGAATAACAACCAGGATGAACTGATCGTACAGGGGAGTATGGTTGTTGCTTCCGGAAAGATGATGGAATCAGATCTTTCTTCCGGTGCGATTTACCTTAAGAAAGATTTGAAGCAGATTTATTGTGGACGTAATAGTCATTTTGTGACATCCGATGACCATAAGATTGTGTTCAACGGAAGTGAAAAGCAGAATGTGGAAGTGGAAACTTCAGGAATCAGTGGAACAAACTTTGCGAATATTGAAATCAGCAATGCAAAGGGAATTGTTTTGAAACAGAACCTTACAGTCACCGGAGAAATTTCCACAAATGGTAACCCGGTGGATGGTTTTATTTCACTGACATTAAATACTTTTATTAAAGATGATATCTTTAAGGGAAATTTATTGATAACAGATCAATATAATTTTGCAAAGGGATTGACCGTTGAAGGGACTCTAAAAGTATATGGAGGACAGGTTTATATCAATGAAGATATTACTGTCGATGACTTAGAATGCGAGAATGGGAACCTTTCAATTAATTATTCTGCTCTTACAGTGAACAATGATACTGTGCTTACAGCGACGGATTTTGATTTAAATAATGGTGTGTTTTCCATCGATGGAAAATTTACAATGAAAGAGGGAAGGGTATCATATTATGATCCGGACTGGGGAAAAATTGAACAACTGAAACAAAGTTTCGGAAGTGGTTCCGGATACCTGATTATCGGTGGTGATGCCGAAATGCAAGGATCCTTTTCTGGTGATTTTTCGACAGAAGTGGAAGGGAACGTTTCACTCGAGAACTTCCAGACAGAAATCGATCAGGTATTTAGTTTCTGTGGAGAACAGAAGCAAAGGGTACAGCTTGATAAAGAGTCTTGTTATATTGGTGTGATTGCACTAAACAATATATCAACAGAAGGTGTTTATTTTGAACAGTCAATTCCTTGTCAGACTATTTTTGAAAACACCTGTCACTATGTATGTGGTGAAGAAAATACTGTTGGTTGGACAGTGAAAGCAGATCAGGTGATTGATGGAGATTTGAACCTTTGCCAAGGAACCTTGGATTTGAATGGACATAACCTTGTTGTCAAGGGAAATTTGGAACAGTTTGGTGGTACCATTGATATTAATGGTGGTTGTCTCACGATTGAAGGGGACGCATTTTTACGCAGTAATGCAATCTGCCAAATGGATGATGAAAATGACAAAATGGTCGTTCTGGGAAGCATCCGTGCGAATGAACTCTCCTTTGATAAGGGTGAGTTATCGGTTGGTGGCTCGCTAGACTTAATTGGCTTTGACGGAGGAGATGATTTTACACTTCGTCTAACCGGAGATGGTTATCTAACTTTATATGATGTGACGGTTGGTACGTTGGATATCACTGGAAACAGTACGATTTCTCCACACTATGTGAACGTTACAAAGATGGTAAAGGGAAAGACGAATAAAATCAATGGAACAATCAACATTGGAGAAAATACCCGATTTGAGAATGATACGTATAATGGAAAAGGACTTTCATTATATAATTTGAATTATTCACATCCGTTGAAAACTACAGGAAATCTTTCAATCAACAATTGTACAATTACAGAAGATATCGAATGTAAGAACTTAGATATTTATGCAACAAAGATTAATAATTGTATGGTTAAGGTTAATGGAAAATTAATCAAAGACTACGAATTTGGTGAAAAAACATTTTTGACGAATTCAACCTTATATGTACATGGAAACTATGGGATTGAAGGGTCAGATGATTATATTCTCTGTGATGAAAAGAGTCGACTAATCTTTGGAAACAATCTGACGATTTCAGATAATTCGTTTGAGTGTCCGGGAATCATTGAGGTGAAGAAGCATCTCACAATTACTCCGGCAAATGGATTAGTTTCCACTCGAGAAACTGCCTTTGAGTTAGAAGAAATGCCGGATAATCTTCCAGACTCTTACTATGAAACGGGTATATACAATATCGTTCTAAGCGGAACGAAATTGCAGAAGGTTCAGATTAGTAGTAAGTGTCTCTGCTATGGAATTGATATTCAGAATGAAAGCACGGAAGGTGTTGTATTTGAAAACGGATATATTCCGGCAAGACATATTAAGACAAATGGAAATAAAGTTATCACTTCCGGTGAGGGAGTAGATGGTTGGAAATTAACAGAAGACACTGTGATTGAGGACGATTTATATCTGATTGCAGGAACTTTGGATTTAAATGGTCATCAGTTGACCGTGAATGGAGACTTCAACATTGGTTCCGGAGTATTGTTCTTTAATAAAGGCTCTGTAGTAGTAAATGGTAACTTCGGACTTCAGTCGAAAACCGTCAAAGATGGAAAAGTGTCTTATGGATATGGCGTGGGAAGTATCCAAATGTTGTATCCGGAGGATTCGCTTCTGGTAAAAGGTGATTTTGTGGCAAATTCTTCCATTAATAATTCATACCATTGTTTTGATGGAACCATTGATGTTAAGGGAAATGTTAAGAGTGTACAGAATTTTGTGAATTATTGGTTCCGACCAGTTAATAAGAATACGTTTATTCTTTCCGGAGAGAGCGAACAGGTAATTTCCTGTCAGGGAACATCAAACAATGGAGAAACAGAAACCAGAGAATTTGAATTTGCAAATCTGAAAATTTTAAATACCAGTGAAGAGGGAATTCGATTAGATGCTCCAATCCGAGCAACTTTAATTTCGGATCCAAATCAGAAACTTCAGGAAACAAATTATGTTTCCGGAAAATTTGATGGAGTTTATACCGGAAAAATTAAGTTAGATGAATCGACTTTAGACCGGGATATTGAAGGGACTGGAACCATTGAGATTTCTTCTAGATTGAATCTTAGCGGACACACCATTAAGGCAAATAATATTATTGTTAAGAAGGGTGTGGATGTTAATAAGGGAGCATTAATCGCTACAAATCTGCTGTCCGTAGAAGGTGGACAGATGAATATGAAATATGCACAGGATTATGTTTTTGCCGGTAAGAAATTTGTTACCAGTTCTACAGGTGCATCATTACAGGTATTAAGCGATGGTGTTCTTGAAATCCGAGGTGATTTTGAACAGGTAGGATCCGGAAAGAACTTCTATGCATCAGGAAATCATACAACTATTTTTAGCGGAAAAGAATATGTGGATGGAAAGCAAAATATTCAGAAGATTACTTTTGAAAATGCTTCTTCGAACCATTTTGCAAAAGTGATTTTCTATCGACCGATTGAAGAGGGATTTGTTTTAAGTCATCCGATTCAGAACATTTCTACTTCTTACGAAGTTCGAGAGGACGAACTGGAAGTGATTGACCCAGCGTCAAATTTGGAAGCTTCCGATATTACAACAACCAGCGTTTCGTTGAACTGGACTGCTTCTCCGAATGAAAGTGTTGTAGGATATGAAGTTTACAGAAATGGTCAGAAAATCCAGACCGTTGCTTCATGTAATTATACAGACAACGGCGTGAATCCGGATACGGAATATACCTATTATGTTTGTGCAATTAATCAGGTAAAGGACAGTTCTGAACCAACAGATTCTGTTACAGTTCGTACGCAGAAGGATACGGAAGCACCAAGAAAAATTACATATGCGTACATCTCAGAAGTAGGTGGAAAGCATGTTCTTTTAAGATGGAATGCTTCTTCAGATAATGTTGGTGTAGATCATTACGATATTTACCGAGATGGAAGCTACCTGAATCACGTGGGTAGTTCTGAGTTGGCATATCGTGATGAAACAGTGGAATTAGATGAAAACTACGAATATGAAGTCGTTGCTGTCGATGCAGCAGGAAATCAATCAAAAAAATCAGATGGGGTCGTGATTAAAGTAGAATTACCTCAGATTACAAGAGTTGAACCTGCGAATAATGGACGAATCAGTGGAACTGCTTCGACATTAACCTGCTATTTTAAGCCGGTTATTTATTCGAATGTTTATAAGGGAGATATTGAGTACTGGAATGGAAATGACTGGGTTAAGGTTAGTCGTTTTACAATTCCAACACGACAGTATTCATCAACTGAAAAATACATGACTTCCGGAATGATTCTTCCGGACAATATTGAAAGTCCGGTAAAAGTCCGTTACACCATTTATGATACGGATAATTGTGTGACACAGAAAGAAGTTTCGTACGAAATCGACAGAGAACCGCCAAAGGCTGTTACAAATTTAAAAGTTTCATCTGACAACGGAATGGTATTCCTGTCCTGGGATGCATCCGTAAGCTATGACTGTAAAGGATACCGAATTTACCGTAGAAGTGAAAATGGTTCCTATACTTCTGTCGGATATGTTGATGGAAAAGACGATGTTCAGTTCACGGATTACAAAGCAGAAATAGGAAAAGTTTATTATTATACTGTAACCGCTGTAGATGAATTTTATTTGGAAAGTATCACAAATCCGGAAACTTACGTACTCGTTAAGGAAGATAAACAGAAACCGGAAATCGTGAGCATTACTGGAGATAAGAAGTTTAGTAATCAGGGAACTTTTGTTGTGGAAGCAACAGATAATTTTAAGGTTGATAACGTTGACTTGTATTGCAGACCGGAAAACGGCTCTTGGGCAAAATGTGGTACATTGGATTCTCATAAGGATGATGAATTCACTTTTGAAGTAGACTTTTCTGAATTTACGGAAGGTTGCTACGAAATCAGTGCAATTGCTGAGGATGCCAATCAGAACCGAACTGATTTAAGTGACAGCAGTAAAAGGGTTAAGATTCAGGTTGACCATACAGGAATCGATAAGATTGAAGGTTTGTCAGGAACCGGTTTTGAAAACTATGCCATTCTGAAATGGCAGAAGCCTGCGAATAAGGATATTGCTTACTATATTGTAGAACAGAAGATTAATGGACAGTATAAGGAAATCCTTAAGGTAAAGAATACGGAACAGGTTCAGGTCAAGAAATTAGAAACGAATCGGGAATACCAGTTCCGCGTTGTAGGATATGATGATGTAGAAAACAAGGGTGAATATTCTGAAGAGATTACAATTCAGACAACAGAAGATGAACAGGCACCGGTCATCAGAACAAACAGTGAGAAAGAACTTTATGCGAACGAGAGAGTGACACTTCCACTTATTGTTGAGGACAACGGAAACCTGAAACAGATTACACTTCAGTACACATATGATAATGAAACAATAAACACGATTACTTCCTTTGAATATGAGGAAGGAGAAAAATTAGTTTCTTTGGATTGTCCATTTAGTGTTAGAAACTTAGCAGAAGGAACAGTTCACGTTATTTGTACTGCAAAGGATTATGCAGGAAATGTCGCTGAAGTAAATGTGATGGATGTGGTAATTGACCATACGGCTCCGAAGGCAGTTTCAGCGTTGACAGGACATGGAGAAGCAGGTTCTAACTTCCTCCGTTGGGATTACGGAGACAGTGATGTTACTTTCTACATTTATCGTAAGTTAAGTACAGAAACAAATTATACAAAGATTGCGGAAGCAACATCGAATACATATGTAGATGTCACAGCTGCATACGGAAAACAATATCAGTATAAGATCGCAGTAGTAGATCGTGCAGCGAATCGAAGTGATTATTCAGAAGTTATCACATTACAGAGATTGATTGATTCAGAGTGCCCGGTAATTTCTGCCATGACTCCGAAGGATGGAACAAAAGTGGCACGACAGGTGGTATTATCAACGCTTGTTACAGATAATACCGGAATTGATAAAGTTGTTTTCGAATACAGGGAACGTTTTGATGTGAACGGGTCATGGACTTTGATTGGCGAAGCGTCCGGTGCAAATGATGGAAAATATCCGGAAAAGGAATGGGATGTTGAGTCCTTAGAAAGTAAAGATTATTCCGTTCGTGCCATTGCTTATGATTATGAAGGCAATGCCAGTGAACCATGTTACAAAGTTTACACAGTAGACAATGATGCACCGAAGGCAGTAACAGTGACTGCTAAGGGAATTGGCTATGGTGCAAAATTAGAATGGACCAAAGCAGATGAACAGGACTTTGACCATTATGAAGTATTCAGAAAAGAGCACAGTAAGAAAAAATATGAATATGTCAATTCTACAAAAGAGATTTCTTATGTAGATGAGGATTTAAAACCGTTAGAAGCATATGATTATATTGTTTACGCGGTGGATGATGTTGACAATAAAAGTGCCAGCCAGGTTATTACAGTCTCAACAACAGATGAGGACATTAAGGCACCGGTTATTAATATTGGATTAGGGTATTCAGTACGTGAAGGGGAAGAGTGGAATGCTCAGGATTTGATTACTACAGATAATTCCGGAGATGACATTGCCATTGATTATATTGTTGGCGATGATATTTATCATGGAAAGGATACTCCGATTACTTTTGATGAACAGGGAAATCAGGAAGTTACAGTTCGTGCAACAGACCCGAGCGGAAACACATCCGAAAAGAAAGTAGATGTTGAAGTTCGTTCGAGACAGGCAGCAAAACTGGAAGTTACCGTTATGACCGACAGTCCATCAAACCCGGCATTAATTGCGAATGCATATATCAATATCGCAACTTCTGATGCTGATTCAGGTACAAATTATAATGCAGATGGAATGGGAAAAGCTCAGATTGCTCTGGAACCGGGAACTTATATCGTTTCTGCGTTTGCACAGGGATATAAGGTTTCAAGGAAAACAGTCAGAATTGCCAAGGGTGCTGACAAGAAGCTTACGATTTCATTAAAAGAAGGTAAGGTTGTTGATGCTTCATTAACGACAACTGCATTATCACCTGCAGAAATTATAGAATTAGGAGTGGATTTAGAAAATCCGGCAAACTGGTATCAATATACATGGATCACTATAGATTCTGACGGAAATAATCTTCCGCCGTTATTAATCGGAGAAAAAGGAATCGTTGTTAAGGGGAAAGAGTTAAAAATTCATATTTATACCACAGAGGTATTAAAAGATATGTTCTCTGTGGATATGGTTATTTATAACTTAGCAGAATCCAACGCTGAATTTGATTTAGTAAATGGTGTGGCAACATTAAATCTTCCATATGGATTATCTATGTTAGATACAAATACAGAGAATTCCGTGGTAAGAGGAGTGGAGGATATTCCGGGAGGACAAAAAGCACAACTTTCTTGGTACATTAAGGCTGATGAACCGGGAAAATATGACAATATTACTGCAACATATAATGGAACATTTGAACCGTTCCATGCACCGGTTTCCGTGACGGCAACCAGTAATCCAATTACCGCTGATTACAGTGACAGTACTAGCAGACCGGATTATGATGATGGATTTTTAGAGGATCCAGAAAATGCAGAATCACTGGACATCAATGTTGTCGGCGAAGACAAAGATGGACTTCATGCGGTTCAAGGAGCTGTTGTAAGTATTGAGGAACGTTCCGGTCTGGGATGTAGTTCATTTACGAATAGTAAAGGTGTTGCAGAATTACTGATAGACAAAGATGAAGACAGAACGTTTACATTAACAGTTACAGCAAAAGGCTATCAGGAGTACATTGATACGAATTTCACAGATTATGAAAGCGGATATTGTGAAATAAGGATTTACAAGGAAGGATATATTCCTGGTGATGAAGATTCACCATTTGATGAAGATGAGTATCAGTTAAAAATGGTAAGTGCCATGATGAATGGTTCCATCAATATTCTGGATCAGTCACATCACGACATTAATACTGCTTTAGATACAGAGTTGAACTTTATCTTCTCTTTTGATAATGAAGTTGAATCCGTGGAACTAATCAGTGGAGGAGTTACTTTAGGCAGAGTCAATAAAGTCGGAAGTAAAACAGCCAGAATAACTGCGAAGTCGAAAGACTTTGTGAAGGACGGAAAAATTCAGGTGAAAGCTGAGACACATATTGATGGAAAAGAAGTTTCAGAAACCTATAATTTTTCATGGTTATCTGCCAGAGATGTTGTAATCACTGGGGTTAAGATGACAGGATACAGCAATGATGCAGATCTGCTAGCAGAACAAAAGGTTATTTGTACATATTTTGCGGCGAAAACACTGACCTTTACGATTTCTTATGATAATTCAGTCAATGTTGAAGAGTTTGAAATTGTTCAGGATGGTAAAGTTGTTGGAAAATCCAAGAATAATACAGTTAAGTTTACATTAGGTAAGTTGGAGGCTGATAAAGATGTTTATGCGAAAACAATTGTTGATGGAAAAAGCAGTGATACAGTCCCTCTAACTTTGGTCGTTGTTGATGAACCAGATGGTGAACACGGATTTAGCTTTGAAGGAGATGGCATAAGTTTTAAATTTCCAAGTAATGTTCCGTTGTTAGGCGGTCATGAAGTAAAATTGAATGATTTACCTGAAATACCAATCACATGTGAATTTAAAGAAGATTACATGGAATTCGGCTTTACATATTCACCGGAGAAAATAGAATTAGAAGATGAATTAGAAGTTTCGATGGGACTTTCACTCAAAGTTAGAAAAGGATATTTGGAAAAAAAGGCATCCGGAACACTTACTTTTGAAGCAAAATGTTCTTGCGAAACGGAAAGTCAGGTTTACTGGGGAGTGATTCCATGTACATTAGGCTTTGAAGTTGGAATCGGTGGAAGTGTTGATGCAAAAATTGAGGTGGATAATAAATTTAACTTTGCAGCTTCCGGACGCTTAGAACTTAAAGGAACGTTAGGATTTACTGCTGGTATCGGTTTTACAGATTTCGAACTTGGTGGCTATGGTGAATTAGAAACATCACTGGATTTTCTCTTTGAACTAATGAAATACTTTAGACCTCACGAACTATCCCTTTCAGGAGCAGCTGGTCTGAGAGCGGAAGCCGCCAAATTTGAATGGAAGTTGGAATTAATTCGTGGAAAGATTGCTTATGATTTTGAAAAGGATGAAATCACGACAGAAGGAAGTATCGGAATAGAAAGTAAATCCAGCAAAATGGGAAATCGACAATTAAAGTATTCGTTAACATCAGGAAATAGTGTCAAGGTGGCAAACAGAGATTATTTAAATTACGATAGACCATGGAATACGTCTGCTGCTGATGGTGATTTTCATGTGTTACAGCAGCACGCGTACACTTCTGCAAAACCGAAATTGGTTTCTTGTGGAAATACGTTAATGATGTTCTTTATTGATGATGAGCCATCCAGAGAAGCTGAGGATCGAGGAAAATTAGTATACTCCATTTACAATAAACAGAATAAAACTTGGAGTGTACCGATTGCAGTAAATGATGATGGAACTGACGATAACCAGTTTGAAGTATACGAAAACGGGGAAGATGTTTACATTATTTGGCAAGATGCTGAAAAGAGTAGAGTAGGTGTTAAGGACTTAATAAGTGGAACAGAAATGTATCGCTTAAGTATGGCAAAATACAGTACGTCGACAGGAAGGGTTGAACAGTTAGGAACAATTGCTGAAACAGAAGGAAACAACAAGTTCGAAATGTTGCCGAATATTCTGGAAAAGCAGGGAACAGTTTACGCTGTATGGAAAGAAAACAGCGAGAATGATATTTTTGGAGTGGATGGTAAAGATACTATCTTCTGTTATACAAAATCAGAAAATAAGGAAACTGTTAGAACACTTTCTAAAGATGAAGGATTCATTGCAGAAATGAAAATGGGAATTCTCGATGGAAAGGTTCAGGTGGGTTATGTGAATGATGAGGACCATGACACATCCACAGAAGAAGATGAAAAATGTAAATTGCTTGATGTTTCAACTGCTTCTGCAAAAACTGTTGATGCAGCTGCGAGAAGTGTACAGTTTGTAAAATATGATGGAAAAGATTCTTTCGTATGGAATGCAAAGCATAATTTATATCGTTTAGTTTCAGAAAATGGAACACCGGAAAAATTATTGAGTAAAGATAATTTGCCATATTCAGATCTTCAGTTCATTAGTGACGGAGAGAACAGTCATATTGTTTATAGAAGGCAATCTGATAATAAATCCGAAATCTGTTTTGTATCTTACGATCCAATTGCTAAGCAGTGGGGTGAGGAAGTTACATACACAAATCAAAATGATTACTTAGAAAATGCTTCCGGAGCATATTTGGATGGACAACTATATTTGGCATTAAGTGATAAGAAGGTCGAATTCTTTGAGAGTGATAATGGAATCGCGGATATGCGTGTGGAAAATAGCATTTGTTTCATGCAGCCTGCTGTTAGCGCGAAGGCTAAAGTTACAGGCGTTACCGTGGATGAACATCAGGTAATTCCGGGAGGAAAGGTTACTGCTAAGATTGCGGTTCGTAATCAGGGAATCAGTTCGACAAAGGATATTCAGGTAAAAGTTCTTGACCCGAACGGCAAAGTGGTTTGCAGTGAGCAGATTGCAGAAAATGTTCTTCCGGGTCAGACTGTGGAAGTAGAACAGGTAATCAAATTGCCTTATGCATTTGAAAAACAGAACTATACAATAAAAATTTACACAGATGGCAAATTGACGGATGAGTTTACGAAGGCGATTGGAACGGCAGATCTGGAAGTGTCCACAAGAGTGTTCCTGAAAAATGGAACTACCGTCCGTGCAACGGTTGCAAATAAGGGACTTGTTCCGGCAAACGGAAAAATAATTTTCTATAATGCGGATGATCCGGATGAAATTTATCAGACCAAAGATTTTGATGAAATGGCTTACGGCGATACGGCAGTCTTTGAGTACTGTGTTCCACAGGCAAAACTTAAGGATGTAGGTCTGAGACAAATTGGTGTGCGCGTTGAAACAGAAGTGGAACAGGAATTTACAGACAATGATGAAACCGTTGCTACAATTCTTTTAAGAGAAAACAAAACATGTAGCGATATTACTTTTGTGAATGGAGAAGAAAAATTCCTTCGTTACACCAGCGACGCAGAAACATTGAATGATATTCCGGTACCCGCAGCAAAAGAGGGATATCATTTCGATGGATGGTTCTATAATGGAGCCGTAGTTACAACTAAGACTGTATTCAAAGAGAATGCAACCGTTACTGCAAAATGGACGAAGAATGGAAGCAGTGAAAAGGAACCTCAGAAACCAGATCCGAAGCCGATTAAGAAACCGGTAGTGAACAATGGAATTAAGATTGGAACAAAGGTTACCGTCGGTGGAGTGATTTATCAGGTGAAATCCAATGATCAGGTTGCTGTTGTTGGCGTGGCAAATAAGAAGAGCAAGAAGCTGACAATTGCTGATGTGGTTAAGGTTCAGAATAAAGTCTTCAAGGTAACAGAAATTAAGAAGAATGCGGTTAAGAGATGTAAAAAATTGAAGAGTCTTGTGATTGGAAAAAATGTCACGACAATCGCAGCCAAGGCAATCAGTGGTTGTAAGGCATTAAAGAAGATTACAGTGAAATCAATGATTCTTACAAAGGTCGGTAAAAAGGCCATTGCAAAAATTCATAAGAAAGCAGTCATAAAAGTTCCGAAGAAGAATAAGAAATTATACAAGAAATTCTTTAAAGGATTGAAAGTGAAATAAGCTGAAAAACAATGAAAGACCTGTGTCGGGGAGTCCCGATACAGGTTTTTTCTGTATTAAATCAAAAAAAATAAAAAATTCATCCCAACTCTAAAAAATGCTCCCCCAGTCGAAAATCGCCGATAAAAATATTTTTCTTGTGTTTTATCAATTTTGCCACACAAAGGAAGAAGAAAAAAATGAAAAATAGACAAAAGCAAAAAACTCAAACATAGGAAATAAAGGGGGTTGAGAGGGGTGATTATACACAATGAACAAAAATCCTGAGATGCCCTTGGAATGCGCCTTCCGGCGTTGTAAAAAACGTTTTTAGAGGGTAAAATCTGAAGTAGAAATTCATATGAAAATTTTCCACCTTTTCGTAAGATTACTATCTGTTAAGAGATGAAACTCAATGATAAAATTCAGACAACAAGAAAAAAATGTTGAACGAATAAGGAGGAAAAAAATGAGAAAGTTTAACAAATTTGCATCAATTGCTTTATCCGTTGCCATGGTTGCAACAATGGCTGTTGGATGTGGAAACAGTGACACAAAGAAGGCTGGTGGCGGAAAGTCAGCAGACGGAAAAGTAACCATTAAGTTATTTTCAAACTTAACAGATCGTAAGAATGGACAGGGACTAGTAGAACAGACAATCATTGATGAATATGAGAAAGAAAATCCAAACGTTACGATTGAAGTGGAAGCATTGGATGAAGAAGCTTATAAGACGAAATTTAAAGCTTATTCCATGTCAGGTATGCCAGATGTCGTTAGTATCTGGGGACAGCCGGCATTCCTTGATGAAGTAGTTGAAGCAGGCGTACTTGCTGAATTAAATCAGGATGATTACAAAGATTATCAGTTCGTTGAAGGATCATTGAGCGGATATACATATGATGGTAAGTTATATGGTCTTCCAAGAAACACAGATATCGGCGTATTCTATTACAACCAGAAAATGTTCGAAGATAATGGTTGGGAAGTACCTAAGACTTATGATGAATTATTAGAATTAGGAAAGAAAATCAATGAAAAAGGTATCGTTCCGGTAGCAATGGATGGTGGAGACGGATGGCCACTTTGCTGCTACTTAGCAGATGTTCTTTTCAAGATTACAGGAACAGATTACTTAGACACAGTTAGCAAGGCAATGGAATCAGGAGATTTCAGTTCTGATGAAATGAAGAAGGCAGCTCAGTTATTAAAGGATGCTGCAGATGCTAACCTTTTCCAGAAGGGTTACGATACTCAGGATTACGGCGCAGCGATGAACTTATTCACAAACGGACAGGCAGCAATGTTCTACATGGGAAGCTGGGAAACATCTATGGCTGTTAATGAAGATATTGCAGAAGATATCCGTACAAACATCAGAGTATTCACAATGCCAACTGTTGAAGGTGGAAAAGCTACAGCTACTGACATCTCAGCTTGGAACGGTGGTGGATATGCAGTAAGCGCTAACTCAGAAGTTAAGGAAGAAGCAATTAAGTTCTTAAACTACATGTATCAGCCAGAAAAGCTTTCTAAGCTTGGATGGGAAAACGGTGTTGGACTTTCAGCACAGGATCAGAGCTCATACATGACAGGTGATGAAACAGAACTTCAGAAGCAGATTGTAGAAATTTTAAGTAACTCAACAAATCTTTCAGGAACACCAATTAACGACTTAGGAACATCAGCATTTAAGACAACGATTGAAAGTGAAATTCAGAGTGTTTGTAATGGAAGTAAGAGTGTAGATGATTTTCTTTCAGCACTTGGCGGGGCTTGTAAATAATTAACGATGAAAGAAACATTGGGCCGCCGGATATTTCGGCGGCCTATTTTTATAAGGAGTTAAAGATGAAAAAGTTATATAGTAATAAGTTGGTTATTTTAAGCCTCATATTACCGGGATTATTATTGTTTATATTTGCGATTCTTGCTCCAATCTGCTTAAGTGTTTACTATGGATTCACCGATTACACCGGTATGGGAAACTTTAATATGATTGGTTGGGAGAATTACAAGAATTTGCTTCACGATGAAGTCTTCATGGTGTCGCTTAGAAACTCGCTGTTATTAGCAATTGGTTTTATCTGTATTCAGCATCCGATTGCGATGATTGTCGCAGCAGTATTGGATAAATTGGGAGGAAAGGCAGAAAGCTTTTTCAGATGTGTTTACTTTATACCGAATGTTATTTCTATCGCAGTAATCGCAAAACTTTGGAGCTTTATTTATAATCCAAGTTTTGGTTTGCTCAATAACATTATTAAGGCGTTTGGGGGATCAGGAAATATTAACTGGTTGGATGAAGACAAAGCCATATGGTCTGTGCTTCTTGTTTTGATTTGGCACGGCTTTGGATGGGGTATGTTAATTTATTATACGGGAATCAAGAACATTGATCCGGTTCTTTATGAAGCAGCGGCGATTGATGGAGCAAGCCAGAGACAGGCATTTATTCATGTAACATTACCATTGATGAAACCGGTCATTCAGGTAAATGTCACCATGGCTGTTATCTCAGCATTGAAGCAGATGGAAACCGTTTATCTGTTGACACAGGGTGGCCCTGGAAATAGTACTCAGTTTGCAGCCAACTATTTATATCAGCAGGGATTTACCGCATATAAGTATGGATATGGTAATGCCATCGGTGTCATCTTCATTATTATTTGTTTGATTACAACGGTTGCATTAAATAAGGTATTCGAAGACCGTGATGAAGTAAAACTTCGTAAACTGGAACAGAAGAATAGAAAAAAAGTAAGGAGGGTTGCATAAATGAATAAGAAGAAAAAGAAGAAATTTACGAAACCCTTTTTATGGTTAATATTAATTATCATTGCCGTAATTCAGATTTTCCCATTAGTCTGGTTGTTGGATTTTTCATTGGCAAGCAGTACGGAAATGTTTACCAGCGGATTATTGATTATTCCAAAGAAAATCCAGTGGGGAAACTATACAAAGGCATTTACAGACGGACATTTCTTACTATATTTGAAGAATAGTATTTTGATAAATTTTTTGGCAGTAGTGTTGGTAATTATTGTTTCAATCATGGCTGGTTTTGCTTGCCGTCGAATGAGATGGAGACTTAGTGGATTTGTTAAGACCCTCTTATTGATGGGAATGATGATTCCGATTCATGCCACATTACTTCCGAACTATAAGATTTATACAGAACTGGGATTGACTGACACCATGTGGGCATTGCTGATTCCTTACGTGGCATTCTCATTGCCACAGGGATTATTCCTGATGACCAGTTTTATTGAGTCAATTCCGATTGAATTGGAAGAAGCAGCAGTCATTGACGGTTGTGGTATTTACCGAATTATCTTCCAGGTAATTACACCGATGTTAAAAACATCCATTGCTACGGTATCCATTATGACATTCTTAAATAACTGGAACGAATTTATGATGGCAAGAATTTACTTAAGTTCTGACACATGGAAGACCTTGCCATTCTCTATCCTGGACTTTACAGGACAGTACTCCTCGAATTATGCAATCCAGTTTGCCGTAATGACCCTTACCGCAGCTCCTGCAATTATTGTGTATATTATTTTAAATAAGCACATTACTAAGGGTGTAGCAATGGGTGCAGTTAAAGGATAAGGAATTATGATTAAGGGTTTGAAACAAGGGGTTACCAGATTAAGCATTAAGAAGAAACTGGTTTTATATGGCTATATGTTTATCACTCCGATGATTGCAGTGGTTTGTGTAATTCTTTTGCTGGAAAATTACGACAAGGTACAGGAAGAAAAACTAAATAATGACCTGGCAAGTGTGAATGCGTTATCCGACAGCATTCAGTTGCTTCAGGCGGATATGGAAAATTTTTCCACCTATATCTGTATTAACGATCAAGTAAAGGCGCTTTTGACCGCAGACAATCCAAAGGAAAAAAATGAGAATGCCAGACTCTGGTATGATGAAGCCCCAATGCAGATGATTCAGGAAATGATGGCATTAAAAGGGGATATACAGACAATGGCGATTTATCCGGAAAATGGTGTTCGCCCCTATCTTCGATGCATGGATGGAAGTGCTTATGTTTCAAGCGTAAAAAAAGTTCATAAGACCGAAACTTATAAAGAAACCATGAAAAGTAAAAACGGAATGCTTTGGGAATTTGTCCCAAAGGGTTCCGGAAATACTTATCATACGAATAGAAAGAACAAAATTGGTTTGTATCGAAAAATATATGATCTTCGTCAAAAGAAAGTGATTGGTTATATCGTAATCGGTGCAAACCAGAAACAATTTAAAGACTTATGTGAGAGTGCACTGAAAGAGAAAAATGAAGGTGTCATTGTCTTGGATCAGAACAGTGGGGAATTGTGTCGTGCGGGAAAATTGGATGCGAAGGTGGAAGCTTATCTGAAAGCAGACGAGTTTATGAAGAAGAACTATCGTAAGCGCGATTCTCATTTCACATATCAGGATTATGAAGTGATTTGTAAACAGTCTGATTCCAATGCAAGTATTATCTGTAAGGTAGTACCGAAGTACAGTAAACAGACGAGAATGCTAGATGTGGCGTATATGCCGATTTCCTTACTGGTGGGAATGCTGGTAGGGTTATTGCCGGTTTTTCTGATTATTTCAAAGTTTGTTACCACATTGATTAAACTGGAAGAACGGGAAAGCGAACTGACGGCACTGCAGGCACAGATTAATCCACATTTCTTATATAATACTTTGGATTCCTTGTACTGGCAGGCTACTGCAGCAGACAATGATGAGATTGCAGAAAGTATCATGGCACTTTCGGATTTATTCCGCTTAGTGCTGAACCGAGGAAATAGCGAAGTGGCTGTATCCCATGAATTGGATTTGATTTCAAAGTATCTGCAGATTCAGAAGATGCGCTTTTCCAAGCGACTGAATTATGAAATAGAAGTGGAAGAAGAGATTAAGAAGGTGAAGATTCCGAAACTGATCCTTCAGCCGTTTGTGGAAAATGCCGTGGTTCATGGACTGGAAAATATCAGTACACCATGCACTTTGAAGGTGACCGGAAAGCAGATGGGAAATTATATTCATTTTGAAGTAGTGGATACGGGAATCGGAATGACGAAGGAACAGGTGGAAGCCATCTGGAATGCAGAAAATGACAGTTATGCAAATCAGCGTATCGGACGTTATGCCATTAAGAATGTTCGGGAACGTTTGGATTTAAGATATAACGGAGATTTTAAACTGGAAATCGAAAGCAGTTTAGGTCATGGAACGAAAGTAATTGTAGAAATTCCATTAAGCGAGGGGTGATAAATTTATGAAGTTATTGGTTGCAGATGATGAAGATACAATCAGAAGAGGATTAGCAAAGTATATTCAGCTTCACAGTAATCGTTTTGATAAGGTTTATGAAGCGGAAAACGGGCAGCAGGCCATTGATATGATTATCAAGTATCAGCCGGAACTGATTCTTTTAGATGTGCAGATGCCATTGAAAACGGGAATCGAAGTCATGAAGGAAGTAAAGAAAGCAGGACTTGATCCGATTACCATGATTCTGAGTGGATATGATGAGTTTAAGTATGCTCAGCAGGCAGTTAAATATGGGGCAGCAGATTATCTGTTGAAGCCGGTTCGTGCCAATGAGATTCTGGAATGTATTAATGAACATATGGAAAAGAAGTACGGGAAGGAAGAAATTAAGGTTCTGGAAGAAGAAAAGAATACCGGACACTTAGTTCGGGCTGCTCAGGAATATATTTCCGAACATTATATGGATAATCTTTCCTTATCTTCCGTGGCGGATATTCTTGGAATTTCCAGCGGATACTTATCCACGATTTTGTCCCAGAATCTGGAATGTGGTTTTGTGGATTACTTAAATACTGTTCGAATTGACAGAGCTTGCTGCTATCTGGAACAGAATTATCTGAAAAACTATGAAGTCGCTTATAAAGTGGGATTTCATGATGAAAAATATTTCTCAAAAGTCTTTAAGAAAATCGTTGGAATGTCACCGAGGGAATATCGGTTAAAACATTGATGTTGCAACGGAAGAAAATGGAGAAAAGAATGAGCAAGAATTATTATATTAATGAAAAAGAAGAATTTGTAATCGAAGAGTACAATCAGAAAAAACCATTTGCCAGCTTTCTGCCGGCAGTGTCCGGATTGTATGGAAAGCCAATGTGGGCCTACTACGTGAACCGTGGACAGGCCATGGCGACCTTCGGTGTGAACAATAAAGATTATTCCATTATGGAATTCCAGCCTGCCAATAAGGCATATCGTCAGACGGCATTGCAGGGATTCCGTACTTTTTTGAAAGTTAAAAAGGCAGATGGGAAAGAATGTTTCTACGAGCCGTTTCGGGATATGTCCCTGGATAAGGCTCAGAAAGTAACACAGAAAATGATGATTACCTCCTACGATGTAAGTCTGGAGGATGTGAATGAAACTTTAGGAATCAAGACCACGGTGATGTTTTGTACCTTACCGGAAGAAAAGATTCCAGGATTGATTCGTAAAGTTTCTATTGAAAATATTGGAAGTGAACCGATTTCTGTGGAAGTTGCGGATGGTATGGCAGTCATTATTCCATACTTTCTAATTAATCAGGATATGAAGAATGAAAGCAACTTGCGTCAGGCATGGATGAATGCGGATTTAGATGAGGGGTTACCTTTCTACCGGATTAAATCACTTCCTTATGATACGGCAGAGACAGTTCTTTTAGAAGGTGGAAACTTCTATTTGAATTTTAATTTTGTAGAAGGGGAGATGAAGATTTCAAAGACCATCGTGGACCCTTCTAATATTTTTGGCAATGTTTCGGATTTTACTTATCCGGCGAAGTTCTTAAAAGAAGGATTTGAGGTTCCGAAGGAACAGGTTTCCGTAGGATATACTCCTTGCGCTTTCGGTTGTAAGACCATTGCCTTGGAACCGGGAACAATGGATGTGACCTATACTTTGGTGGGCAGTGCGCCAAGTTTTAACAAGTATCAGGAATTTGTAAAGAGCACCATTACTCCGGACTATATGGAAGATAAGATTCTTAAGAATAAAGAGTTGATAGAGCGGACAAAACGTCATGCATTTACTTCTAGTAACTTCAAAAATCTGGACTTATATATGGGCCAATCTTTCATGGATAATTACCTGCGTGGTGGATATCCGATTTCTGTGGGGAATGGAAAGCACGTGTTCTATGTCTATTCCAGAAAACATGGGGATTTGGAACGTGAATATAATTTCTTTCAGGTGGATTCCACAAATTATTCTCAGGGAAATTCCAATTTCCGTGATGTAAATCAGAATCGAAGAAATGATGTATATTTCTTCCCGTTTATCGAAGATACGGATTTAAAGACCTTCTTTAATCTGATTCAGTTAGATGGATTTAATCCATTAGTGCTGAATGGTTCCAAGTTCGAAGTGGAAAATCAGGAAGCCTGTGAGACAGTCCTGAAAAAGTACTTTGCAGGGAAAGATGCTCAGACTTTGAAACCAGTTCTTGCAAAAGCCTTCACGCCGGGAGCCTTGTTGATGGAAATTGAACAGAAGGAACTTTTGCTTCAGGAAGGAACCTTGGATAGTTTTCTGAATGATTTGTTGGAACAGTGTATGAAAGTGGATCTTGCCACATTCCAAGAAGGATACTGGGTGGATCACTGGATTTACAATATTGATTTACTGGAACAGTTTATTCAGGTTTATCCGGATAAGGTTCGACAGATTCTTTTTGAATCCTGTGATTATACATTCTACGACAATGATGAAATTGTTGTGCCAAGAAACAGGCGTTATGTGTTAACCGAGGCAGGCGTTCGCCAATATGGTGCCTTGAAGAAGGTGCCGGAAAAGACAGAACTGATGGCGAAGCGAGAATATCGTCCGACGCAGGTCCGCACCGGAAAAGGAACCGGCAACATTTACTACACCACATTGGCGGCAAAAATCTTAATCCTGTTAATGAATAAGATTGCTTCCCTGGATCCGGAAGGAATCGGTGTGGAAATGGAAGGTGGAAAACCGGGATGGTGCGATGCCTTAAATGGAATGCCTGGAATCATTGGCTCGTCCATCAACGAAAGTGCGGAAATCCAAAGATTGGCTTCCATAATGCTTTTGTGGACTGCAGAAGAGGATGAAATGAAGGTTCCTTCCGAAGTGAAGTTTTTCTTTGACTGTATTTACCGATTATTAAAAGAAAATATCGAAGGCATGGAATATTGGGAAAAGAGTAACAATGCGAAGGAAACCTATCGGGATATGATTACTTTCGGCATTGACGGAAAAGAAGAGATTCTATCCGGACATCAGGTTCGCAGTTTCTTCCAGATGGTTCAGACACGAATTGAGCAGGGATTGAAGAAAGCTTTTGACGCAGAAAAAGGAATTTATAATACCTACTTCATTAATGAAGCAGTCGCTTATAAATTAGAAAAGGATAAGGAAGGAAATCAACTTTATGGGGCAATGAATCTTCCGTTGGTAAATGTCACGGAGTTTAAGACCCGTCCTATCCCTCCATTCCTGGAAGGACAGGTTCATATGATGCGCGTAAATCCTTCCGGTTCTGCTAAGCTTCATCAAGCGTTAAAGAACAGTGAAATTTATGATGAGAAGCTTCAGATGTTTAAGTTAAATGAAAATGTAATGGGGGAAACCAAGGAAATCGGAAGACAGAATGTTTTCCCAAGAGGATGGTTGGAAAACGAAGCAGTCTTCCTCCATATGGAATACAAATATTTCCTGGAATTACTCCGTTCCGGTCTCTATGAGGAATTTTATGATTACTTAAAGACGTCTTTTATTCCGGCGTTAAATCCGGAAGTATACGGAAGAAGTATCCTGGAAAATTCTTCCTTTATTGCCAGCTCGGCACATCCAAATGAAAGTCTTCACGGTACAGGATATCAGTCCCGACTGACAGGAGCTTCTACTGAAATGCTTCATATGTGGCGATTGATGACCGTAGGGGAAAAACCGTTCCTCTTAAATGAAGATGGAGAATTGTGCTTCAAGCCGGACCCGAAACTCCCGGCATGGTTATTCACGGAAGAAGACCAGGTGGCAGAAGTGGTTTGGGAAAAGGAATCAAGAACCTTTGCCCAACCGAAGAATACTTTTGCGGCAACCTTATTCGGAAGCATTCTGACAGTTTATCATAACGACCAGAGAGTGAATACTTATGATGCAGATGCGGAAATTAAAACAATAGAATTATATCAGGGAAATCATCTGGTTCAGCGAATTGAGGGAAGCACTGTGGCAGAGCCATATGCAAGCAGAATCAGAAGCGGCGAAATCGACCGGATGGATATATTTTTTAAAAAGAATGGAAAGGAGCTTTAACCTTGAGTACTGATTTAAAAGAGATTATTGATTATGATCAAAACGGATTTATCATTCATGGAAAACATGAATTTCTAATTGGTGGAGAATTCCACTATTTCCGTGTTCCTGCAGCAATGTGGGAAGATCGTCTTCAGAAAATGAAGGCGACAGGAGCAAACCTGATTTCGGTATACATTGCATGGAACATGCATGAACCAGAGGAAGGAAAGCAGCGTTGGGATGGCGATTACGATTTAGATCGCTTCCTGACTCTTTGTGAAAAATATGGATTTTATGTTCTGATTAAACCGGGTCCATATATTTGTGCGGAATTGGACTTCGGTGGACATCCGGACTGGCTGATTAAAAAGGTGGCCAATGGAGAATTCAGAATTCGTATGTTAGATGAAAAGTATCTGGAACTTTGTAAATACTGGTATCGTTCCGTGGCAGAGCAGATTAATTCGCACTTGATTACCAATGGTGGAACCATTATTGCAGCTCAGGTGGAAAATGAATACGACCATCTGATGGAATACGGGGAAGAACCGATTTCCTTAGAAGATGCCATTGAATATTTTATGTTCCTGAAAGGTTCTATGGAAGAATATGGAATCAATGTTCCAAAGTTTGCCAACGAGGCAGAATTCTTACGTGGAAAGGGAATCATTGATACCAGAACGTATTATCCAAATATTCCCGGCTTATGGATGTCAGAATATGAGCGTTTCGAGCAGAAGTTATTAAGCTCTAAGGAAACCCAGCCGGATGCACCAATCATGATTTTGGAATTGCAGGCAGGCTGGTTCTCACAGATTGGAACTCCTACATACATCCCGGAAGTGGATGTGGTAGAAGGGGTTTCCAAGAGTGTCTTTATTACAGGAGCGTCCATTGTCAATTACTATATGATGGTGGGAGGAACCACCTTCCCGTTCATTGGAGGTCGTGGTGACGTGGCACTCGGCGGATTCGGAAACATCACCAGCTATGATTTTGGTGGCGCACCGATCGGAGAAACCGGAGAAGTTCATCGGGAAAAATATTATTGGATTAAAGGTTTCATTCGCTTTGCCAAACAGTTCTCTCATATCATTTCCGAAAGTGACCGGAAATCTTATATGGAAATTGTTTCCGGTGGAGAAAATATTGCAGTTCTGAATAAGGATAATGCCTTCTTGGACAAGTCCATTGACCAGGCTTATGAGAATTTCACAACCTATCAGGAAGGAAATGATCAGGGAAGATTCTTCTTTGTTCGTAACGTGGAAGAAGCAGATAAGACAATTACTGTAAGGGTCCCGGCAGAATTAAACGACAGGGAATACTTTTTTAAAACGACAGTTCAGGCAAATCAGACACGAATGTTTCCAATTGCATTCAAGATTCCGGAAACCCATGTGAAACTTAATTTTTCCACATCAGAAATCTGGATGACAGAAAAATATGAAAAAGAGACAGCGGTAGTAATGTATGGAAGCCATGGTATGGCAGGAGAACTTTGCCTTAATGTGGATGCAAAGGATGTTGAAATCATTTGTGGAAATGCAAAGAAATATGATGCCGGAAACGGAACCAGCCTTGTGATCTATGAACACGGGGATATGGTCATTGTAAGGGCGAAGGATGTTCGTTTCTTCATTTTAGAAGATGCCATGATTGGTCGTGTGGACTTCCTGAAGGATGGGTTATTGTTCCACAATCTCTATTATGTGGAAGCAGTGGAAGAAGACGAGAAAACAGTCTCTTTGAACATTCAATATAAGGAAAATACAAAGAACTTTGTTCAGTTCTATTCAATGAAGGAAGGCGCAAGCTTAAAGGATGCGCTTCTCGATACTGAAGAGTTACAGGTACAGTCTTGTAACTGCGGACTTCAGGAAGTTTCCTTTGAAACAGCACAGTTCGTAAATCACCCTTCTGTTCAGTGGACATCGAATTGGAAATATCAGGCAGATAGTGAGGAAATCACAGAGGGCTTTGCAGATGACTCCTGGAAGGTTCTTCCGAAGCCAACTTCTTTGGAAGAAGAGGATTTCTTCCGGCATGGTTATTATTGGTATCGCACCAAGTTCGAATTAGAGGATGATATTCAGGACGGTTATTTATATTTTGACCACAATGATACAGACCGCTATTTGTTATACATTAATGGGGAATTGGTATTCCGTGCCAGAAATAAGTCTATTGACCGACATAATGTGACGGCAGCATTGAAAAAGGGAACGAATACTATAGCAATCTTATATGCCAATGAGTTCCATAATAAATCTCATCCTCATGAAGGCGCATTAGTGAAGTTGAGTGGAATTATGAATCCGATTTTCATTAAAGGTAATTATCAGAATGGAACGAAGCTGGATGTGGCATTAGAGTCCTTCAAGGTTCGTTATCAGCTCAGTGGATATCATCAGGGATTCCAGACACTGGAATACAACGATGACAGCTGGCAGGTTGCTCCGGATGTGGAAAAACTGGTAGTGGGAAAAGAGATGGGACATGTGGTATGGTTCAGACGCCACTTCCGTTACAATCCGGCAGAAGGCATTTCCGCTCCGCTTCAGATCATTCCGATTCAGGCGGATGAAAGACTTCTCATTTATGTGAATGGAAAGCCGGTGGCCCAGTACGATATCATTGGTCCACAGGAAGAATTCTATATTCCGGATTCTTACCTGAATCCGAATGGAGACAATGTGATTTCCATGGTACTGGAATGTCCGGGATTCTTCGAGGAAATCATGAGTGGTTACCGCAGAGGTTATTTATATAACCCGATGGTTCAGCCATCTTATGTTTCAAAAGCAGCAGTGATTCAATTGAAAAAATAGACGGAAAATGGAAACTATAGTAAAATAATCTAATAAGGTCCGGAGGTGATGTTTTATGAGAGAGAAACATAAAACGGCAACAGGTCTCATGATTATTTTATTATCAGTTTCCATTTTTTTGTGCCAGCTGGAATGGGTTTCGGCTGACAATAGAACGACGCGGCCTGAAAGCATGACGACTTTCGGAAAGGTTGTGGAAGAATCCACGGTAAGTAGACCGGTTGTGAAAAAACAACGATTGAAAAAAATCAAGGTCCGGGTAACGGATCGGGAAGTAAAGCGATTGTTTGGAAAATCCGCTTTCATTGGCAGCTCCATCGGAGTGGGGCAGCGAATGTATCTGGATTATGAAGGAAGCAAATATCTGGGAAATCCGACCATGTTAGTGAAGGGATGTTACTCATTTACCAACGACCAGATTGTTGGGGGACAATATCGACTAAATTATAAGGGGAAGAATTGTTCCGCAAAGGACGCAGTTTCCATGGCAAAGGTAAAGTACGTTTTTATAAACATGGGAATTAATGATATGTGGGAAGGTCCGGATCGGGTCTTTCAGCGATATAAGAATTATCTGAAAGGAATCCGTAAAAAGAATCCGGGGATTATCATTTTTATTGAGAGTACGACTCCGGTATATTATAGAAAGCAGATGCAGGATCTTAATAATAAGAATATCAATCGCCTGAACCGATTGTTAGAGAAATATTGTAAAAAGACCAGGGATGTTTATTTTATCGATATTTCCACTCCGTTAAAAGATTCCCACGGTGGATTGGCTTCTGCCTATTGCAGTGACCACTATGTGCACATTACCATGAGCGGTTACCGGGTTTGGACAAAAACGGTCTGTAAGTATGTTCGCCAGTGGATGAAACAGGAAAAGCTGGCAAGACAATCGGTGAAAATTGCAAGGAAAGAAAAGAGCACCGCAGAATATGACAGGGCAAGTCGACTGGTTTGCGCCTTGGAGAAAAGTTCCCTGCGACAGGAATTGAGCCGACAGTTAAAACAAATAAAAAGGAATTTGAAGGAATAAGGATATGATTAAGGTGGATTTGGTTACCGGTTTTTTAGGAGCCGGAAAAACTACATTTTTAATGGAATATGCGAAACATTTTGTGGCGGAAGGAAAAAAAGTCGCAATCATTGTGAATGACTATGGCGCAATCAATGTGGACCGACTGCTTTTGCACCGGGAGCTGGGGGACTGCTGTCAGCTGGAAATGGTGATCGGCGGAGATAAGGATTGTAGTAGAAGACGACTGAAAACCAAATTAATCACTATGGCATTGGAAGGCTATCATCAGGTTCTGGTGGAACCTTCCGGATTATTTGAAGTGGAAGAGTTCTTTGATTTATTATATGAGGATCCACTGGAACGATGGTATGAGCGTGGCAATGTCTTAACCGTGGTGGAAGCTGCAGTGGACCGGAATCTCTCTGATTTTGCAAAATATATTCTGGCTACGCAGGTGGCCAATGCAGGAACCGTGGTGGTCAGCAAGTGTAAGCATCCCAATGATGTTCCGGCGCTGGTGGAATTTATGGAACAGTGTCTGGCACAGTTTCAGTGTAACCAAAAGATTACTTCTGTTTACCGCTGGGAACAGGGAAAGATGACAGAAGAGGAGTTTAGAAAATTAAAGAGTTCCGGATATCGGAATGCCACGCTGACAAAATACTCCGGAATGAAGGACTTTGATTCGGTCTTTTTCTTTCATGTGGAAACTTCGGTGGATACCCTGGAAGAAACTTTACAGAAACTGATGAATGATTCGAATGCCGGGAATATTTTCCGAATTAAGGGATTTTTGAAAACGGGAGAAGAGTGGTTGGAAGTGAACGCCACAAAAACGGAAATTTCCCTGCAAAAAAGTGCGGTAGGACAGGAAGTATTCATTGTGATTGGTGAGCAGTTAGACAAAGAATACATCGGAACTTATTGGACTTCATATCAAAATGAATAAACCGATAAAAAGGGGCTGTAAAAAAAGTCTCTAAATAGCAGAACTGCATTGGCCATTGCCAATGCAGTTCTGTTTCTCTATGTATAATTATTATAATTGATGATTTTAGAGGCACTTTAATAAGCCCTATGTTAATAAGAGCCTTTT
>JAILRB010000006.1 GCA_024698585.1 Eubacterium sp.
AGTTTAAAAAGCTCTTATTAACACAGGGCTTATTAAAGTGCCTCTAAAATCAACAATTATGATAACTGAACATAAAGAAACAGAACTGCATTGGCAATGGCCAATGCAGTTCTGCTATTTAGGGAGTTTTTTTACAGCCCCTTTCGTTATTAATAAGAAGGACGGAATTCTGTAATTCCTAAAAAAATCCGTCCCATATCCTTGTCTTTTCCGATGAGAACTTCACAATATTGATAAGCGTATTTGTCATAATCATCATAAATAATCTTTATGGTATATTCTGTCATGTTTTCCAGATGATAAAAGTCATCATTATAATCTTCTAATAATTTCTTAGGGATTTCATTAGAATCAATAATTTCATAATCAAAATGCTGGTCGCTTAAAAGATAACTTTCTTTCATGTAATCTGTATAAAAATCAGCAACTTCGTCATCGTCTTTATAATCTTTTCCGGAAAATTCCATGTCATTTTTTATCTGGTCCTCATCCAACAAGTCTGCATAAGCTTCTCCGTCCATCTTTTGATAAGCCTTCAGCACTTTTTTAATCGTGCGTTTGTCGTTTTTACTGAAGGCGACGCATAGAACGATTAGTGCAATGATAATGCAAAGTGCAGCAATAATTGGAATGATTGGTAAGGACTTTTTCTTTGGAGCTTCTACTGATGGAATGGAACGAAAGTCCTCATAAAATTCATTGTTCGTTTCTGCTTCGTCGAAGATGTCGAAATCTTCTGAAGTGTCGTAAGGAGTTTCAGATTCCTTCGAGTCTAATGCATCACTTTCTTCTAAGATTTTATCTAATAATTCTTCCTGCTCTTTCTGAGAAATATCATCAGGAAGATCCTCTTTGGGGTTAGATTTCATAGCCGGTCTCCTTTGGTAAATATTGATTTCTTTGCGCAAAGCAACGCTTTTAAACAAAAGAAATATTTTCACTTAATTAGTATTTTATCAAAGAATGTTTTTTATAACAAGAATGAATCGGCAAGGTGTAGGATAAGTTTGACAAATGAATAAAATAGTAGAAAATGTTGAAAAAGATAGTATAATAGAAGTAGCAATTTTTTGGAAAGGAGACACATTATGAAGAATTTTTTTAATGAATTTAAAAAATTCATTGCACAAGGAAATGTAATGGACATGGCTGTTGGTATTATCATCGGTTCTGCTTTTACTGCGATTGTAACTTCGTTGGTAGAAGACATTTTAACACCATTGATCACCATGGCAACAAAGGATTTGAAGTTTAAGGAATTAGAGTTTAAGGGATTAATGTACGGAAACTTCATTAATGCAGTGATTACATTTATTCTTACTGCATTTGTTCTGTTCTTAATTGTTAAGGCGATGAACAAGTTCAAGAAGGAAGAACCAAAGGCAGATCCTACCACAAAAACTTGTCCATTCTGTAAATCAGAAATTGATAAAGATGCTACAAAGTGTCCACATTGTACATCTGATTT
This sequence comes from Eubacterium sp., assembly GCA_024698585.1. Classification (GTDB taxonomy): domain Bacteria; phylum Bacillota; class Clostridia; order Lachnospirales; family Lachnospiraceae; genus Eubacterium_G. Next base: position 1,469 of record JAILRB010000006.1, read on the forward strand.
ATAAAAAATATTATGACAGCACCCGGAAATCGGGTGTTGTTTTCTTTTTTTACGGGATGCATCTTGAAAGAAACGAATAATTCGTTTATAATTAATACGTTTATGCGTGTTTTTTTAGAAACACGTAAATATTTTGAATACGGAGTACAAAAGTTATGAGTGAAAATGTGAACACACAAAAAGGCTGGAGAGCCAACAAGTGGATTCGCGCAGCGATTCCTGCTTTGTTATTACACTTTAGTATTGGTACTGTTTATTGCTGGTCATTATTCAGTGAAGCAATCTCAAAGGACATCGGTTGGGATAAGCCGGCCGTAGAATGGGCATTCAGTTTCGCAATCTTCTTCCTTGGTATGTCAGCAGCATTCCTTGGTGGTATTGTAGAAAAGAACATTCATTTATCATCCTTGATTGCAACAATCTGTTTTGCATCAGGTATGGCAGGAACAGGATTCTTTATTTACTATGGTACACACCATACCCATTCTGTTCTCGCATTAATCGGTATCTATGTATGTTATGGTTTCATCATGGGTGTTGGTCTTGGAACGGGTTATTTATCACCGGTTAAGACATTAATGCTTTGGTTCGAAGACCGTAAAGGTTTAGCAACAGGTCTTGCCGTTGCAGGATTCGGTGGAGCAAAAGCGATTGCCAGCCCAATCATGGAATGGTTACAGCCAAAATTTGGTACAAGCAAAATGTTCTACATTCTTGCAGTTGTATACTTTATCATGATGTTCATCGGACATTTACTTCTTAAGAAACCTGAAGGCTGGGTTGAACCGGCTAAGAAGGATAAGAGCGAAGGTATCATTGCTACAATCAAGACAAAGGGTTGGGCAAACTACATTGGTATCTGGGTAATGTTCTACATCAACATTACTTGTGGTCTTGCATTAATCTCACAGGAAAAGATGATTGTTAAATGTATTGGTCTTGCAGCATTCGCTGGTATCATCTCTACATTCTCAGCAATCTTCAATGCAGGTGGTCGTTTAGGATTCTCTGCATGGGCTGATAGCTTAAAAGATAGAAACACAATTTACAAGTTAATCTTCATTCTTTCCATCGCCTTAACAGCACTTGTTATGGTAACAAACGGAATCAAGAACGCAGCAAATCCAGCAGACGGATTTACATCAATCAGCGTTCAGAATGCAGTACTTGTTGTATTAGTTTTAGCATTGATCTTTATGGTAAACGCTGGATACGGTGGTGGATTCTCAAATGTTCCTACATTATTATCTGACCACTATGGAATGGGTAACATCAGTGCAATCCACGGAATTACACTTTCTGCATGGGCATTCGCTGGTCTCTCAGGAAACCAGATGGCTACATGGATTGTAGGTAAATTCGGAAAGCCTGTAACAGGAACTCTTCACGGAGAAGAAGTAATCGTTAACCCAACAGGTTACCAGTATGTACTTTACGCAACAATCGCGTTATACATCGTAGCACTTTGCATGTCATTATTCTTAGTAAAGAAGAGCGACAAAGCAATCGCAGCTGAAAAGGCAGCAAAATAATCATTCAAGTATAGGATGGCCCCTTCATTTCTTAGGAAATGAAGGGGATTTTTTGTACCTTGGGATCCGGTGGAGGAGGATGACCCTATGATGCGTGATTTGGCGAAAACTAAGGTACAGTTTCTGGAGCACTGAAAGGTGGAAATGCCTTATGAATGTCATTTTTGTGAAAGGTAGGGTACAGTTTCTGGAAGATTAAAAGTCGGCGATACCTTATGAATGTCATTTTTATAAAATGTAAGGTACAACTGTGGTTTGGCTGAGTGTTGAGGCATACCCTATATATTGAATATTGGCAAAATACATGGTAGAAGTTGTGCACAATTGGATTTTTGGTGTACCTTACATATTGTAAGATTGTAAAAGATAGGGTAAAAGTTGTACGCAATCAAATTTGAAGTGTACCCTATAGATTGGTTTTTTTAAAAGGATAGGGAAATAAGAGTAGAATCCCCTATACATATAAAGGGAAAAAACAGGCTGAGGTTGAAGAGAAAGTCAAGGTCATAATTTGTTAACAAAAATATAACAGAAAGTTATTAGCACTCACTATTGACGAGTGCTAACAGAAGTGCTATAACATAATCAAGCGAAGGGAAAACATAGGATTCCACAAGCTGCATATAATAAAAAACGACGCAAAGCCGTTAAAATAAAGGAGGTAGTGATTATGTTAACACCTAGTATTTTTGGAAGAGGATTTTTTGATGACTTTAATGATTTTTGGACAGTGGAGCCAGCGTATAAGCAACATATGCCGGACTTTAAGAAAATGAGCACTGATGTAAAAGAAGTCGAAAAGGGATATGAAATCGATATGGAACTTCCGGGATTTAAGAAGGAAGAAGTTACAGCGGAGTTGAAGGATGGTTATCTTACCATTTCTGCCGAGCATAAAACAGAAAATAATGGAGAGAAAAAAGAAGGAAAATATATCCGCCGGGAGCGGTATTATGGAAAATATCAGAGAAGCTTCTTTGTGGGCGACCAAGTGGAACAGGAAGATGTGACGGCAAAGTTTGAAGACGGAATATTGAAACTGTTTGTTCCGAAAAAAGAAGCAAAGCCTCAGGTAGAGGAAAAGAAGTATATTACAATTGAATAAGAAACATTATCGGTACCCGCAAAACAAATATTGTTTCTAGAAACAGAAGTCTCCTTAACGTAAAGGAGGCTTCTTTCTTTTCATATGGTGTGGAAAATGATATAATTGCAGGGAATATTTTCAATGTAAAAGAATTTTTACATTGAAAATAAGCCGATGTAAAAGACCTTTGATTGAATCAGGGGCTTTCGGAGAATATAATTTGACAAAAAAGGGGAGAGACTAATGGAACTTGGAAACAAACTAAAAAATGCTAGAACGTCTGCTTCATACACGCAGGAACAGGCTGCAGAATTATTGGGAGTCAGTAGACAAACAATATCGAACTGGGAGAATGATAAGACTTATCCGGACATTGTCAGCGTGATTAAAATGAGCGATGTCTACAACATTAGTCTTGACCTGCTATTAAAGGAGGACAAAAAAATGTCAAGTTATGTATCTTATTTAGAGGAAAGCACCAATGTAGTAAAAAGCAAGAAAAGATTACTGAAATTACTCGAGGTGGGAATTTATCTCGCGGTATGGTCTCTTGCACTGTTAATGTTTTGGCTTGGAACACAACCGGACGATGCCATGGGTTATTCATTGCTGGTATTCTATCTGGTGTTGCCGGTAGTCACCTTAAATGTTTCGCTATTTATCGGTCTGGATTCCGGATGGGGAAAGGGGAAATGGCTGATGTCATTGTTCTTTGGCGTTATGTATATGTTAGCAGGATACGGAACGTTTAGTCTTGCAAATATGAAATCATTCCATAAATTTAATTCGCCGGAGTTTGGAATGATTATTCCGGGATTGATCATTTCGTTAACTGGAATGGGAATTGGTTCGGCGATTGGTTATTTTAGTGGAAGAAAATAGCTTTCAAAAAACAAAGTGGTGTCATTCGCATACCGCTTGGCGGCATGCTCGTTCAGTGATAACGTACTAAAAAAATAAAACAGCAGACACTCGTTTGTGAGGAAACTCCCAACGAGCATCTGCTGTTTTATTTTTGCACCACTTTTAGTGATGGAATAATCTTAATCCGGTGAAGCTCATTACCATACCGTGCTTGTTACAAGCGTCGATAACGTCCTGATCTCTGATGGATCCACCTGGCTGTGCAACATACTTAACACCACTCTTAGCAGCTCTTTCAATGTTGTCGCTGAATGGGAAGAATGCGTCAGAACCAAGAGTGATTCCTTCAGCCTGAGCAAGCCAAGCCTGTTTTTCTTCCTTCGTGAATACTGCCGGCTTTTCTGTGAAAACTCTTTCCCATTCGCCGTCAGCTAAAACGTCCATATAGTCTTCGCCGATGTAAAGGTCAATGGCGTTGTCTCTTTCAGCTCTCTTGATGTCATCTCTGAATGGAAGATTTAATACCTGTGGAGACTGACGAAGTAACCAATTGTCAGCCTTCTGTCCTGCAAGACGAACACAGTGGATACGGGACTGCTGTCCGGCACCAACACCGATTGCCTGTCCGTTCTTTACGAAACATACAGAGTTAGACTGTGTATACTTTAATGTAATCATAGAGATTGCCATATCAATCTTTGCCTGTTCAGAAAGTTCCTTGTTTTCTGTAACAACATTTGCGAAGAATTCATCGTCGATGTTTAATGCGTTACGTCCCTGTTCGAAAGAAATACCGAAAACTTCTTTTGTTTCTAATTCTTCCGGTTCATAATCAGGGTCAATCTGGATGATTGCGTAAGTACCTTTCTTTTTACCTTTTAATAATTCAAGAGCTTCCGGTTCATAACCCGGTGCAATGATTCCGTCAGAGAATTCTCTCTTAATAACTTCTGCAGTAGAAACGTCACATACATCAGAGAGGGCAATGAAGTCACCGTAAGAAGACATTCTGTCCGCGCCTCTTGCTCTAGAGTATGCACAAGCAAGTGGAGATAATTCTCCAAGATCGTCTACCCAGTAAATCTTTGCTTCTGTTTCGCTTAATGGAAGACCAACAGCAGCACCGGCTGGTGAAACGTGCTTGAATGATGTTGCAGCAGGAAGACCTGTTGCTTTCTTTAATTCACGAACTAACTGCCATCCGTTGAATGCATCAAGGAAGTTGATGTATCCAGGCTTTCCGTTTAATACTTCGATTGGAAGTTCGCCATTCTTCATATAAATACGAGATGGCTTCTGATTAGGGTTACAACCATATTTTAATTCTAATTCTTTCATTGAAAATCTCCTTTTACTGATTCTTATTAACAATCTTTGTTTCGTACTTTCCTGTTTCAATGTCGATGTAACGAACAAAGAGAGAAACCTTGTTATCTTCGTTTAAGCTGTTCCAAACTAAATCTGTGAACTCATTGATGTCGTCCAATACAGAAACAAGCTTTGGTTCACCTTCAAAACTTGGAAGCGGATTTCCGTCGTGCATATATGTGTGAATGAAGTGTGCTTCACCGTTTACCGGTTTATCATATGAGAATGTGTATCTGTTGCAGCAAGACGGATCACCGTTGTTGCTCTTTAAGATGGACATGCTGTAGTTATATGCACCATCAGCTACATTCATGATACCTGAAATTCTAGGGGTGTAGTTTGGACCGTCCGGCTCAAATTCACGAGTGCGAAGAGACTGTTCGAAAGTTTGTCCTTCTTTCATTAAATCGTAAATTGTATCAGTCTGGTCACCGTTTGTTACGATTGTGTCATTTCCAAGAACGCGAACCGGCGCGTAAATGATTAAGCTTGGATCAACTAATTTGGAAGGATCAAAAGCTTCTGTACGGATGCCTTCTCCTTCTGTTACAAAAACACGGTTTCTACTGTTTTCGCTTCTTCCCATAATAAAGTAAGCAGTTACAGCGTACTTTCCGTTTGGTGATTTTCCGATGACAATTCCACGTCCCGGATATGAATTTTCTTTCAATTCATTTTCAAGTGACAACATCTTCATAATAGAACCTCCTAAAAATAAATAAAATAAGCCGCCTGAGAAGCCCCCATTTGGCTGCCCAGGCGGTCGACGTTCTTACCTTCGTGCTCCCTGTGGTTTTCTCCACTAATCCGCCAGTCACACGAATCATACAATTAGGATAAACGATTTTCAAATTCTTTTCAATGTCTTTTTTGTCAAAAATAGTCAAGTTTTTTATGAGAATACTAGGCATAATACCCGAAAAATAAGGAATATATATGGAAAGGGTGCAAAAAAGAAAAATTAGTGTTATAATGCTTTTTGTTGTAGTATGCGATAGTATGCGTTATAGAGAAGAAAGGGGAACTATGGAAAGAATTTTTAAAATACTTCCTAAGTATGCTATTTTACCCATAATTGTATCTTTGTCATTTAATATGTTTGCATATTTTGGAACAAGACCAATTACAAACAAATTACATCACTATGACTTGAGTATTCCACTGGATCATCAATTACCGATGATTCCGTTTTTTATGATACCCTATCTATTAGCGTTTGCCACATGGATTGTTGGATTTATTATAATATGTAGGGAAAATAGACAGTTATGCTATATGGTTATGACTGCAGAGCAGATTGCGAAATTATTCTGCGTGACATTCTTCTTGCTAATGCCAACAGAAATGGCAAGACCGGAAGTTGTGGGAGACGGCTTGAGTGTATGGCTGACCAATTTTGTTTATGCCATGGATGAACCAAATAATTTATTCCCATCCATTCATTGCCTTTTGAGCTGGCTTGTATTCCGAGGAGCCATGAGATGTAAGAAGGTAGGAAATGGTTACAGAACCTTTATGTTTTTATATGCAATCTTAATTTTTGCTACAGTATTATTAACGAAGCAACATCTCTTTGTAGATATTCTTGCGGGAATTGCCGTTGTGGAAATTGGATTGTATGTGTCAAGAAACTTTAAGGTTTACCGGGTTTACTACTTGATTGAGCGATTGTATCGAAGAACCTGGTTGGAACCGCGAACCAACATTGCGGACAGCACAGAACGGTAATGTTAGTGGATGAATGGGTAACTGGGAAAAAGATTTAGAAGAGAGCATATTATGAAGGGTGCAAAAAAGAAACTAATTTGGTCGATTGTGTTTATCCTTCTTGTAATTGTCACCATCTGGACGATGACGAAACAGAGTGGTTCTTTTACAATTGAGGGATTCATCGCCTTTGCAAAAAAAATAAAATGGTACTGGATGCTTCTGGCACTTTTGGCAATGTTTGGTTTTGCTTTTTTTGAAGGAATGGCAATTCGAACTTTAGCGAAGATGTTTGGCTATGAGAAAAGTGTGGGAAGAAATGTGGTTTACGCATCGGCAGATGTGTATTTTTCTGCAATCACGCCTTCCGCATCCGGCGGACAGCCGGCATCAGCCTTGTTTATGATTGGGGACGGAATTCCAGCAACGGTAACGACCATTGTGCTGTTGATTAATCTGACATTGTATGCACTGTCTATAATTGCAGTGGCATTAATCTGTTTAATTTTCGGGTTTACACAGTTGCAACAGTTTGATCATTTTTCCGTGACATTGATTATTTTTGGAATTGTATTACAGGTTGTATTGGTGATTGTCTTCCTGTTATTGGTATATAAAGAGAAAATTATTATGAAAATAGCAGATTTTGCGATTCGCATTTTAAGCCGTTTTCATATGGTGAAAAGAGGACATGCCTGGAGACTTCGTATTGTGAGAGCGGAGGCACAGTATAAGCAATGTGCACAGGCGATTCTTCAGAATAAACGTTATGTGTTCAAAGCATTTATTTACAATTTCCTGCAAAGAGCTTCTATGATGATGGTATCGGTGTTTGTATTTGCCGGTTATTATGGAAGACTTCCGGAATTAGGAAAAGTGTTCATCACACAGGGATATGTGGTAATTGGTTCGAATACAGTGCCAATCCCGGGAGCGGTCGGCGTTGCAGATTATCTGTTTATGGATGGTTTTGGGGATATGGTAAAGGAAGCAACGAATTTCGAACTACTTAGTCGAGGAATTGCCTTTTATGGAGGAGTTCTCGTTTGTGGAGTTATTACATTGGTTGCTTATGCAGCAAAAGGGTTAAAAGAAATGAGGCAAAAGAAAAATGAAGAATAAATGGATTGGAATTTGGGATTACACAGTAGTATTGACATATTGTTCACTGATGACAGCAGTTGTGGGAATCATTGTATCCTTGAGTGGGAATGGTCATCCGTATATCGGAGCATTGCTGTTACTTTTATGTGGATTTTTTGATACCTTTGACGGAAAGGTGGCTCGTTCAAAAAAGAACAGAACCGAAATGGAAAAACAGTTTGGAATTCAGATTGATTCTTTAGCTGATTTGGTAGCCTTTGGTGTATTTCCGGTTTGTATCGGATTCGCGTTATATCGTCGAGATTTGTTTGATATCCAGGAAATCGGATTAAGAAGTCGTTTGGCAGGTGTGCCAATGTGGATTCTCGTGGTATTGAGTGCATGTTTTGTTCTTTGTGCACTGGTGCGTTTAGCTTACTTTAACGTAACCGTCGAAGAAACACAGGGCTCCGGTGTGGAAGAAAAGATTTATTGGGGACTTCCTGTAACGGTTACTTCCCTGGTATTTCCATCATATCTGTTAGTGAGACATATGTTCTATATCAACTACATCAATATTTCATGGATATACTTTGTGCTGCTGATTTTAGTAGCAATCTTATTTATTCGTAAGTTTAAATTAAAGAAACCAGATAATACAATGATTTACATCGGCATTCTTATTGGAGCAATTGAGTTTATTGCAGTAGTAATTGCCTGGGTCGTAGGTCGTTCGTGATAGGAAAATGAGAAATGAATCAATATTTTAATCATAAAGTCAAGATAGAACCAGATACGAAAAGTCTTCGGTTCTTATATCATACAGTACCTGGACGAGTTCTATTAAAACTTTTGATTCGTCCGGGATTATCAAAAATAGCAGGAAAATATATGGACAGCCCGTTGTCTAAGATTCACATTAAGGGATTTATAAAAAATGCCGGAATTGATATGAGCGAATATTTAGAAGAAACTTATGGTTGTTTCAATGATTGCTTTACCAGAAGAATTAAGCCGGAAATGCGTCCGGTTTGTATGGATAGAGAAAAATTGATTTCTCCATGTGATGGGAAATTGTCCGCATACCATATTGATGAACAGTCATCCTTCTATATTAAAAAGAGCCGATACGGAATTCAGGACTTACTGGAGGAAAGTGAAAAGGCACCGAATTATCAGGGAGGGACCTGTCTGGTATTTCGTTTGTGTGTTGATAATTACCATCGATATGGATATATTGATGATGGAGAAATTTTGGAAAATAAACCGTTAAAGGGAAAACTTCATACTGTGAGACCTATTGCAGTGAACGAATATCCGGTATTCATTCAAAATGCCAGAGAATATACGGTTATGCAGACAGAAAACTTTGGTGTGGTTTCCCAGATTGAAGTGGGTGCAATGATGATTGGAAAAATAAAGAATCATCAAACATCCGGAACAGTTGTGAGAGGTGCAGAAAAGGGAATGTTCCTTTATGGAGGATCTACCGTGGTTGTGCTTCTGGAAAAGGGCTATGGAGACATTCCGGAGGAATGTTTCCGTGCCACAGAAGAAGGTTATGAAATACCTGTAAAGTATGGACAGGTAGTTAGCAAATAAATTTGAAAGTGAGGATGATGGAATGCCAATCAAAATCAGACAAAATATACAGGCGAGAGATATTCTGGAAAATGAGAATATTTTTGTAATGACAGAGACACGTGCTATGACTCAGGACATCCGTCCGTTAAAAATACTCATCCTCAATTTGATGCCGACGAAGGTTGTGACAGAGACACAGATTTTGAGAAAGTTGTCCAATACACCGCTACAGTTGGAAGTGGAATTTTTACAGACAGCAACTTATCAGTCACGCCATGCAGACAAAAATTATCTGGATGAATATTATAGAACCTTTTATGAGGTCAAGGAACATTATTATGATGGGTTGATTATTACCGGGGCACCATTGGATTTTATTGATTACACGGAAGTGGAATATTGGGATGAAGTGTGTGAAATTATGGAATGGTCCAAGAAGCATGTGCATTGTACCTTCTATTTGTGTTGGGGTGCTTTTGCCGGTCTTTATTATCATTATGGAATTCGAAAAAGGGATCGTTTACCAAAATTATCCGGTATTTATGAACATAAAATTTTAAATCGCCAGTCCCCGCTGTTCCGTGGATTTGATGACGTGTTCTTTGCACCGCATTCCCGGGCTACGGAGATTACGAGAGAGCAGATTCTGGCAGAACCGAAACTGGAATTAATGGCGGAATCAGAAGAAGCCGGAGTGGCAATTGTCAAGACGGTGGACAGTAGACAATTCTATGTATTCTGTCATTCAGAATATGATGCAGATACATTAAAGTTAGAATATGATCGAGATGTGAGTAAGGGCTTGAATCCAAAACCACCACTGAATTATTTTCCGGATGATGATCCGACTAAGGCACCAATTGTGAATTGGAGAGCTGCAGGTCAGTTGTTGTGGACAAACTGGATAAACTACTATGTTTATCAGACCACTCCTTATGACATTAATGAGGTACAGAACGAAGAATAGATTAGAAGGGAAGGAATCGAATGGTAAAGATTATTGCAGATAGTACTTGTGATTTATCAAAAGAATTAATCGAACAATATGATATTGATTTAATTCCATTATATATCCACCTGGGTGAAGAAGAGTATCAGGATGGAGTCAACGTGACACCGGAAGATATTTACCAATGGTCGGAAGAAAATAAATCCACACCGAAGACTGCAGCATCTTCCATTGAAGATGTTATAAATGTCTTAAATCCGTATGTGGAAGCAGGGCAGGAAGTGGTATTTTTTACAATTTCCAGCGAAATGTCAACAGAATACAATGTTGTCAATATGGCAATTGACGAATTGGAATGTGAGGATTTAGTTACCGTAATAGATTCCAGAAATCTTTCCACGGGAATTGGTCTGTTGGTATTAGAAGCAGCAGAAATGGCACAGCAGGGAAAAACAGCAAAAGAGATTGAAAGCGTTATGGAAGCACTAAAGCCATATGTTCGTTCCAGCTTCGTGGTGGATACATTGAAATACCTTCATCGAGGCGGCAGGTGTTCGGCAACATCTGCTTTGGTGGGTGGAATATTTAAGGTGAAACCGAAAATTGTGGTGAAAGATGGAAAGATGGATGCTGGGAAAAAATATCGTGGCAGCTTAGAACATGTTCTTTCGGAATATACCAAGGAAATGGAAAAGCAGTTGCTTTCCGCCAGGGATAATCATGTATTTATTACCCACTCCGGTTGTGATGAGAGTATTGTATCTGAAATAAAAGGCTATCTGGAAGGTTTGAGTCGATTTAAGCAGATTCACGTGACAAGGGCAGGAGGCGTAATCTCCAGCCATTGTGGTCCGGGAACCTTAGGTGTGCTGTTTATTGAAAAAGAAAAGCAGTATGGACCATATGACAGTAAGTTTGACAAAAACCGTAATGGTATTATGGAGGCAGAAGAAAAAGCTGCAGAAAACTCCTATATTCAGCGTCTTGCGGAAATTGATAAAGGTCCGGACGATTATGACGAAGAGGATGATTCCGGGGAGGATTTCTAATGGCAAAGAAAACAGCTCGAGAGAAACATAATAGACTGATAAAAATCATTGCAGGGATTTTAATTGCAATTTGTATCATCTTTATTGTATTACTGCTTCAGGCAGCGGATCAAAGAAGTTTTTTGGTAGTGTTCGTATTACCTTGCATTATTGCAATTGCAATCATTATTTTTACTGCCCGGGACATGATGAAGTGACGAATCTTTCAATAATGACTGATTCAGCCAGCATTTTTGATGAAAAATTGTGGATTATGTCTATGACATTTTTTTCTCAAATGCGATATAATTATGAGTAGTGTTAACGACTCGATTTGTCGAGAAAAGATAGAGAAATGATTGTTCGCAGGAGGAAATTATGTTTGATGTTGGAGAGTATATTGTTCATGGAAGAAATGGTGTATGTCAGGTTAAGGAAATAACGCATATTGACATTTCAGGGGCAGATAAAAATCAGCTATATTACACATTGGTTCCGGTGCATTCAGAAGATCGAAAAATATTTTATCCGGTTGACAGTGATAAGGTTGTGATGCGTTCTGTCATCAGCAAGGAAGAGGCAGAAACAATCGTAAATCATATGGATAACATTGAACCGATGTGGATTGAAAATGAAAAGCAGAGAGAAAACAGTTACAAGGAAGCAATTAGCTCCGCTGATTGTCAGAAGCTGATTGGAGTCATTAAGGCATTATATGAAAGAAACCGTCAGCGTATGGCAGAAGGAAAACGAATTACTTTCGTGGACGACAGATATTTAAAGGAAGCAAAGAAAAATCTGTTTGATGAATTTGCTATTGCATTGGATATTGAGCAGGACGAAGTAGAAGATTATATTATGACACATAAGTAGAAGGATGCGGATGCATCCTTTTTTTATTATGCTTTATCTTTTATTTTTTAGACAATACCTTTACAATTCAAAAAAACAACTTAAGCATATTAGTGAAAATGAGACAGGTGTTGAGGGAAAAGAGGAATAATGATAGATTTACATAAATAAAAAGCGGAGGTGAAAAATGAAAATAGAAAAGTGGTTCAACAGCATCAGTAATTATGATGTTTGTTATTCACGGGAAAAGGTTGTGAACAGGAGGAAGAACGATGAGGAAAAAATCAACAATTTTGACAATAATGTTATTGGTTTTAGCAACTTTGTTTTTAACGTCTTGTAATAAAACGAAGGGTGGAGAGGACTCACTCACGGTTTTTGATGTTGATACAGATGAAGTTGAAGTGATGTATAATAACCAGACGGTTTCCCTGAAAGGGGGAGAACATAAAAAATTCATCGATGTCATAAAGGACATTAGTAAAGGAGAAAGTGTAAAAGTCGATGATGATATTGAATATGATATGATGATTGATTTTAAGAACGGTTATACTGCAAAAATTTCGACTGAAAAAAATATTTTTTGGTTTGATAACGAAGAGAAAGAAATCTCAGATGAAAACATGAGTACAATATGGAATCTTATTGCAAAATGATGTGGCTCTTGAAACCTAGAAATTATTTTTGTTCATAATAACAATTTCGTTTAGCAATTGCGTTTTGCTGTGTTCTTAAAATAAAAGGTTGCCAATTTAGTTCTGTGTGAATTATAATGAAACAGATTGAAATATAAACGGAATTATAGTCGTTTCTATATTATAGAATGAAGTGTAGAAGCGATGAAAGGAGTTATACAATGGATGAAAAGAGAGGGTTTGGTCAGGACATTGATCTTGATGAAACAAAAATCATTCCGGAAATTGACGATTCTGATTTTGCAGAAACAAAGATTATTCCGGATTTAGAGGGAGTAAAGGATTTCGGTCAGACCGGAGAAATTGTTCCACCGATTCAGATTGACGATTCAGATTTCGTGGATGAAGTGGAATTCGTGGAAGATGATTTAGATTTTGATTTCCCGGAAGAGGAAGAAGAATATTTCGAGGATGAAATTGTCATTGAAGATGAAGATGAGGAAGATGATGACCTCGAAAAGATGGAATTGACTAATAAGAATAAGAAGTTAAACATCATTGCGATTGTTGTAGCTGTTGTTGTGATTGCAGGGATTGTTACAGTAGCGGCGGTGATGTCAAAGAACTTTAGTAAAGAGGAAGAAACTACACAGGAAGTGACTACTGTTGTGACGACCTCAGAGGAAACCACTACGGAAAGCAAGACTGAAGAACCAAAGGAAGAATGGACAGAGGAAGATACGGACGCGCCGGAAGAAGTGTGGACGGAAGAAGAAGTCGATGAACCGGAAGAGGTTTGGACAGAAAAGAAAGCGGAACCAAAAACAGAAAAGGTGACAGAAGCACCACAGACAGAAGCGCCGCAGACGGAAGCTCCACAGACGGAAGCTCCAACAGAGGCTCCGCAGGATGAAGAAATAAATACCGTTGAGGAATAGTATGGAAATTAATCAGAAGACCAGTAATTACTTAATTGCATTATTAAGAGCCATGGTTCGTCAGGAACAGCCGGCGGAAAAGCCGGAAGAAGTGGATTGGAAAGATGTGTTGAATCTGGCCAGATATCATCAAGTAGATGAGATGATTTATGATGCAGTGAAGCGTCTGGAGAAAGGTCCGGAAGGTGACCTTTTGGAACGCCTGGAGGAAGTTCATAGAAACAATCAGCTTGTTCATATGTTCCAGCAGGCAGAGGCAAAATTGATTATAGAGCAGGCTACAAAGGGAGAATATTATATTCTCCCTTTAAAAGGTGCTCTGATGAAGAAAATCTATCCGAATCCATTGTACCGTCAGATGGGGGATTTGGATTATCTTGTGGAGGAAAAGAATATCAATGATTTTGTTCCACTGATGAAGGAATTGGGTTACGAGGCTTATGATGTAGGTCTGGAAGACAGTCATGACGTGTATAAGAAACGTCCTTATATTGAGGTAGAAATTCACAGACGACTGTTGCCACCGACGGAAGAAAATCATTGGTACACCGATGATATTTGGGAACGTCTGGTACCGGATACAGAAAATCCGTATTTGCTCCATATGACATTGGAAGATTATTATTTATTCCATCTGCTTCATTTTGAGAAGCATTATTCCATGGGTGGAAGTGGAATTCGTTCCATCTTAGATCAGTATTATCTGATGAAAGCCTATCAGGAACAATTGGATTGGAATTATATTAACGAAATCCTGCCGAAATTCCAGTATGTGGAATTTGAAAAAATGTGCCGCGATTTAGCGGAGTGCTGGTTTGGCGAAGGGACAATGACCGAGGAACTGAAAGGACCGGCAGAATACATCATTAACAGTGGTGTTTTCGGAAACTTTGAGCAATATCAGAAATGGTCTTTTGAACGTTATCAGAGAGAGCAGGGAATTAAAACGAAAAAAGGATACTTTTTCCGACGAATGTTTATGGAAAGAGAACGAATGGAATTTATCTATCCATCCATTAAAAAACATGGGTGGCTTCTTCCGTTTTGCTGGATACACAGATTGTTTAAATCGGTATTCTGCAACTGGGGAAGAGTGAAAATGGAACTGAAGCATTTTCAGAAAAAAGAAAAATAGAGCTGATGGGAATGTGTGATGAAATTTAATAAGGAACGACTGATTCAGGATATCAAGAATTTATATAAGCCGGCAATAGCAATTGGCGTATTTATCGTTCTCTTTGAACTATTGTTTCACAAAATTTGTCCGAGCAGATTACTTTGGGGCGTCCCTTGTCCGGGATGCGGGATTACCAGGGCAATGCTTCTGGTTTTTCAGGGGCGTTTTGTAGAAGCAACGCGGATGCATCCCTTCTGGATTGCCGTGGTTGTGGGAACCGTTGTGGCACTGGGAACGCGGTATCTGATTCAGGATGAGGAACGATATAAGAAAATCAATAAAATCAATGAGAAGATTCTGTTTGTTGTGTTATTGGCTTGCCTGGTCTATTACGCATATCGTATGAAGACCATGTATCCGAATCATGAACCAATGATTTATGAAAAAGACAATTTAAGTAATTGGATGAAACAGTTTATGGATCATTTCAAGACCCCGTAATCCTTGAAAAAGGGATTACGGGATTTTTTTACGTCATTCTGACTTTACAACTGTCTTGTCAGTTCTCCGAAGTTGTGTTATAATGACCTAAATTTTCACTAAAAAATGCTGAATAGCAGAAAGAGTAATTTATGAAAACTGATATATTAATTATCGGAAGCGGATGTGCAGGACTCTATTGTGCATTAAACCTTCCAAAAGACAAAAACATATTGATGATCACGAAGGATGTAGTGGAACACAGTGATTCTTTCCTGGCTCAGGGTGGAATCTGTATGCTTCAGAATGAAGAGGACTTTGATAGTTTCTTTTATGACACTATGAAAGCAGGTCACTTCGAGAATAATACGGCAGCAGTAGAAACCATGATTAAGGAATCGCCGGATTTATTAAAGGATCTGATTTCTTATGGTGTGGATTTCCAGAAAGATGAGGATGGAAATCTCATGTATACCAAAGAAGGAGGTCATGCAAGAAAACGAATTCTTTATCACAAGGATATTACGGGAAAGGAAATAACCAGTCACCTGTATGACCGTTGTAAGGAATTAGAGAATCTCACCATTAAGGAACATTGGAGCATGGTGGACTTACTTTGTGAGGACAATGTCTGCTATGGTGCCGTGGTTCGAAAAGCCGATGGAACCCTGGAGACTATTACTGCAAAGATTACCGTTCTGGCTTGTGGTGGAATCGGAGGAATCTATCGTCATTCCACAAATTACAGACACCTTACCGGAGATGGTGTGGCAGTGGCATTGAAAAACGGTGTGGAATGTGAACACGTGGATTATATTCAGATTCATCCGACTACGTTTTACAATGAGGATGAGAAAGACCGGAGCTTTTTGATTTCCGAATCTGTCCGAGGGGAAGGCGCGCAATTGTTTAATGCGAAGAAGCAGCGTTTTACCGATGAACTTCTTCCGCGCGATATCTTAACCCATAATATTCGAAAGCAGATGAAGAAGGAAGGCAGCAGGCATGTATGGCTTTCCATGAGACCGATTAAGAAGGATGATTTATTGAGTCATTTCCCAAATATCGTGAAGCATTGTAAAGAACATGGATACAGTGTTCCAAAAGAAATGATTCCGGTAGTTCCTGCCCAGCATTATTTCATGGGAGGAATAAAGGTAAATCTCAATAGCAAGACTTCCATGAACCAGTTATATGCCATTGGAGAAACGGCTTGTAACGGAGTTCACGGAAAAAATCGATTGGCTAGTAATTCCCTTTTGGAAAGTATGGTTTTTGCAAAACGAGCTGCATTGGATATGATGAATGATTATGATGCGGCATTGGAAAAGGATTATCCGGAATTTGATTATGCACCTTATGAAGATGCGAAAAAACTGGAAGATTCTTATAAAAAATTAATTCAGGATGAGATAAAAAGAAGTAAAGGAGAGGTAGAAGATGTTTGATCCGATTACATTAAAGTTAAATGTGGACCCGTTGATTTTAAGCGCAATTAAGGAGGATGTTACCAGCGAAGATGTAACAACAAACTCCGTTATGCCGGAAGGCTGTATGGGAAGCGTGGATTTAATTTGTAAGGAAGATGGAGTGATTTGTGGACTGCAGGTATTTTCCCGTGCTTTTGAATTACTGGATGATCAGGTTCAGGTGGAATTATTTGTGAAGGATGGCGACCAGGTAGAAAAAGGTCAGCTGATGGGAAAAGTTACCGGAGATATCAGAGTTCTTCTGGTTGGGGAACGAACCGGATTAAATTATCTTCAGAGAATGAGTGGAATTGCCACTTACACCCGTTCCATTGCAGAACTGTTGAAAGACAGCAAGATTAAATTACTGGATACCAGAAAAACCAGTCCGAACAATCGTATTTTTGAGAAGTACTCTGTAAGAATCGGTGGTGGAAACAATCATCGTTATAATCTGACGGACGGAGTTCTGTTAAAAGATAATCACATCGGAGCAGCCGGTGGCGTGAAGGAAGCCGTTACCATGGCAAAGGAATATGCTCCTTTTGTAAGAAAAATCGAAGTAGAAGTAGAAAACTACGATATGGCGAAAGAAGCAGTGGAAGCCGGTGCAGACATCATTATGTTAGATAACATGGAACATGATGAGATGAAACGCACCATTGATATGATTGATGGAAGAGCAGAAATCGAAGTATCAGGAAATGTGACCAAGGAAAACATTGCACGCTTAATTGATTTAGGTGTGGATTATATTTCCAGTGGAGCATTGACTCATTCTGCACCAATTATGGATATTTCATTAAAGAATCTTCATAGAATTTAAGTGAGGTATAAAATGAGTGGAGAAAAAAGAAGGGAGAATCTGCTAAAGATTTTGCAGGAAAGTGATGAACCGGTATCCGGAACAAAACTGGCGGAAAATTTTCGTGTGAGTCGTCAGGTCATCGTTCAGGACATTGCCCTGCTTCGTGCAAAGAATCACGATATCATATCGACCCATCGTGGATATGTGCTGCAGGAAAAGGGAAGTATCCAACGGGTGTTCAAAGTGAAACACAGCGCAGAGAAGCTGCTGGATGAACTGAACCTGATTGTAGATCTGGGCGGCCAGGTGGAAGACGTTTTCGTTTACCATAAGCTGTATGGCGTGATTCGCGTGGAAATGAATGTGAAATCCAGAAAAGATGCAAAAAAATACGTGGATGGAATTTACGGTGGTGTTTCCGTTCCATTGGAGCAGATTACATCAGAATATCATTATCATACTGTGACGGCAGATTCTACAGAGACTTTAGATGAAATTCAGGAAGAGCTTCAGAAACAGGGATATCTGGTAGCATTAAGGGACTATGAACCGGTAGATTTTTGGAGCGGAGTGTAGTTATTGGACGAAAAAAGACATTTGTATGACAAAAACAGACAATTTTCTTGAAATGAAAAAGTATTATGTTATAATTAAATGTGAAAAATTTAAAATGGAGGAGAAAAAATGAAGAAGAAAATTTTAGCTTTATTTATGGTTTTAGTTTTAGCTATGAGCGTTCTTGCAGGCTGTGGAGATAAGAAAGAGGATAAGAAATCTTCCGGTGAAAAGAAAGTAGAGGCTCAGGAAGACAGTTCTTTCTTTAAGGAATTCCAGAAACTGTCAAACTTCAAGACTGGTACTGAAAAGGTTAACCTCAAGTATGTGATTAAATCTGATAAGTTTTCTGAAGAAGAATCTTTAAAGGATTTTCTTGATGCAAATGGAGATCTTGTAGTTGACATTACAGCAGATGTTGCCATTGAATCTGAAAAGAAAATGGCAGTTGATTTATCTGCAAACATGGGAACTAAGGTAAACGGAAAGATGATGACAATCGTTGTGGATGGAGATATTTTATATCTTGAATATTCCGGATTACTTGATGTATTAAAGTCTTACAAGGATAATGAACAGATTGCCAGCGCTGTACAGCAGATTGAATCAAATTTTGGTTCTGCAATCAAGGTTGACGTAAAGAAGGTATCTGAAGTAGTTAAGCCAATCATTGATTCTTTAATGGAATCAGCAGAAGCTGAAAATGAAGGAATGAACAACCTTTTAAAAGTTTACATGGCAGTAATTAAGGATGCTATGCAGAATCCTGAAAGCGTGAATGAACTTGTAAAATCATTTGCAGATGCAGCGGAAAAGAATTATTCAAACCTTGAAGGTGTTGATGGTGATATGTATACATTAACAATTAATGCTGATAATGCGAAGGATATGGTAGATGATACAGAAAACCTTGTTAAGAATGATGGACAGAAGTTAGTCGAAGATGCAATCACATATGTTTATAAGGTTGCAGGGGAAAATGCTTTAGGAAAATCTGAAGATGAAATGAAAGCAAAAGTTCCTGAATGGATCGAAAAGGCTTCTGCATCAATTGCTGAAAACAAGGATAAGACTGTAGAAGAATTTCAGAAATCTAAGTTAGATGGAGTTTTGAAGATTAAAGCTGATGAAGGAAAATCTGCAAACTTTGAAATCGCAATGAAGATGGAAGAAGAAGGAACTGCAATTGACTATACAGCAGCAATTGAAATTGAAGCAGGTTCCGCTTCAATCAAGGATAAGATTCCAGCAGATGCAAACGACATCACAACAATGATTACTACATTAATCAATATGTATTCTAGCCAGATTACAGGCGCAGCATCTGGGGCTGAAGCACCAGTAGAACAGTAAAAATAATAAATG
This sequence comes from Eubacterium sp., assembly GCA_024698585.1. Classification (GTDB taxonomy): domain Bacteria; phylum Bacillota; class Clostridia; order Lachnospirales; family Lachnospiraceae; genus Eubacterium_G. The sequence continues at coordinate 20,890 of JAILRB010000006.1, forward strand.
AATCATTGAAATACCGGCAGATTTTCTGTCGGTATTTTTTTGCTATGTTACCAAACGAAAAAGAGGTCCCCTGATTATTCAGGAGACCTGTTTAATATTCTTATTTTTTATTATCAATGGAAGCTTTTACAAATCCTAAGAATAATGGATGTGGTTTATTCGGACGACTCTTTAATTCCGGATGTGCCTGTGTGGCAACAAAGAACGGATGGGATGGGATTTCTACCATCTCTACAATTCGTCCGTCCGGTGAAATACCGGAAAGAAGCATTCCATGTTTGGTTAAATCTTCACGATAGTCGTTATTAACTTCATAACGATGACGATGTCTTTCGTGAATTAATTCTTTTCCATAGAGCTGGAAGGCTTTGCTGTTTTTATCTAAAAGACAAGGATAAGATCCCAGTCTTAAGGTTCCACCAATATCGGTGACACCTTCCTGATCCGGTAACAGATTGATGACCGGATGAGTTGTTTCAGGATTTAATTCGATACTATGTGCATCCTGGAATCCGATGACGTTTCTGGCAAATTCCACAATGGAAAGCTGCATACCAAGACAAAGTCCTAAATAAGGAATCTTATTTTCGCGGGCATACTTGATAGCTGCCAGTTTTCCGTCGATACCTCTGGTTCCAAAACCACCCGGAACTAAGATACCGGAAACGTCGCCGAACAATTCAGCAGCATTATCTGCAGTAACTGTTTCAGAATCAATCCATTTAATGTTAACTGTGGCACGGTTCGGGTAACCGGCATGCTTTAAGGATTCCACAACACTGATGTAAGCATCGTGTAATGCTATATATTTTCCGACCAAAGCTACGTTAACAACCTGAGTCGGGTTCTTTGCGTTTTCAACCATTGCTTTCCATTCTGTTAAATCCGGTTCCGGACAATCCAGCTGTAAGCTCTGGCATACGATTTCAGCCAAATGTTCTTTTTCCATAGCCAATGGCGCTTCATAAAGCATCGGAACTGTTAAGTTCTGAACAACGTGACTCTTTGGAACATTACAGAACAAACTGATTTTATCTTTTAAGTTCTCATCAATTTCATATTCGGTTCTGCAAACAACAATATCCGGCTGAATCCCAAGATGCTGCAATTCCTTAACACTCATCTGAATCGGTTTCGTTTTCATTTCCTGGGATGCAGGAAGATAAACCATCAATGCAACGTGAATTAAAATGCAGTTTTCACGGCCTACATCATGCTGAAACTGTCGAATTGCCTCGATGTATGGCTGAGATTCAATATCTCCCACGGTTCCACCAACTTCGATAATTGCGATTTCTGTTTCTTCGGAATCGCTCTGATGGAATCGACTTTTAATTTCATTGGTAATGTGGGGAATTACCTGAACTGTTCCACCGCCAAAATCTCCATGACGTTCTTTTTCTAAAACGCTCCAGTAAACCTTTCCGGTAGTAACATTAGAATTTTTTGTAAGACTTTCGTCAATAAAACGTTCGTAGTGACCTAAATCCAAGTCTGTTTCAGCACCGTCGTCTGTTACAAAGACTTCCCCGTGCTGAACGGGATTCATTGTACCCGGATCAATGTTGATGTATGGGTCAAATTTCTGCATCGTTACCTTATAGCCGCGGGCTTTTAACAATCTTCCAAGGGAAGCTGCTGTAATACCTTTCCCAAGACCGGAAACGACACCACCTGTTACGAAAACATATTTCACTGCCATGTAACATTTCCTCCTATTAAATTGTAAACATATTTTTCAGTGTGCCTAAAATAAAAAACACCTTTCTAGTATACTACCAGTCGTAGCATTGCGCTAGTTTACAAAATTAGTTAAAAGACGTTAATTGTTAAAATTTAATGAATTCTTAACTAAATTTTCACAATAAAATCTTCATATATGTTATAGTATCATAGGAAAACTTAAAGGATTTTTGGGAATACTGAAAATATAATTGCATGAGGATTAATCCTTAAAATCAAAGGAGGAAGACAATGGATAATAATCAGAATCGTTCAAATAACAATCAGAATTCGAATAAGGATTCGAAGAAAAATACAATTCTGCCAATTGTTATTGCTGTTTTGGCAGCATTTTTATTTACAACAATGACTTCATATTTTTATGATAAGTTGACGACTAAAGAAATTGGCTATAATCAGTTTATTTATATGCTGGATCATAAGTATGTAAAAACAGTGGTGTTTGATGAGGATAAGATTCTCATTACACCGACGGACTCCATGGAAACCAGATATAAAACTTATTGGACCATGTATCTGGAAGATCCGGAACTGATTTCTGATTTAAAGAATAAGTATACGACTGTAAAATTCAAAGGAGAGGATGAGGGAAGTGCGGCAGCATTACTAATCATCCTGCAGTGGGTTCTTCCGTTCGTAATCTTCTATGGATTTATTATGTTCATGATGAAGAAAACCGATGGAATCGGAGGTTCCTTTAGCGTTGGAAAGAGCAAGGCGAAAATTTATGTGCAGAAGGAAACCGGCGTGACCTTTAAGGATGTTGCGGGACAGGAAGAAGCAAAAGAATCCGTATCTGAACTGGTGGACTTCTTGCATAATCCGGGAAAATATACTGCTATTGGTGCAAAGTTACCGAAGGGAGCGTTGTTAGTAGGACCTCCGGGTACCGGTAAAACATTGTTGGCGAGAGCTGTTGCCGGGGAAGCTCATGTTCCGTTTTTCTCATTGTCCGGTTCGGACTTTGTGGAAATGTTTGTGGGGGTCGGTGCATCCCGTGTGCGTGACTTGTTCAAGCAGGCAGAAGAAAATGCACCATGTATTATCTTTATCGATGAAATTGACTCCATTGGTAAGAGCCGTGACTCCCGATATGGTGGAGGAAACGATGAAAGAGAACAGACCTTGAATGCATTGCTGGCTGAGATGGATGGATTTGATCCGTCCAAGGGAATTCTCATTCTTGCGGCAACCAACAGACCGGAAGTGTTAGACCCTGCTTTATTAAGACCGGGACGATTTGACCGAAGAGTTATTGTGGATACTCCGGATTTGAAGGGACGTGTGGATACCCTGAAAGTTCATTCCAAGGATGTGAAGATGGATGAAACCGTTGATTTGGATGCTATCGCAAACATTACCAGTGGTGCTGTGGGATCTGATTTAGCAAATATGGTCAATGAAGCAGCAATCAATGCTGTCAAATGCGGACGAAACGCAATCAGCCAGGACGACCTGATGGAAGCCGTGGAAGTGGTAATTGCCGGAAAAGAAAAGAAAGACCGCATTTTAAGTAAGGAAGAAAAGAAAATTGTAGCATACCATGAAGTAGGACACGCTCTTGTTTCTGCATTGCAGAAGGATGCAGAGCCGGTTCAAAAAATTACCATTGTTCCAAGAACTATGGGCTCCCTAGGATATGTGCTTTCCGCACCGGAAAAAGAAAAGTATCTGATGACAAAGGCAGAATTAGATGCGGAACTGGTAGTGCTGTTAGCCGGACGTGCTTCTGAGGAATTGGTTTTTGATTCCGTAACTACAGGAGCATCCAATGATATGGAAAAGGCTACGAAGATGGCCCGTTCCATGATTGCTCAGTACGGTATGTCAGAAAAATTCGGATTGATGAGTTTGGAACAGGTTGAAAATCCATATCTCAGTAAATCCTCTCAGCTTAATTGTAGTGACAAAACTGCAACGGAAATTGAAGAGGAAGTGAAGCTTCTTTTGAAAGAACGTTACGAAGATGCAAAGAGAATGCTCAGTGAAAACAGGGATAAACTGGACAACATTGCAGGATTCCTTTACAATAAAGAAACCATTACCGGAAAACAGTTTATGGACATTTTCCATCATGGTGTGCCACAGGAAGTGGGAAATACTATAGAAAAAAATGAAACAACAGAAGGAGAGTAAAAATGAGAATGAAGACAAAAGCAATTGCAATGGCATTATCTCTTGCAATGGTAGGGAGTATGATTGGGGGCGTGGATGTTTCCGCGAAATCATCTAAAAAGTACAAGACAGAAACGAAATGGGTGAGTACAAAAGAAGTATCGTATGTTGCAGATTTTGATGGGAAACTGCGTTTAGAGTCGGATAAAGAGTCTAAGTATGACAAGTTTGGGAATTGTGTGTATTTGTTATTTTACGCTATTGATTCCAATGGAAATAAACTTGGATATACCACATACCAGGAGAAGTATGATAGTAGGAATCGAATAAAATGGGCTAAATCCTGCAGTGGAAAAGTGTGTGAATCCGTTGATAAATATACTTATAAAAAAAATAAAAGAATCCATAAATCTTATTATGATGGAAAGAAAAAATTCACGGATAAGAGTGTAACAACTTACAAAAAAAACAAGGCAACAGCTGTTTACTATGAAAACGGGAAAAAGACAGGTACGAGTGTCGAAACATTTGACAAGAATGGAAATTCCATTAAAGAGGTATATAAAAATAATAAAAAAATCGATTCTATAGAAACAAGAAAATATAAAAAGAATGTTTTGATAAAAGAGGTATTTAAAAATTACAATGAGAATGGAAAACTCTCACATACAATGGAAAAGAACTATAATAAGAACGGAAAATTCGTGAGCCTGATTGTTACAAATTATAGTGATGGTAAAGTATTCTCTAAAAAAACTGATAAATTCAGATATGAAGGAAAAGATATTTATCAAACGGCTATTGAAACATCTAGTTACACTAAGGATGTAAGGAGAAATGAATTAAAATACAGATATGATAAAGCATATAATTTAATCAATTTATGGCAAAAAAGCTATGTTAATGACGAATTAAAAAATACGATTACTTACCAAAATGAATTTTACACCAGCGGTGAAGCGAAAGGTTGTCTGAAAAAATCAACTAGTTACCAGGATGGAGAACTTGTTGATGTATGGATGTATACCGTAAAGAAAATCAAAGTAAAAGTATTGAAAAAGAAATAAGAGAAACGAAAAGAAGCTGTCAGGATGGGCAGCTTCTTTCTATTTATGAGAAAATCAGTTATACTAGAACCCAACGGAGGAAGGAATATGTCGGAGTTTAATGTCTCAGAAGAACTGAAGAAAATGCCTCAGACTCCTGGGGTGTATTTGATGCATGATTCCCATGATGATATCATCTATGTGGGAAAAGCAGTAAACCTGAAACGAAGGGTCAGTTCTTATTTTAGAAAAAGCACAAAGAAATCCAGTAAAATAGAGTCTATGGTTTCGAAGATTTGTCGGTTTGAATATATTCTGACGGATTCCGAATTAGAGGCTCTTATTTTAGAGTGCAATTTAATCAAGGAATATCGACCGAAATATAATACTATGCTGATGGACGACAAGGCTTATCCTTATATCTGTGTGACCGTGACGGAAGATTTCCCGCGAATTGTTTTTGCAAGGCGGATGAAGAAGGACGGCAATAAATATTTTGGTCCCTTTACCAGTAGTGGGGCGGTGCGGGATACCATAGAATTACTGCAGAAGATGTATCAGATTCGAAATTGTAATAAGGCAATTTCCATGGAGGAGGGATACAGCTTTTCCGGAAATATTAAGGAAGTTCCGAAAATCAACGGACGTCCATGCCTCTACTATCACATTGGACAATGTAAGGGAGCCTGCCAGGGGTATATTTCCAAAGGAGATTATCGAAAGCAGGTGGAACTGGCAATCAAATTTCTGGAAGGAAACTATCGGGACACATTAAAAGAATTAGAAGAAAAGATGCAGGCAGCATCGGCGCAGATGGAATTTGAACAGGCTATGGAGTATAGAGATTTGATTAACAGCATTTTGCATGTTGCCGGGAATCAGAAGATTACCACCCATCAGTTTGAAGATCGGGATATCATTGCCTATGCAGAAGAAGGAAATGATGCGGTAGTTCAGATTTTCTTTGTGCGAAACGGAAAGTTAATTGGCCGGGAGCACTTTTATCTGACTACAGTACCGGGGGACACGGGAAAGGATATTCTGACCAGTTTCGTAAAACAGTATTATAGTGGAACACCATTTATTCCGCATGAACTATTAGTGCAAACAGAAATAGAAGAGCCGGAACTGTTAAGCGAAATGCTCAGCAGAAATCAGAACTATACCGTCAAGATTGTTCACCCGCAGAAGGGAAAGAAAAATAAACTGGTGGAACTGGCAGCGAAAAATGCCAGAACCCTTTTGGAACAGAATAAAGACAAGTATCGGAGGGAACAGAAGCGGACGGTAGGAGCCGTAAGAGAAATCGAGGAACTCATTGGACTTCCCGGAATTGAACGAATGGAATCCTTTGATATTTCCCACACCGGCGGAATTGAAACCGTTGCTTCCATGATTGTCTATGAAAATGGGAAACCGAAGAAAAACAAATATCGAAAGTTCCGAATGAAGTGGGGACAGGGAAATGATGATTATGTCAGTATGGAAGAGGTGCTGACAAGACGATTTACCCACGGCTTGGAAGAACGGGAAAAACTGGATGCAGAAGGCAGGGAATATGAACTGGGAAGCTTCAGTCATTTTCCGGATTTAATCATGATGGATGGTGGAAAAGGTCAGGTAAACGTAGCCTTAAAGGTTCTGGAAAAACTGGGACTGAACATTCCGGTATGTGGCATGGTGAAGGATGATAACCATAGAACCAGAGGATTGTATTATAACAATGTGGAACTGCCCATTGATACCCACTCCGAAGGATTTAAACTGATTACGAGAATGCAGGATGAAACTCATCGGTTTGCCATCGAGTATCATCGCAGCCTTCGAAATAAAAAAGAAGTGCATTCCGTACTGGACGATATCCCAGGTGTAGGACCGTCCAGAAGAAAAGCTTTGATGAAATACTTTAAGTCCATCGAGAAGATTCGAGAGGCTTCCGTGGAAGAATTAAAAAATGCCCCTTCTGTCACGGAAAAAGTGGCAAAAAGCATTTACGATTACTTTCACTAATGTTAAACTAAAAGACAGAGCAAATTTGAAAAAGAAAGGTGCGGAATATGGAAAGTATTGCATTTAGCAAGATTATTGAAAATTATAATCTGAAATATCATACGCCGGATATTGATGCCAGTAAGGTAATCATTAATACCCCGGAAGTCAACAGACCGGCGTTGCAGTTAGCAGGTTTTTTTGAACATTTTGATAAAGAACGAGTTCAGATTATCGGAAATGTGGAATGTGCATTTTTAGATAATATGGAACGTCAAAACAGACAATGGGTTTATGATAAGTTAATGACCAGCGGAATCCCATGTCTGATTTTATGTCGTGGACACGAACCGGATGAGGATATGTTGGAAGCAGCTAATTTAAATGGTGTTCCAATCTGTTCCACACAGGAGGCAACCTCGCCTTTTGATGCGGAACTGACTCGTTGGTTAAAGGTTCAGCTGGCGCCATGTATTACCATTCACGGTGTGCTGGTGGATGTTTATGGTGAAGGTGTGTTAATCATGGGAGAAAGTGGCATCGGTAAAAGCGAAGCTGCCCTGGAACTGATCAAGCGTGGACATCGTCTCGTGACTGACGACGTTGTGGAAATCCGTAAAGTCAGTGAGGAAACCTTAATCGGTACAGCTCCGGCGATTACAAAGCATTTCATCGAATTGCGTGGTATCGGAATTATCGATGTGAAGGCATTGTTTGGTGTGGAAAGTATTTTGGACACCATCAATATTGACATGGTAATCAAGCTGGAAGAGTGGGACCGCGAAAAAGAATACGACCGTCTTGGATTGACGGATAATTATACAGAATTTTTGGGCAATAAAGTCGTATGTTACTCAATCCCAATCAGACCGGGACGTAACCTGGCTGTCATTGTTGAGGCTGCATCAGTTAACCACAGACAGAAGAAGATGGGTTATAATGCTGCTCAGGAATTGTATAATCGTGTAAATCAAAATCTGTTAAAGAATATGGAGGATCAATAAAAAATGAAGAAGTATTGTTTTGGAGTAGACGTTGGAGGAACAACAGTAAAGATTGGATTATTTGAAACGGTTGGAAATTTAATTGATAAATGGGAAATTAAAACACGTACAGAAAATTTCGGAGAAAATATTCTTTCTGATATCTGCGATTCCATGGATGCGAAATTAGCAGAAAAAGGAATCAGCTTAGATGAAATTGAAGGTGTAGGAATCGGTCTTCCGGGTCCTGTTCTGGCAGATGGAACGGTATTGCAGTGTGTAAACCTTGGTTGGGGAACTTTTAATGTGGCAGAAAAAATGTCTGAAATGTTCCATGGATTAAAGGTTAAGGCTGGAAATGATGCCAACGTTGCCGCTTTAGGAGAAGCCTGGAAAGGTGGCGGAAAAGATTATGATGATATTGTCATGATTACATTAGGAACCGGTGTTGGCGGTGGTGTTGTTCTTGGTGGTAAGATTATCACAGGATACAATGGTGGTGCCGGAGAAATCGGTCATATGCATGTGAATGATGAAGAAGAATTAACATGTGGTTGTGGAAGAAAGGGCTGTCTGGAACAGTATACTTCTGCTACCGGTGTGGTACGTCTCGCAGGAAGATATATGAAAGCGACGAATCAGCCATCTAAGATGAGAGACTTCGGGGATGCCATCACAGCAAAAGATGTTTTTGATTTAGCAAAAGAAGGCGATGAAGGTGCTAATGCAGTTGTGGCACAGATGGGAGATTATTTAGGAAAGGCAATGTCTTCCATTGCTGCAGTCATCAACCCACAGGCATTTATCATTGGTGGTGGTGTAAGTAAGGCAGGACAGTTCCTCATTGATGCCATTAAGGGTGTTTACAGAGAAACCTGTTTTGCAGCTTGTGGTGATGCAGCAGTGCATTTGGCAGAACTTGGAAATGATGCAGGAATGTATGGTTCCGCAGCATTAATCGTAAAATAATAAGACAGAAATAAGAACTCTCAGGAGGATGATTTTGGAAAATATCATAGCGCGTTTAAGCGATATTGTTGGAAGTGATTATGTAAAAGTCAATGAGTCCATGGCAGGACATTGTACCTTCCGTTGTGGAGGAAATGCAGCAGTTTATGTCATTCCGGGAAGCATTGATGAAGTGGTTGAAGTGGTGAAGGCTTGCCGGGAAGAAGAGCAAAAGTTCATGATTATCGGAAACGGTAGCAATCTGTTGGTTCGCGATGAAGGATACGATGGCGTTATTGTGGAGATTGGCGCAAGAGTCAGCACCATTGATATCATTGGTGAAGATATTGTGGTAGATGCCGGTGCAAAACTTTCCGTGACTGCCACAGCAGCTATGGAAAATGATTTGGCAGGAATGGAATTCGCTCATGGAATTCCGGGCAATGTGGGTGGAGCAGTGGCAATGAATGCCGGTGCTTACGGCGGAGAAATGGCACAGATTATTAAGACTGTGAAAGTATTGGATGAAAACAATGAAGTAAAGGATTTATCTCTGGAAGAACTGGACCTGGGATATCGATGCAGCAGAATCCAGAAGGAAAACCTGATTGTACTTCAGGCAAGATTAGGTCTGATGTTAGGTAGTGCCGGAGAAATCGCCATGGTAATGCAGATGCTGATGTCAAAAAGAAAGGCAAAGCAGCCATTGGAATATCCAAGTGCAGGAAGCACCTTTAAGAGACCGGAAGGACACTTTGCCGGAAAGCTCATTGAGGATGCAGGACTTCGTGGCTATACCGTGGGTGGAGCCCAGGTATCAGAAAAGCATTGCGGATTTGTAATTAATTATGACAATGCCACAGCCACAGACATTATTCAGTTAATGCAGGATGTGAAACAGAAGGTAAAAGAACAGTTTGATGTTGAATTGGAACCGGAAGTAAAGATTATTTAACGGATTACATACAACCGGTGGAATGGAGAAAGAATGCGATTTGTTATTGTTACGGGGATATCAGGAGCAGGAAAAATTACCGCATTAAAAATATTTGAAGATAATGGGTTTTATTGTGTAGATAATTTACCGATTGCCTTGATTGAGAACTTTGTGGACTTATTGTTTTCCCAGACCAGTGAAAAAAATAAGGTCGCAATCGGAGTGGATATCCGAAGCGGTGAGAATCTGGATATGATGAATCAGATTTTGGAAAACATGAAGGCAAAAGACCAGAACTATGAAATTCTGTTCTTGGATTGTAACAATGAAACTTTGATTAAACGATTCAAGGAAACCAGAAGAAGCCATCCGATGGGTGATTCGGACAGTGTTGAAAATGAAATCAATGAAGAACGACATCAGCTGGAGTTCTTGAGAGAACAGGCAGACTATATCATTGATACCAGTAAGCTGTTGGTTCGTAATTTACGAAGCCAGTTAGAGAGTATCTTTATTAATAATCAGGATTATAAAAATCTGTTTGTGACCATTATGTCTTTTGGGTTTAAGTATGGGGTACCGGCAGATTGCGATTTGGTTTTTGATGTGAGATTCCTTCCGAATCCTTACTATATTCCGGAACTGAAAAAGAAAACCGGATTGGAAAAAGAGGTACAGGATTATGTAATGGACTCTCCGATTTCATATGAGTTTCTGGAGAAACTGGTGGACATGGTTTCTTTCCTGATTCCAAATTATATTGCAGAAGGAAAGAATCAGTTAGTCATTGGAATCGGGTGTACCGGTGGACATCATCGTTCTGTGACCATAGCAGGAGAATTGTATCATAAATTGTTTGATGAAAAGGCGAATTATGGAATAAGAATTGCACATCGAGATATATTAAGATAGGAGAAGTATGAATTTTTCCCAAAAAGTCAAAGAAGAGTTAGTAGATAAAATTAGTAATGCAAATCATTGTAGAATAGCTGAGATTTCAGCTATTCTATCTTTGTGTGGCAATGTGTTGATTGATGAAAATAATCAGTACGCCCTTGCGGTTCGCACAGAAACGGAAATGACTGCAAGAAAAATGTATCATTTGCTTCGCAAGACCTTTCGAATTGAAGCAGAATATGCAGAAAAAGTCAGTGCATATTCGAAAAGCCAGCGAACATATATTGTAACCATAGAAGATCATGAAGAAGCCATGAGAGTTTTACAGGCAACGAAATTAATTCGTGAAGACGGAGAGATTGAGGAAAACCTGTCCATTACCAATAATATTGTCATTAAGAAGGAATGCTGTAAGAGAGCTTTTATTCGTGGAGCATTCATGGCAGCGGGTTCCATCAGTGATCCGTCAAAAGGTTATCACTTTGAAATTTCGTGCAATAGTGATGGAAAATCGATACAATTGATAAATTTATTAGAATATTTTCAAATTGACGCAAAAGTAGTTGCAAGAAAAGGTAAATTTGTGGTATATATCAAGGAGGGTGAGGGCATTGTTGATGTGTTGAATGTTATGGAGGCACCCATTGCTTTGATGGAAATGGAGAATATTCGTATCCTGAAAGATATGAGTAATTACTATAACAGACAGGTCAACTGCGAGACGGCGAATATTAAAAAAACTGTTACTACGGCGTGTAGACAGATCGAAGATATTCAGTTCATTATGAAAGTTAAAGGAATTAATTATTTACCTGAGAAACTTCAGGATATTGCGCAGATGCGCATCGAACACCCCGATGTTCCGCTACAGGAGCTGGGCACCATGATGACGCCGCCCCTTGGTAAATCAGGGGTCAATCATCGACTGAGAAAAATCAGTCAGATTGCAGACGAGTTGCGAGGAACATGATTTGTGAGTTCATTAAAGCATATGGAGGAATGAAGAAATGACAACGAGAGACATTACGATTGAAGTTCAAAATGGAGTTGAGGTAAGTCCCGTAGCAAAATGCGTACAGGTTGCCAGCCAGTTTGAAAGTAAAATCTATGTTGAAAGGGACACAAAGAGAGTTAATGCGAAAAGCATCATGGGAATGATGGCATTAGGAATTGTCCCGGGACAGAAAGTAAGTGTTTCAGCCGAAGGAGCGGACGAAGTACAAGCTATTGAGGGGATTGCAAAATTTTTAGAGAATAAATAAGAGGAAAGGGAAAACTTGCAGAAGCATTTTTTCCCTTTTGTCTTTAAGATAAAGGAGCGCTTATGGGCAAAGGAAAGAGAATACTGATTATTGTAATGTGTATCCTGTCGGAATTATCGATTCTGTTACAGATGTGGAAGGTTAATTACTTTACCGGGACTTCCTGTCTGATGAAAATGGCAGCTGGAGAAAAATTAGGCACACATTCCGTATATTTTAAATCACATATCGTAACGGCTGTGGTAATGTCGCTGGAATTCTTGGCTATGTTGATTTTCTTTATTTCATTTCTTAGAAATAACAGAAAAGGAAGATTGAAAACATCCTATATTGTGTTGTTGTTACATACAGGAATTATGGCATTTACATCAATGATGTTCCAGAGAGCTTATAAAGTGGAAAACAGTAATTTGAAGTTAAACATTACGGTTTATTTCCTTTCTATGTTGATTTTAGGGGCTGTTTTAGTAGTTTTCATTATGAGAGAACAAATGGGAGCCCATTATGGTTTTGTCTTTTCACCGGTATTACTTCTGGTGATGGTGGGACTGTTTTCCACCAATGGATTGTTTGGAATGAATGGAATGTCCCGTGTGACGGGAATTCTGACTGGAGGTACAGTGATTCTTCCGTATCTGACAATCTTTACCTTTGAAAAAATTGTGCTGGAACCGTCAATGAAAAAATATCGATATTAAATAAGTTGATGCAGTAGAGTTTCTACTGCATCATTTTTTAGTTTGGTACGAATTCTATTTTTGTTATCGATAACAAAAAGGCATTTTACAAAAATAAATACCTTTTTGATAAAAATTCCACTTTAGAGGTTCGTTTCTTTTTAGTAAAACTATTCTTGTACGAGTGATAAATATCACGAAGGGATCGAGAAAAAAATTGAAAGAGGAGAAGAAAAAATGAAAAAGAGAACGATCAAAAGAGTTACGGCAGCTCTTTTAGCAGTGGCATTAGTATTAACATCTTTTGCTACACCTGCTACAAAGAAGGCAGTAACCGCAGCAACTATTGGCACAGGTTCAGATTACACTGTAACCGCAACAGACGATTCGTCTACACAGACGACTTTAACTTTTAAGGCTAACAATTACGCACAGTATGTTATTGCACACTTTAAAGTGAACGACGGTGCAATGCAGAATGTCAACATGACCAGTGGAAACGGATATGATTATAATCTTGCTATTGCAGGATTAAAGACCGGTGACACAATTAAAGTATTCTTTACTTACAACAAAGGTGGCTTGCAGTATGACTCACCGGAAATGACTTACAAGACCGGTTCTTCAACAAGCACAAATGCTTCCATTGAAAAGCCATTCGGTTTAGTAGCAAGCAGCCCATCAAACAATACCATCGGCGTTGTTTGGGGAAGAGGAAACATTAACAGCTATAATGTTTACATTGATGGAAATAAAGTAAGCAGCGCAGTAGGATGTGCTTACTATACATACACAGGATACGCAGCAGGAACTCACACCGTTGCAATCTCAACAGTTAGTGGTTCTTCTGAATCAGAAAAAGTATCCGTAACAGTAACCGTAGCAGGAAGCACAGCTCCAGCTACAACAAAGGCAGCTGAAACCGGTGTTGTATATATCTATCAGGATATTAACTATGGTGGACGTGTTGCAGCATTAAATGAAGGTTCTTATAACCTTGCAGCATTAAGCGCTAAAGGATTTAGAAATGATGACTTAACCGCTTTAAAGGTAGCATCAGGATATGAAGCAGTACTTTACTGGGATGATAATTTCCAGGGAGCACAGAAGGTTGTTTCTTCTGATACTGCTTGGATTGGAAATGATTGGAATGACAAGATGTCTTCTATCGTAGTTCGTAAGAAAACACAGACTACACAGGCTCCGACAACCACAAAGGCTTCAACATCTACAGATACAAGTATTGCACAGCCATTTGGCTTAGTAGTATCTTGCCCGGCAAATAACACCATCGGAGTTGTTTGGGGAGCAGGAAACATTAACAACTACAACGTATACATTGATAATAACCGTGTTGCATCCGGAGTGAAATGTGCATATTACACATATACAGGAATTGCAGCAGGAACCCATACCGTATCTGTTACAACAGTAAGCGGAAACAAGGAATCAGCTAAGACATCCTTATCAGTAAATGTTACAGGTTCCGGATCAGTTCAGCAGACAACAACGACAAAGCAGCAGCAGCCATCCGGCGGAACAGTTTCCGGTGTTGAAAAGCCAGCACTGAGAAATGACATTCCTGTCAATGACAAGATGTTCTTACAGTTAAACAACAAGACAAACGGAAAATATTCAGACAGCCAGATTTATTGGTGTGTACTTGGTTACAACTCAAGCAATCAGCTTTGCTACTTAGATACAAACGGAAACTTAATCCCAGCAAACACAGGAATGAATACAATTGAAAAGAATGGAAGAAAATGTGCAAACATTTGCCATCCAATCTCTGAAAAGAGTTGGGTATACCTTCCAAGTATTGTTTCAGGAAGAATGTACTTAAGCTATGGAAGTCCTGTTTACATTACATTTAATCAGGCAGCTGACGGAAGAATCGGATATGCAGGTCCTGACCTTAACAACACATCAGATCCTAACCAGGATGTATTATTCGAATTTGCAGAATTTACAGTAACAGGAAGAGAATATTGGGGAAATACAACACGTGTAGACTTCTACTCCTTCCCAATGGTAACAAGATTATACGGAACAGGTGGTTTTGATAACAGACCTGGTGATTACCCAACATACGATAAGGTTGTTGGTGACATCGGATCAAGAACAGATATCTTTAACAAGTTTAAAAACAATGCTCCTTCAGAATGGAAGACTTTAGCAGACGACAAGAGAATCATGGCACCATGTAAGAAGACATTTAATGAAGGACAGGCATATGGAAGATACTTTGATAACTATATCAATGAATTCTGGAATAAGTATTCTTCACAGAACTTAGTATTCCAGTGCGAAGCAGGAACCTTTACAGGACGTGTAGAAGGCGACAGAATGAGATTTACAAAAGCTGGTGATGGCGGAACATACTATGTATACAAGCCAACCACTCAGGATGTATTAGAAGGAAAGGGTAACTTCAACAGAGGAAACTCCACAGAACTTGTCATTGAAGCGCAGCTTTGTGCAGCATTCAACAGAGGTGTTGCAACAGATCCTGCAAACTACAATAACCCAAGTGCTTACTACAAGAACAGCACTTACAACTGGTATTCAAGATTCTGGCATGAAAATTCAGTAAGCAACCTTGCATATGGATTCTGCTACGATGATGTAAATGACCAGAGTACATTACTTCATTACACAAATGCAACCGCATTAGTAATTGACTTAAAGTGGTAATAAGATTTTTTCAACATATGTTTTTCTCACAGGGGGAGCACACTTCGGTGTGCTCCTTCCTTGCGTGAAAAAAATTTTTTCTTAATATGAAATAAAAGTGAAATAATCTTCGTTTAATAGGTATAATGATGAGTCCCAAAGGACGAATCAAAAAATTAGGAGGATTGTTATGAATAGAGCAACAAAGAAAATTACATTGGTAGCAACTAGTTTGACATTAGCATTAGGAATGTCCATGAGTGTTATGGCGGCAAAGAACGACAGCAATAAGTGTGGAAAGAATGCGATTTATGAGTTTAATAAGTCTACAAGGACACTTACCATTCAGGGAAAAGGAACTGTTAAAGGAAAACATTCTTGGAAAAAACTGAAGCCGAAAAAAGTCGTGATTAAAGACGGAATTACGGAAATTGGATATAGCGCATTTGCAAGTCTGAAAACATTAAGGAGTGTTAAAATTCCAAAATCCGTTCGAAAAATCGATGGATATGCGTTTGAATGTACTTCTCTGAAAAAACTGAATCTTCCGAAGTCCGTAGAAGTAATCGAAACGGGTGCTTTTTCAGGAACCAACTTAAAGGAAGTAACTGTTCCTAAAAGCGTGAAGAAAATGGGAAATAATGTTTTTGGCAGTTGTGGACGATTGAAAAAGGTAGAATGGAATTATAGTGACATCCCGGCTGGAACATTTTCTAATTGTACATCATTAGATAAGATTTCCATCAAATCAAAAGTTCAGCATATTGGCAGAGAAGCATTAGAGGGAACCGCAATAAAGTCATTTACGGTTCCAAGTAGTGTAACAAATATGGAAAGAGGTGTTTTTTCTAATTGTAAGAAATTAGAAAGTGTAAAGTTATCAAGCCGTTTAAAAGAAATTCCGGAGGATACTTTTTTCTATACCCCGGCTTTAAAGAAGATTCACATTCCAAACGGTGTTCAGGTAATTGAGGGAGAAGCATTTGAAGAAAGCGGAGTGGAAAATCTAGTGCTTCCAAATAGTGTTACACAGATGAAACCTTATGCGTTTGCCGATGCAAAGCAGTTGAAGCAGATTACACTTTCCAATAGCTTGAAAAGAATTGAACATGACACCTTTAACAACTGTGTTCAGTTAGAACAAGTAAAATTTGGTTCCAGGCTTGAATTAATCGGAGAAGAAGCTTTTGTAAATTGTAAATTAACAAACTTAGTGATTCCATCAACAGTAAAAACAGTAGAATATGGAGCATTTAAAAATACAAAATGTCAGAAGGTTACAATTCAGGAAGGTGTTAGAATTATTGATTACTGGATTTTTGCGCAGTGTGGAGAATTAAAGAGCATCTCTATTCCAAGTACGGTAACAACCTTCCAGACCAATGCATTATCAAAGTGTCCAAAATTGACTACAATTACAGTGGCAGCAAAGAATGGAAAATATGCCGTTAGTGATAATTGTCTGACAAGCAAGGATGGAAAGACCTTATTAGTAGTTCCGGGTTCAAAAACAGGAACTTTTGAAATCCCGGAAGCAGTAACCACGATTGATCAGGAAGCGTTTACCGGATGTACGAAGATTTCAGCATTTGCAACCAATAAGAATCAGAACATGATTACAAAGAACGGAATGTTATGCAGCAAGGATGGAACAAAGTTAATTGCAGCACCACAGAATGTTTCAGGAACGTTAAGAATTCCTGATGGAATTAAAACCATTGGCGCAGCAGCAGTTCATTATTCCAAAGCATCTGCCATCGTTATTCCGAACACAGTAACAGTCATTGATCCATGTGCATTTGAATACTGTAATAACATTACTGAAATCACAATTCCGGGAAGCGTATATCAGATTCCGGAAGCAGGGTTCTGGGAATGTTCAAAACTACGTACTGTAACATTGGAAGAAGGAATTAGCAGAATCTGGAGAAACGGATTTTATGGATGTAAGAACTTAAAGAAGATTACTTTACCGAAGTCATTATCTTATATTCACAAGACAGCTTTTGAAGAATGTTCCCGCGGATTCAAAATCTACTGTAACAAGAATTCCTTAGCGATGGCTTATGCGATAAAGTATTATTTCAATTATAGAATTATTTAAAAAGATAGTTCTTGTTCATATATATTTCTTTTGGGAGTGCACTCGTTGTACTCCCGCTTTTTTTCTGTACAAATATCTTTGTTTCGGGTTATAATAAAAATAATGTGCAAAAAGAAAAAGGAACACCATTAGGAGGCAAAAGATGAAACTGATTTCGTGGAATGTGAATGGAATTCGTGCCTGTGTTACGAAGGGATTCATGGATTTTTTTAATTCAATTGATGCAGATATTTTCTGTATTCAGGAATCAAAAATGCAGGAAGGACAGTTGGAATTGGAACTGCCGGGGTACCATCAGTATTGGAACTATGCAGAGAAAAAGGGATATTCCGGGACTGCCGTTTTCACAAGGCGGGAGCCAATCCAGGTAACCAATGGGATTGGAATCGAGGAACATGACCACGAAGGTCGTGTCATTACCTTGGAATTTGAACAGTTTTATCTGGTGACCTGCTACACGCCGAATTCCCAGAATGAATTAAAGCGTCTGGACTACCGGATGCAATGGGAAGATGATTTTAAGGCATATCTGAAAAAATTAGAAGAAACAAAACCGGTGATTCTTTGCGGGGATTTAAATGTTGCCCATCAGGAAATTGACTTAAAAAATCCGAAAACCAATCGAAAAAATGCCGGATTTACCGATGAAGAACGCCAAAAGATGACAGACTTGCTGGCAGATGGATTTATTGATACCTTCCGATATTTTTATCCGGAAGAGGAAGGTTGTTACAGCTGGTGGTCTTATCGTTTTAAGGCGCGAGAAAAGAATGCCGGATGGCGGATTGATTATTTTATTGTTTCCGAGGCGTTGAAAGATCAATTAGAGGGAGCAGACATTCATAAGGATGTCATGGGCTCTGATCATTGCCCTGTGGAATTAACCATTCATTTGGATTAGAGATAGAAAGAGAGTAACCAATGAGTTTTACCCATTTACACGTCCATACGGAATACAGTCTGTTGGACGGTTCCAGTAAAATTAAAGAAATAACAAAACAGGCCAAGGCACTGGGGATGGATAGTCTTGCCATTACGGACCACGGAGTGATGTATGGAGTCATTGACTTTTACCGAGCTGCCCGGGCGGAGGGAATTAAGCCGATTATCGGATGCGAGGTCTATGTGGCACCGGGTTCTCGTTTTGACAAGGAAAAGAATGAGAGTGAAAGCCGATACAATCATTTGATTTTGTTGGCAGAAAATAATACAGGTTATGAGAACTTATGCAGAATTGTATCCAAGGGATTCGTAGAAGGTTTTTACTATAAACCCCGCGTGGATTACGAGGTACTGCAAGAGTTTCATGAAGGGCTGATTTGCTTAAGTGCCTGTCTGGCAGGAGAGGTGCAGCGTCATCTCGCCAGAGAAGATTACGAAAGTGGAAAGGCAGCAGCATTGCGCCATCTGGAAATTTTTGGAAAAGACAATTATTTTCTGGAAATGCAGGACCATGGAATTCCGGAGCAGAGAACGGTAAACCAGCAGTTAATGCGCTTAAGTCAGGATATCGGTGTAGACTTGGTTTGTACCAACGATGTTCATTATACCTATGCCGACGACGTGGAAGCCCATGATATTTTGTTATGCATTCAGACCGGCAAGAAAAAATCTGATGAAGACCGTATGCGCTATGAGGGGGGACAGTTTTATTTGAAGTCTCCGGAAGAGATGGCGCAATTGTTCCCGTATGCACCGCAGGCATTGGAGAATACCGGAAAGATTGCTGAACGCTGTAATGTGGAATTTGAATTTGGCGTGACAAAACTTCCGAACTTTCCGGTTCCGGAGGGATACACTGCATGGACTTATCTGAAAGAACTTTGTGAGCAGGGACTCCATAACCGATACCCGATTTTTCAGGGACAGGAGGATCCGTTCTGTAAATTGAGTCAGGCGGAACTTCAGGAACGTTTGGACTACGAATTAAATA
>JAILRB010000017.1 GCA_024698585.1 Eubacterium sp.
TAGTTATCGTGTGGAAGTATGTGCGGCATAGGCTGTCATATTTCGATAGCCTGTGCATTCTAGCTTAACAATAACTGTATTATGAATTTATTTCATATCACAGCATATGATAGGAGGCACATACATGGGCTATATAAACGGAAACAAAATATTGCCTGAGGAATTAATCAATCGCATTCAGGATTATATTGAAGGCGAATGTATCTATATACCAAAGAGTAAGAAACATTGTAAAGCATGGGGAGAGGTAAGCAATGCCAGGTTTGAACTGGATTGTCGAAACCGTGATATCTATGAGAGATATATTTCTGGAACGACCGTAAAGAAATTATCTGAAATATACTGTCTTTCTACTCAGGGTATTTACAAGATTATTTCCTCGCAAAAACAAAAGTAGAATTCTATTATTGTCTTAGGGTTCAAGCAACGAAATGTTTGAACCCTGAGCGATAAATGATTTCTACTTTTTATTTTATAATCAATGGTTGCTAGAATTATTTATAGGCACTTGATAAAGTTAGATATGTAAATGTGTTTAACTATAATTACAAAAATGGGAGGTTATAAAATAAAATGAGATGTGATAGTTATAAAGATTTATTTAGTAAAGAATATTTAATGGGACCAAACAGCATGCGACTGCTTGATGAACTGATTGAAAAATATCCAATCGACACCAATCTTAAAATAATGGATTTGGGATGTGGCAAAGGAATTACCAGTTTCTTTCTTTCCAAAGAATTTAACGCCAATGTATATGCCACCGACCTGTGGTGCTCTGCAACCGAAAATTATGAGCAGTTCAAGAAATGGGGCATTGATAACAATGTGGTTCCTATTCATGCAGATGCACATGATTTACCTTATGCAAACAATTATTTTGATTTAATAACAACCATAGATTCATTTCATTATTTTTCAACGGAACCGGGATTTTTCGAATCGAAAATACTGCCCCTGGTAAAATCTAGTGGGTATGTATATATTGCAATGCCCGGTCTTAAGAAAGAAGTTCACGGTAAAGAAGATAATCTGGTTCTTGAATGGCTTGGTGCTGAAGAAAGTGAATATGAATTATTCCACAGTATCGATTGGTGGAAAAACCACCTGAATCGTTCTGATTTATACGAGCTTGTTGATGCCTTCGAACTGACAACGGGTGAAAAAGCATGGCAGGACTGGTTTGATTCTGAACATGAATATTCCGCTAGTGATAAAGAATACTTTGCAAAAGGACTCAATAACTATCTCAATGTTATTGGGTTCATTATTAAAAAACTATAACTTGCTTTGGTAGTAGTATTTTTTAAAAAATCGAGGCAATTCTGCCTCGATTTTCATTATGAAACAATCTTATCGCCTAAAATGTTTTCCAAAAATATTATAAAAAAAATTGTACTCTTCATTTCTTCCAAAAACAAAAGCGTAATGTGCATTTATTTTCTGGTTAAGCAAATAATCCAAATACTGCGTTTGGTATTCTACGTTGAACTTGTGATTTTCAAAGATTACAATCAACGGAACATCCACTCCGCTAATTGATTGCACATCGTCCTCCGGATAGGAATCGGTTTGTTTTTCAATCAGCCTTAATGGAATCCTAGCTAAATCATATAAAAAGTATTGCTCATTATTGGGCATAGTTCCCCCCAATGATTCCAGGTATATCCGAACCCATTCTTCTGACAAACCGGCATTGGAATATTGACCTGCCGACGTGATTGTAGGCGAATAAGGGGGTATTTCTTTCTTTTTTCCATACACAATTTTTTTGATTGTTTCCGGCGAAAGGAAGAATTCCTCTGCCAGCTCATTGACCGATTTGCCGGCCGAGTATCGTGCACAGATTGTTGCATTTCGTTTATTTAGTTTTTTTCTACATCCGGATGCTTCTCCCCAGCCCATTGTTTGAGTTCTCTTAGGAATGTAAATTGCTTTCCCCTCTGCGTACTTTTGAACCTCTTCCAATAGTCTTTGTGGAAGAATATCCTTTGCGTTTTCGTACTTCATTATAATTGATTCATTCTCCCCTCTAACGCATTGATTGATTTGACAATCGATTTACAAGATGTAATGTCATCGATTGACGCATGCCATCTCAACGTATCGATTCCTTTGAAATATGCCATACACAAGAATCGTTCCTTGAAGTTCTGAATCTCAATGTTTTTCTTCTTGGCATATTCATATAATTTTTCCGGAACAAGAAGGTAAGGTTTGTTCAAATCAAGAATCGCAAAGTCCACCATAAAGTCCATGATTCCTGCTCTTCCCCAATCTGTACAATAAGCCTTTCCATCTTCGTTAACGACCATATAGCTGAAGAATGTATTGTTATTTACCAGATATCGTTCTCCTTCACAAAACTGTGCATACTGCAATGCCTTTCCCAACACCTCTTCGAAATACTCCTTCTTCAGAAATGTTGTTTCAAACATATCTTTCCAGTTTTTCCAATAGCCTTCATTATTCTCATTAAATGTTTCTTTAATAAACTCCGTTACGGAAGAATACGGTGCCTTATTATCTTCATTAAACTCTCCATATCCTGTTACAGAAGAAATATCCGTATCGGCAATCCGGAAGATCATATCAAAAAACGCTTCGTAGTTTTTTTCAAATTCTTCTACGGAAAGCTCGTCGGCATTTCTTCCTGTTGGGTTCATTACAATTTTATCATCTGTTAAATTTCTAATAAAAATATCTCTGTTCATATTATTGTCCTTTCAATTATTATCTTATTTTTTATTGTATAAGCGCTTTCTACAAGGATAATAATACCAACTTCTTGCAATGAGTAAAATAGATAAAACTATTATAATTGATTAATACATAATCTCTAAATCCCTACCATTCAAAAGTAGCCCATCGATTATTAATCTTCGGCAATAAAAATGCAAACAATTTGCCTCTTATACTGTGCTTTTTCATTTCTTCATTAAAGCTTCTTTCTTCAATCACACTAATTCCATCAACTAAGTCTGCAATTTCCTGAGCTGAATCTGTACCTGACATAAAATGAGCATCTGTATTTTTTACCGTATCATGATGCTTTTCATTTTTCTGCATCAGCTTACAATTCTGTTCTGCAATCAATGTACCTCCCTGAGGAAAATTATTTTTTAACACTCCCATAAATGTTCGAATCTGATCCATTGTAAAATACATAAACAAACCTTCCGCAACAAATACCGGTTTCGATTTTTTCTGTTTCACATTCTTTATTACCTCTCCACACCAAGAATTTGTAAGTGCATCACTTGCAATCATTGTCACTCTTTCCTGACTGTCAAAAGCTTTCTTTCTCGCTTCGATGGAATCCGGCAAATCAATATCAAACCAACTTATTTTACCATTGTCTACTCTTGAAAACCTGTTATCAAACCCCGCTCCAATGTTTACTACTGTTGTATCAGGATGTTTTTTTATGATATTTTTTAATTGTTTATCCAGCATAATTGTTCTTGCTACAACACCCTCGTGAGACATGAATTTGTCGTACTGTGTTGTGTCAATATTTAGAGCATTAATAATCTCAACAGCTTTGTAATCCTTTATTCTTGGATTCTCTCTCAATGTTTCATTTGCTTTTATCGCCAAAGGAATAAGCGCTGTTGTTTGTACATCCCCTAATTCTAATTTCATTTAGTCCACCTTTCTCACTCATATTGTTACTGTTTTATTCATTTCCTTTCAGACTTGTTACCATATCGATATTTCTTATCTTGCGCGCCAAAAACTTAGACACAAGATAAGATACAATGATTGTTCCAAGTGCAGATATAACATAAGTTCTCAGTTCAATAAACGCACTAAAATCATAATGCTCTTCAATAGCCGTCTTGAACATCCAGTCTGTCAGATAAAAACCAAGTGGCATTCCTATGATTACGGAAATTAGAGCTATCCAGTTATTCTGTTTAATAAAAATCTTCTTGATTTTAGAATCTTTAAAACCTAAAACCTTCAATGTTGAAAACTGGTATTGCTTTTCTGTATAGGAAAGAATGCCAAGATTGTAAATAATGATTCCACCAAGCAAAACAGCAATTCCGATTATCATCACCAACATTGTTTTCATCATGGAAAGCATGCCTTCCATACCTTCTTTCAGGTTATCAATATCCTGTATCACTTCAACCTTTTCTATCTCTTTTGTCTTAGATAAATCTGTATTCGTGTAAAGCGCATCCGGTTTGTACTCAAGGCCAAGACTTTCAAGATATTTTCTCGTCATAGTTACGTTCTGATTTTGAGGATCTTTGTTGAACCCTATAATCTTTGATGTGTAGTAATTCTTATCTCCGTATACATGCCATGTAATTTTATCCCCGAGTTCATATCCTTTTGTTTCTGCCAATTTGAAAGTGACAAATACACCGTCGTCCTTCGGGTCTTCAATAATCTTATTACTTCTGTCAACAAATCGGATATATCCTTTTGCGTCAGTAACAAGTATGTTGTTTGCTTCTCTGATACCATCATCATTTTTTATTTCTATTCCGAGACTTTGTGATGTGTGATTTCCATATTGTTCTTCTAATGCTTTAACTTCTTCGGATGTCATATCCTCTTTTAAATTCAGTTTGTAATCAAAATTGTATATTGTTTCGAACTGAAGCTTCACAAAGTAATTCATGGAATCAAGCATTCCCAGAGCACATACTATCAGCATGCAGCATCCCACGACTCCTGCCAACCCCATAAATGTTCTTATCTTATTTCTGAGCATATCTCTTATGTTCCAGACAGACTCGAAACTCATTTTTTTAAACAAACCTTTTTTCGTAATGTTTAAAACATTCCCCTTAACGCTTGGAATTTTTGTTCTAAGGGCTTCAGCCGGATTTTCTTTTAAAATACTTCTTCCGGTAATATAAGTAATCAAGGAAACTACGAGCACTACAGCTATTGCTACTAAATAACTCTTTGTTGCCATTGCCGGTCTTCCGTTTGGAATTTCAAAGAAGTCCATTTGGAGGTTCATAAACACATTTCCGATAAAAAAGTATCCGAGAATTAGTCCCACAATCGATGCAAAGATACTTACCCAAATTCCGTAACCGATATAGTGAAACAGAATTCTTGCATTAGTAAACCCAAGAGCTTTCAACGTTCCTATCTGAGTTCTCTGTTTCTTTACAACTCTGGTCATAGTTGTAACAACCGAAAGCATTGCGATAAAAAGAAATATTCCAGAAAATACTCCAACGTAAGTTTTTCCTTCGTCAATTTCTCCCTGATACGCCACGTAAGAAGAAGTGTCCTCTGCCTTCACAATTGCTTTTGCATTTTCTATCTTGTCCTCAATGTCATTTTTTACGCTATCCACATGATCTTTTCTGTCCACATCAACCATAATGCTATTGAAGATGTGATGCGCTTCATCAAGCTCATTAATACTCATGTAAGCAAATCCAAACTCTTTTCTGTCCGGATAAAGTTCCGATTCATCACGAACATCATATAAATGATCAGGAACATTTATTAGCCCTCGAACCTTCTCTTTCAGTTCCATTCCTTCATATTTAACAAGTATAGTATCCCCGACTTTTATGTCATTTTCAATGGCATAAAAATTATCAAGCCACACTCCTGACTTACCATCAAATTTTTCACCGTCATAAACATAGAACTTGCTAATCTTATTTGTCTCGATACAATTGAGTAACAACGTCTTATCTTCATCGGTAAGCGCAGTAATTGACAGCTTTAGTTCTGCGTTTTTTACATGATTAATTTTCTTAACTCCTTCAAGATCCTCATGACGAAACATCCCCATAGCATTCAAATCCTGAAGGTTATTTTCGCTATAAAACTTATCCGCAGTTTTCGTCATTCCTGTCATATAGGCCTCAATACCGGAATATGCCATTACGCCTATCATAACCATAAGGAAAATTGTGACAAACTGTGAAAAGTTATTCTTTATGTCTCTAAACATTTTTCTTTTTAACATAATTACCACTTAACCTCATCAATATTCTTTGGATTCTCATTTGTTTCATTCGATACTACTTTTCCGTTTTTAATCTTGATAACTCTGTCTGCAATTTCCGCTATCAGTGCATTATGGGTAACTATAATTACAGTTTCTCCATCACTGCTTTGTTTCTTTAACAGTTTAAGGACTCCCACTCCTGTACCTGAATCCAGTGCTCCCGTAGGTTCGTCGCATAAAAGTAGTTTTGGACTTTTCATAATAGCTCTGGCTATAGATACACGCTGCTGTTCTCCTCCTGACAGTTCCTGCGGAAATTTGTTTGCATGTTTTAAAAGACCTACGCTATCAAGCACCTCTTTTGCATCTTTTGTTGTTTCGGTCACATCTTTTATCAAATTGACATTTTCTTCTACAGTTAATGTCGGCATGATATTGTAGAACTGAAATATAAAACCAACATCATCAGCTCTGTAATCGGTCAACTGTTTATCATTATATTTTGCAATATCCTTGTCACCAATCATTATGCTTCCCGAAGTTGCTTGATCCATTCCACCAAGAAGGTTCAACAAAGTGGATTTACCTGCACCCGACGGCCCAAGCACCACCACAAGTTCGCCTTTATCTATAGAAAGATCAACACCGTCCAAAGCATGAAACTGTTGTTCTCCTACAACATATGTCTTTTTCACATTTTTTAATTCAATAAAGCCATTCATAATCTTCTCCTTTTCCTACGACAATTTCCAACCCACTGCCTGTTTTCTTCCCTGAACAAAATTCCTATAAATACCATCCATTCCCATCAGTTCATCATGCTTTCCTTTTTGAACAATCCTTCCTTTATCCACCACGATTATCTGGTCTGCATTTCTAACTGTTTTCAATCTATGGGCGATCATAATGATTGTTTTCTCTCTAGTAAGATTCTCTACTGCCTGAGTCAATTCCTTTTCGTTTTCAGGATCCACATTGGCAGTCGCTTCATCCAAAATAATAATCGGAGCATCCTTTAGAATAGCTCTCGCGATTGCAATCCTTTGTTTTTCTCCTCCCGAAAGAGTTGCTCCTCCTTCTCCTACTACGGTTTCATATCCATCTGGCAAGGACATGATAAATTCATGGCACGCCGCTTTTTTCGCCGCCTTAATTACATCCTCCATGGAAGCTTTCTCTCTTCCAAATCGAATATTATTTGCAATTGTATCCTCGAAAAGATATACTCTTTGAAATACAAAACTGAAGTTTTCCATCAGGGAATCAAAGCTGTATTCTTTTACATTTCTTCCACCCAGTAATACCTTTCCTTCCTGAACATCCCAAAATCTTGCAATCAGAGAAGTAATGGTTGTCTTACCTCCACCAGAAGGTCCCACAATAGCGGTAGTGGTATTTTCTTTAATATCAAGCGTTACATGATCAATAATTTTTCTGTTCTCATATGCAAAACTTACATTTTCCAATTTGATATCTCTGTTTTTCGGTGTTATTTGCTCTCCGTCGATGTCCATCTGCTCAATATTGAGAATTTCATTTGCAAGATCAACACCTTTTCCAATGATTCTAAGCAAAGCTGTATAAACTCCTGCAGAATCAAGGGCTTCAAAAAGGATAAACGAGCACAATAACATTACGATTGTATAGATTAAATCCATACTTCCCGCAAGATAAAACCAGATTGACGCTCCTGCAATAACCACACCTGTCAGTTTGCTAACAAGCATTTGAACACCCACAGCAGGAATTGCAGCAAGTTCTGCTGTAATATCAGCATTTCGTTTTCTTTCAATTGCCTTTCTTACTTTAGAATTATTCTGACCTATAACGTTATAATTCCTTATCTCTGCAATTCCCTGAATGTATTCAAGAATTACACCAACCATATCTCTGTCAGACTCAAGTTTTTCATCTGCAACTTTTGCCACACTTCTGTTTGTCCATTGATTTACAATAAAGAATACAGCAATTCCAATCAATGAAATGATTCCAATTCTCACATCAAATGCAAAGATAAACAATGCAATAATAACCGTAGTTATTCCACCCTGTAATACCAACATAATCGCTCTGGTCGCTATATCCCCCACCTGCTCCATTGTATTGGTAGTAACCGAAGTAATATGTCCCAGACTTGTATCATTAAAGTATCCCATCGGCAAATATCTTAAATGCTCTCCGATTTCAATTCTCTTTCCGGCACAGGTATTGTATCCTGCTTCCGTTTGAATCATCTGCGAAAATCTGTTTACTACTGTTTTACCAAGTGTATTAAGAAGCATAAATGCCACAACGGTTACAACAGACTTTGTATTGATATCATTTTCCAAAACAGCCTTTATCGCGAAATATGCAGCCGGTATTTTCATTCCTGCAAAGATGGCATCAAGTACGCCTAAGAATACCGATATATAGAATTTTTTCCTGTTCTCTTCATTGCAAAAATCAAAGAACTTCTTAATCATCTCAAGCATTTTGTACCTCCTTTTTTGTTGTAATTATCTGTATTTCTGATTCGTCATCTTTTGACATTATGTGTGCTTCCCACATTTTTTTATAAAGATTACTTTTTTCCAATAACTCATTATGAGTACCAACGCTTTCAACCCTTCCCTCATTGATGACAAATATTTTATCTGCATCTGTTATTGTCGAAAGTCGATGTGCTATCACAATAAGCGTCTTTCCATTTACCAGTTTTGCAACGCTGGACTGAACCAACGCTTCATTTTCCGGATCGGTATATGCAGTCGCTTCATCCAGGATTACGATTGGCGAATCTTTCAACATTGCCCTTGCAATACAAATTCTTTGACGTTCACCTCCTGAAAGATGCCCTCCTGCACCTCCCACAATTGTGTCATAGCCGTTTTCCAGCCCCATAATAAATTCATGGCATCCACACCTTTTCGCGGCATCGATAACTTCTTCATCTGTTGCATCAGGATTGCCTAATCTGATATTTTCTTTCACCGGCATATCAAACAGATAATTATCCTGAGCCACATAGGAAATCTGTCTCATATAATAATTGAGCGGAAGCTCTTTGATATTTACTCCTCCAAATGTAATTTCTCCCGAATCCACATCCCAAAGAGAATCGATAAGTCTTGCTATTGTACTCTTACCAGAACCAGAAGGACCTACGATTGCATTGACTTCACCCTGCTTTATTTCCATATCAATTCCATGAAGAACCTCTTTTTCTTTGTATGTGAAATGAACATCTTTCAGCTGAATATCGAAGCTATCCGGTTTCTTTGATAATGCATCCGGCCTGATCATATCTTCTCTCTCCAGAATTTCTGTTACTTCTCCAAAGATTGTTTTTACTTTCAAAATGTCATCCATATATGAAAAAGCAACTGTCAACGGTGTAATTAAGCCTGCAGAAAGAATGATGCAGGTAAAAAAGTTTTCCGGCGTAAGACTTCCGTTTTTCACAAGAACTAATCCGATTGGAAGAACCCCTAAAAATGTTGCCGGCATAAACGAAAAAGTACCTGCCTGCCACCATATACATTTGCGCATCCAGTTAATAAAGCAGTCTGCTCCTTCCTTTGCTGCAATAACAAACTTTTCATAGGAACTGCCAGTCTTACCAAATGCCTTGATTACTTCAATACCATTAATGTATTCAACTGCTGTATCATTTAGGTACTTTGTCTTTTCAACCGTTTTTTCAAATTCACCACGACTTTTAAACATCATTACCGTAGCACAGAATACACCGATTAAAGCTCCAATCAAATTTGCAAGTCCCAAACGCCAATCAATAAACATAATGTAAACAAACATAACTATCGGCAAAAGCAAATTTGCTGTAAATTCAGGTATAATATGCGCCAGTGTCGTTTCCATTGAGTCTACTCTTTCAACAATGATATTTTTATAACTTCCACTATGGTCATCCAACACCATTCCCAGTGGAATCTTTGATAATTTTCCACATAATCGCTTTCTGATTTCTCCTAAAACAGTAAATGTTCCGTAATGTGAAAGCGATGTCGATAATGAATGAAGAATATATCTAACAATCCATGCCACCCCCATTAAGATAACTTGGTGAAGATAATAATTCCATTCTCTATTCCCCATAATGAGTCT
Organism: Eubacterium sp.; assembly: GCA_024698585.1. Taxonomy (GTDB): domain Bacteria; phylum Bacillota; class Clostridia; order Lachnospirales; family Lachnospiraceae; genus Eubacterium_G. Next base: position 10,049 of record JAILRB010000017.1, read on the forward strand.
CGAAACAATATTCGAAATCACAACATACGGAATGAAGGAAGCTGCCACGCCAAAAACGGCAAGCACTACGCTTCCTCTAAAGTACCTCCTCTTAATTCCTGCAAATTCAAGAATCCATGAAATAATACTCTTTTTTTTCATTTAGTCCTCCTTTGTTGTCTGGTTAGTTTTGTCTAACTGCCTTCTAAAAAAATATGACTTTAATGTCGTTTTCATTCGTGCACTTCAAAATGTACCCACGGTTAGTTTAGTCTAACTCTCTTTTTTTGTCAATAAGATTCTTGCGTTAATTATCTATTGACACGATGGCAGCAATTAATTTGATCAAGTGATTTGATTATTACTTTTCTTTTTTCTTACGACATTTACTATGACCTTCCCTAAAATCTCCATCCCCCAAGCACCTCCAAAATAAGCACTAGGTTGTATTACAAGATACGCTTTTGTATATACAATGCAAACTTGTTAGGAAGTATCCTAAGACCTCTGCTTATCTAGTGTCATCATGTTACTAAACTTATAGTGTTAGAGAAGCAAATATGATATTATGGAGAAAGTAACTAAGAAAAAAAATTATCTTTTAATATAAATGAGTATGACAAATCGCGGTTTCGTTGAGGAACTTACTATAGGAATTACAGAAACGTGAAAACCTCTAGTAATTAACACAACAAAATCAGATTTATTGCGGTGACCATTCGCATTCCGCTTCGCTTCATGCTTATGATTCGCTGGCGCGCTATGCATCTTCGCCTAAATGTGCCTTTGGGCGAGCAAGTTCCCTATAGGCAATTTGGCTCATCTACTTCCGTGGAAAGATTATCGGTGGTATGTGTGATGAGTTACCGGAACCTAAAAAGAAGTAATAACACTACTGAGTTAAGCCATACGGCTTAGCTCTTTTTTTGTCAACCAGATTCCTTCTATACGCATCGTAAAAAATGCTTTTCATTTATTTAATTATCCTCAATATCAAAAAACGGCTATGAGCGCGAGCTCATAGCCGTTTTTCCGTTAGGGGACTTTTTTTACAGCCCTCTTTTAGTTCATTCATTAAACAATCTTTTCAAAAACAAGTGTTGCCTGAATTCGATCACCGCCCATCAAACCTTTACTTCCACCGTTAATCGTTGTAATGGTATGAAGACAATACCCTTTCTTAGCCTGACCATTAATTACATTTTCTAATTCAGTCAGAAATCTACCTCCTTTATATTTTTACTTATCCCACTTAGTAAAACCAAGTTGTTTCATTGTTACTCCGATTTTCTTTTTCATACGTTTATTAAAATCAAAAAATACCCATTGAAGCATTGCATTCGCCTCATTATTAAGCGCCTTTTCATCCTGTTTTGGTCCGCTTAAATACTTAAAGTTTAACTGTGTTGATTTGTAGCTATATGATGCCGGATTAAAACTATTCGTATAGTAAATATATTCTCCTGTTATACCTTTCATAATTTTACCAAATTCGCAAAATGTTCTATTCTTGTTTTTTGGAATACAGAGTACTATCGCTTTCTTATTCGCCTCAGCCCAACATGCTATCCAATTTTTTTCCTCATAATATAAAAAGCTATACTCAAAACCTGCATTATCTTTTCCAAGA
>JAILRB010000037.1 GCA_024698585.1 Eubacterium sp.
AGTATTATTATTCATAACAACTTTCCTTTCATGCTGTTATGAAATCAGATAACCATCTTCATTTTATATGATGTGTAAGACTTATTTCCAGTTTGTGGTTAAAAAATAGATTAAAAATGGAATTTAACTTTATATTTAACCATATTTAACCCTTATATTTAACCCAATTTACGGAAAGAGTGGAAAAGGTGATGTCCGAATTAAAGGACACCTCTTTTTTTATACTGTAGGAAAGTGATTTTTTGTAATACAAACCGCTTGAAATCATAAATAAAGTATAGTAACATATTATATGTGTGATTTATGAGCGGTGAGTGTTGACAAGAAGAAAAAAATATATTAATATATGCGTAGACGAACATAGGTTCGAAAGACGAGAAAGGAAATCATTATGAATAAAGAAGAAAAGTTAAAAGCATTAGATGCAGCGATTGCTCAGATTGAAAGACAGCACGGAAAAGGATCCGTCATGAAATTAGGGGACTCCGGAAATAAGATGAACGTAGAGACGATTCCTACCGGTTCTCTTAGTTTGGATTTGGCATTAGGATTAGGAGGAATTCCGAAAGGAAGAGTGGTAGAAATCTATGGTCCGGAATCCAGTGGTAAAACTACGGTAGCGTTACACATGATTGCTGAAGTTCAGAAACGTGGAGGGGTAGCTGGTTTTATTGATGCAGAACATGCATTAGATCCTGTGTATGCCAGAGCGATTGGTGTTGATATTGATAACTTATATATTTCACAGCCTGACTATGGTGAGCAGGCATTGGAAATTACAGAAACCATGGTACGTTCCGGTGCGGTAGATATTATCGTAGTCGACTCCGTTGCAGCATTGGTTCCGAAGGCCGAAATTGATGGAGATATGGGTGATTCTCATATGGGACAGCATGCCAGACTGATGTCGCAGGCTCTTCGTAAGTTAACTGGTATTATGAATAAGACAGGATGTACAGTTATCTTCATTAACCAGCTTCGTGAAAAGATTGGTGTGATGTTTGGAAATCCGGAAACTACTACCGGTGGTAGAGCATTAAAATTCTATGCCTCCGTTCGTATGGATGTTCGTAGAATTGAAACATTAAAAGTTGCCGGCGAAATGGTCGGAAACCGTGCCCGCGTAAAAGTTGTAAAGAATAAGATTGCACCACCATTTAAGGAAGCAGAATTTGATATTACATTTGGTAAAGGTATTTCCAGAGAAGGTGATATTCTGGATTTAGCAGCGAATTGCGATGTCGTTATGAAGAGTGGTGCATGGTATGCCTATAATAACGAAAAAATTGGTCAGGGTAGAGAAAATGCGAAGAAATATCTTTGTGATAATCCTAAGATTATGGCTGAAATTGAAAATAAAGTTCGTGATCACTATGGTCTCGGAGGAAAAGTCGATGTGGATTCTGTAGCAGAAGTTACAGAAGTTGTAGATGAGGATATTGCACCGGTAAAATAGAATGATGGAAGTGATAGAAGTAACGCCTTATAAAAAGCGTTGTAAGGTGAAGTTTTCAAATCATACAGAGATTCTTTTGAGTTATAAGGAATTAAAAAAGAATCATTGTGAACAGGGGAATATTCTTGAAGAAGAACAATGGAATTGTTTGATTGTTCATTTGATTGGAAGAGCGAAAGAACGAGCGTTGTATTTGCTGGATCGTTCAGAACAGACAGAAAAACAAATCAGAGATAAATTGATAGCCGGATATTATCCGGCTATTGTAATAGATTCCGTGATTGATTATTTAAAAGAATATCGAATGATTGATGATTTTCGTTATGCTTGTCATTATATTGAATTTAAAAGAAATAAGAAAAGTAAACGGCAAATTCATCAGAATTTGTTTTTGAAGGGGATTTCCAAAGAAACTATGGAACAGGCATTTGAGGAAAGCGATTTTTCCAATGAAGATTCCCTTCGATTACTGATTGAAAAAAGAAGTTCTCGTTATGATCTGAATGATAGGAATGATAAGAAAAAGTTATACCAATATTTGTTAGGAAAAGGTTATTCTTACAGTGAAGTGGAACAGGCGATTCGCACCTTGGAAAACGGAGATTTTTTTGATGAGGAATAATCGGTAAATTATACAAGATGTGTTATTTTTTTGTGTAGAATAATACTAGATATTGTCGTAAGTTCTATGCTGTGTTTACTTGACATAAGTATGTCTTTCAAGTAAAATATAGATGTTGTGTTGTACAATGAAAACTAAATAAGGAGGTGCTCCTGTGATAAGTTTGACAATTGCTATACCTATTTGCGTTGGAGTTTCTGTCCTTGTCGCTGTAATTAGTGCAGTTGTTACTTTAAAGATTAGCAAAGGTGCTGATGCAAAGAAGATTGGTTCTGCGGAAACCAGAGCGAGAGATATCATTGATGAAGCTATTAAAACAGCTGAATCAAAGAAGAAAGAAGCTTTGTTGGAAGCGAAGGAAGAAAACCTTAAGACCAAGAATGAATTAGACAAGGAAATTAAGGAACGTAGATCAGAAGTTCAACGCTATGAGAAGAGAGTGCTTAACAAGGAAGAAGCTGTAGACCGTAAGGCCGAAGCCCTTGATAAGAAAGAAAACAGCATTAAAGCAAAAGAAGAAGCTTTAGCTGAAACTCAGGAAAAAGTAAACAAGTTAAGCGAACAACGTCTACAGGAATTAGAAAGAATCTCTGGATTGACCTCCGAACAAGCAAAAGAATATTTGTTAAAAACAGTTGAAGAAGAAATGAAAATTGAAACTGCGAAGTTGGTTAAAGAACTGGAAGTTCGTGCACGCGAAGAAGCCGATAAAAAGGCGAAGGAAGTTATTATTAACTCCATTCAGAAATGTGCGACAGATCATGTTTCAGAATCAACGATTTCTGTAGTTTCACTCCCTAATGATGAAATGAAAGGTAGAATTATCGGTAGAGAGGGAAGAAATATCAGAACTCTCGAATCATTAACCGGTGTTGATTTGATTATTGATGATACTCCGGAAGCGGTAGTTTTATCAGGTTTTGATCCAATTCGAAGAGAAGTTGCAAGAATTGCCTTGGAAAAACTGATTGTTGACGGCCGAATTCAGCCAACCAGAATTGAAGAAATGGTTAATAAGGCTAAGAAGGAAGTTGAACAGACAATTAGAGAAGAAGGGGAATCAGCTACTTTAGAAGTCGGAGTACATGGAATACATCCTGAACTTGTTCGATTACTTGGTAAGATGAAGTTTAGAACAAGTTACGGTCAAAATGCTTTAAAGCATTCCATTGAAGTTGCACATCTTTCCGGACTGATGGCCGCAGAGCTTGGTCTGGATGTAAGAATTGCAAAACGTGCCGGTCTTTTACATGATATTGGTAAAGCAGTTGACCATGAAATGGAAGGAACGCACATTCAGTTGGGTGTTGATCTTTGTAGAAAATATAAAGAATCAGCAGTTGTTATTAATGCTGTTGAAGCACATCATGGTGATGTTGAACCGGAATCACTGATTGCCTGTATTATTCAGGCTGCAGATGCAATTTCTGCTGCCAGACCAGGTGCAAGACGTGAAACTCTGGAAACATACACAAACCGATTAAAACAATTAGAAGATATTACGAATTCATTTGAGGGAGTGGATAAATCTTTTGCTATTCAAGCGGGTAGAGAGATTCGAGTTATGGTTGTACCGGAAAAGGTTAGCGATGCCGATATGGTATTGATGGCCAGAGAAATTTCTAAGCAGATTGAAGCTGAATTAGAATATCCGGGACAGATTAAAGTTAACGTTGTAAGAGAATCAAGAGCGATAGATTACGCAAAATAGAATCTATGTTTTAAGGGAAATACATTTGTATTTCCCTTTTCTTATGTTATAATAGTGCAAGTTGAATGAAGATATATAGGAGGTTGTTATGGCTAGAATAGGTTTTATCGGAATGGGTAACATGGGTTATGCCATTGCAAAGGGATTAGTAAATGTGGGACAGAGTGAAATTGTATTTCACGATAATTTTCAGGAACGAATGGATAGTGTATCCAAAGAATTAAATATTACTGCTACAAAAACAAACGGTTTAGTTTTAGCAGGAGCAAAATATGTTGTTTTGGCAATTAAACCGCAGATGTTAGATGGAGTTCTTTCTGAAATTGCAGGGGATGTAAAAGATGAGCATGTATTCATCTCTCTTTGCCCTGGAATTACCATTGATTATTTGGCAGAAAAATTGAATACAAAGAAAGTTGTTCGTACAATGCCGAACACACCTGCTTTGGTTGGAGAAGGAATGACAGGTGTCTCTTATAAAGCAGACAGCCTTTCTGAAGAAGAAGCAAATGTGGTAGAAGAAATCTTCACTTCCATTGGTAAAATGGGTGTTGTCGATGAAAAATATATGAATGCCATCGTATGTGCCAGCGGAAGCTCACCGGCATATGTATTTATGTTTATGGAAGCGTTGGCAGATAGTGTTGTTAAATTTGGTATGACTCGAAATGATGCATATAAATTTGTGGCACAGACTGTTTTAGGGTCTGCGAAGTTAATGCTGGAAACAGGAAAACATCCGGGGGAATTAAAAGACATGGTATGCTCACCGGGAGGAACAACAATTGCTGCTGTGGAAGCGTTGGAAAAAGCAGGATTAAGAAGTGCATTGTTTGATGCGACAAATGCCTGTTACGAAAAAAGTACATCAATGAAATAATTGTTGAGAGGAAGATATGAAGGAATTTCAGAGAATTAATCGAAGACATGTATATCAGGGAGCGATTCTTGATTTTTGTAAAGATGATATCATCACGCCGAAAGGAAATCAGGTGGAGTGGGATTATCTGGAGCATAAAGGAGCAGCTGCCGTATTGCCGGTAATGGATGATGGAAGAATCATTCTGGTGCGTCAGTGGAGAAATGCCATTGATCGTTTTGCATTGGAAATCCCAGCCGGTGGGAAAGACAGCGTGGATGAACCAACAGATGTCTGCGCGGCAAGAGAGCTGGAAGAGGAAACGGGATACCGTTGCGGAAAGATTGAATTTCTTCAGTCCATTGTTCCGGCAATTGCATATTCCGGAGAAGTGATTGATACTTATGTGGCTTGGAATCTGGAAAAGACAGAGCAGTCTTTGGATCCGGATGAAGAGATTGAATTGGAATTTTATACGGTGGAGGAATTGATGCCTATGATTTTAAACAATGAAATCAATGATTCCAAAACAGTTGCAGCAATTCTGACCTACTATTACAAATATTGTAATAAATAATTTTTCTGCGCGTACAATTTAGTAATGATAAATTGGACCGCATGAAATTGATGTTAGAAACCATAAAAAGAAATTATAAAATCTATGTTTTGTTATTGGGAATGATGGTGGCTTTTGCCCTATATTCTCGGATGAACATAGATTTTTCTTTTTATGTGGTGGAATATGATTTCAGCTGTTTTCGTAGGTTGTTTTTTCTGTCATTATTCCATGATTTGAAACTATGGGGACTGTTTTATCTGTTGAGTCGGTTGAAATATAAGAGAGTGATTTGGGTTTTGTTGACATTGTATCTTGGGTATTTAATGGGGGCGATATTTATCGTCAGTTATTTATGGAAGTGCAAAAATATTTGGAGCCGAATTTTCACTTGTATTGGACTTTGGTTTTTTATCCGTTTCATTTTTAAAGAGAAGAAATCGAAAAAATCATTTTTTTTTACGGTTAACATTTTTTTGTTTAGTATTTTATTTCAAGTTTTTACGAAAATTCTTTTTTGAACATTTTACAATATATGGTGGGGGAAAATAAATGAAAACGTATATGTTGTAGATTTGTTATGTAACCCTAAAAAAGCAAGGAAAAATCAAGGAAAAATGTGTTTGATTTTCTTAAAAAAGCCCTATATAATAAACATTACAGGTCTAAAGAACGACTAGTGAGCGAGGAAAAAATGCAAAATTATATTGAAGAATTCATAGTACAAATTCATATGGAAAAGAATACTTCAAGCAATACTGAAATTTCTTATCAAAGAGATTTGAATAAGTTTTATGATTATATGGTTCAAAAAGGAATCGATGATATTTCTGATGTGAGTCAGGAAAATTTAGTTGATTATATTGATGCTCTGAAAAAATTAGGAAGAGCACCGTCTACGATTTCAAGAAATATCGCTTCGTTGAAAGCATATTTCAATTTTTTATGGAAAAATGGCTATTGTAGTGAGAATCCGGCGTTGGGGATTAAAGCGCCAAAAATTGAAAAGAAGGTTCCTGAAATCTTAACGATTAAAGAAATTGATGCATTGCTTAAGCAACCGTCCCAGAAGACACCGAAGGCTTTACGTGATAAGTCCATGCTGGAACTTCTCTATGCGACAGGAATGAGAGTGACTGAATTAATCACATTACGTGTGGATGATATTAACATTAAGTTGGAATATATCATTTGCAGGGATCGAAAGAAAGAACGATTTATTCCTTTTGGCACAGAGGCGAAAAGTGCATTGGTTGAATATTTGGAAAACGGAAGAAATGCACTGATTGGAGAAAATACGGAATCTGATATTTTGTTTCCGAATTGTTCCGGTGAGGTCATGAGCCGTCAGGGATTTTGGAAATTGCTTAAATCATATGGTAAGAAGGCCGGAATTTCATCAGAAATTACGCCGCATACCTTGAGACATTCTTTTGCAGCACATCTGGTTGAAAATGGTGCTGATTTACGAGCGGTCCAGGAAATGTTAGGACATTCTGATATTTCAACCACTCAGATTTATATGGCGACGGGAAATCGAAGAGTTCGTGAAGTGTATGCGAAAGCACATCCGAAAGCATAAAAAAAGAACTATTGGTTAGAATAGTTCTTTTTTTATTGGAGTGATTAGACCTGTTCGGCAATGGCATACAGTAATTTTTCTGTATCTTCCCAACCGATACATGGGTCAGTGATTGACTTTCCGTAACAGTGTTCATCAATTTTCTGATTTCCGCCAACGATATAACTTTCAATCATTAATCCCTTTACAAAACTCTTTAATTCTTCTGAGTTCTTGCGGTTATGCATAATTTCCTTTGCAATACGAATCTGTTCCATATACTGTTTGTTAGAGTTGGAATGGTTACAATCTACAACAACGGCAGGATTCGCAAAACCTTTTTCCTGATACAAGTTATAAAGATTTAACATATCTTCATAATGATAGTTTGGAATGCACTGTCCGTACTGGTTCACAGCACCTCTTAAAATCGCATGGGCAAGATCATTTCCTTCTGTCTGAACTTCCCATCCACGATAGAGGAAGGTGTGTGAAAACTGTGCTGCCTCAATGGAATTCATCATAATGGAAAAATCACCACTGGTCGGATTCTTCATACCAACCGGAATATCTAAACCACTGGCTGTTAAACGATGCTGCTGGTTTTCAACAGAACGGGCACCGATGGCCACATACGATAAACAGTCTGAAAAATATCTTGTGTTTTCCGGATAGAGCATTTCATCTGCCAATGGAAAACCTGTTTCTTCCATAATCTTTAAAAACATCTGACGAATGGTAATCAGTCCCTGTAATAAATCCGGCTTCTTTTCCGGATCTGGCTGATGTAACATTCCTTTATATCCCTTACCGGTAGTTCTTGGTTTATTTGTATAAACTCTAGGTACGATAAAGAGTTTATCTTGAACCTGTTCCTGAACCTTTGCTAAACGACCAACATAATCTTCTACAGCTTCCTGGTTATCTGCTGAGCAAGGTCCGATAATAACTGCAAATTTATCACTTTCTCCAGTGAAAATCTTACGAAGCTCTTCATCATTTTCTTTTTTCTTCTGAGCTACAGCATCCGGAACCGGATACATTGTTTTAATTTCCAACGGAGTTGGTAACTTTCTAAAAAACGTACTTCCCATAAAATCCTCCTAAAAATAGTACCTATATGTTTCTTAAGACTCAAATAGTATAGCATAAATCAATGAATAATCAATAATAAAGGCGGACTGGATTCACAAAATGATAACAAAGGACATTTATGATGGGAGTAGGCACATGATAAGAAAATATTTGAAAAGAAATAAAATAGTAGTATAATACACACTGAAATAGAATGAGTAATGAAGGATAGAAGGATTTGGAATGAAAGAGAAAATCAGTGAATATATAGAAAAATTTAAAAAATTCTGGAATGAAGCATACAATCGAAAAATATTGTATTTTTATTTCTTTATGGCAATTTTAGTGACTTTTCTAATTGAATTGTTTGCCGGAATTAATGCTACGGATTATTCCAATATGCAGGGCGTGTTCTTTTTAATCGGTTCCCCGTATATTTTTATCTGTAATGCAATGATTGTGTTATTTACCCTTTCCTTTACATTGCTGATTCGAAGACGTCTGTTTGGTATTTTTCTTGTTTCAGCAATCTGGATGTTATTTGGCGCAACGAATGCCGTTTTAGTCGGAATTCGTGTTACACCATTTATTCGTTCTGATCTTGCCATGATTGACAGCGGTATTAAGATTATGGATAAATACCTTGGGGTTTGGCAGATTGTAGGGTTTATTCTTGGAGTGATTCTGGCGATTGTTTTGTTAGTGATTGCATTTATTAAGGCACCGAAGATTGACCATAAAGTCAGCTATGGAAAAGATGCCATTACCATTTTAATCATTGCAGTGCTTTGCTTTGGAAGTATACAGTTAGGACGAGCTTCTAATTTGATTACAAAGAAGTTTGATAACTTAAGAAACTGCTATTTTGAATATGGCTTCGTATATTGTTTTACCAATAGTGTTTTCAATATGGGTGTTGAGAAGCCTGACAATTACACTGAATTATTAGTTAAGGATATATCGAAGAGCAACAAGGAAGCGGTAGAAGATGAAAAAGTGAAAGATGAGCCGAATATTATCTTCGTTCAGTTGGAGTCCTTCTTTGAAGTAAATGATTTAAAGAACGTGACTTTTTCCGAAAATCCGATTCCGAATTTTGAAAAGTTGCAGTCGGAGTATCCGAGCGGATATATGACTGTTCCGGTGATTGGTGCGGGAACCGTTAACACGGAATTTGAAATTGAGACGGGGATGAGCCTTGAAAACTTTGGATCCGGAGAAATTCCATATAATACATATTTACAGGATTATTCTCTGGAAAGTATCTGCTATAATTTAAAGCCGTTTGGCTATAAGTGTCATGCGATTCATAATAATGATGCTACATTTTATAGTCGTTATAAAGTGTTTGCACATTTGGGATATGATAACTTCGATTCCTTGGAAACAATGAATATCACTGATGCGGATGCATACAATCCGAAGAATTGGCTGAAGGATCGATACCTTACAAAGGAAATCATGGACAGTCTGGATGCCACAAAGGAAAAAGACTTCGTTTATACCATTACCGTGCAGTCTCATGGAAAGTATGATCCGGAAGAATATGAGTCAAAGATCAAAGTTGAGGGATTGGAAGACGATGATTTAAAAGAATCCTACGAATATTTTGCAGATCAGCTTTCCGAAGTGGATTTGTTTATTAAAGATCTTACGGACCAGTTAAAGAATCGAAAAGAACACACGATTATTGTGTTCTACGGAGATCATTTACCAACGTTGGATATTACGGAAGAGGATCTGAAGAATGAAAATCTGTTCCAGACTCCATATGTGATCTGGAGCAATTACGAAAATGATTATTTTGAAGATCGAGATATCTATACCTTCCAGTTGGAAGCTGTCATCTTAAAGGCATTGCATATGACAGAAGGAAAGATTAATCTTTGTCATCAGGCAAATCTTGATAAAGATTATGCGGATTATAAAGATGAACTTCACGTATTAACTTATGATATGACAGATGGAAATCATTTCGCAGACGGAAGTGAAGAAATTGCATATAAAGAAACGAAACTTCAGATGGGAATTAATCCGATTAAAATTACGAATATCAATACTTCGTCTGATGCGGATCGTCCGGGTGTGTATTTGTATGGCAGAAACTTTACTAATTCCTGTCGCGTTTACGTCAACGATTCTTTGGTGGAAACCAATTACATTGACAACAGTACGTTGTTTGCGAAAATCGGAACGATTGAGGAAGGCGATGTGATTTCGATTCATCTGGTTGACTCGAAAGATTTAGATTTCTTTGAAGTGGACAACATCGAATATCATAAAGACGTTATGGATGAAGGGCGTGAAGGGGAAAAAGAAACGCAAAGCATCCATAAGAAAACAAAAAAGAAAAAGAAGAAGAAAAAGAAAAAATAAAATTGCATATTCCAGAAAAAACTCCATTACAATATAAAAAGGTATATGGAGTTTTTTTATGAAAAAAATAGTTGCTGTCCTGCTGGCGATTCTTTTGTTCTTTCCGAGGTCTGTGGAAGGGAAGGAAGAAGCACTGGCGTTGGATTCCGAATATTATGTTCTGATGGAAGCAAATACCGGAACGGTTCTTGCCTCAAAAAACAAAGATGAAATTCGAAGCCCGGCAAGTATCACAAAAATCATGACGGTTCTTTTGATTTTTGAAGCGTTAGAGCAAAAGAAAATCTCACTGACGGATATGGTTATTACCAGTGAACATGCAAAAAGCATGGGTGGTTCCCAGGTGTTTTTGGAAGAAGGCGAAGAACAGTCGGTAGAAACATTGATCAAATGTATCCTGATTGCTTCCGGTAATGATGCTTCAGTCGCTATGGCGGAAAAGATAGGCGGATCGGAAGAAAGCTTTGTGAAGATGATGAATGAAAAGGCAAGAAAACTGGGAATGAAGCATACGCATTTTGTGGACTGTTGTGGATTGACTGATTCGGATGAGCATTATACCACGGCGGAAGATGTTGCACTGGTTAGTAGAGAATTGGTGAACAGGTATCCGCAGGTTCTGGATTATTCCTCCATATGGATGGAAACAATCATCCATAAAACGAAGCAGGGAGAAAAGGAATTCGTGTTATCCAATACCAATAAATTATTAAAAGCAAATGACTGGGTGAAGGGGTTAAAGACAGGAAGTACCAGCAAGGCGAAATATTGTGTTTCTAATGTGGCAGTAAAAGATGGAATTACATTGATATCCGTGGTGATGGCGGCACCGAATTATAAAGTCCGGTTTTCGGATTCGTATCAACTGTTAAATTATGGATTTTCAAAATGTACACTTTATAGAGATCCGGAAAAAACTTATTCGAAAGAATTGAACAGTGGAGAAAAGAATCAAATCCAAGGAAGGAAAAAGGAAACTTTTTATGTAGATACCACAGGAATGGATTTTGAAAAAATACGGAATGTTCTAAACTGGAAGAAATCGATTGAACCGCCGATTCGCAAAGGAGATGTTTTGGGAACGGTGGACTATTATTATGACAATCAAAAAATCTGTTCCACGGAGATTGTTGCAAAAGAGTCGGTGAAAGAAGCAGGATTTGGAATGTGCTTAAAAAGTGTGGCCGGGAAACTGTTACAGATTGGCTAGACCGTGTTTTCCACTTGAAAAAAAGGGCACTTTTATGTAATATTGATAGGAGACTATGGGAAAAGAGATAAAAAATGGAATTAGAAGTTAAATTACAGGTCTTTGAAGGGCCGTTGGATTTATTATTACATTTAATTGAAAAAAATAAAGTTGATATTTACGACATTCCAATTGTTGAAATCACGGAACAGTATCTGGAATATGTGGAACAGATGCCAAAGGATGATTTGGATCTTGCCAGTGAGTTCTTGCTAATGGCAGCGACCCTGATTGATATCAAGAGTAAAATGCTTCTTCCGAAAGAAGTGGATGAGAACGGGGAAGAGATTGATCCGCGAGCAGAATTGGTTGAAAAATTAATTGAATATAAGATGTATAAATATGCTGCAGTGGAATTAAAAGATATGCAGCTGTATGCCGGAAAATCCTTGTTTAAGGAACCAACGGTTCCGAAGGAGGTTCAGAAATACGAACCACCGGTGGATTTGGATAAACTGCTGGATGGTGTTTCCTTAAAACAGTTGAATGATATTTTCCAGATGGTATTAAAAAGACAGGTAGATAAGATTGATCCGGTTCGTAGTAAGTTCGGAAAAATCGAAATGGAAGAAGTCAGTCTTCCGGAAAAGATTGATTTTGTCGTTAATGCCGTGAAAAAGAAAAAGCGTTGTAGTTTTAAGCAGTTGCTGGAAAAGCAGCATACGAAAATGGAAGTAATTGTATCCTTTCTGGCTGTGCTGGAGCTGATTAAGGTGGGACAGATTGAGGTACATCAGGATAATATTTTTGACGATATCTATATTGATTCCAAAGAATAGTAGAATAGATGATTGGAGAAACTATGGAACAGAATTACGAAGCACAGATTGAAGCCATTCTTTTTACAATGGGAGAATCTGTGGAAATCAGTAAAATTGCAAAAGCATTGGATCTTTCCAATGGGGAAGTAAAGAAAATTGTAAAGAAAATGCAGGAAGAGTTAAGCAGCTCCTCCAGAGGAATTCGAATTATTGAATTAGATGGTGCATATCAGATGTGCACAAAACCGGAAATGTATGAAGCATTGATTAAGGTTGCAAAACAGCCGAAGCGTCAGGTGCTTACCGATGTCATGATGGAAACTCTTTCCATTATTGCTTATAAACAGCCGGTTACCAAAGCGGAAATTGAAAAAATTAGAGGAGTAAAATCTGATTTTGCGGTAAATAAATTAGTGGAATATGAACTGGTGGAAGAAATCGGTCGATTGGATACACCGGGAAGACCGCTTATTTTTGGAACGACGGAAGAATTCTTGCGCCGTTTCGGGGTAGAATCTTCTGATACCCTGCCTGTGATTGATGCGGATATGATTGAAGAGTTCAAGCATCAGGCAGAAGAAGAAGTCACCTTGAAATCCAACGATTAAACAACATAATAAATAGGGGATTGTATGAAACAGGGTATCATCATTGCTACAATGATACTGTCGCTTTGTTTTGGAACAAGTGATTCGGTATTAGCAAAAGAACAAAATGATTTACCATTGGGATGTATTTCCGGAGTTCTGATTGATGGGGAAACCGGAAGAGTGTTGTACGAAAAGAATGGTCATGAAAAAAGAGCCATGGCAAGTACTACGAAGATTATGACATGCATTCTGGCATTGGAGCGATGCAATCCCGAGGAGATTGTTACGGTTTCGAAAAATGCAGTCAATCAGCCGAAGGTTCGGATGAATGTGAAAGCCGGGGAACAGTATTCCCTGAAAGATTTGCTCTACGCATTGATGCTGGAATCCTATAATGATGTGGCAGTGGCTGTGGCGGAGCATGTCGGTGGAAGTGTAAAAGGTTTTTCGAGACTGATGAACCGGAAAGCGAAAGAACTTGGCATGACGGAAAGCCATTTCGTGACACCGAACGGTCTGGACGCTAATGCACATTATTCTACTGCATATGATATGACCCTGTTGGGGGCTTATGCCATAAAGAATCCGACTTTCTTGAAAATTATTAAACAGAAAGAAAAGACCATTCGGGAACGAAAGCATGGACGTAGGATTTCTTTATACAATCGGGATGGATATCTTTCCATGGATTCCAATGCCATTGGAATTAAAACCGGATTTACCAATCAGGCAGGGTATTGCTTTGTGGGAGCAACAAAAAACCGGGATTCTCAATTGGTGTCCTGTGTTTTGGGAAGCGGATGGCCACCGTCTAAAAATCAAAAGTGGAAAGACACGAAACAATTGATGGATTTGGGGAGAAAGGCATTCCATCGAAAACACATTGCATTGAATCAAATCATATTGCTTCATTTGAACAACGGAACCAAAAGTCTGTTACGGGGCAGGTGTCAGGGAAGCTTTAATGTATTAAAAACAAAAAAAGAAAAAATAAAATATGAAAACTGTTATTTTTATAATTTGCCAGTCAGAAAAAATCAAGTCATTGGATATACTAAAGTATATATCAATGACTTTTATTTTGGGTCTGTTGAAATTCGTTCTGTAGATGATATTCCAAAGTATGATTATTCCTATTGTTTTCAGTATTTATGGAATCTATTTATATAATTAGTTTTTCATAAGATATGTTTTACATCTGATTTTATCTGTGATATATTTATACCGAATTTGCGTTGCACTAAATGTAGTATTTAAGGCGGATGGAAAAACAAAATGATGTTATTTAGGAGGGTTTATGAAGTTTACAAAAATGGAAGGCTGCGGAAATGATTATGTTTACGTGGATGGCTTTGCAAATAAAATTGATGATCCTAATGCGTTGGCAGAAAAAATCAGTGACAGACATTTTGGCGTTGGTTCTGATGGCTTGATTATGATTAATCCATCAGACGTGGCAGATTTTAAAATGAGTATGTACAATGCAGACGGTTCCGAAGGGAAAATGTGTGGAAACGGAATCCGTTGCGTTGCGAAATTTGTATATGATTATGGAATGACAGAGAAAGAAGAAATTACGGTAGAAACATTGTCCGGCATTAAAACATTGCAGTTATCCGTAGAAGATGGCGCGGTGAAGAGTGTCCGTGTAAATATGGGAACGCCGGAATTGGTCGCTAAGAATGTTCCTGTTGTTTCAGAAAAGGAACAGGTGATTAATGAACCACTAACCGTGGATGGTAAAACATATGGAATTACCTGTGTATCCATGGGAAACCCTCACGCAGTAACTTTTGTGGAGGATACTGATGGATTGGAAATCGAAAAAATCGGTCCGATGTTTGAGACCAATGAAATTTTCCCGGACCGTGTGAATACAGAGTTTATTCAGGTGCTTGACCGTAATACTGTGAAAATGCGTGTATGGGAAAGAGGATCCGGTGAAACCTTTGCCTGTGGAACCGGTGCCTGTGCCAGTGTTGTTGCTGCAGTGTTAAACGGAAAAACAGAAAACAAGGTGACCGTAAAGCTTTTGGGTGGAGATTTATTTATTGAATACAATGAAGAAGAGAATACGGTTTATATGACAGGCCCTGCAAGAATTGTTTTTACAGGGGAATATGACTGGTAAGGGTTGCAAGAGAAATCGTCTTGAACGATAGATTGGAGTAAGTATGAAATTAAAAGAATTACTGACGAAGTTAGAATATCAGGTGATGTCCGGTTCGGATGAAATTGAAATCACACATTTACAGAATGATTCCAGAAAGGTCCAGCTGGGAGATGTATTTGTATGCATTAAAGGTGCGGGATTTGATGGACATAAATTTGTGAAGGATGTTGCAGAAAAGGGAGCCGTGGCTGTGGTTGTCATGGATGATGTGGAAATTCCGGAAGGATTGACAGTCATTCGTGTGGAAAATACCAGATATGCCTTGGCATGTATGTCTGCCGATTACTTTGGAAATCCTGCTGAAAAAATTACTACGATTGGAATAACCGGAACGAAAGGTAAAACCACTACATCTTATATGGTTCGTTCTGTTTTGGAAAGTATTGGAATTAAAACCGGACTGATTGGTACCATTGAAACAATAGTGGGAGATCATGTGACTCCGGCGAATAATACTACGCCGGAATCTTTTGTGGTTCAGCAGACGTTTCAGGAAATGGTGGATGCCGGATGTGAATGTGTTATAATGGAAGTTTCTTCTCAGGGGCTGATGCAGGATCGTGTTTCCGGATTTACATTTGATTATGGAATTTTTACGAATATTGAGCCGGATCATATCGGACCAAACGAACATAAGGATTTTGATGATTATCTGAATTGTAAAAAGAAACTTCTCAGCCAGTGCAAGCAGGGAATCGTCAATATGGATGCGGACTTTATTGACCGTGTTCTTGATGGACATACCTGTGAACTGGAAACCTTTGGTGTTAATGGAGATTATGATTTTACGGCGAAGAACATTGAATTGTTTACGAAACCGGGTTGCCTTTGTGTTTCTTATGATTTAAATGGAAAACTGAATTTCCCTGTGGAAATTCATGTACCGGGAAATTTCAGTGTTTATAATTCCCTTTGTGCCATTGCGATTTGCAGTCACTTCACAAAGGATACGGAAAAAATGCAGAAAGCATTGGAAGACGTTCGCGTCAAGGGACGTGTGGAAATTATTCCGATATCCAAACGTTTCACGCTGATGATTGATTATGCGCACAATGCAATGAGCCTGGAAAGTTTATTGCTTAGCTTGAAACAGTATGAACCAAAACGTCTGGTAACATTGTTCGGTTGTGGTGGAAACCGTTCAAAAGATCGCCGTTATGAAATGGGCGAGGTTTCTTCCAGACTTTCGGATTTTACCATTGTTACTTCTGATAATCCGAGATTTGAGGAACCGATGGATATCATTGACGATATTCTGATTGGAGTACATAAGGCCGATGGAAAGTATGTCACCATACCGGACCGAAAGGATGCAATTCGATATGCCATTTTAAATGCGGAAGACGGTGATGTCATTATTCTTGCCGGAAAAGGCCATGAAGATTATCAGGAAATCAAAGGTGTGAAGCATCCGATGGATGAACGTGTTCTGATTTCTGAAATCATTGCGGAAGACGAAGTGAAAAAAGTTTTATAAACTTGAGTGTGGATTGAAATAGACTGATGAAAGAAGGATGAAAATATGTGTGGTATATGTGGTTTTTTTGGAGAAAAGGAAGATAGCAAAGTCATTTTAAAACAAATGATGGACAAGATTGCCCACAGAGGACCGGATGATGAAGGGATGTATGTGGACAAACTAGCTGCAATCGGCCATCGAAGACTTAGCATTATTGATTTGAATCATGGTGCCCAGCCAATGTACAACGAAAGTGGAGATCTTGCCATTGTATTCAATGGGGAAATTTACAACCACTTGGAGTTGCGTAAGGATTTGATTGCAAAGGGACACAAGTTTTCCAATGAATCGGATACAGAATGTCTGATCCATGGATATGAGGAATATGGTACAGATCTTTTGATGAAGTTACGCGGAATGTTTGCCTTTGTTATTTGGGACGCTGAAAAGCAGGTGATGTTTGGTGCCAGAGATCATTTTGGAATCAAGCCGTTCTATTATACCCAGACCGGCGAGCATTTGGTTTTTGCTTCGGAAATTAAATCAATTCTGGAATTTCCGGAAGTGGAAAAGAAAGTGAATGTTGCGGCATTAGAGCAGTATCTCAGTTTCCAGTACTCTGTTTTACCGGAAACATTTTTCCAGGGAATCTATCGTTTGCCGGCAGGTCATTATATGACTTACGAAAATGGCAAACTTACCATTGAACGTTATTTTGATCCAATCATGGAACCAAAGGAAAGCGGAGATTTGGAGCAGACCGTTCAGGAAATTGAAGCGGTGGTTCATGATACTGTGGATGCACATATGATTGCCGATGTGGAAGTAGGTTCTTTGTTATCCAGTGGTGTGGATTCCAGCTATGTGGTTTCGGAATTCCCGGGAGAAAAAACATTTACGGTAGGATTTCTGGACAAGCAGAGTCAGTACAATGAAATCCGTTATGCGGAAAGTCTTGTGGAGGAACTTCATAAGAAAAACTTTAGTAAAAATATTGATAGCGATGAATATTTCGATTCCATTGAGACGGTAATGTATTACATGGATGAGCCATTGGCAGATCCGTCCTGTATTGCGTTGTATTTCGTGGATCAGTTAGCTGCGGAACAGATTAAGGTCGTTCTTTCCGGAGAAGGGGCTGATGAGTTCTTTGGTGGATATAACATTTACCATGAACCATTGTCTTTAAAGAAATATCAGAAGATTCCGAGAACCGTGCGTAAAGGAATTGCAGGAATTGCAAAGAAGATGCCGGACATTAAGGGCAGGGATTTTGTGATTCGTGGAAGTAAGACGGTAGAAGAACGTTTTATCGGTAATGCCAATATGTTTTCTGTGGAAGACAGGGAAAAACTTCTGAAAACATCCCTGACCCATATTACTCCGCAGGAAATTGTTTCTACCACATATGATAAAGTAAAAGAGCTGAATGATATTGCTAAGATGCAGTACATTGATACAAATTTCTGGCTTCAGGGAGATATCCTTTTAAAGGCAGATAAAATGAGTATGGCACATTGTCTGGAATCCAGAGTGCCATTTCTGGATGTGAGAGTGTTTGAATATGCGAAAACTCTTCCGATTGACTTCCGTTGTGATCAGGAAGCTACAAAGAAAGCATTTCGTATTGCTGCAAAACGTCATATTCCGGAAGCAACAGCCAATAAAAAGAAACTGGGATTCCCGGTTCCAATTCGTGTGTGGTTAAAGGAAGACCAGTATTACAATAAAGTTCTTTCCGTGTTAACTTCTGATGCGGCAAAACAGTTTTTCCATACGGAAATTCTGGAAAAACTTATGGAAGAGCATAAGCAGGGAAAAGCAGATAACAGTCGAAGAATCTGGACTGTTTACGTGTTCTTGATCTGGTACAAGGTTTATTTCCAGGAAGAACAATTTGAGCCGATTAATCGGGAATGGATTAATCAGAGAGTGAGAACGCGCTAAAAAGTGACATAAAAGTGTTTTTTTTACTTGATATTTGACGATAAAAGATTTAATCTATATTTGGCGAAAATTGGCATAAGCCAAAATGCTCTAATGAGGAATCATTGGGGCTTAAAATAATATAATGGAGGACTATTTTATGAGTACGACATCAAAGGTTACAGCAAGAGAGAGAATCAACAATCTTCTTGATGATAACAGCTTTGTTGAAATCGGTGCACAGGTAAAAGCAAGAAGCACAGATTTCGATCTTCAAACTGTTGATACTCCATCCGATGGAGTTATTACCGGATACGGTATTATCGACGGTCAGTTAGTGTATGTATATAGCCAGGATTCATCTGTATTGGGTGGTTCTGTGGGAGAAATGCATGCAAAGAAAATTTTAAACATTTATAACATGGCAATGAAGACAGGATCTCCTGTGATTGGATTAATCGACAGTGCAGGATTGAGACTTCAGGAATCAGATGACGGACTGAATGCATTCGGTCGTATCTATCTGAAACAGTCCATGGCATCCGGTGTGATTCCACAGATTACAGCAATCTTTGGAAAATGCGGTGGTGGATTAAGTGTGGTTGCAGGATTATCTGATTTTACTTTTATGGAAAAAGATAATGCACAGCTTTTCGTGAATGCACCAAATGCAATTGATGAAAACCGTAAGGAAGTTTGCGATACTGCTTCTGCTGAATACCAGAGCAAAGAAGCAGGAAACGTTGATTTCATCGGAACAGAAGCAGAAGTTTTAGAAGGAATTCGTGATTTGATTTCCATTCTTCCTGCTGACAATGAATCCGGCGAAGTAATCGATATGGATGTGGATGATGACTTAAACAGAGCAGTGGAAGGAATCGAAACTCAGATTGATGATGCAGCACTTGCCATGAGAAACCTGTCTGATGATGGTTTTGTCATTGAAGTGAAGAAAGATTACGCGCCTGAAATGTTTACAGGTTTCATTAAGTTAGATGGAGCAACAGTAGGTGTCGTTGCAAACAGAACAAAGATTTATGATGATGAAATGAATGTAACAGCAGAATTCGAGTCAAAGCTTACTTACAAGGGTTGTGATAAGGCTGCTCGCTTTGTAGATTTCTGTGATGCATTCGATATTTCAATTCTTACATTTACAAATATTAATGGTTTTGCCACAACAAAATGTCAGGAAGCAAAAGTTGCAAAGAGCACAGCAAAATTAGTTTATGCATTTACAAATGCAACGGTTCCTAAGGTTAATGTGATTGTAGGAGAAGCTTTTGGAAGCTCTTACATTGCAATGAACAGTAAGACTCTTGGTGCTGATGTGGTATATGCATGGCCAGATGCTAAAATTGGTATGATGGATGCAACTGCTGCAGCAAAGATTATGTTTGCAGGTCAGGATGTTGATATTGCAGAAAAGGCTGCAGAATATGATGCACTTCAGAACAGTGTGGAAGCTACAGCATCCAGAGGATATGTAGACAGCATTATTGATCCAATCAATACTAGAAAATATGTAATTGGTGCATTCGAAATGCTTTGTACAAAATACGAAGAAAGACCAGGAAAGAAGCATGGCACAGTTTAAGAGAGGTGAAACAATGAAAATATCTAATAAATTACGTTATTTTTCCTGCATCGCCTTAATGTTGCTTTGTTTCTCAGTTGCCAATATTTCGATTTCTGCAGATGAAGCAGAACAGTATGTGGCAGAAGATGGGTATAGTGAAATTCCGGGAATGGAATTGGAAACCCAGGCTCAGGATGAAAAAACATATCTGGATGGTATGTTAAAGCAGAGCGATGTGGAACAGCAGGTTCAGAATTATTCTCAAATGATTGCAAGTCTTCTCGAGTTTTCCGATGAAGAAATTGCACTGGTAAAAGAACAATATTCTGGCCAGACAGGCTACGAAGGATTATTTGATACCTTTGATACCCTGAAAGAAAAGAATCTGGGTAAATTTAAGAATTTAGATCCGGAATCCATTCAGGTAATCGAGGTTGATAAAAGTGTAGCGGATGTTTTATTTGATATGGAATTTGAAAAAGAAAAAATTACCATTGATTTAAAACTAGGATGCTACAAAAATCTTGGAACGATTGTAAAAAGTGTTGCAATCGGCGACAAGAAAAATGCGGAACGTATGAAAGATTCCGGAAAGGAACCTTCTTTTGGCGAGAAAATGTCACAAGCAGGTGCAAATACCCTGATGGGAATGGGAACAGTATTCTGTGTTTTGATTTTTATGAGTCTCATTATTTCATGTTTTGGAGTGATTCCGAAGATTATGGATTCTATGAACGGTAAAAATAAGAAGACAGCTGATGCAGTTGCTCAGACTCCGGAAGCGGTTGAGATTTCCAATGTAGATGATGGAATTGATCAGGGAGAACTGATTGCAGTCATCACAGCGGCAATTGTAGCCAGTGAACAAAAAGCGACAGACAGCTTTGTTGTTCGTTCAATTAAGAGAAGATAAAACATGTAAACATTTAGGAGGATATAATAATGAAAAGTTATACAATTACAGTTAATGGTAATACATATGATGTTACTGTAGAAGAAACAGGAAGCACACCAAGCGCACCGGTTGCTGCAAAGGCACCAGTTGCAAAGGCTCCTGCTGCAAAAGCACCGGCCGCATCCGGAAATACCGGTAGCATCAAGGTTACAGCACCAATGCCTGGTAAGGTTTTATCCATTAGTGCTGAAGTAGGACAGGCAGTGAAGAAGGGTGATACAATCCTTGTATTTGAAGCAATGAAAATGGAAAATTCAGTTGTTGCTCCTGAAGATGGAACAGTAGCTAGTATTTCAGTAGCAGTAGGTGATTCCTTTGAAGCAGGAGTTCCTATCGCTTCATTAAACTAATCCTTTACTGTAAATTCGGAGGTAACTTATGAATATTTTAGATACACTAGGAAATCTGATTGACCAGACAGCCTTCATGAGTCTTACATGGGGCAACTATGTCATGATTTTGGTTGCTTGTGTTTTCCTGTATTTAGCAATTAGAAAAGAATATGAACCATTACTTTTGGTTCCTATTGCTTTCGGTATGTTGTTAGTAAATATGTATCCGGATATCATGCAGGAAGGTGGTTTACTTCACTATTTCTATTTATTAGATGAATGGAGTATTCTTCCATCCCTGATTTTCATGGGTGTCGGAGCTATGACGGACTTTGGTCCACTGATTGCTAATCCTAAGAGTTTCCTTTTAGGAGCAGCCGCACAGTTTGGTATTTACTCTGCATATTTCCTTGCTATCATTATGGGATTCAATGGAGAAGCAGCCGCAGCTATTTCAATTATCGGTGGAGCAGATGGACCAACATCCATTTTCCTTGCTGGAAAACTTGGACAGACTTCCCTTTTGGGACCAATTGCCGTGGCAGCATATTCTTATATGTCGCTGGTACCAATTATCCAGCCGCCAATCATGAAATTGCTTACAACAGAAAAAGAACGTAAAATTAAAATGGAACAGCTTCGTCCGGTTTCCAAACTGGAAAAGATTTTGTTCCCAATTATCGTAACAATTGTAGTCGTAATGATTTTACCAACGACTGCACCATTGGTAGGTATGTTGATGTTAGGTAACCTGTTTAGAGAATCCGGAGTTGTAAAACAGCTTCAGGAAACAGCTTCCAATGCATTGATGTATATCGTAGTTATTTTACTTGGTACCAGTGTTGGTGCTACAACAAGTGCAGAAGCATTCTTAAATATTGCAACAATTAAAATCGTTGTATTAGGTTTAGTAGCTTTTGCAGTTGGTACTGCATCCGGTGTCATCTTTGGTAAGATTATGTGTATTGCTACACATGGAAAAGTAAACCCACTGATTGGTTCTGCAGGGGTATCTGCGGTACCGATGGCAGCGAGAGTTTCTCAGAAGGTTGGTGCGGAAGCAGATCCGACAAACTTCCTGTTAATGCATGCTATGGGACCAAACGTTGCTGGTGTTATTGGTACTGCGGTAGCAGCCGGTACATTCATGGCAATCTTTGGTGTGAAATAATTCGTATGGAGGAATAAGAAAATGGCAGAAAAAAGACCGGTAAAAATTACCGAAACAATATTACGTGATGCACATCAGTCATTGATTGCAACAAGAATGCCTACAGAAGAGATGCTTCCAATTATTGATGTAATGGATCAGGTTGGTTACTATTCTGTAGAATGCTGGGGTGGTGCAACATTTGATGCGTCTCTTAGATTTTTGAAGGAAGACCCATGGGAAAGACTTCGTAAATTAAGAGATGGATTTAAGAACACAAAATTACAGATGCTTTTCAGAGGACAGAATATCCTTGGATACAGTCATTATTCTGATGATGTTGTTGAATACTTTGTACAGAAATCTCTTGCAAACGGTATTGATATCATTCGTATTTTTGACTGCTTGAATGACTTACGTAACTTAGAAACAGCTGTTAAGGCTGCAAATAAGGAAAAGGGTCATGCACAGGTTGCATTGTCTTATACTTTAGGTGATGCATATACATTGGATTACTGGAAAGAAACAGCAAAAAGAATCGAAGATATGGGAGCTAATTCCCTTTGTATTAAGGATATGGCTGGTCTTCTTACACCGTACAAGGCAGAAGAACTGGTACATGCATTGAAGGAAGGAACTGATCTTCCGATTGACTTACATACACATTATACTTCCGGTGTTGCTGCAATGACTTATTTGAAGGCAGTAGAAGCTGGATGTGATATCATTGATACAGCGATTTCACCATTCTCTATGGGAACTGCTCAGCCGGCAACAGAAGTATTGGTTGAAACATTTAAGGGAACTCCTTATGATACAGGAATTGACCAGAAGCTTCTGAAGAAGGTGGCAGATCACTTCAAACCATACAGAGAAGAATGTTTAGCAAACGGTTTATTAAATCCAAAGGTTATGGGTGTTAATATTAATACATTGTTATATCAGGTACCTGGTGGAATGTTATCAAACCTTGTATCTCAGTTATCAGAAATGGGTGCTGATGATAAGTTTGATGAAGTGTTGGAAGAAGTGCCAAGAGTACGTAAGGACTTTGGTGAACCACCACTTGTTACTCCATCCAGCCAGATTGTTGGTACACAGGCTGTGCTTAATGTCGTTATGGGTGAACGTTACAAGATGATTAACCAGCAGGCAAAGGATCTTCTTTCCGGAAAATATGGTCAGACGGTTAAGCCGTTTAACCCTGAAGTACAGAAGAAGGCCATTGGTGATGAAGAACCAATCACCTGTAGACCGGCTGATTTATTGGAGCCATCACTTCCAAAATTTGAAAAAGAATGTGCACAGTGGAAACAGCAGGATGAAGATGTTCTTACTTATGCATTGTTCCCACAGGTTGCAAAAGAATATTTTGAGTATCGTGAAGCTCAGCAGACTAAGGTTGATCCTTCAGTAGCTGATAATGAAAACGGTGCTTATCCGGTATAAAACGACTAGAAAAGGGACAGTTCAGCTGTCCCTTTCCTTTCGTTGCATAAATCTTAATGCGGAGAGAAATTTATGAGTGAAGTTTTGATTGTTGGTGGCGGCGCTGCTGGAATGATGGCCGGAATTGCTGCGGCATATAACGGAAATCAGGTTACAATCTTTGAAAAAAATGAAAAGTTAGGGAAAAAAGTGTATATTACTGGGAAGGGACGTTGTAATGTAACCAATGCATCAGATATGGAAAATCATATGAACAATGTGATGGTGAATGCAAAGTTTCTGTATGGAGCATTTCATGCATTGGACGCAGAGGATGTGTGTCGAATGATTGAAAGTAGCGGTGTTGCACTGAAAACAGAACGTGGAAACCGTGTTTTCCCGGAAAGTGATAAATCTTCCGACATTATTTGGGCGTTTACGAAAATGCTGAAGGATGTGGGAGTTCAGATTGTATATAATACAGAAATCAAGAAGGTTGACAAGGAACAGGAACGTGTAGTTTTGTACGATTCGAAAAATAAGAAATATTCCGGGGATTCCTGCATCATTGCAACCGGAGGATTATCTTATCCGACCACAGGTTCCACCGGAGATGGATATCTGTTTGCAAAAAAGATGGGGCATGAAATCGTGGAAACCCATCCTTCGTTGGTTCCTTTCAATGTTCAGGAAGAGTTCTGTAAACGACTTCAGGGACTTTCCCTGAAAAATGTTCAGTTAAAAGTATTGGACGAGAATCAAAAAGAGTATTATAGTGAACAGGGTGAAATGTTATTTACCCATTTTGGAATTAGTGGACCGCTGGTATTATCTGCCAGTGCGTACCTGAGCGGAAATATGAATGGTCATACATTCCGTGGTGTGATTGATTTAAAACCGGCACTGGATGAGGAAACCCTGGATAAAAGAATTTTGAAGGATTTCGAGGAAAATATTAATCGAAACTTTAATAATTCCCTGGATAAGCTTCTTCCAAAAAAAATGATTCCGGTGGTGATTGAACTTGCGGGAATTGATCCTTTTAAAAAGGTTCACGAAATCACTAAGGAAGAGCGAAAAACATTGGTGGGTGTCATCAAAGGGTTGCCGCTTCGCATTACCGGTTTGAGAAACTATAATGAAGCAATCATTACCAGAGGAGGAGTTTCTGTTAAGGAAATCAATCCGAAAACCATGGAATCAAAAAAATGGAATCATATATACTTCGTTGGCGAGGTGTTGGATTTAGATGCAATGACCGGTGGATATAATCTTCAGATTGCCTGGAGTACCGGTTACCTTGCGGGAAGCAGTATCTATTAAGAGGAGGATTTATGTATAATATTGCAATTGACGGACCTGCCGGAGCAGGAAAAAGTACCATTGCCAAGATTGTGGCAAAGAAATTAGAGTTTATTTATGTAGATACGGGAGCAATGTACCGTACTTTGGCATTGGCTTGTTTTCGTGCAGGTATTTCTGCAAATCAGGAAGCAGATGTCATCAAAAAATGTGAAAGTGTTACAGTATCCCTCGGATATGAGGATGGAACTCAGAAAGTATACCTGAACGGAGAAGATGTAAGTTCAGAAATCCGTCAGGAGGAAATCGGAAACATGACTTCTGCCATTGCAGTGTATGCACCGATTCGCGAATTGATGGTTTCCATGCAGAGAAAACTTGCGGCAGAAAATAATGTGGTAATGGATGGAAGAGATATTGGAACGGTCGTATTGCCGAATGCAGACTTAAAGATTTATCTTACAGCCAGTGCAAGAACAAGAGCAGAAAGACGATATAAGGAATTGGTAGAGAAAGGTCAGGAATGCGATATTGATGCAATCGAAGCAGATATCAAGGAACGTGACTATCGTGACATGCATAGAGAAATTGCTCCGTTGAAGCAGGCTGATGATGCTGAATTGTTGGATTCTTCCAATATGGACATTGATCAGGTTGTGGAAGCAATCATCAGTAAAGTAAACAAATAATGATTGGAGAATTCTATGGAAGTTAGAGTGGCAAAGAGCGCCGGATTTTGTTTCGGAGTTCAGCGTGCAGTAGACAGTGTATATCACGAAATTGAAGTCAATGATGGAAAGATTTACACCTTTGGCCCGATCATTCATAACGAACAGGTGGTGAATGACTTACAAAGCAAAGGGGTTCAGGTCATTGAATCGGAAGAGGAATTGGAACAAATAACCGATGGGACGGTAATCATTCGTTCTCATGGAGTTTCCAGAGCTGTTTATGAAAAGATTCTGAGTCGTGGTGTAAAGATTGTGGATGCGACCTGCCCGTTCGTGAAAAAAATCCATAATATCGTGGATGAAGAAAGCCTGAAAGACCGTGAAATTATTATCATTGGTAATGACAAACATCCGGAAGTTGAAGGGATTCGCGGTTGGGTTAACGGCACGAGTTTTGTGATAAATGATGAAAAGCAAATCAATGAGAAATGCATTCCGAAAGAAAATAAGTACAGCCTTGTTTCGCAAACGACATTTAACCACAATAAATTTAAATATTTAGTTGAAATTATGCGAAAAAAAGGGTATGATATAAATGTTGTAAACACAATTTGCAATGCGACAAATGTACGTCAAGTTGAAGCAAAGGAAATTGCATCAGATGTTGATGCGATGATTGTCATAGGAGGAAAGAACAGTTCCAATACACAAAAGCTGGTTGAAATATGCAGTGAACAGTGTGAGAATACCTTCTTTGTACAGACTGCAGCTGACTTGAATGCTTATGATTTGAAAGCATTTCAGTCTATTGGTATTACAGCAGGGGCATCAACCCCAAAGAATATTATTGAGGAGGTTCATACTGAATGTCAGAAGAAATGAGTTTTGAACAAATGTTAGAAGATTCAATTAAGTCTATCCATAATGGTAGCACGGTTGAAGGAAAGGTAATTAGCGTTAAGCCGGATGAAG
>JAILRB010000059.1 GCA_024698585.1 Eubacterium sp.
TGATAACGTATACAGTTGAGTAAGGTGGATAATCGCAGCTGCTATTGGCGAAAGTACGCAGGTGAGGAAAGTCCGGGCTTCATAGGGCAGGATGCTGGCTAACGGCCAGTGGAGGTGACTCCCAGGAAAGTGCAACAGAAATAAAACCGCCACCTTGTGTGGTAAGGATGAAATGGTGGTGTAAGAGACCACCGCCATGTTGGTGACAGCATGGGTCAGTGTAAACCCCATTCGAAGCAAGACTGAACAGAAAACGTTGAGGTTGCCCGCCGAGTTTTCGGGTAGGTCGCTTGAGCACATTGGTAACGGTGTGCCTAGATAGATGATTATCCCAGACATAACCCGGCTTATAGCCTTACTCATTATGATAAAAACACAATCAAGGAGGAATTCATGAGACATTTAATCAGTCCTTTGGATTTTTCAGTAGAAGAATTGGACAAGCTTTTGGAACTTGCCGGTGATATTGAAAAAAATCCTGAAAAATACAGCGAAATCTGTAAAGGAAAGAAACTAGCAACGCTTTTTTACGAACC
This sequence comes from Eubacterium sp., assembly GCA_024698585.1. Taxonomy (GTDB): domain Bacteria; phylum Bacillota; class Clostridia; order Lachnospirales; family Lachnospiraceae; genus Eubacterium_G. The sequence goes on from JAILRB010000059.1 coordinate 537, forward strand.
TAGTACCAGAACGAGACTTAGTTTTGAAGCAGCAATGCTTAACTTAGGCGGTCAGGTTTTGGGATTTTCCGAAGCGACATCCAGTTCGGCAGCAAAAGGGGAAAGTGTGGCAGACACCATTCAGGTAATCTCTTGTTATGCGGACATCTGTGCAATGCGCCATCCGAAAGAAGGTGCAGCATTGGTTGCTTCTAGAAATGCCAGAATCCCGGTGATTAATGCCGGTGACGGTGGACATCAGCATCCTACACAGACACTGACCGATTTACTGACAGTGAAGTCCTTAAAAGGGGAACTTGGAAACATGACCATTGGTCTTTGCGGAGACCTGAAGTTCGGACGTACCGTTCATTCCCTGATTAATTCTTTACTTCGCTATGAAAATGTAAAGTTTCTCTTGATTTCTCCAAAGGAACTGCGTGTTCCGGATTATATTATTGAAAATATCGAAGAAGCAGGTGCCGAATATGAGGAAGTAACAAAACTGGAAGACGTAATCGGCGAACTGGATTTGTTATACATGACTCGAGTTCAGAGAGAACGCTTCTTTAACGAAGAAGATTACATCCGCTTAAAGGACAGCTTCATTCTTGACCGTGCGAAAATGAAACTGGCAAAGGATGACATGCTGGTTCTTCATCCGCTGCCACGTGTAAATGAAATTTCCGTGGAAGTGGACAGCGACCCAAGAGCTGTTTATTTCAAACAGGCTCAGTACGGCGTATATGTGCGAATGGCATTGATTTTAACGTTATTGGAGGTAGAAGTATGATTAATGTAGATCAGATTAATAATGGTTTTGTACTAGACCACATTCAGGCAGGACGTTCCATGGCGATTTACAAATACTTAAATCTTCAGGATTTGGATTGCCAAGTCGCTATCATCAAGAATGCCCGTAGTAAGAAGATGGGACGCAAGGACATCATTAAAGTCGAAGGACCTTTAGACATCGTCGACTTTGATGTATTAGGTTTCATCGACCACAACATCACAGTGGATATCATCGAAGAAGGCGTGCTGGTAGAAAAGAGAGAACTGAAGCTTCCTCAGACCATCACAAACGTTCTCCACTGCAGAAACCCAAGATGTATTACATCCATTGAGCAGGAGTTAGCGCATGTATTTGTTCTGACAGACTTAAAAAATGGTATGTACAGCTGCATGTACTGTGAAGAAAAGCAGGGCAAGCTCTGGGAAAACTTATAATTCAGGTAGATTTGTATGCCGACCCGCGTCGCGGGTCGGTTTTTTGATGGTGGAAAGGTGCGTATTTTTATACCGTCTGTTTTGGGGCTGCATACAGTATATATGGAAAAAGAGGTTCTTTACTGTATGATTTCGGGATGGAATTATGGTGACGTACAGTATATATGGAAAAAGTGGTTTTGTATTGTATGTTTTTGGGGGAGAATTATGGCGACGTACAGTATATATGGAAAAAGTGGTTTTGTATTGTATGTTTTTTAGGGAAGAATTATGGTGACGTACAGTATATTTTGAAAAAAGCAGTATATACTGTTGGAAGAGGCAAAATACCAGAGAAAGTGTACAGTATATATGAGAAAAGTCAATTTGTATGGTCATATAGAAAAACTCCCATCCAAATCGGATGGGAGTGAACTCTAATTTTCCTCCGTAGGCGCCACTTCCGTAGGAAGTAACTTTACTTTTACATAATCGATTCGTTTGTCGTCCATCTTGATAACGGTCAAGCGACAGTTATCAATCGTTACTACATCGCCTTTTTGAGGAAGGCGGTCCAGATGCTCGATGATAAGTCCGCCTAAAGACTCGTAGTTTTCAGAATCAATTTCTGTTTCTAACTGTTCGTTGAAGTCGTCCAGATTAATGGAGCCTTCCACAATATATTCGTTTTCATTAATCTTTCGAATGACTTGCTTTTCAGCTTCGTCGAATTCGTCACGGATTTCTCCGATGATTTCTTCAATGATATCTTCTAAAGTAATCAAGCCTTCACACTGTCCGTATTCATCTAAGACGATACAGATTCCGGTGTCATTTCCACGCATCTCGAAGAGGAGATCGTTTAAGACCTTTGTACCAATCGTATAATATGGTTCACGCATCAGTTTTCGAATATCGAAGTTTGTGGCGTGAATCTGATTAATGACTAAATCCTTGATGTTGATAATACCGATGATGTTATCGGTGCTGTCTTTGTAAATCGGCATACGAGTGAACTTATCTTCCTGAACGGCTTCGATTAATTCCTTGTATGTAACGTCCAGTGGAAGCATGGTGATTTCAACCTTTGGAATCATAATATCCTTTGCACAGGTGTCGCCGAAATCAAACACGTTATTTATCATATCAAATTCTTCTTCTTCCAGAATTCCTTCTTCCTGACTTACGTCGATGATGGTTCGAAGTTCATCTTCAGTAATCGTGGAAGAATTCAAATTAACGCTAACTCTGAAAATCTTCAAAATCAATGAAGAAAAAAGATTCAAAATAAAAATTACCGGTGTTAAAAGAAACATCAGAGAACAAATCGGTTTCGCGTAAAACAATGCTAATTTCTCTGAATGCATCGTGGCAATTGTTTTTGGAATGATTTCTCCAAAAATGATAATCAAAATTGTTAAAATACCAACGCCGATACTAACAATCCAGTTGGCAAAAATCCGCTGGACAAAGATTGTTGTAATCGAAGAAGCAGCAATATTAACAATGTTGTTTCCAATCAAAATTGTGCTTAACATTTTTCGAGGCTTTGATAAAACCTTCTCCAATGTTTTTGCTTTTTTGTTTCCGTCTTCCACAAGCAAACGAAGTCGCAACTTGTTGATTGTGGTAAGTGCAGTTTCAGCAGATGAAAAGAACGCTGAAAGCATCAATAAAACAATTAGTACGCATAGCAACGCTATGTCACTGGGTCCCATATAAATCCTCCTAAGTATAGAGCAAAACGCTCCGTAATGAACGGGCTTTAAAGTGTAGCCTGTTGGATACAATTTTACAAAAACCTACTATTAAAGTCAAGAAAAGGGCATAAAGGAGAGCGGGCAGTAATAGACATATAAAGAAAGGATGATTGAGGTGAAAGATGTCTGTTGGGAAGCTGGGAATTGTGATAGGAAAAGTGTTGTTGGCAGAAGTTGTGGTGAGTGGTGTACTGTTGCTGGTTGCAGCATTTGCGGCATTAAAGCTATGTCCGTCAGAACGGGTGCTCAATTACTATGTTATGGCAATTTATGCATCCTCTGCCTTCGTGGGAGGAATGATTGCAGGGAAGAGTATGGGAACACGAAGATTTGTATGGGGGATTGTGGCGGGAATGGTGTATGTGGCTGTGGTTTTGGTGATTGCTTTGGCGGTGCGAGGAAATGTGACATCGGGAAGTGTTGGTTTGGTTCGGCTGATTGTACCATCAGTTCTGGCAGGAATGTTAGGAGGGATGATGTCGTGATGGATTTACTTGGTTTGACTTTTAGAGTAGAATAAAAGAAGCGGAAAAGTTGCGAACAACATTC
>JAILRB010000021.1 GCA_024698585.1 Eubacterium sp.
GTCTGTTTGCTATGCAAACAAACAGACCTTATACAACACATTTTACTACGTTTTCATACATTTTACACCTACAAAATGTATGAAAATCGAATGTAGAGCAATTTTCTAATTATTGAATGGAATTTAATTTTTCATTCAACCAGGGTTAAATATAAGGTTAAATATAAAGGTTAAATATAAACGTAAATTGCATTTTTAACAGCTAGTTTTTCCGTGCTACTACTTTTGCGAACTAGCAATTACTTTTGCAAAGTTATATATTTAAAGTAGTCTTTGTTTGATCAGAAAGGAGTACTTTATGGCAAAACAGTTATCCTTATCTGAAAGAATAATCATTGAACGTGTGATTAATAACGACTACTCTTTTGCTTCTATTGGTAGAAATCTTGAACATTCAGCTTCTACTATCTCCAGAGAAGTAATTAAATACCGATGCTTTTTTGATAGAATTCCTCTTCCGGGTGAAAACGATTGTACTCACAAAAACTCTTGTTTGAAGAATTCTATTTGTAGCGATGTTGGAGTCCATGGATGTTATGGATATCGATGTAAACGATGTCCTGAAAATCGTATGTGCACAAATATTTGTGATCTTTACGAATCATCTCAATGTCCTCTATTAGATAAGCCCCCTTATGTTTGTACCAATTGTTCATTGACACTCTTTTTAACTTCACTCTAACTTTTACGTACCATTTTCTCTTATTCTCATTTTCATTCGTAAATCCTCCTTACCCTCTACGGACGATTTCCACGAACTCGCATTTTCATTCGTAATTCTCCCTTACCTTCTACGGACGATTTCCCAGAACTCGTAATTTCATTCGTAAATCCCCCCTACCTTCTACGGACGATTTTCCCGAATTCGTAATTTTATTCGTAAATCCCCCTTACCCTCTACGGACGATTTCCACGAACTCGCATTTTCATTCGTAATTCCCCCCTACCTTCTACGGACGATTTCCACGAACTCGCATTTTCATTCGTAAATCCTCCTTAGCCTCTACGGACGATTTCCACAAATTCCTAATTTCATTCGTAATTCCCCCTTACCCTCTACCGACGATTTCCACGAACTAGCATTTTCATTCGTAAATGCTAGAGAAGTTGTAAAACCCTACACACCCCTCCCTCCTCCACAAAAAAGGACGCCCTCAGGCGTCCTTTTACGTAAACGAAATCATCCAAAGATGTTTCCTATCATTTATTCACTAAGCATTTTTTCAATTGTAGCGATCTTAATACATACTACTAAGATTTCACTGGCTTTTTCTAATTCAGCCGGTGTTGGGAAGGATGGTGCGATACGGATGTTAGAATCCTTAGGATCCTTTCCATATGGGAAAGTAGCTCCGGCACCGGTAAGAACCATTCCTGCGTCCTTACACATCTGAACAACCTTCTTAGCACAACCGTCCATTACGTTTAAGGAAATAAAATATCCTCCTGTTGGACGAGTCCATGTTGCAATATCTGCATCTGCCAATTCAGCATCAAATTTATCAAGAACAGCCTGAAACTTTGGTCTCAATAAAGCAGCATGCTTCATCATATGTTCCTTCACGCCATCAAGGTTCTTGAAATAGCGATAATGTCTCAGCTGGTTTAACTTGTCATGACCGATAGTCTGAACCGTCATCTGAGCCTTAACATATTTCAGATTTTCTTCGGATGTAGCCATAGCTGCCACACCAACACCTGGGAAAGTCACCTTGGATGTAGATGCAAATTCATAAACCATATTTGGATTTCCGGCTTTTTCACATTCTTCTAAGATGTTTAAGATTTCTGCCTGATTGTCTTCAAATAAATGATGAACCACATAAGCATTATCCCAGTAAATTCTGAAATCTTCAGCAGCTGGCTTTAAAGCAGCAAGTCTTTTAACAACTTCATCAGAATATACTGCTCCGGATGGATTGGAATACTTTGGAATACACCACATTCCTTTGATGGATGCATCTTCAGATACTAACTTTTCAACCATATCCATATCTGGACCATCCTGATAAAGCGGAATGTTAATCATTTCAATTCCAAAATGCTCTGTAACTGCGAAATGTCTGTCATACCCCGGAACAGGACATAACCACTTTACTTTATCCAGTTTACACCATGGTGTGGAACCATTCACACCTTCAGCGTAAGATCTACAAACAGTATCATACATAATATTCAAACTGGAATTACCGTAAATAATGACATTCTCAGGCTTAACATCCATAATATCAGCCATCATTCTTTTCGCTTCTGGCAAACCATCTAATAATCCATAATTTCTGCAATCAAATCCATTTTCAGATTTCAAATCAGATGCTCCATGAAATACATCTAAAAGTCCCATGGAAAGATCTAACTGATCAGCTCCCGGCTTTCCTCTGGACATATCAAGATTCATATTCATTTTACAAATTTCATTGTACTCTTCTTTCAAAGCAGCTAAAGTGCTCTGAAGTTCTTCCTTGCTCAGTTCCTTATAAGACATTGCAAATTTCCTCCTCTTTTTACAACCTACTTTTTCAACACCTGAATATTTTTTATCACATAATCAATCATCGAAATGACTGTTAATGCTAGCGAAGCATAAATTAAAATGATTCCAATGACATCAAAAAGACACAGTGGAATATGGATGATTAAAACAATAATCATGATCATCTGGATTGTTGTTTTCACTTTTCCCCACATACTTGCAGCCAAAACTACATTTTGATCCGCTGCCAAGGTACGGAATCCACTGATAAACAACTCTCTTGAGATAATGACAATAACAATCCATTTCGGAATCATAGTTCCTGCCATGCAAATCAAGGCAGAACAAACCAACAGTTTATCGGCCAACGGGTCCATAAACTTTCCAAAATTCGTTACCAATCCTCTTTTTCTGGCAATCTTTCCATCCAACAAATCAGTAATGCTGGCAACAATAAAGATTGCTACTGCTATATAATTATGATATGGAATGGTGTTCCACATCATGAACAACACAAAAAACGGAACACAAAAAACGCGAAATACCGTCAATTTATTTGGTAAATTCATATTTCCTCCAATTATACCGGTTCTCCTATCAAGTCATATTCGTAGGTTCCGGTAACCTTCACTTTCACAAAATCCCCTGTCATGATTTCAGCATCCGTAATAACAAAAATATTACTGTCCACACCCGGAGTATCCATATAAGTTCTTCCAATGTATGCGTTTTCTCCGCTGATTTTTCCTTCAATCATAGCAAGAAATTCTTTTCCCACCAGACGATTCATCTTTTCAAAGACAATCTCCTGTTGCAGTTCCATGATTTCATTTCTTCGTCTGTTCTTGACTTCTTCATCAATCTGGTCATCCATGGTTGCTGCCGGAGTATTTTCCTCAGGGGAATATGTGAACACGCCCAGACGGTCGAATTCCATTTCATCAATGAATTCCAGCACATTCTGATGCTGTTCCTCCGTTTCTCCCGGGAATCCGGTAATAAACGTGGTACGAAGAATGATATCAGGGATTTTCTTTCGAAGTTTTCCGATAATTTCTCTCAACTGACCACTGGAAGTCTGTCTTCCCATTCTTCTTAAAATGAAATCATCTCCATGCTGAATCGGAATATCAAGATAATGGCAAACCTTTGGTTCCTCTGCCATGGTATCAATCAACTCATCGTAAATTTCTTCCGGATAACAATACAAAATACGAATCCAGTCAATTTCAGGAATCTTTGCCAACTCTTTCAGCAATTTATGTAATGACTTCTCGCCATATAAATCTTTTCCATACATAGATGTTTCCTGAGCAACCAATACCAGTTCCTTCACACCCTGCTGAGCCAGTTCCTTTGCTTCCGCAAGAAGTTTTTCCATAGGAACACTTCGGTAACTACCACGAACCTTCGGAATGATACAATAACTACAATGCTTATCGCATCCCTCAGCAATTTTCAAATAAGCAAAACTACTGATTCCGGACATTCTTCGTGGTGCATCTGCTCCGGCAAGAAAATCAATATTTTCTAATGTGTTTATATGATGCTTTTCCTTTAAGAACTCCTCTATGGATTCCACCACCTTATCAATAGCGGTGGTCCCAATGCAGATGTCAATTTCCGGAATTTCTTCCTCAATCTCGTCAATATACCTTTGCGCAAGACAACCTGCAAGAACTAATGCCTTACAGGTACCTTTTTCCTTGTACTTCGCCATTTCAAAAATGGTCTCAATACTTTCTTCTTTTGCATCATTAATAAAACAACAGCTATTAATAATGATAATATCTGCTTCTGTTTCATCATTGGTAAATTCATAACCGGCTTTTAACAATAAACCGGTCATATGCTCGGAGTCCACTAAATTTTTGTCGCATCCTAAAGAAACAAATAATATTTTCATGGATTAAACCTATTCTTCCTCGTCACCTACTATGGTAATTTTCGAGTTATATAATTCATCGATTGCGATAGATAATGGTTTTCTTCCTTCCACATCTTCAATCAACGCATCTTCTCCGGCGATTAACTGTCTGGCTCTCTTGGATGTAGCCATAACGATAGAGTATCGACTCTGTACTACCGGCTGTTCACCGTCTTCAACCTCACTATTTACTACTTTCATTAAATCTGAATATGATGGATGTAACATGCCTTATTCTCCTTTCTCAAACTTCTTTATGTCTGTTACAATTTCTTCAATCTGCTCTTCTGTAGCCAGAAGTGGCTGATCATTTTCAATAATTTTATCAATATTGACCATGCAGTTTTCCACGAGGTCATTAATCACAAAGTAATCATAATTCTTTAAAAATTCTGTTTCTTCCACAGCTCTCAGCAAACGCTTCTGAATCACTTCCGGTGCTTCGGAATTTCTACCAATCAAACGTCTTTTCAGTTCCTCTGCAGAAGGCGGTAAAATAAATACCAACACAGCTTCAGGAACCAGTTTCTTTACAATTTCGGCACCCTGACATTCAATTTCTAAAATCACATGGTTTCCCTTTTCAAGGTTTTCTTCCACATATGATTTTGGAGTTCCATAATAGTTGCCAACAAATTCTGCGTACTCCAGTAACTCCTTATCTACAATCATCTGCTCAAACTGTTCCTTCGTCACAAAGAAATAATGTTCACCATGAACCTCTCCTTCTCTGGGATTTCTTGTGGTCGCTGAAACAGAAAGCTTGTATTTCTCAAACTGTTCCACCATCATTTTTACCGTTGTTCCTTTTCCAACACCGGAAAAACCTGATATCACTAAAAGTTTTCCTCTTTCCATAAAAACCTCCTGAAAATACTATTCAATATTCTGAATCTGTTCCCTTACCTTTTCAATGGCTGTCTTGATTTCAATCGCCACTTCCGCGATTTCATCATTGGTTGTTTTCGATAGGGTCGTATTTGCTTCACGGTTCATTTCCTGGGCAATGAAGTCCAGCCTTCTACCAATGACTCCACCCTTTTCCAAGGCATCCTTCATTCCACTGATATGACTGTACAGACGAACAATTTCCTCATCCACGCAAACCTTATCAGCAAACATGACAACTTCCTGAGCAATCCGATTTTCATCAATCTGATTGTCTTCTAACAATGTATGTATCTTTTCAAGAATTTTTTCGCGATATTCTTCCACGATTTCCGGAGATTTCTGCTCCACAAATTTCACATTCTGAAGCATTTCTTCTAATTTAGATATTAAGTCTGTCTTTAAGCGTTCCCCTTCTTCAATTCTGGAAGCAACCAGTTTTTCAGCAGCACCGCAAATAGTTTCCAATGCCATTTCCTCAATCACTGTCTCATCATCGGCTTCTGCTTCAATGGTAATGACATCCTGACTCTTCATGATATGACTAGCCTTGATATCATTTTCCACCCCAAGCTCTTCACTGATTTTCTGATATACATCAAAATACTCTTTTGCCAGAGCACTGTTATATCGAATGCATTCGCTTCCTTCCCCTAAGTTTTCATAGGTAATGAAAACATCAACTTTTCCACGTTCAATATACTTCTTGATTTCGTTTCGAATCTTATTTTCCAAGAAATTCAATTTCTTTGGGAGTTTAATCCCTAACTCCAAATATCTATGATTCACAGATTTCATTTCCACGGTGACTTTTCTGTCCCCTGATGTGGTCTCGAATCTGCCAAATCCGGTCATACTTTTTATCATCTGTTTCACCTTATTTTTTAAACTTTCGGTTTCTTATGATTATGAGATTGCGCATTAATCCATAATCTTAAACATTTTATACTATTGTATCTTTATCGTCAAGGTTTCGATTAAAAAAAACGTCTGTATTGTTTTTATGTTTTTATAAGTTTTCTAACATAACTAATATTTGACCATATTATTTAATACCTTATCAATGGTGTTTTTACTTTTACCAAATCATTAGCTGTGAACAGATAAGCATCTCCCAGCTTTAGCTTTTTCCTGAATTTTCGTTGCATTGGTCCAGTCACATCCATAACATTACATTCTTCCAGATTGCCAAAGTATAATACATTTTTATTATCCTTAACAATCTTATACATTTCCTGAGCACCATAGGAAGCTATCCTTTCATTAGGTAGACCCGAAACAATAACGAACACATGAAACTTTTTATAATTCAATTCATTATAGAGTTTTTCAAAAATAAACTTGTTTCATTAATTTCTAATGTGCTTCTTTCATCTGTCTTTACACGATGCACATTTTCTAGCAAATCATCGCATTTAATATTGCCAATCGCATTTTCAAAGACATTATAATTAATCTTTATTTCTTGACTCATATTTCCCTCTTGCAAATAATATTCATTTTTCTTTTTATTTCAAAGAACCCTCTATATTTCTTACCGTTATCTCCGTACTTGGCAACAATTCCTTTAGTTTCGTAGTTTTCTCTTTATTCTTCACCGCATCCGTGTACGCAATTTCTAACGTATCAAGCTGGCTTAACTTTCCTATATTCTTTGCATTTTTGAAGGAATCACCGAAAAGATAGAGTTCCTTCAATGTTTTTTGTGTTGATAGTTGTTCAATCAATTTCTCCGCTTCTTTCTCACTGAACTGTGCATCTATAATCATAAGTTTTGATAAATGGTTGAATTTCTTTATTGATTCCAAATCCAATTTATAAAAACTAACAAGCCACAATTCTGAGATTTGTTTTTCATAAGGTGTCAAATAACTCAAGTCATCATATAGACCTTCTTCCAAAAAATGATATCCCAATTTAATCGTATGAATCGAAGGAGTAGCGCTTATTATCTCTTTCAGTTCTCGCTTTGATTCGCGAACTCTTTCATCGCTGTTTTTAAAGTACTCTTTGTTATCCCCTTTGTACCACTCATCAAGAGCTTTTTCGTCTCTAGAGTTCGTTCTACTCTGGCTATGAATAGGATGAAAATCAGACTCTACCGGAAGAATACCTATCGCAAGCATTTCTAAATTCTTACATTTTTTTAAATCTTCCAACGTATCCACTTCTGATACATATGGCAACGCAAAACTTTTAATTTCCTTGTATTCTTCATAGGTATATTTAGATATATCTTTTCTCTCCGTCATAATCAAGTATGCTATAGTTCCTTTGTCTTTAATACTTGCCGGCAAATATTTATACCTCAAATAAACAAACAAAACACAAAAGCAAATTATTATTGTCAACACAATTATTTTTTTCTTATTCACTATCCAACCCTCCCGGATATCTTTTTATAAATGCTTGATATTTTTTTATTACCTCTTTCGGATTCTTGTTAAAATCTTCTAATTTAATATATCCATTCTTCTTTAACGCTTTGTCATTTTCCACCATTTTATTATATTTTCTTATTTTTTGTTCTGTTTTCGTTCCTTTATGAAAAATCATATTGAAACTCTTTTTTCCCTTTCTTCTGTTCCAGTTGATATTCAAGTAAAGGTCAAATTCATTAAACATTGATGCTATTTTTATATAATCAATATCATCGCTTATCAATTTAGCATTTTTTATTTTCTTGATGTTGTATTTGACTGCGGTAATTTTTTGATACACCTAATCCCTTGATATTATTCTACTTGATTCTCTTTGTTTAAGCAATGTTTCTTCGCTCGTATTCATTTCTGTATTTTATTGGACCGACATATCCCAGATATGAATGCCTACGTTTTCTGTTATAAAACAATTCGATATATTTAAACATATCCCTTCTGAAATATTCTATCTCAAAGTAACTTCTTCTATAGATTCGTTCCTTTTTTAACGTAGCGAAAAAACTTTCAACTTATTCACCTTTCCAAGTATCCCATTTTTTCATTCATTTATCAAATTTATTAGTTAATATTTTTCCTAGTTTCCATCAAAAAAACGTCTTATTTTCTTCTATAAAATGGTTCTTTATTGACTTCCCTTTGAATAAATAATAAAATTTTACAAGAAAATACATTGCGAGGTTATATTATGGCTTTTGACGGAATTACAGTTGCTGCGTTGGTCAGCGAATTTAACGATAAATTAAATGAAGGACGAATCTATAAGATTGCACAAACAGAACATGATGAGTTAACCATTACCTTTAAGGCAAACAAGTCTCAATATAAGATGTTAATCAGTGCAAACGCCAGTCTTCCACTGATTTATTTCACAGAAAAATCCAAGCCTTCTCCTATGACAGCTCCAAATTTTTGTATGTTGCTTCGAAAGCATATTGGTAGCGGGCGAATTGTCAGTATTACCCAGCCTGGGCTGGAACGAATCATTGATTTCGAAATCCAGCATTTAAACGAGCTGGGAGATGTAAAAATGAAACATCTCATCGTGGAATTAATGGGAAAGCATAGCAATATCATTTTTGTGGACGAGGACGGAACCATTATTGACAGTATTAAACACGTCAATTCCTTAATGAGTTCCGTGCGGCAAGTTCTTCCGGGAAGAAAATATTTCATTCCGGATACCACCGGAAAGCTGAACCCTTTGGAAGTGGATCAGGACACATTCCTTTCCACTGTTTTTTCTAAGGCACTTCCGCTATCTAAGGCAATCTATAGTTCCTTTACCGGAATCAGTCCTACCATTGCAGAAAATCTCTGTTTTGAAAACAAACTGGATTCCCCCCAGGGCGCCAACACCTTTGCCCCGGGAGATCAGAATCTGATCTGGATGAGTTTCTATCAGCTTAAGAATAAAATTCTTAACCAGGAATTCACTCCTGTCATTTATGAAAAAGGAGATAAACCGGAAGAATTTTGTGCATTGCCTTTAAAAACACATTCTGATTGCACGGAAATCCCCTTTGAAAGCATCAGTGCTTTATTGGAGACTTATTATGCCAAGAAAGATCTCTACACCAGAATGCGTCAGAAATCCGTGGATTTAAGAAAGGTTGTTACCAATGCCATCGAACGTGAATCGAAAAAGTTATCCATTCAGGAAAAGCAAATGAAGGATACGGAAAAGAAAGATAAATTCAAAGTCTATGGCGAGGTTTTATCTGCTTTCGGCTATTCCATCGAACCGGGAAGCAAGGTTTATGAAGGAGAAGATTTTTATACCGGAGAACCAATTAAGATTCCTTTGGATCCTACCCTCTCCCCGATTGATAATGCCAAGAAGTACTTTGATAAATATGCGAAACTAAAAAGAACCCAGGATGCTCTCAGTGACATTCTCATTGAGACGAAACAATCCCTGGAATATTTGGAATCCACGCTGGTTTCCATTGATATCGCCACCACGGAAGATGATTTGAAGGCCATCAATGCCGAGTTATCCCAGACCGGATATATCAAGAAAAAATATCAGGGCAATAAAAAAGAAAAAATCAAGAGTAAGCCTCTCCACTACATTTCCTCTGACGGATATGACATATATGTGGGAAAGAACAATCTTCAGAACGAAGAAATCACTTTTAAACTGGCAAACGGAAATGACTGGTGGTTCCACAGTAAAACCTTCCCTGGCTCTCATGTCATTGTGAAAGGCGATGGATCCGAATTACCGGATTCCACGTTTGAGGAAGCTGCGAGACTGGCTGCCCACTATTCCAATGGTGCAAATCAGGGACAGGTTGAAATCGACTATACAAAACGAAAGAATCTGAAGAAAGTAGCCGGAGCCATGCCGGGATTTGTAATCTATCACACGAATTATTCTATGAGCATTTCTCCGGACATCCAAGGAATTAAAGAATTGTAAACTTATGATAAATAGCGAGGTATGAAAAAATGAAAAAAACATTGAAACGACTTGTATTTTCTATACTGCTGTTCACTCTCTGCATTACATATTCGAATGCAGTAAACGTCTCCGGCGACCAGAAAAATCCTCTTTTAGAAGGAATTACCATAGAAGGCCCGGATTACATTTATGAATTTGAAAAGACAGCAGAATTTTATTTAAGTAAAGATGGGTATCAGTCTTCCAACATCCCGTCGGTAAATGAATCAGAAGAGAAAAAATATGACAAACTGAAGTATCACTGGAGTTCATCAGACAAAGATGTAGCAAAATATGACGCTCTCTCATACGGCCACTTCTTAAGTGACGATCAGGCCGAAGCCTATTCCGTTCTAGAAAGACATAGTGTATTTCAAATCAAAAACGGAACTGCTACAATCAGTTGCACAATTTCCGACCAAAACGGAAATTCCATAACCGTATCCAAACAATTGACTGTATTGAAAGGAACCCCAATCAAAAAACTAAAAGTCGGAAAACATAATTATGGTAAATCCCAACGATATGCAAGCGTGGGAACAATCTATTCCAATACGAGGAAAACAGTTCCATTAAAAATATCCTTAGCGAAAAATTGGCGTATTGATAAAATCACCGCATCCCATAATACCCGTTCTTCCTGTCATGAAAAAAACATCACGGGGAAACAAAAAATATCGCTAAAATCAAAAAATAATTATATTCTTTTCGTTGAATGCAGCAATTCTAAAACCGGACAAACATTCTCTTATACTGGTTATATTAAGCGGTATCGCACGCAGAAAATATTCACCGGAAACCTTCAAAAAGGTTGCAAATTTATCGTGAATTGCAGACCCGGAGGAATGGCATCCAATAGAACTTTTGAGATACAGTACAAAAGAAAGTCCAAAACCACCGACCGCTACACGTTTAAAAGTGCTAAGGATTTTGTTAATAAACTAAAACGGTATTACGGATATACCTCAAAAAACATCAAACTGAAACACAAAAAAATTTATATTAAAATATGTTTTGGTGATCCGTATTCCTGGAATTTCAAAAAATAAAAAAGTCGCCGATTGGCGACTTTTTTTATTCTATTCTCCGATAAGATCCTGATACAATGCTTCGTATTTTTCCGCAGACACCTTCCAAGAGAAATCAACGCTCATGGCTCTGTCTACCATCTTATTCCAGTCTCTTTTCTTATCGTAGTAAACATGTTCTGCATATCGAACAGTTCCCATCATTTCATGGGCATTATAATTGCAGAATGAGAATCCGGTTCCTTTATGTTCATATTCGTTATATGGTTCTACCGTATCTTTTAATCCACCGGTTTCTCGAACAATTGGTAAGGTACCGTATCTTAAACTCATTAACTGACTCAATCCACAAGGTTCGAACAAGGATGGCATTAAGAATGCATCACATGCTGCGTAAATCTTATGGGATAATTTTTCAGAATAGTAAATATTTGCCGAAACAGAATTTCCATATTTCCAGTCAAAGTGACGGAACATATTTTCATACTGCTCTTCACCTGTTCCAAGGATTACAAACTGAACTGCATCCTGACACAATTCATCCATAACACACGCAATTAAATCAAGTCCCTTCTGATCGGTCAGACGACTTACCAGACCAATCATCATTCTCTTAGGATCAACTTCTAATCCCAATTCCTTCTGCAGTGCCACTTTGTTCTTAACTTTTTCCTTACGGAAATTTTCTTTTGAGAAGTTCTTTTCGATATATGGGTCTGTAGCCGGATTATATTCATCATAATCAATACCGTTTACAATGCCACTTAAGTCACCGGATCTGGCTCTCATTAGTCCATCCAGTCCTTCTCCAAAGAATGGAGTCTTAATTTCTTCTGCATAAGTATCACTTACTGTTGTGACACGGTCCGCATAAACAATTCCACCCTTCAGATAATTTCCGTTATCATAATCCTTTAATTTATCATCTGTAAAATAGTAATCAGAAAGACCGGCTAAATCCTTAATAGTATCCACATCCCAGACCCCCTGGAATTTCAAGTTATGAATGGTCATGATGGATTTAATTCCCTGATAGAATTCTCCCCATCCGAAACTGTCTTTCAAATATACAGGAATTAAACCTGTCTGCCAGTCATGGCAATGGATAATGTCCGGTCTAAATCCAATAATCGGTAATGCAGATAATACTGCTCTAGAGAAGAAAGCGAATTTTTCCAAATCATATCTCATATCCGTATAAGGCTTCGGTCCGGAAAAATAATATTCATTATCAATGAAATAAAATTTGACCCCTTCATATTCCATTTCCATAATTCCAACATACTGTCTTCTCCAGCATAAATCCATATAGAAATGATTTACGTAGGTCATCTGATTTTTCCATTTTTCATCCATACACATATACTTTGGTATGATGACTCTGACGTCATATTCATCCTTATTAAAACACTTTGGAAGAGAACCAACTACGTCTGCCAATCCTCCGGTCTTAATAAACGGTACACACTCTGATGCTGCAAATAAAATCTTCTTCATATAGCTTCCTCCCTAGTATGTTTTGTCTTATGTATATCATACTAAAAATTTCCTATTCTGGATAGTAAAAATTTCACTTTTTACGACCTGCATTTATATTCCAAACGAATCTTGTCAGAAATCAATGCAATAAATTCCGAGTTGGTCGGTTTTCCCTTTTCCACATTAATTGTATAACCGAACAAATCATCAATGGTTTCTATTTTTCCTCGATTCCAGGCCACTTCAATTGCATGACGAATGGCACGCTCCACTCTGCTCGGTGTGGTCTGAAATTTTTTTGCTATTCCCGGATAAAGAATCTTTGTAATGGAGTTCAGCATCTCATTATCATTGACACACATAATGATTGCTTCGCGAAGATACTGATACCCTTTAATATGAGCCGGTACCCCCACATCATGAATGATGCTTGTTACATCACTTTCAATGTTCCGGTTCATAAATTGTTTTCTGTCCTCGCTGGCTCCAACAATTTTCTTGTTTTCTGGAATATTTCGTTTATAATTTCTGGAACTCTTGATCCGGTCAGAAATCATTTCCATCTCAAAAGGCTTTAACAGATAATAGCCCGCACCGTTTCCAAAAGCATCCTGAATCACTTTTTCATTGCTGATGGCTGAGGTTACAATAAAAAACGGAAGTTTAATCATAGTTCCGTCATTCTGAACCTTGTCCATTAAGGACAAACCATCCATTTTCGGCATAATCAAGTCAAGAACTACCACGTCCGGACTGGTCTTTTTAATCAGTTCGTAGGCATCTTCACCATTCTTTGCCTTTCCGATAATGTTTATTTCATCATCGTTCTCTAATGTATTACAAATTGTCTCCAATATTTTCTCATTATCGTCAACAACCGCTACATTAATTCTGTTCATTTTTCCTCCTCAATATCAAATTACAGTACTGTTTGAATTAATTTGACAAAGTTGATTATAATTTGTAATTCAATGAGATTCAACTTAAAAAAATCGCATAAAACACCATAATTCGACATTTGGTTTACAGAACATTAATCAACGTAAACGATTAATTTGTCTTTATCGGATAACTGAATTTCATATCCATCACGAAGTTCATAATACACCTTCGGTTTCAGTTCTTTTCCATTTAATTTTGTTCCATTGGTTGAACCATAATCTGCCACTTTATATCTGCCATCTTTATAGGAAATAATTGCATGCACCTTTGAAATATAGGTTTCAGGAATGGTAATATCTGTTCCTGCTCTTCCGATGGTAAATGGTGACTTTGCAACATTATAACGCTGATTATTATATACAATCATTGCTCTTAAATTATCTCCACCAAAAGCACTTGGAGTCGGCTTTACATAACTCTTCGTCGTAGTGGATGGCGAAGTTCTCTTTTTTCTCAATTCCATGTTAGAATCGGTAAATGGATTAATTACGATTCCGTGTAACTCCTCAGATTCGTTCATAAATGCATAAGCAGATGACGCTGACATTCGTATCAATGAGAATTTTCCCATATAATCAATCGGAATCTGTTCATACGTTGTAAATACCGGTAATAATCTTGTACTGTATCCGTCTTTCACTACATCTGGCTTCAGAGTAACTTCTTCAATATATTCATCATAAACCTGATTATCGCCTAAATTCGCACGACATGGAACGATGATTTCAGCTTCCTGAAATAACTCCACGATTTCCCTTTTTTTGATTTTTTTCTCAGGTTTCTTATTATACTTTCTGATTAGTTCCTCAATTTCCTTTACAAGCTCTGAATTATTCGCAGCCATGTTTCCCCTCCTAAAAGTGTCAAATTAGTCATCATATAAAACAACCCAAACTATTATACAACATTTTCTGACATTTTTCTATTTAATGGGAAATTTTATCAATTAGGATTCCGTACCCGTAATCCGGATGATTCACCATGACATGGGTTACAATCCCAATCAACCGGTTATTTTGAAGAATGGGACATCCACTCATCCCCTGAACAATTCCGTTGGTTTTCTTTAGGAGGTTTTTATCGGTAATTTTGATAATCATGTTTTTTTCTTTTCTTTTTCCATCCACATGGATGATTTCAATCGTATAATAAGAAGCCTTTCCCTGTAAAATCAGTTTGATTTTTGCCTCACCGCATTGCACCTTCTCACCATATGCAATTTTTACTTTTTCCTCCTTAAATGCCTGAGCATCTTTTGGATTCAGGATTCCCCAGATGCCATTTGTGGTGTTGTGAGATATTTTTCCGATTTTCTCGGACTCATCATAATCAATGGAACCGCACAATCCCCCTGGATTTCCTGCTTCTCCTTTTTTAATCCCCCAGATATTTGCATGATACATGACTCCTTCTTCCGAAGACAATAACTTCCCGGTATCCACATCACAAATCCCATGGCCCAAGGAAAAGAATTCATTTTCTTCCGTCACAAAGCTGATGGTTCCGATACTTTGCATATCATCCCGAATCCATAGTCCCAGCTGATATTCTCCGGCTTTATTTTTCACCGGTGTCAAAGGAACCTTTTTTTGTGATTTCTTCGACACTACAGACAGAATGATTTTTTTATTTCCGTTGTTTTTTATTAAATATTGTAACTGCGCCTTGTTTCCCACAATGATGTCATTAAATTTTGTAATGTAATCCCCTGCATTAATTTTCCCCTTTGCCGGGTTCATCAGTTCACCCTGTTGATTTTCCACCGTCACGGTATCAATCACCATCACCCCTTTTGTTTTCAGATAGATTCCTGCCGGAAGACCTATGGGATACACTGCTTCTTCCTGAATTCCGCTGTTTACAGCAATACTGCCAGAGAGATGATCTTTTTTATATAAAATGGCTGAAATCAGTCCGATTAAAAGTAGTCCTAGAACAAGATAGAGACCGATTTTGTTTTTTCTTTTCATATAGTACCTCCACATATTTATTTTCAAAAAATAAAAGAGAGAAGATTTCTCTTCCCTCTTAATATGTGTGGTATCATTCAATTAAATCAGACTACTTTTTGTTCGTTCTGCCATTTCCTTCATCTCCGTCGCCTGTTTCAAAGAAGCTTCTGTCACTTCATTTCCACCATTAATCCGGACAATTTCAGCAATGGACTGCTGACGATTCAATTGTTTAATATTAGTAACAGTTCTATCATTCTCCAGATTTTTTTCAATCAGATAATGATGGTCTGCCATGGCAGCAATCTGCGAAAGATGTGAAATACAAATCACCTGATGCTTTCCACTGATTCCAGCCATTTTTTCTGCAACCTTTTGTGCTGTCTTTCCACTGATTCCCGTATCAATTTCGTCGAAAATCAGCGTATCCACATCCTCTGTGGATGCGAGAATCGATTTCATTGCAAGCATGATTCTGGACAACTCACCACCAGATGCAACTTTCGCCAATGGCTTTAAAGGTTCACCCGGATTAGTTGAGATTAAAAATTCCACAAAATCATATCCGTTTTCTGTGATTTCTTCCTTTCGCGTGATGGAAATCTCAAACTGAACCGAGATAAAATTCAGATCGTTCAATGATTGAATTACTTTCTCGGCGAGGACCGTTGCTTCCTGTTTTCGGATATCAGAGATTTTTTTACAAAGTGCATCCATATTTCGATAAGTTTCATCAATCTGGGTTTTTACTGCCTCTATTTCAAAATCTAGATTTTTTAAACCATCGATTTCCTTCTGTTTTTCCTCTGCATAACTTAAAATTTCAGTAATGGACTGACCATATTTTAATTTTAAGTGATTGATTAAATCTAAACGCTCGGATACCTCTGCAGCATACTGAGGATCAAATTCCATATTGCAATGATATTCCTGAATTTCTGCAGAAAGATTTCTACACAATTCATCTAATTCAAACAACATATTCTGCAGTTCCGGTATCTTTTCATCCATATCAGCCACAGCAGACATACTTCTGATTCCACGACCGATACACTCTCCGGCTCCGCTTGGAGAATCGTAACCAATTTCCTGATAGGTTTCCCCTAATGCCTGCAGAATATTCTGACTGTTAGACATTCTTTTAAATTCTTTTTCCAAGGTAATGTCTTCGTCTTCTTTTAATTCTGCTTTTAAGATTTCATTTACTTCATATTCCAAAAATTCCAAATCTCTGGCACGTTTTCCCTCATCCAAATCCATAGATTCAAGACGTTTCTTAAGTTCCAGATATTTTCGGTACTGAGTCTTAAGTTCCGCTGTATATGACTCGATTTTTTCTTTTGCAAACTGATCCAGAATTTCCAAATGCTTTTTCGGATAAAGCAATGACTGATGTTCGTGTTGACCATAAATATCAACCAGCAAAGACATCGCTTTTTTTAAGGTATTTAAATTTACCGTTTCTCCATTGATTTTTGAAACACTGCGACCTTCAGATATTTTACGGGTGACAGTCACGGTATGATTATCCTCCATATAAATATCCATTTTCTTTAATTTCTCTGCTTCCTGTTCCGTAACGAAAAAGGAAAGTTCCACTAAAGAATAATCGGTTCCCTGACGAATCATATCCTTATCAGCCTTTTGTCCCAAGGCCACATTCACCGATCCTAAAATCAGAGATTTTCCTGCACCGGTTTCCCCGGTAAACACAATCAGACCTTTGTCGAAGTCCACGTCCACTTCTTCAATTAAAGCTAAATTTTTTACGTGTAGGTTTTGTAACATAGTTCCTCCTTCTTGTGTTTCTCTCCAGATATTACTGACTTTCACTCAATTGATTCAGCCGATTTTTTATCTGCTCAATCTGTTCCGTTTCCTTAACAACGCACATGATAGTATCATCCCCTGCAATACTTCCTAAAATACCATCAATCTTCAATGAGTCCACAGCAGCAGCAACTGCCATGGCTAATCCGGAACCGGTTTTTATAACAAGAATGTTTCCGGCAGATTCCACAGAAATAATTCCATCTGCCAAAACTCTCATGTACTTATTTACTGCATTTGGCGACTCTACATTGGATGCTGCATATTTCTGTTTTCCATTAGATGCAGGAACTTTAATGAGCTGTAACTGCTTCATATCCCTTGAAATAGTCGCCTGGGTCACTTCAAACCCTTTTTCCTTCAATTTTTTTACCAACTCATCCTGAGTATCAATTTCATATTGATTGATAATTTCCAGAATGGCTTTTTGTCTTCCTGATTTCATACTAGTCTCCTATTTTATCCTTGATTGCCTGAAGGAAACTGCTATCATCCAGCTTGGCAATCTTTGTTTCTTCTTTGGCTTTGCGAACGCGAATTACATCTCCCGATATAATATCAAAAATACTATCGCCATCAAAACAGACATTTCGCCGCTCAATTTTCAGATGTTTCGGCGGACCCACATAAATTTCAAGAACGTCTTTCTGCGAAAAAATAATGCTCATATTTCCAATGGTATGAGGACAAATCGGCGTCATGATGATCATCTTTGAATCCGGTCGTGCTACCGGTCCACCAGCCGAAAGATTATAAGCTGTAGATCCCGTTGGTGTGGCAAGAATCATGCCATCTGCAGTGTAGTTTCCTAAAAGCTGATTGTTTACAAAAACTTCCAAGTTGATAACTGCGAAATCACCACCACGGTGAATTACGATCTCGTTCAGTACATTGCCGGAATACACCGTTTTTCCATCTCGAATCACTTCACCTTCCAGCATCATTCGTGATTCCATCTGAAAATCATCTTCAAACAATCGGTCTATTGCTTCCTCAATCTGATTTTGATTGACTTCCGCCAAAAAACCTAACGTTCCTTTGTTCACTCCCACAAACACAACATCTTTGGACTTCAAATCCTTGGCTGCATGTAACAGAGTGCCATCCCCTCCAATGGTAATGACACATTCCACTTCTTTTGGAATATCATTGTGATTGATAATTCTGTACTCACCTGTAGCGTCATCTACATTATTGAACAAATAGCATTTTCCACCTTTTTTTACAATTTCATCAGAAACCTGCTTCGCTAACTGTCCTTTTTCATCCTTATATCTGTTTGAAATAATCGCGTAATTTTTCATAGAAACACCAATCCTTTTCCTAATGATCCAAAGCTTCATGAGAAGCCCGGACAACCATTTCAGAATCTATTTCCTTGCCGTCCTGACACTGTTCCATATCTTTTTGCAAATATAACAAATATTCTATATTGCCTTCCGGTCCCTTTACCGGAGAAAAATCTAAATCAAGCACCGTGAATCCGATGGATTTTGCAAATTCCACTACGGTATCAATCACCTGCATATGTATCTTCGGATCACGTACCACTCCCTTTTTTCCAACATTCTCACGGCCGGCCTCGAACTGTGGTTTAATCAGACAAACCACCTGTCCATCCGGTGTAAGAAGCTCTCTGACCGGCATCAATACCTTTGTCAAAGAAATAAAGGAAACGTCAATGGATGCAAAATTGACCGGTTCTTCAATATCTTCCGGTGTCACATAGCGAATGTTGGTACGGTCCATACAAACGACTCTCTCATCGGTTACCAGTTTCCACGCCAGCTGACCATGGCCCACATCCACAGAATATACTTTTGTTGCTCCATTCTGAAGCATACAATCTGTAAAACCGCCTGTAGACGCTCCCACATCCATACAAACTTTATCATGAAGTTCCACGCCAAAGCATTCCATGGCTTTTTCCAATTTCAGTCCACCACGGCTTACATACTTTAATGTTTTTCCGCGCACTTCAATCTGCACTTTTTCATCAAAGAAAGTACCTGCTTTATCTTCTCGTTCATTGTCCACAAAAACAATCCCACTCATGATAATTGCCTTTGCTTTTTCTCTGGAAGGAGCAAGTCCTCTTTTCACTAATAATACATCTAATCGTTCTTTCATAGCATTCTTTCTTTCACTTTTTCATAAATTGACTGTGCATCAATGCCCAGACGTTTTCTTAATTCCGGAACCGTTCCATGTTCCACAAACTGATTATCAATGGCCAATACTTCCGTATAAGCATTGAGTTTTTCTTCTTCGATAAAAGCCTGAACTGTCTGACCATATCCACCCTGTTTCATTCCTTCTTCCACAACCAGAATATAATCGTGTTCTGCAGCCAATGTTCGAATCATTTCCCGATCCATTGGAGCAAGGAATCTGGCATTTACAAAAGTTGGGGTCAATTGTTCTTCCTTGAAAAGTTCCATGGCTTTCGCAGCTTCTTCAACCATGCCGCCAACAGCAATGATTGCTGCCTTCTTTCCGGATTCAATCAGTTCGCTTTTTCCATATTCATAATCCTCACAGGAATCTGCGACATAAGCTGTTCCACGCCCAAAACGAATCGCCAACGGTCCATCCACAGAATCTGCAAAGTGCATTGCCTTAATTAAATCGTTCATGTCCTTCGGTGCAATAATTGTCATATTTGGCATTGCGGACAGGAAGGAGATATCAAAAACTCCCTGATGGGTTTCTCCATCTTGTCCTACAAGTCCTGCACGGTCAATAATCAATCGAACCGGGAGATTCTGAATACACACATCATGTAAAATCTGATCGTAAGCTCTCTGATAAAATGAGGAATAAATGGAAACGTACGGCTTATATCCTTTTGACGCCAAGCCGGCAGCAAAAGTCACCGCATGTTCCTCAGCGATTCCCACATCGAAAAATCGATCCGGATATTTATTTTGGAATCGGGTTAATCCGGTTCCATCCGGCATCGCTGCAGTGATGGCTACGATTTTCTTATCCTTGGCAGCCATTTTCACCAGTGTTTTCGAAAATACATCTGTATAACTTAACACTTTATCGGATGAAGGCTGTGCCCCAAAATTTAAATCAAAGCATCCTACTCCGTGATAGAGAGATGGATTTTCTTCTGCAGGCTCATAACCTTTTCCTTTGATGGTTTTTACATGAATGAGAATCGGATGATCAATTTTAAATGCTGCTTCAAAAATTTTAACCATTTCTTTCATATTATGTCCATCTACCGGACCAATATAAGTAATTCCCAGATCATCAAACCAATTGGAATCCACAAAGATTCCTTTCACATAATCCTTGGTATTTTTTACTTTTTTTACAAGACTGTTTCCAACATGAGGAATTTTGCTTAAGGAATGTTCCACATCTTCTTTAAACTCATTATAGCGTTCGCCTACACGAAGCTTATTCAGATAATTTGACATTCCTCCCACATTTTCGGAAATAGACATATTGTTATCATTTAAAATGATCACAAAATTTTTATGGAGTTGCGAAACATTATTCAATGCTTCTAAGGCCATTCCACCGGTTAACGCACCGTCACCGATAACCGCTACAATCTTTTCATGTCCACCGGAAAGTTTTCTGGCTGTAGCCATTCCCAATGCAGCGGAAATGGATGTAGAACTATGTCCGGTGTCAAAAGAGTCACAATCACTCTCATGACGTTTCGGAAAACCACTCATACCATCTAATTTTCGCATGTTATCAAAATCCTTCCGGCGTCCGGTCAGCAACTTATGAGTGTACGCCTGATGTCCAACATCCCAGACAATCTGATCTCTCGGGAACTTCAACACTGCATGCAATGCAATCGTCAGTTCCACGGCACCGAGATTCGACGCCAGATGTCCTCCGGTCTGACTCACATGTTCCAGTAAAAACTCCCGGATTTCTTCTGCCAGTTTTTTATAATATTTTTTATTAATTCTTCTTACATCATTTGGCTTATTGATTTTTTCTAATATTTTTCCCATGGTAAAGCCTCTTTCCATTATTTTTCCCTGTGAATCAATGAAAGAATCAACGTCTTTAAGAATGTGATATCTGTCTGATTCTTTTCTCCGATTTTTTCAAGCAAAAATACAGCTTCGTCTGAATAATTCTGTACATACTCTTTGGATTTTTCCAGTCCCACCAATGTTACGAAAGTGGATTTATGATTTTTATCATCACTGCCTACCGGCTTCCCAAGAACTTCTGTGGTGCTGGTCACATCCAGAATATCATCCTGAATCTGAAATGCCATTCCAACATTTTCAGCAATCTTTTCCAAATCATCTAAATCTTCCTGAGTTGCTCCTGCTAACATTCCTCCAGCAACCATGGAAGCCTCAATTAATGCCGCGGTTTTCAGTTTATGAATAAAACGAATCATATCCAGAGACATTTCCTTGTCTTCGTTTAAAACATCAACCGTCTGTCCACCAACCATTCCATAAACACCTGCTTTTTTTGCAATGTATGCCATGGCATTCGCAGACTGTTCCACCTGTTCACTCTTTACCACTGCCTGACTCATAATTTCATAAGCATAATTCAACAAAGCATCTCCGGCAAGAATTCCCATGTCTTCCCCGTAAACAGCATGAGTCGTCTTTTTTCCTCTGCGATATAAATCATTATCCATAGCCGGCAAATCATCATGCACCAGGGAATATGTATGAATCATTTCCATGGCAGCCATGAAAGGATATGCTGCCGCTTCGTTTTTCGAAAATAAACGAAATGATTCCAATAACAACATTGGTCGCAGCCTTTTCCCCCCGGCATTGACACTGTAATTCATTGCCTCAAAGATTAACCTCTGATGTCCTTCTTCTGCCGGTTCAAATCCCGCCAGGATTCTTTCAATTTCTGTAATACGATTCGTAAGTTCTATCTTAAAATCATTCATTCGCATTTCCCTCTTCAATGATTGTCATTTCTTTTTCTATTTTTTCAATCTGGTCATTACAATCCCTTACCAGTTCTAATCCTTTTTTATAATATTCGAAGGACTGTCCCAAAGTAATATCCTCTGATTGCATTTCCGAAATAATCTGATTAATTTCTTCAAAATTTTCTTCTATGGTTCTATTCTTCTCTGCCATATTCTTCTCCTTCAACTTCCAAAACCTTTGCTGTAATCTTTCCATCCCTAAGAATCATGTTTACTTTCGATTCCGGTTGCACCTGTTCCACCGATGCCAATGGTTTTCCGGTTCCATCTTCCACATAGGCAAATCCCTTCGATATTTTTTCCAATGGGGATAACCCTTTTAGTTTTTCGGCTAACAGCGCCAATTCCTGTTTTCTGTTAAGGAAAACCGTTCTATGCAATTCCAGAATCCGTCCTTCCATTTCAGGAATCTGACTTTTCATAGTATCTAACCGGTCATGAACCGTACGCTCCAGTAGTTCCTGTAAATCCGCAAGATACTGCTTTTTTGTAAGAAGCTGATGCTGGGGGCTAAATCGTCCCAACTGATTCTCTAAACTTTCTGTTTTTCTTTTGGCCAATTCCAGTCGACTTCTAAGCTGCTGATACAGCATTTGCTTTCTGTGAAGACAATCTTCCATAAATTTTCCATATTCAAAATTCGCCAGTTCCGCAGCTGCCGATGGTGTAGCAGCCCTTTGATCTGCAACAAAGTCAGCAATAGTCACATCCGTCTCATGTCCCACAGCGGAAATAATCGGGGTATTACAGTTAAAAATCGCCTTCGCCACAATCTCTTCGTTAAACGCCCATAAATCTTCAATCGAGCCTCCGCCACGACCAACAATGATGACATCCAATCCCATTTCATCCAAACAACGGATTCCATTGACAATATCCTGAGCCGCTCCTTCTCCTTGCACCAGACAAGGATAAAGATACAGGGACACATAAGGATTTCTCCGCTTACTAACGGTTCGAATATCCTGAATCGCCGCTCCGGTCTTAGCGGTACAAATACCGATTTTCATGGCATAAGCCGGAATCTTCTTTTTATACATCGGATCAAATAATCCCATATCTTCCAGATCCTGCTTTAATTGTTCAAACCGTTGGTATAAAAGACCGCGACCTTCCAGTTCAATCCTTCTGGCATAAATCTGATATTTGCCATCCCGTTCATAGACGCTGACACTTCCAAAAACAATCACGGTTTGTCCTTCTTCCATTTGGAACTGAAGACCTCTACGGTTTCCGGCAAACATCACCGCCTGAATCACACCGCTTTTGTCTTTCAGACTAAAGTAAATGTGACCGGAAGAATGATATTTGCAATTGCTCACTTCTCCCTTGATATAAATGTTTTTCAGGACAAAATCCTGCTCAAACATATTCTTGATATAGTTATTTACCTGTGCTACAGAATAAATTGATTCCATAAATCATCTTCTCTTTCAAGTTTCCACTAAACTAATTTTGCCAAAACACCATTAACAAATTTTGGAGAATCGTCTGTTCCGTATTTTTTAGCCAATTCCACTGCCTGATCAATAGCTACTCTTTCCGGAATTGCCTCATCAAACTTTAACTCAAAATATGCTAATCTCAAAATAGTTAAGTCTATTTTAGACATACGATCAGTGGTCCATTTTTCTGCCACTGCATTAATTTTTTCATCAATTTCCTCAATGTGAGAACCAATTTCAAGAATTCTCTCCTTAATAAACAGCTTATCCTTATTGGAAATCGGATATTCCAGTTCTTCCAAATGAAAATCCTGTAATTCTTCAATGTCTTCCAGATTTTCCATCTTTTCGAGATAGCGGTCCATCTGATTTTCCAATTCTTCCTTTTCGTGGAAATCACTTAAATATAATAAGCGAAATGTATTTTCTCTCAGTAATGCTCTCTTCATAGTTCCTCCTGAATCTTGTTTCCTAATAATATCAAACAAAAAGGGTGCCTATCCAGACACCCTTAACAAACACTAACTTAATTTGATGCTACGCTTGAAATGTATACATTAACATTTGCAACTTCCATGCCGGTCATATTTTCCAATGTACTCTTTACTTTATCCTGTACCTTCTGAGATACAGCAAGAATGTTAACATTCATCTTTAACACGATTGATAAATCAACCATCACTGAATTTTCAGCGACATCAACGCGAACACCCTTCGACAATTTTTTCATTCCAAGTTTCGAAATCAGTTCCGAAGTAATGTTTCCTGACATAGCCAGAACTCCATCAACTTCTGTAGCAGCCATCGCTGAAATCACCGCCAAAACATCATCACTGATGTGAACCTCTCCTAATTCTGAATGATCATATATTTTATAAGTATTTCTCTGTCCGTCCATAAATGCCTCCTAAATTAAAAATCTTAGTACATTATACCATTGTTCCACGGAATTTACAATGTATTTACTAAAGACTTTCAATCATTTCCACAATGGCATCTACGCCGATAAAATTTTCCTCACTTCTCGCATTTTCATCAATTTCAATCCGGAATCTCTGCTCCAATTCCTCAATGAACGCATCAAAATCACCCGAATCCAAATCCTGTACTAAATTAAAATCTTCATCTGTATCGATATACGGACAAACCATATTCAAAATATCAATTATTCTGTCTCTCATATGCTTACCTCTCTAGTTTTTTTATTATTTTGAAATGTGTAGTAAATATGATGTTCCTCACTAAGATATGTTTACCATAGAAATAAATTTAATGCAATATCCTTTTCTTCAAAATTGCATTCATGTCCGTTCCGTGATATAATTTTGCATTATATTAGAATTGTTCGAGAAAGGAAACGATATGCATTTTAACGAATCCTCAGAAGATTATTTAGAGACTATTTTACTTCTCAGTAAAAAGTTACCTGTTGTACGTTCCGTGGATATTGCCAATGAGATGGGCTTCAAAAAATCCAGCGTCAGCATTGCAATGAAAAACTTGAGAAATAAAGAACATATTTCTGTAACCGATTCCGGTTTTATCACATTAACCGAATCCGGAAAGCAAATTGCCGAAATGGTTTATGAGCGTCATCAATTGCTGACGGAAATCCTGGTTAAACTTGGGGTACCTGAAGCAATTGCAGCTGAAGATGCGTGTCATATGGAGCACATCCTCAGCCAGGAATCTTTTGATGCCATTAAAAAATATGTGAAAACCAAATTATAATGAAATCAGGTTAGCTGTTGTGTTTCACAACAGCTATTCTTTTGCCGGAGTAATTGTGATTTGACCTGCCGAGAAACCGGTCTTTCGTTTTACCACATTCTCTATCTGCGTTTTCGCCTCATTATTCAATTCACTATCCGGAAGAATCACGTCCACCTGTTTTCCTGAAATGGTAACCAGAATATTCTCATATCCTTTTGCCTTTAACAATTCCGTGATTCCATTTTCCTGTTCCATCTGTTCCTTCATTTCCACCATGGAACTTACCGCTTTTTCCTTTTCCTTAGAGGACAATTCTGTATTATCGATGATTTTCTGTAACTGCTCCATGTTTTGAGAACGAAGCTGTTCTTTTTCCATCCTCGCCTGTAGAATATGATTCCCCAGATTTGACTGATTGGTTAATACAGC
Organism: Eubacterium sp.; assembly: GCA_024698585.1. Lineage (GTDB taxonomy): Bacteria > Bacillota > Clostridia > Lachnospirales > Lachnospiraceae > Eubacterium_G. The sequence goes on from JAILRB010000021.1 coordinate 25,942, forward strand.
AGCCCCCGGCTCCACTGTCGTCTCTTCGATACTTTCAATATCATCCTTGGATTCCAGCAAGGTGTCCTCTCCATACACCTCCTCATAAACCTGATTATCCGCCTGCTTCGCATTCTGGACGCTTTGTGGATTCTCATATGTATATTTTAAGTACCCTGCCACTGCAATGAGTACTGCCAATGCCGTTACAATCATTTGGTTTTTCTTAAATAGATTTTTCATAACTCCTCCTTATTTTTCCATGATTGCTATTTTATGTATGGGAATATCAAATAATGCCTGCATCATATCTAGAATTTCTTTTTTTCTGCTCTGCTCGGAAATTCCTTTCCCGGAAATCGCAATTCCCTGAATTTGAGGATAGATTTCCTGTACCACATATGGTTTTTCTTCTTCTCCCTGCAAAATCACCGTTGTTTTTTTCATGGCTTCTTCGTCTTCCTGCTCTTCTTTTTTTTCCTGCCTCGTTCTGGTACTTTCCGTGTCTTCCTTCAGTATCTTTTCGGTTCCGTTTTTTAACGTAATCATCACCTTCACCTCCGATATTCCTTCCATTGAATTCAATAAATCCGAAACCTTTTGTTCCAGATCCTCCGTATATGCTTCCATTTTTTGCACCGTGACTTCTTCCACTTCTTTTGCCGTGTCCTTTTTCTCAATATCAATGTATGATACTCCAATAAGAATTATTCCTGCCAGAAAAAGAGTCACCAATCTTCCTTTCCCGTTTTTCACGAATTCAGAAATCTTCATCGTTCCCCTCCATTCGTTCTATGATTTTATTCTCTAATTGTTCCCGTTCTTCCTGTAATTCTTCTTCCACCTCTACAGGCAAATCCCCCAGGGAATCCGTTACGATGAAATTCTTTTCTTCCAGTTTCATCCATGGTCGGATTATCAGAAGAAGTAACAATAGCCCGGCAAACATTCGAATGTATTTTTCAAAAACAGATTTCGGGTAAAGATTTAAAATCATCGTCAGGCAAAGCATAAACATCACTACATTTTTGACATATTCCATAAAAAAATTCATCTTATCCTCCTATCGAATCATATTGGTGGAAATACAGATAATTACAATGCTAACTAAAAACAAAATAGAAACTCCGGCAATCATGGAGGCTATCATCTCAATGCTGTCTCCTGCAATCTGAATTCCGGAAATCATTCTTTGATCTGCCACCGGTTGCATAGACGCCGCCAGCAGTTGAATTGAGAAATGATACAGTTTCATTTTCACAAAAGGAATTCCACAAATTAATACAATAACAATCATAATCGTTCCCCCCATGGTATTTTTAATCAATCGCACCGAACCAAAAACAATTCCCGTATAGGAATCAATCCCGCTTCCCACTCCCGGTATGGAATTCATGATTTTATAGGTCAGTGTATTTTTTGATTCATCCAGTGCCGGCAAAATCATTGCCTGCAATAGATGAATTCCGGTTACCAATCCAATCAGAAACCGATTTCCTTTCACAATGATTTTCTTTAACAAGCCACACATTTTCGATAACAAATCTTCCTTCGAAAGATTGTTGACTAGTCCCAATGCCAGATAAATTTTGACCAGAGGAAGAAATACATGGAGAAATAGAAATTGGATGATTCCAATTACCACAAGAATCACCTGATAAAATCCAAGGGCGGATGCTTGTCCCGTAATGGAAACTGTCACAAAATAAACGGGGATCACTGCGCTGATATAGTTCACAGAAACTCGAAGAAACTCGCCCGCCATTCCGGAAACAAAGTCAAACAATGTTACCAATACGGAAATCACCGAAATGTAACAAATATAAAATGCCGTATCCGATACACTATCGTTTCCAAATACATGTAGAAAGTTTGTAAAAAATGCAGATACAATCAGGAGAATGAAAAGATTCAATATCAATTTTTTCACATAGGAGACATCACCAATTGTCTTTTTTCGAATCAGATTCACCAGTTCCATCAATACTTCGCCCACATCCCCCTCTATAAGCTCCTTCATGATTTCCTTGGAATCTATTTCTTTCAGCCCATTGTCCCGCAAAACCCGGGAACTTTCCGTGAAATTTAAATCCTCTACAGTAAGCAGTTCCTCTCCCGCCACGATATTTCCAAACAGCAGCCAGATAAGAAATACCAGCAACAATCCTTTTTTCATTTCAACAATTCCCCTATCAGTTCCACAATTCCGGAAAAGACCGGAAGACTCATTACCAGAATCGATATTTTCCCAAAAACCTGAACCTGTTTTGCCAAGGTCTGAAACCCACAGTCCGCAGAAATATCCGAAGCAATTTCCGCTACAAAGGCAATTCCCGTAATCTTCATCAATATTTTGAAATACTCCTGTTCCACATTTCCCATCTCACTCATGCGATTCAACAGTTCCATAATGGTTTCTATTCCTTTCAGGGAATAAAAGAAAATAATTATGCATCCGCATAAGGACAGGTAGATGGCATATTCTGTTTTGATTGCCTTTATCTGCACCGCTAAAAGAGATGTTACAATCCCTAGAATTCCAATAATTAACATATCCTTCCCCTTACAACGCAAACAGCTTCTTAATTGTGGAAAACAGATCGTAGATGTAAGGAACAATCCACATCAAAACCAGAATCAATCCTGCCAGACTTGTTAAAAATGCCTGTTCTTCCCTGCCACTATGCTTTAAAATCTGCCCCACAACGGAAACAATCATTCCGACTGCCGCAATTTTAAAAATCAAACTAATTTCCATACTTCTCCATTAGACTAAAATAATACCTACCATCACGCCTCCCAGAATTCCCAGAGACGTGTACAGTTTACATTTTTCCTTTTCTTCCTTTTTCAGTTCCAGATGCAGTAACGATAACTTGTTCTGGAAGAATTCAATTTGCCGGATTTGTGTCTCCCGGTGGTTTTCTCCTAATTGCCCTCCCACTTCTGTGATGATTTTCAATTCTTTGGACGTAAGAACCGATGGTCCCAAAACCTCATCTACAGAGATTTTCCATGCATCTTTCAGGGCTTGTCCTTCCTTCATGTGTTTTATGATGTTCTTAAAAAAAATGCCATAATAAGAATCCGAAGAAAGATTGTTTAAGATTTCCTGAATCTCCTCATTGTTATAAGCCACATTTCCTTTCAATTCTTCCAGATGCAACAGGAACCGCTCCACATAAAGAATTCGCTTTCGATAATTATTCCTTAATGTGAAGCCGTAAATTCCTCCGCTAACCGAGATGAGCAATGCTCCAACTCCTCGCAAAAACATTGATATCGCCCCCTTTCCCCAATTAGGATTTTTAAAGAAAACCGTCGAAACAGACTTTCTCCCATTTTTCTCTGAACCCATTTCAGGTCTGTTCCATGAATCGTGGCAAACACTACGGTTCCGCTGTTCATTGCCCATTGTATCGCTTCCATATCCCCTTCTTCACCTAACTCGTCCACTGCAATCACCTTCGGTCCCATACTCCTGACAGAACGAATAATACCGTCAACCTTGTCCATACCGGTCATGACATCCGTTCGAATGCCTAAGGGAATCTGCGGGATGCCATGATATGCACCGGAAATTTCATTTCTTTCATCAATAACCACAATGCTTGTCCCTGGAATCCCATCACTACACTTTTGAACCAGGCTGCGAAGTAAAGTTGTTTTCCCCATTCCGGGAGCAGATATGATTAAAGTATTTCTGATTTGATTATTCATGGATACTTTTTCCAATAATTCATCTCCATAGTTTTCGAATCGTCTACAGATTCGAATATTCATAAATCGGATATGTCTGATTCCACATAAGCTTCCATCTTTCACCGTTCCCTCTCCAGCCAGTCCAATGCGATGACCTCCCTCCACGGTAATATATCCATCTTTCATTTCTCGTTCATATGCATACAAGGAATAATTCGTGATTTTATTTAAGATTTCCTTGAGCATTTTTTCCGTGATTGGAATCTCCGGAACAATTTTTTCTCCTGCCACACCTTCTAAAATCAATGGCTGATGAATTCGTAATCGTATTTCCACCAATTCCTTCCAATAAACTTGCACAACCTCTTCTATTTCCCTTGGGATATATTTTTTTAAGTTTTCCATTCTATCTCTCCTAAAAAATATATATGATATAAATATCAAAATATTCTTGTTTACTTTTTAAATGTATCGTTGTAAACTTCTATGTGGAAAGGAAAGCATATACATTATGAATAGAAAAAAAAGACATTTGTATTTTTTAATAGGTTCGACTTTTGTAATGCTATTACTGATACAGGTTTTCATGGATGACCTCTTAATTAACCAGTCATCTCCGGAACCAGTCGTTAAGAAAAAGAAAGTGGTAACGGTTGAAGAAACCACTGTTTCGAAACCGAACTTCAACCCGGTGCTCAGTATTACTCTTGACCGGACGATTCTTTATTTAAACCCAAACGATCAACGAAAAATTTATGCAGAAATTGCTTACGATACAAAAAATCCATTCCAGAAAGAAGCCTACTCTTACAGTAGTTCCAATGAAGCCGTTGCAACCGTATCACAGGATGGTGTTGTTACCGGTGTTGCCAACGGAGACGCGGTAATTACTTTAGAGTCAGAAAGCGGAGAAATTGCTGCGCACTGCAGTGTCACTGTAAAACGAACAAAATATCTTGCTATCACTTTCGATGATGGACCGGGGCCTTATACTGATAAACTGGTTGACGGACTGGTAAAATACAACAGTCGTGCCACTTTTTTCATTCTTGGATATAATCTGGAGAATTATCCGGAACAGCTCAAGAAAGAATATCAGGCACATATGGAAATCGGCAGTCATACCTATAACCATAAAGATTTGAAAAACGCGAAAAAGAAAACAATCAAGCAGGAAATTACATCCAATGCTGCATTGATTTATTCAACCATTGGTTCTTATCCAACACTTCTGCGTCCACCATACGGTGTGATTAAAGATGCGCTTTGTTCTCAAAGTTCCACTCCGATTATTTTATGGTCTGTGGATACCGAAGATTGGGAACATCAGGATACCAACTATTTATACAAGTATTTAAAGAGACATGCAGCCGAAGGGGAAATCATTTTAATGCATGACATTCACGAAAAAAGTGTGGCTGGATTTTTAAAAGCGTTGCCGGATTTAATTGGAGAAGGTTATGAATTTGTTACAGTCAGCGAACTATATCAATTAAAAAAACGTCCATTGGAAGCAGGAAAGGTTTATTATGGACCAAACCTGAAAAACAAATAAGAAAACGACCTGAAATCATTATGACTTCAGGTCGTTTCCTTTTACTCTTTGTGGAACAGTTATTTATGATAAGGTTCTTTATGAATAATCCGATAACTCCGATAAATCTGCTCTAAAAGAATTACTCGCATTAATTGGTGCGGAAAAGTCATCTTCGAAAAACTCAGGGAATAATCTGCACGCTTAGAAACACATTCATGAAGTCCCAAAGACCCACCGATGACAAAGACAATATGGCTGGTACCATGGATTCCCAGCTGATTGATTTTATCCGATAATTCAACGGAATCCAGATTTTTTCCAAGGATTTCCAATGAAATCACATAACTACTATCCGGAATATTTTTTAAAATTCGTTCCGCTTCCTTCTCCTTAATGAGATTCATTTCCGTTTCCGTGCTGTTTTCCTGTGTTTTCTCATCTGCCACCTGAACAATTTCCAGCTTACAATACGATGATAATCTCTTGGCATATTCGTCAATGGCATCCCGATAAAATTTTTCTTTTATTTTTCCTACAGCAATTACTGTTATTTTCACTTTCTTTTACTCCTTCTTTCAACGCTTCACTTCTGCGTATTATACCATATCCTTCCTTGTGAGAACAGTAACTTTGTTATATAATATCCCTATGAAAACTTAGCTGTGAAAACAGCAGATAGGAGATTCTATGGACGAACAATTACAACATGAAACAGAAGATTCCCTTGACTTTGCAGTCTTAACGGAAGAAAAAAGCACTGCTTACACGAAATTGTCAGTGAAGTATGAGGATGTCATGTCTTCTGCCACCACGATGCTTTTTGTGGGAATTGCAGGACTTATTTTTTTAGTGTTAGTCTACTTAAAGGTAATCCCGATTCCAATCAACGAATCCACCGGATGGCTTTTTGATTTAGTCATGGGCTTAATTTTTGTCGGTTTCATCATTGGAGGAATCATTTCTTTCCTTCGTGCGAAACAGTTAAAGGTGGATGCCGATGCTGAAGATCAGTTGATTGAGGAAATCTTAACCTGGGCAGATGCAAACATTAGCAAAGACACATTGGATGAAGGCCTTGATTGTTCACAGCCGGAAGAAATTCTTTATTTTTCCCGTCAGGACCGAATCAAGGATTCCTTAATGCACGCCTTTGAAACTGCAGACGAACCACTGCTTGATGATTTATCAGAAACTGTTTATCAGAAATTATATGAATCAGAAACGAATTCTGAACAATAAAAAAAGCCGTTAAGGCTTTTTTTATTTGCTTATTCTAAATTTTCATCGTAAATGGCTCTGCATCCACCAATAAATTTTGCACGGGTTCTGGCAGATAATACATTCGCTTCCCCAATCTTGTTATGTTCCAGACGAACCGGTACAGCAACTTTTTTCAAATGCATACCGATCAAGGTTCCTCCGATATCGATTCCTGCATCCGCCTTGATTTCTTCCACGGCTACAGGGTTCTTAAATGTATGATAAGCTGTGGTTGCAAAAGAACCTCCTGCTTTCGGCTGAGGTACCACGTTAACCGGCTCTGCGAAAGGAACCGCCTCTTTCTCCACAATAATCGCTCTATTTAAGTGTTCACAGCACTGTGCTGCAAGATAAATTCCCTTCTCCTGAAGCACGGAATAAATCCCGGAAAAAACAGCCTTTGCCGCATCCAGATTCGAGTTGCTTCCAATCTTATCGCCACAAACTTCGCTGGAAGAACATCCTACGACAAAAATATCTCCCTGTTTTAATCCTGCCTTTTCACAAAGTTCCCTTGTTACACTTTCAGCCTGAACTTTTAACTCATCCAACATATTTGTATCTCCTTTTGTGCTTTCTAAAGATTCAGTTAAAACTTACTTCACCTATATACTTTATCACTTTAAACGGTCTTAAGCAATCTATCTGCGATTTTTGTTGCTTCCAATGTCTGAATTAACACAAATGCAATGGCAATACTCAAGCCTCCCTGTAATACATTTCCGGATACTCCTGCCAAAGCTCCATAGCCAAGTCCCAGAATCACACCTTCATAAAATAAATACCCAACAATCATTATTACTTCCGAAGCAAAGGCACTTACGATCCATGTAATGCTTTTATGAAGATTTGCTGTGGAAAACAATTTATAAATACCATAAGCTGCAATTGCCATCAAAAATTTAATTACAAGAGTTCCAGGTGCGTAAGACGGCGCCAGGAATAAGTCTGCTAATCCCGCACCAACTGCCGCCGCGATCCCTGCTCTTTTTCCTCCAATGTTCCAAACGGCAAGTAAAATAATAGCATCTCCTAAATTCACATATCCGCCTGTGGCTGGAATCGGAATTGGTAATACTACCGTCGCTACAAAAATCAATGCAGCAAAAACTGCTGTAATTGTTATTTTCTTTGTCCTTTCTTCCATAATGAATTCCTCCAAGTATTATTCCTTTGACTGATATGCATTATAGCAAAATCTGAACTTATTGATATGTTCAATTTTAACAATATTTATAATACCAGATTTTCCCGGATAAAAAAGAAGACGAATCTTCGTCTTCTTTTAGTTTAAGTCCGGTAATGCTGAGACATATTCCTTAAACAGTCTCCAATTCCCTTTCTTTAATTCAAAAACATCTTCATTCTTTTCATTCAGTACAAATTCGTCTAATAAGAATACATCAATTCCCAGGTGTCTCGCACACATATCTTCCTGAACATCATTCCCTACCATCAGACAATCTTCCGGATCCTTATCCAATGTCTTTAAAAGATGGCGGTAATAATCCAGGTTTGGTTTCGAGAAACATGAATTTTCAAAAGTGGTAATCAAAGAGAAATCATCCGGTTCCAACCCTGTCCAGGACAATCTGGCTTCTGTTGCCACAGCCGGGAAAATCGGATTTGTTGCAACCACTAACTGATATCCCTTCTGCTTTAAGATTTCCACCACATCATTGACCAAATCCGTCGGATGTGTCACATAACGCGTCATGAAAAAATCTTCCTGATAGAAACGGTTAATTTCTTTTTCCAACTTTCTTCGATACTTTCGATCCAGTTTTTCCTCATCCTTTGCCAATGCCTTATCAAAAGCACCCCAAAAGCACTCTTCATTCGTGACCAGACCGGTGTTCGCCACCATAGCTTCTACACCTACCCAAATCGCCTGAATAATGTCTTTCGCATTGTCATAACCGGAAGAAACCAGTCTGTTTTCCAAAAGCATCATATATGTATCTGTAAACTCTTTCATATCCATCGGAAGCAATGTGCCATCCAAATCGAAAAGTACTGTATTCATACAATCTACCTAATTACTCATCCCAATTGTGATAAACCTGCTGAACATCTTCATCTTCATCAAGTCGATCAATAATAATGTTCATCTTCTTAATTGCTTCTTCGTCTGTCAGTTCCACATAATTCTGAGGAATCATAGTCACTTCTGCCTGAGCCATCTTCACTCCGGCCTGTTCTAATACCTCACGAACTGCACTGAAATCTTCCGGTGCTGTGATTACTTCGTAACTATCTTCTTCATCTACAAAATCCTCTGCTCCGGCATCAATTGACATCATCATTAATTCGTCAGAATCCATATCACATTCTTCTTTATCAATGATAATCTGTCCTTTTTCATCAAACATATAAGACACACAACCCTGTGTTCCAACGTTTCCGCCCCCCTTTGTAAAGCAGTTTCTTACGTTTGCAGCGGTTCTGTTCTTGTTATCTGTTAAAGCATCCACGATAATGGCAATTCCGTTCGGACCATAACCTTCATATCTGGCAGATTCGAAGTTTACTGCGCTGGAATTTCCTGCAGCCTTCTTGATTCCTCTTTCGATGGTATCGTTCGGCATGTTATTAGCTTTTGCCTTTGCAATCACATCACGAAGTTTACTATTATTCGCCGGATCCGGTCCGCCTTCCTTTACTGCCACTGCAATTTCCTTACCAATGATGGTAAACATTTTTCCTTTTGCAGCATCATTCTTTTCTTTCTTATGTTTAATATTCGCAAATTTTGAATGTCCTGACATCTTCGCACTCCTCTTTTCGTTTCTTAATCAATCCGTCATAGGCACGGATTTCCTTTGCAAGTTTAACATTTTATATAAGTTAAGTCAACTTTACCGGCACGCTATGTATCCAGTTCCAAGCTGACAGCCAAAGCATTTTCCACATTTTTTAACAGTTCCCCATCCAGATGACAAACCTTATCCTTCAGTCTGGTTTTATCAATGGTTCGAAGCTGTTCCAAAAGGATAATGGAATCCTTCACAATATTATAACGCTTCGAATCAATTTTCACATGAGTCGGCAATTTACTCTTCGTCATCTTTGATGTAATTGCCGCAACAATCACCGTCGGACTGTGGCGATTTCCTGTGTCATTCTGGATAACCAAAACCGGCCTGATGCCTCCCTGTTCCGAGCCAACCACCGGTCTTAAATCCGCATAATAAATATCCCCGCGTTTAATCATCATTTTCACACCCCAAAAATTATTTCTATATACTATCATTATTCCAACTTTTGAAATGTGTATTCATAATTTGATGATTTATCGCTAAATTTCTGAAATTACATAATCGTCATTAAAATAATCTTTGGTTCCAACCACTTTTCCATGTTTCACAAACACTCTTGGAACACGCTTTCCTAAATCACAGACAAATTCGTAATTAAAGGTTCCTGCCAAAACAGCCAATTCATCAATCCGTATGGTTTCATCACCGTCGGTTCCCACTAACGTAACCAAATCGCCTTCCTTGACATCAATCTCTGTTACATCCACCATAAACTGGTCCATACAGATTCTTCCAAGAATCGGTGCTTTCTTTCCATGAATTAAAACCCATCCCTTATTGCTGAGATTTCTTGGATATCCATCTCCATATCCTAAAGGAATCGTAGCGATTTTCATTTTCTTATCAGCTACAAAGGTCTGACCATAACTGATTCCCATTCCCGGTTCAATTTCCTTCACATAGACAACATGACTGTATAAAGACATTGCCGGTACTAACTCCATAGCTTCCTGATCCATTTCATCGGAAGGATAAAGTCCATACATGGAAATCCCTGCTCTGGATAACGTAAGGGATGTTTCCGGCATTTCCATGATTGCAGCACTGTTGGCACACTGATGTATCGGAATGGTTACTCCTTCCTCTTCTAAACGTTCCACAAAACGGTTATATTTTTCAAACTGCTCATAGGCAAAATCTTTTACTTTATAGTCCGCTTTTGCAAAATGAGTAAAGATGGATTCAATCTTCACTCCCGGCAACTGATTAATCTCCTTGATTTGATCCACTGCATCTTCATTCGGGAAAAATCCGATTCGATTCATTCCTGTATCCAATGCAATGTCCATCTTCAATTCCTTGCCAAGCTTCACCGCATGTTCTGACATTTTCTGTGCCATTTCCAAATGAAATACCGGCGGAAGCATTTCCTCTTCAATTACTAAATCATACATATTTTCCGGTACATAACCTAAAATGAATATTGGTTTTGTGATTCCGTGTCTACGAAGATTATGTCCTTCCTGGGGTGTGGCAATGGCATAGCCATAACACATGTCGTCCAGTTCCTTTGCAATAGGAACCGCACCATGGCCATATCCGTCAGTTTTAATGACTGCCACCAGTTTTGTCTCCGGTTTCAACTGCTTTTTCATAAGTTCCATATTGGTTCTAATGGCATCCAGATTTATTACTGCATACCCTCTAAAATATTCTTCTAACATTTCTATCTCCAACTATCTATTTAAAAATATATTTCATTGATTCAATGATATCGCCGGCCATCATTCCGGATTTTCCATGTTTCTCTGCCGCAATTTCTCCCGCCAATCCATGAACATACGGAGCAAGAACCGCTGCATCCCGAACCGGAACACCTAACCCAATAAGACCTGCCAAAATTCCTGCCAACACATCTCCGGACCCTGCAGTAGCCATTCCATTGTTTCCGGACAAATTAACGGCAACCAGTTCTTCTGTGGAAATCACAGTTCGCGCATCCTTTAGGACACAAGCCACGCCAAATTCCTTCGTGGCCCATTTTGCTGTTTCCAATAAATGATTCGATATTTCCGGAATACTCTTCTTCGAAAACCTACTCATTTCAGCCAGATGCGGAGTCAAAATAACTTCTTTATGGAGCTTGTCTTTTAACCTTTCATTTTCAGCCATCAAATTGATTCCATCTGCATCCACGACGGTAGGAAGTTTAGAATCCAATACCATTCCGAGAATTTCCTCCTGAATAATTCCAACATCAATTCCCGGTCCCACAACCACCACATCGCTCCAATGCAGTGCTGATTTTACAATCTGTGCATCAAATAATTTTGTATCATACACATTAACCATCGCTTCCGGAAGCATTCGATTTAAAAATTCCTTATTTTCTTTTGCTGTAAGGATTCGAAGCATCCCTGCTCCACAACGAAAAGCGGCCTTGGCACATAAATAAGCCGCTCCGGCAATATCACGACTCCCTGCAATAACCAGAATCTTTCCGAAAGTTCCTTTATTGGAATAATTCGGACGTTTTGGAATTCTTCGTAAATCATTTTCTTCCAGATAGTATTTCTTTTCTACGGCGTCATAAGCGTTTTTCGGGAAACCAATATCCGCAACCATTACCTTTCCACAATAATCCGCTCCGGGATACATCACCGTACCGATTTTCTGACTGCCAAACGTGATTGTGGCATTAGCCTTCACTGCCACGCCTCTAACGGTTCCATTATCTGCATCAATTCCTGATGGAATGTCCACTGCATAAACTCTTGCTTTGCTTTGATTGATTTCCTCAATCACTTTGGCAAATTCCCCGGAAACATCTCTGGAAAGACCTACTCCGAAGACGGCATCCACAATGACATCCACATTTTTCATCTGCTTCACAAAAGGCACATTGAGTTTTTTGCAAATCTTCCACTGAGTCTGAAACTCCTCACTGGCCTTTTCCACATTTCCCAACACATAAATACAGATGTTATATCCATCAAGGAATAACATCCGCCCGATTGCCAGTCCATCAGCGCCATTATTTCCAACAGACGCAACGACCATAATACTTTCATTCTTTTTTTCGTTTTCTTTGATTACCTGAAATACACTGTAAGCAGCACGTTCCATTAAAACAAGAGAGGGAATTCCCACCTCCTGTATTGTGTGCTGGTCTACTTTTTTCATATCTGTTCCGGAAACGATTGTTTTCATAACTGCTCCAATCCATCTACTTTTGCGTTTTTTCAGAAATTCTGTAAGTCAACCGCATAAGACTCTCAGATAAATGTACATTTTCCACCAGAACATCCTCTGGCAGTCCTAAATCAGTATGAGCAAAATTCCAAAAGGCTTTCACTCCACAGGCAACTAATTTATCTGCGATTTCTTTCGCGGGTCCTTTCGGAAGGGTTAATGCCACTATGTCCACATTATGTTCTACCACGTAATCATATAAATACTTAATATCAAGAATTTCCCCTTCTGCAGTTTTCTTTCCAATCAATTCCTGATTCTGGTCAAACAATGCAGTAATTTCAAAACCTCTGTTTTTAAAATTTCCATAGTTTGCAATGGCACGTCCCAAGTTTCCTGCACCCACAATCACCATTTTGTGATTTTGGTTTAGTCCTAAAATCTTACCGATTTCCTCATACAGGTAAGAAACATTATATCCATATCCCTGCTGTCCAAAACCACCAAAATTATTCAAATCCTGACGAATCTGGGACGCAGTCACATTCATTAACTTACTTAATTCTTTAGAGGAAATCCGCTCAATTTTCTGCTGACGTAATTCCTCTAAATATCTGTAATATCTCGGCAGTCTGGAAACTACCGCTTTTGATATCTTTTCCATTTTATTTTGCTCCTTATACACGCATAAGATAATTATAAATACATCGAAAAAGATTGTCAATTATTTGTCAATATACACTTTTCCAAAAAAGCAAGGTCCTTGGCATAAACCAAAGACCTTACCATTTAGTTCTATTTTTTTATCGATTATATAGCTGCATTTCAAAAAGTCGAATTGTTCCTTTGTTGTCGCCCGGATTAAATACTTTTAATGCAATATATCGTGCACTCTTTGAACCAATGTTAAAGGACGAAATTGCATCATTCTTATTGACTTGATAATCAGCGGAAGTCCAATTATCTCCGTCATCGGAAATAAGAAGTTCCCATTCAGACATGTTCGGATAACCGTACTCAGCACTGGCTGTATTATAAAGTGTATATGTATTAAAAGTCTTCTGAGAGCCTAAATCAATTTTAATCCAATGTGTAGCTCCTTCCAATGCAAATGCACCAAATCCATCATTGCTTGATGTTGCGCACCACTTTGTGGAAAGATTGTTATCGAAAAGTTTCTCACCGCTTTCATTGTTATTTGTAAATCCTGATACACTTACCAGTTTTGCTCCGGAAAGAAGATTTGTTCCCGAAGTAACATTTCCAATCTGCTGTGCTGTAGTATTTCCATGAGTCTTTCCTTTCACAGCAGGATAAACAGGATTTGGAACTCCCGGAATATCTTCTGTCATCCAATTTTCGGAATAAACACCAAAGCCGGTAAATTCCCAGGTTCCGTTCTTCAACTCATCTACGTAATGCTTTCTTAAGTCTTCGAAACAGTCATATCCTGTAATTCTTTTTACAACATTGTTGATTGGTGTTCCAACAGTGTAAGGATTATCACTGTATTCAGATCCTGTATTATTGTCCTTAATGACCTTATTGACACTGTCAATCAATCCTAATGTCTTATTTCCATTTGCATCTCTTGTAGTCGGATAACGATAATCCATATAAGCAAAGAACCATTTATTGTTTCCGTATGGCTGATATCCCCAATCCTGCAGTCCTGCATCATTTGCATGATAAACCTGAACATAATTAGGGTTCGACCAATGGAAATAACGGAATCCGCCATAGTTTGCCATATTTTCTGTCCACCAGTACAAATCTCCACCATAATTCAATTTTCCACCATACTGCTGTACGGAATGGGTAATTTCATGAGAGAAAAATCCAATATCGGATGGATGACCGTTCGCATAGGTTGTGGATACACAAACCGTGGTTCCCTGACAATATGCCACACCGTCGTAATCCTTGTCTGCACGGAACGTAATGGTCTTCGGTTCCGAACCGGTTCCCCATCTCTTATACAAACGTGGGTAACTGTTATAGAACAATTTCACCAGTTCATTTACATAGCCCTTAGACTGAATCAAATCCCAGTCTCCGGTAAACATAATGTCATATTCACTTGGACTGATGGCACATCCGTTCATAGAAATTTCAGATAATTGGAATCCGCCACCATACAATTCTGTGATTTCCATTTTATAATAACTGAAGGTTCCAACGGTATCCACAGCAAACGTATATGGTGTAAAGTTTTTGTCTTCCATATTGCTGTTTCTTACGGTATCTATCTTTGTCCAGTTCGAACCGTCCTTGGATCCATATAAAGTCCATTTCTTCGGATTTCTATTATGATAAGTAGCATTATCATTCGCCGTCGTCAAAGTATAACTGTATAATGTTGTTTCCCGGTTCGTCTTCCAAGCAATGGTTCCAGTACCTGCATTAAACATCTTGGTTGATGTTTTTCCATCGAACAGATTAGATACCGGTTCGTTACTATTTCCCTGAATTGTATTTGCACCATTGTATACAGAATCAATATAATTCAGATTACTTCCGATTTCATTGGTTGCACCTGCAACATCACCATACATTGTTAGCTCTGCCATCTGTATTCCATACCAATTTGCATTTGGTGAATTCTTTTCAATCTGAATCTGATAGTACTGATAAGGCTCCTGAATATCTGTCTCGTAGGTATAAACTCCAAAGTTTACTGCCTGTGTTCCGTTCTCTTTTACGATATCAATCTGCGTCCATGTTGTACCATCATTTGAACCATACAACTGCCATGCATATGGATTTCTTGTTGAATAAGTTGCAGAGTCATCACCTGTGGTAATAGAATATCTTTTTACAACAACTGCTCTGCTCATTTTCCATGCCAAGTGTGCCGGACATGCAACATTTCCAAAATATTTGGTATTATTCTTACCATCAAACATATCGGAAATCTTATGTCCTGCGTCTCCAGTATTAGAAGAGCTGGTTTCATCAACACCTGCAAAGTATGGAGTCAGGTTAATATTCTTCGGAAGATTTTCCGTTGTTAATTCTTCTTCCGTCGTTGTTTCCGGTGCTTTGGTTGTTGGCTCCGGTGCCTTGGTCGTCGGTTCCGGTGCTTTCGTAGTAGTCTCCGGTGCTTTGGTTGTTGTTTCTGTAACCGGTCCCTGAACCTCAATGGTTTCAACCTGTCCTGAGGTTTCTTTTCCGTTCAATGTTGCAGTAACCTTAACCGTTCTGGTTCCTGCCTGAACATTTTCAATCAGGTGTTCCTGACAGTCAACTTCTGATAATACCTTCACTCCATCCACATAAACATTATATTTCTGTCCCAAAGTAATTCTTTCATTGTCTTGTCCCCATACAACAGCAAAACTATTTGCTCCACGGTTATTTACTACCATTCCGAATACTTCCAACGGTTCTTTTTCTTCTGTTGTAGTTTCTTTTACAGTGGTTGTTTCCTTCTCAGTCGTTGTTTCCTGCTTTGGTTCATAATTCTTTCTCTGATAAGATGGTACGGTCTTATTCAAAATCGTATTGTATAAATAATTATGTTCTTCTTCTGTTTTCATTTCTGAATTCTGATATAACTCATCTGCAATATTGAAAACAGTTCTTTCAACAATGTCACTGTAAACATAAGAGCCATCTGTTTTTTTCACATACACTCTTTCACAAATTACACTGTTGTAATATGCAGGTTTGTCAATCATTCGCATATTCATAACATATTTTGTGACATTTCCATTCTTTGATAAGAAGCCTTCCGCAGTAGCTTTATAGGAATGGACCACAGAATTTTTACTGTTTACGGTCATATCCGATGAATTGATATACTGTTTTAATCCGTAAACCAATCCTGCTTCTAAAATTTCTCCATCTGTTTCAACAGAATAAATAGTTCGATGCGCATTCAGTTTCGTATTAATCTGGTATCCCTCGATGGAAACCTTAACAGATTGCGCGGCGTTTACCTGAAATCCTTCCGGTAAAAAAGAAAAAAGCATGGCAATTACTAACATAACTGACATTGCTTTTTTGTAAGTCTTTTGAAACACCTTCATTTTTTTCTCTCCTTTTCGCGTTCATTTACACATACGGTTTTATTCTATCATTCCGTTTTCCCCCTCTCAAGAAATCATATTTTATAATGGTGTGTATCTTTTATGTTAGCGGTATAACTTCTATTCAAAAAAATCCATTTTTGTGATAAACTTGTTGAGGTATTTAAAAAAAAGAATTAATAAAGGAGAATATCATGATTCTTTCCTGTAATCATATATCAAAAGCATATGGAACAGAACAGATTTTATCCGACTGTTCCTTCTTTATCAATGAAAATGAAAAGGCCGCCATTGTCGGAAATAACGGTGCCGGAAAATCCACCATCATGAAGATTATCATGGATGAATTATCTTCCGACGACGGTTCAGTCATTTTAAAAAAAGATGCCACCATTGGCTACCTTGCACAGTATCAGAACTTAAGCAGCCAGAAAACCATTTATGAGGAGGTTCAGTCAGTAAAACAGAATTTAATCCAGATGGAACAGAAATTGAAAGACTATGAAAAGGCCATGTCCGTTCTCTCAGGCGAGGAACTGGAAAAAGCCATGAATTCTTATACGAATCTGGAACATAATTTTCAGTTACAAAACGGCTATGCCTATCGTAGTGAAATCGATGGTGTCATAAAAGGATTAGGCTTTACCGAGGAGGATTTTAATAAACCGGTAGGAACTCTTTCCGGTGGACAGAAAACCCGTGTAGCTCTTTGCAAGCTGATTTTAGAAAAACCGGATATTATTTTACTGGACGAACCAACGAACCACCTGGATTTGAATTCCATCAAATGGTTAGAAACCTATCTGTTAAATTATCCCGGTGCGGTTTTATTGATTGCCCATGACCGCTACTTCCTGGACAAAATCGTAACGAAGGTTATTGAAGTGGAAAATACGAAGTGTCAGGTCTATCAGGGGAATTATTCTGACTATGCCCAGAAGAAAAAAGAATTGCGTCAGGCACAGCTGAAGCTTTATTTAAAACAGCAAAGCGAAATTAAACATCAGGAAGAAGTCATTGCCAAGCTTCGCTCTTATAAACAGGAAAAGTTCTATAAACGTGCCCAGAGCCGTGAAAAGGCATTGGACCAGATGGAATTAATTGCGAAACCTGAAGAATTATCAGAAAACATGACCCTTACCCTGACGCCGGATTGTGTTAGCGGAAATGATGTTTTAGAAGTGAATGATTTATCGAAGTCCTTCGACACGAAAAGATTATTCGAGCATTTAAGTTTTGAATTAAAGCGTGGGGAACACGTGGCATTAATCGGAGACAACGGTACCGGAAAAACAACGATTTTGAAAATCATTAATGACATTATTGAAGCGGATTCCGGTTCCATTCGTTTAGGGACCAATGTTCATATCGGATATTATGATCAGGAACATCATAATCTGGATGATTCCAAGACATTATTCGAAGAAATATCCGATGCTTATCCGCAACTGAATCATACGAAAATCAGAAATACGCTCGCTGCTTTCATGTTTACAGGAGATGATGTCTTTAAGAGAGTCGGAGACTTAAGCGGTGGCGAAAAAGGTCGCTTATCTCTCGCAAAACTTATGCTTTCCGAAGCAAATCTGATTATTTTGGACGAACCGACAAACCATTTGGATATGGTTTCCAAGGAAATTTTAGAAAATGCCATCAATCAATATGAAGGAACCATTTTCTACGTTTCCCATGACCGTTATTTCATTAATCAGACTGCCAGCAGGATTTTAGAACTAACAAACACGAAACTCATTAATTACTTAGGTAATTATGATTATTATGAAGAAAAAAAGGAAGAATTAACAGAACGGTTTGCCCCTACGATTGCAGAGGTTAAAAAAGAAACTACTACTTCTTCCGGAAAACAGGACTATTTAGAAAGGAAGGCATTAACTGCCAAGATTAGGAAATTGAAGAACGATATCAGTAAAGTGGAAGAAAAAATCAAGGCATTAGAGGAACGTTTAACAGAGCTGGATGAAATGTTGGAAAATCCGGAAGTGGCAACGAATTCTGCCAAGTTAAATGAGATCTCTAAGGAACAGAATGACATTACCGGTCAGTTAGATGATTTAATGCAGGAATGGGAACTTCTTTCCGACGAGTTATTGGAATTAGAATAACACTTTTCATTGTGAGAAATTCCCTTAGTGTTATTGCATTTTGATTTGAGATTGATTAAAATATTTCTATGATTACATAAGCTTTTAAGCAGAATGGAGACAGATATGGAGAATAAAAAAATTGTGGTTGCATTAGGAAGAAATGCATTTAGCGAATCTTTCCCAAAGCAGCAAAAAAGAGTTCAGCTGGCAGCAAAAGCGATTGCTGATTTAATTGAAGAAAAATATGATGTGGTAATCACCCATAGTAACGGTCCACAGGTTGGAATGATTCAGACCGCCATGACCGAATATTCCCGACTTGATCCGGACAGAACCGTTGCACCAATGAGTATTTGCGGAGCCATGAGTCAGGGGTATATCGGATTCGACCTTCAGAATGCCATCCGCAACGAATTATTAAGTCGCGGAATTTATAAACCGGTTAGTACGATTATTACTCAGGTTCGTGTAGATCCGTTTGATCGTGCGTTTAATCATCCTACAAAGGTTATTGGCCGATTAATGACTCAGGAAGAAGCTGAAAACGAAAAGAAAAAAGGAAATTATGTGGAACACGAAGAGGATGAAGATGGATACAGACGTATTATTGCCAGTCCTAAGCCAATCGATATCTACGAAATAGATTCCATTAAGACTTTATCAGATGCACATCAGATTGTTATTGCAGCTGGTGGCGGAGGAATTCCGGTATTACAGCAGAGAACCGGTTTAAAAGGAGCCAGTGCTGTAATCGAGAAAGATTATACCGCAGCAAAATTGGCAGATATGTTAGATGCTTCTGCTTTGATGATTTTAACATCCAGCGATTATCTTTCAATTGAAAAAGATGGTGTGGAAACAGAATTGAAGACACTTTCTACCGAGGAAGCGCAGCAGTTCATCGCAGACGGATATTTTGATCCAACGACTTCCCTTCCAAAAATTGATGCATCTCTTTCTTTTGTTTTAGCAAAGAAAGGTCGTAAAGCAATTATCACAAATCTTTCTAAGGCGAAAGAAGGAATTCGTGGAAAAGTCGGAACTGTCATCGAATCATAAAATCTTATTATAAAAGGAGCTGTTAGCGGCAGCATAATTAATGATATCAAAAAACGGAGAAAGCAAAACGCCTCTCCGTTTTTTAGTATTAATTATTTCCAGCTTAATTCGTAGTATCCACTACTCTTCTTTGTATTACGCTCAACTTTCAAATAGTATGTTCCTTTATTAGCCTTCTGGAATGTTGAACCATAAGTAACTTTAAATGTATTTGTTCCGGTTCCTACAACTGCAGCCCTGTCAATTCTCTTTCCTTTGGAATTGTATAATGAAATCTTCAAATCATTCTGTTCTGCGACTTTAAGCATAATTGTAAGAGCTTTTTTCTTCTTTAATTTTAATTTGTACCAATCACCTTTTTCGCCAATCTGTACCGTTCCTTTTGCTGCTTTCTTAGCCTTTAATGCTTTAGCTTTCTTTTTTGACTTTCCACTCTTTTCCTTTACAGCTTTCTGGTTCACGGATAATAAATGAATTTCACCTGGGTACAAAGCAGACACTTTAACATAATATGTCTGTCCCTTCTTTACAGCATAGATTGTAGTCCATTTGTTTGTGGATGATAAATATTCCTTTTCAGAGATAACTGACTTCTTAGAATTTAAGAATTCAGAATAACAACCATATTTTCCCGGAGCACTTACTGTAACAAATCCTGTTGCTTTTGCAGTATACTTAAAGTACTGAACATCAGAATTGCTCTTTGCAGCAAGGAAATATTTTTTTCCGGACGTAACAGTCTTTTCTGAATTAGAAACATAAATCATGGAAATCGTTGCTGAATTAGTATATGTCTCTTTGTATGAATTAGAAGATATTTTCAAATAATATGTTCCTGCTTTTTCAGCATTAAAATGACCGGATGTTTGTTTTTCTCCTACATAAACACTTTCATAGAAAGTTGTTGTCTGATCACAAGCCGGATCCTTAAATACTGCAAACCAAGCATCTTTTTCAATACTACAATTTGTAACATCAATAAAAACAACTCCAGGTTTCTTAACAACTAAAGGAATAATGTATCCCTGAGTTGTATCTGTAATCTTATCATTCTGATTCCAGGTATAACTTCTAACCGTATAAGCATCACCATATACTACATCTTCCTTCAATGTTACCGCTGGTTCCATAGCGGAAACCATCGATGTTGCTCCTAATGTCATCATAGCCATGGCAGCTAAAACGACAATGCTTCTCAATAACTTTTTCATTTTTTCATTCTCCTTAAAAATATATTTTTATTATAAGCTCGCCTCTAATGTGTTGCGAATCGCTTTAATAAACTCTTCTGTGTTCAACTTTTTCTTGTTTTCCAATGTAGAAATCAAGTATAAATCTCCAGTCATTTCCCCGTTTTCGATGGTATCAATACAAGCTTTTTCTAACTTATCAGCAAACGCCTGAAGTTCCGGAAGATTATCTAACTCTCCACGCTTTCTTAATCCACCGGTCCATGCAAAGATGGTTGCGATTGGATTTGTGGAAGTTTCTTCTCCCTTTAAGTGCTTGTAATAATGTCTCTGAACTGTTCCATGTGCTGCTTCATATTCGTAATATCCCTGAGGAGAAGCAAGAACAGATGTCATCATGGATAAAGATCCAAATGCTGTGGCAACCATGTCAGACATCACGTCACCATCGTAGTTCTTACATGCCCAGATATATCCACCTTCAGAACGCATAACTCTTGCTACAGCGTCATCAATTAATGTATAGAAGTACTCGATACCGGCAGCATCAAATTTTTCCTTGTATTCAGCTTCAAAAATTTCAGCGAATACATCCTTAAAAGTATGATCATACTTCTTAGAAATTGTATCTTTTGTTGCAAACCATAAATCCTGCTTTGTATCCAATGCATAGTTGAAACAGCTTCTTGCAAAACTTTCAATAGATTCATTTAAGTTGTGCATACCCTGAATAATTCCAGGTCCCGCAAAGTTATGAATCACTTCTCTTTCTTCTTCGCCAGCTTCGTTTGTATAAACAAGTTCTGCTTTTCCGGCTGCAGGAATCTTCATTTCAACACCCTTATATACATCACCGTAAGCATGTCTTGCAATGGTGATTGGCTTTGTCCAGTTCTTTACATATGGTTCAATTCCCTTAACGATGATTGGAGCTCTGAATACAGTTCCGTCTAAAATCGCACGGATTGTTCCGTTCGGGCTTTTCCACATTTCTTTTAAGTTATATTCCGGCATACGTGCTGCATTTGGAGTAATCGTTGCACATTTTACTGCAACACCATACTTCTTTGTTGCTTCTGCGGAATCAAAAGTAACCTGATCATCAGTTTCATTTCTATGAACTAATCCTAAATCATAGTATTCTGTCTTTAAATCCACGAAAGGTAAAAGCAATTCATCCTTGATTAGCTTCCAAAGAATTCTTGTCATTTCATCCCCGTCCATTTCAACCAATGGAGTCGTCATCTTAATCTTTTCCATTTTCTATTGTTCCTCCTTTATTTTCAGATACAAATGATCTTTTATCCTGACAGTTTGGTTGTAGTACCTGCCTAATTTTCCTAGTAGATTATATCTGAAATCAGTAATTATAGCAATACTGTTTTCGTATATTTATTCATTCTGATGCAAGATTATCCACTGTTTCTGTTTCTATCAAAGTCGCTTCATGATTTCCTTTAAATTAACGCTTCCATACCCTTGAACCCCCTGATTGGTACCGATAGGGAGTGCTGTCCTTTTCAGGATTTTTTTGCACTCCTCATTACTGAGGTTTGGATTTTTTTGTAACATCAATGCAATGATTCCGGAAATGATTGGCGTCGCCATGGACGTTCCTGTTTTCGCCTCATATCGTCGACCCTTTTTCCATCGATTCGAACAGCTCTGAATTTTATATGCCGGTGCCACAATATCCGGTTTCCGAATATTCGCCCTGGGATTTCCTCTTCCGGAATAATTTTTCTTATAAATCCCATTCACCATTGCACCTAAATCATCATCCTGTGCACCGACGGTTATTACCTTTTCACATCGTCCGGGAACTGCAATGGAATTTTCTTCCGGACCATTGTTTCCGGCAGAAGCCACAACCACATACCCCAGATTCCATAGTTCCCTGACTGCTTTCATCAAAATCCAATCCTCAGCTTTTCCCGTATACCTGGCACCAAAAGATAAATTCACAACACGGATTCCGTATTGAAATCCCCAATCTATTATCCAATGAATTCCATCAAGGACACTTTCCAAATTACCGTTTCCCTGTTCATTCAGAACTTTTAAGGAAACAATCTCTGCCTCCGGTGCAATTCCCCGATACATTCCACCGGATAAGAAACCATTTCCTGCAATAATCCCACTAACATGAGTTCCGTGTCCCATATCATCATAGGGGGCTTCCTTATCCTTCACAAAATCCTGAAACACCATAACCTGTTTTCTCAAATCCGGATGCATACTGATTCCACTATCTAAAACGGCAACCGCAATTCCTTTTCCGGTTATCCCCTTTTGTTCAAAATCCTCGACTCCCAGAAATCTCCTAACTTTTTTCATAAGCGCTCTCTGTTCTTTCTTGTTTTTTCCTATGATTTAATATATGAGCGCTTCAAAAAGATGTTTTCAGGAACATTTGTAACACCCCTTCTTCTTTTGCATAAACTTTAGTGTAAATAAAAATTTTCAGGAGAACAAAATGAGTGATTTAGCTGCTACAAACTGTGGATGCGGATGTGATGGAGGAAATAACTGTCTGCTCCTTATCTTGATTTTATTGTGCTGCGGTAACGGAAATGGGTTCGGAGGCATTGGCAACGGAAATGACGGTTGCTGTTCCTTAGTTTGGATCATCCTCTTATTAAGCTGCTGTTGCGGTAATGGAAATAATGGAATTTTTGGAAATGGCGGTTGCGGCTGCTAATTCTTTTCTACCATAATCCATGGTGTATTTTTTTCACGCCTACTGCATAGAATGAAACAAAACCGGTTCATAAGGAATTACAGCCTATGGGATTACAGGCATCAAAATTGACAAGATTTGATTCAGAACTTACCAGTCCCACCATGCAAATGTTAAAAGCTGTAATTCCTTTTATTGACCCGAAATTTGCCAATCCTCTAGGAATTCTGATTAAATTTCAGGAATTACAAAACGCTGCACGGTTCAATCCGTCAAACATCACTTCTACCATGGCCTCCGGTGGAAAATCCCAATCAGAAAATATGCTTTCTGCCTTAAAGGATTTTCTCGGAGAAGAGGATCAGGAACAGCTGGAAATGATTCTTTCCATGATGGAATTATTGCAGACCATGAATCCGGAAGATTTCAATATGGACTTTATGGATTTTGCAATGAATAATATGAATTAGGGAGGTTCTATGAATAATCAGTGGATGGACCATCCGGTCCTAAACAATATTTCTGAAGAGAAAATGAATATATTATCTCATATCATTAACGGAGCCAAAGGAATGGAGCCAAAGCAAATGCTTACATACTTCATTCAACAATCCGGCCAGGCCGCCAGTCAGGGAATTACTTTTTCCGATGAGGAAACAAACCTGATTTTAGATGTCATTACCACTGATATGTCTCAAGCGGATAAGAAGCGGGTACAAACCATTCAGCGAATGGTTCAGATGATGTCGAAACGAAATAAAACCCGGGAGAATTAACTCCCGGGTTTCTTAAAGTATCTTTATTATTTTGTTAATACCTGCATTTCCCAAATGGAATATCCGTAGCCTGTTCCACGTCTGATCCCCTGTAATTTCACATAACGGGCACTTACTTCCTGGAAAGTATTTTCATCCAGACCACCGTCTCCGTTTCTAACTTCTTTCACCGGAGTCCAATTCTGTCCATCGGTTGATACTAAGATATCATAATCTGCACCAAATGCAGTTTCCCACTGAATATTCACACGATTGATTGTGTATGCCTGTCCTAAATCCAAAGACATCCATGCATTGTCATCAAAGGTTGAAGACCAACGGGTTCCGTCATTTCCGTCCACTGCATATCTTGCATGCGTTCCTTCTCCTTCAGAACCAGACTGCGATGCGTCTGCATTCAGAGCCACATTGGTTCCGGAAGGTGTGGTACCAGTACCCGGCTGTGTTGATCCACCACCCTGGCTTGGGTTTTCTCCGGCTGATAATACCTGAACTTCCCAAATGGAATATCCATATCCGGTCCCACGGGTTACCCCCTGAATCTTAACATAACGCGCTTCCACAGTATCAAATAGATTATCATCTAATCCACCATCCTGGTTTGTCAGGTTCTTAACTACCGTGTAGTTTGTTCCATCGGTTGATGTCATGATCTTATAATCCTTGCCGTATGCATTTTCCCAAAGAATCTTCACACGATTGATAGAATATACCTGACCTAAGTCAATGCTCATCCATGCATCATCCACAAAGTTAGAAGACCATCTGGTTCCTTCATCACCATCAACTGCATATCTAGCGTTGGTAGCTTCCCCTTCCGATGCAGACTGTTCCGTATCTTTATTTAACGCAACATTTTCACCTTCGGTGATCGGTTCACCGCCACCACCACCAATGCTTCCCATTCCGGAATATACTTCCATTTCCCAAAGGGAATATCCGTAACCGGTCGCACGATGTACACCTTTGATTCTTACATATCTGGCTGTAATGTCTGAAATTGGAATCATGTCTTCTCCACCGTCGGAATTTCTTACTTCCTGAACAGTTGACCATGAATCCGCATCTTCAGATACCTGAATATCATAATCCTTACCAAATGCATTTTCCCACTTCAGAACAACTTTATTAATATTGTAGCTTTCTTCCAGATCCACATAGATCCATTCGTCATCGGTAAATAATGAGGACCATCTGGTTCCTGCATTGCCATCCACAGCCTTAGAAGCATCTACGTTATTTCCTTCCTGGCTGGATGCTACTGCTTGCTTTCCTAAAGCAACGTTTGATGATGGAAGTACCGGAGGAATAACCGGAGGTTTTTCCGTATTTCCGTCACTGTTAAACAATCTTACTTCGAATAAGGATACTCCATATCCCGTTAAACGTTCTGTTGAGTAAAGTCTTACATATCTGGCTGTAGTTACATCACTAAGAGCGATGGATTCTAATCCGTTTCCTCTCTTTTCATCGCCAAATCCCTGTCCGCCTTTACCAAGTTTCTGGTTAAATACGGTTGTCCAGTTTACCTTATCATTTGAAGTCTGAATTGTGTACTTCTTAGATGCAGCACCTTCCCAATATAACTTAATTCCGCCGATTTCCTGTGCTTCCTTTAAGTCAATTGTGAAGTACTGTGGATCAGAAGCCTCAGATTCCCAACGACTTGCATAATTCTTATCAATCATGTGTGCAGCTGCACCGTCTGCATTGCTTTCAGAGGAAACATCAATCACTTCTGCCTGAGACAGATCGATTTCAGGATAATCTGTTAAATCTGCCTTTGTTAAATCATCAGATTCTGCTACAGGTGGTTTTGTTCCCTGTAAGTAAATCTTTGTATAGTTGATGTTGAATCCACCATCAACAAAGAGGAGTTTTAATTTATAAGTTCCTTTCTTTAAGTGAATGGTTCCGTTTGCCTTAACATTCTTCCATTCATTGGTTTCATTTCCAAGAACGGTTGTCATCTGATAATCGGAATCATTTTCTGTCTTAATACGAATTGCACTGTTCTTGTTCTGGTCTGTACACTGAACTCTGTAATCTACAACGTAGTCACCTTCCTGTGCAACATTAACTGTATACAGTAAAGCATCTCCGTCATCAATCCAGCCTACATATCCACCTTCCTGATCATTTTGATCCGGTTCGCAGCTGAAGTTTGTATAATAATCTTCTGCTTCTAATACACCCGGTACTTCACATACCGGATCATAATTATGAACCGGTTCAGCGGTAACTTTCTTACCATCCTTAACAGTCTTGTCTTCGTTCTTTGTAGGGTCACAATCCACTGTCATATGTGCAGGAACCTTTACACTACCAAGATTTCCGTTTGCATTCTTGAAGTGTACTGTAATCTCTTCATCGAATGGGTTCCATACTTCTGCTGTATATTTCTTTGCTCCGTTTACTGTCTTTTCAAATACCTGGAAGCTTGTGTAATCACTTGCCCAGATAGATGTACAGATGTCACCCTTCGCGCACATATTCTGAATGTACCAATATGAGTTAAACATTTCATCGGTAGAAAGAACACCATCTACATAGTTTCCTTCTGCATTGATATGAGATGTATATTCATTTGCCCATCTGTTTGCTGCACCGTTTGCATCACTTAATGCCATGAATGGCCAAAGGATATGAAACCATCCTTCAGGGTCTGTTGCTTCTTCACGAACCATCTTTTCCTGATATGCAGCTTCAACCTGTTCATATTCATTCCAGATTCTTGTTACGGTATTCTTACGGTAACCCATATATGTGATTGCCGGTGTTACAGGAAGTAAATGAATTCCCATAATACAGCAAGGGTTTCCTGAGAAATACGTTCCGTTGGTATAACCAAGTCCCCAAACCATTCCAGTATAAGGAAGTACATCACAATTTGCATCACTGTAAACGTCTACGCCGTATCCCGGTGCCCAGTTATGACTGTCTAAGTTTGTTCCCTGATCCATGTTGAACCAGTACTGTTCGATGGCATCAATTTCTGACGTATATCCCCAGATTCCTGCATCTCTATATGTATTGTTTCCAGTAACAAGTCCCCAGAGGTAAAGTCCTGCCCAAGCAAAAGTTGCTTCTGAAGCAGATTCCTGATTGTTACCACTGTTGTTGTCACCGTATCCTCCAGCCCATGAATGACTTTCATAAACATCAAAGTTTCTCATATATGGAAGCTTGTCGTCATTCTTGTTTGGATTCATACAGTCACGAATCAGAACTTCAATCATGTCGCCGTAATCTTCTACGAACTGATGATCATAAGATCCTAATACCGCTGCCGGGAAGATAAAGTATGCCCAAAGGAAATGATGATCTGATAAGTTAATTGCCATACCATGATCTCCACCGTCACCACTGATTGCACCCCAGCTTGTATGGTAGTACATATAATATGGGTAATCTTCCGGTCCGTCATATGTAAGCCAGTTTTCCATGATTTTTCTTAATACACTGATTAATTTATCTCTTGTTTCATATTCTCCCAACTGATCTGCAATTAAGATACCCATTGCAATCGGATGGGATTTCTTGCCCTGCCAATAAGGATCTGCTACCCAATAAGATTTTAATGCACTGTCTGTGAACTGATCCAGATAAGCGTACATCCATTCGGTGTTATAGCTATCAGATTCGTCCGGTGTGGTATACTGCGGAATTACACCGTTAAATCTCTGGCTGAAGGAGAACTGATTTCCTTCATGAATTCTTAAATCACCACGTACGGATGAATAGTTCTTTCCGCTTACATAAGAGTCGTCGGAATATTTCCACTGATGTGGCATCATACACATAATTGTAGAATTTTCAATTCCGTTTCCTGTTCTCTTCTGGTCAACGGTTGCATGATATGTGGTTGTACAGGTTGCTGTGCTTTCATTGTATGAATAATCAGCAACAGTATTTGTCACATAAGAATATGCATGTTTGAACATGAATTCTAACTGTTCTCTTGCCTGCGCATCATTCTTTGACGGAGCATTGGAAACGTTTTTGGTCGAAAGCAAAGAAATAGGCTCATCAACACATAAAGCTCCAATTACCAGGTAGTTCTGATTGCTACCCAACTGAATCTTTAATTTATTTCCAACACGATATACCTTTGAATTTTCAGGCATGTATACACCATAGTAATGATACTGCTTCTTATTTCCATCGCCAGGTGCTTCACTTTCATTTTCTGTTTCTACAGCAAAATGATCAATGGTAACCTGTCCATTTTCATCTTCTAAGATTTCGTTTCCATTCTTGTCAAAGAACTTCACAATATTGTTTACATTTAACTCTACAGCATTTCTATCTGTAAATGTGTTGTAAACAAAAGGAGAACCCTTTACTAATGTGGAAAGCATTTTCGGTGTATCGTTATCACTGAAAGCTACATTTACAGACCAGTCACCATAACTGTCTAATTTTGCTGAAGTCTTTCCTGTGATGTTTGATGCTCCAACAGTGATATCTTTATACTTACTGTCTGCACCCATACCACCATTTTCTGTTCTGGAATAGAAGCCGTCTGCATAGTACATTCCAAGTCCTGTCTTTGAATAGCTGTAAGCCATTGGAAGTGCAGGCATGGTATCACTGTACTTTGTATAAATGATGGATGTCCACCAGTCATTGGATGGAATTGCCTTTGTTACATTAGCGGTTACATATTTTGGTTCTCTTGGCTGTAACAAGTTCGCATCATCAATAACATAGCTTCCTTTTCCTTTATTAACAACGGTCTGTTCCGGAATGTTTGGAATCTGGTATGTTACCATATCATCCCCGTTCTGATAATCATATACCTGGATTTCACGAATGGAGTAGCCGGAACCACGTCCCATCAGAATCCCCTGCACTCTGACATAACGAACATTCTGTGCATAGATTTCAATATCTTCATCTTCACCGTTTCCTTCTACCTGTCTGTAAACCGTGGTAAAGTTTTCTCCATCTTCTGAAACCTGTAAATCCCAAATATTACCATATTCTGTCTGCCACTGAACTTTTACTCGTCCGATGGTGTGCTTTGCACCTAAATCAACGGTTAAGTTCTGATTGCAGGCATCTGCTACTTTATCCTGACTTTCTGACAACCAGTATGATTCATAATCATCATCTACTGCATTGCTTCCTGCTAAAGGATTGGCAGCCCACCAAGGCTGTGAATAAGAAGAAACACTAACGTTCTTTCCTAAAGCAATGTTCTCTGCCGGTGATACCGGCTGAACACAATTATTATCACCAATACCGTAAACCTGAACTTCTCTGATGGAAGCGCCCCATCCTGATTTCTTATCATCAGAATAAGCCTGTGATTTACTATAGTTGATTAAGATTCTGACATATCTTCCGTTCTTAGCAGTTAAACGATAAGCATCTGCCGCATCTGTTGATAACACATCTTCGTAATAACTATAGTCCACAGTTCCGTCACTACGAAGAACATTCTTCACGTCACCACCGGTGCCGTTTGTTGTTTCATACGCCGTTGTCCAGTTAATTTCATCATCAGAAACCAATACCTTATAAGCCACACCATAGCTGGCATCATTCTGCCAGTCGATGACGACTTTACTGATATCGGCCTTTCCTCCCAAGTCTACATCCAGCCACTGATCTGCTTTGTTCGCCGCTGCACCCCACTGGGTTCCTAATCTTCCGTCGGTTGCAAAGCTTGCAATATCTCCGCCGTTGGCAGAAGATGCATAAGCAGGTCTGTCTGAAGATAACAGCCAAGGCACTGAACGATCAACAGCCTTGACCTCTGTTTGCTGCAACTGGAGACTTCCCATGACCATTGCAGCACTGAGCACTACCGCCATAGAGCTCTTGAGCATTTTAACATGCTTTCTCATATAACTTTCCTCCTTAAATAATTGAAAAAACTACTGACTAAGTTCTTCATTATTAGAAAAAAGAAACACAATAAATTCCCTTTCCCGTCACAATACTGCAGTTATTGCTATACTAATAATTTTAGAAAGAAAAAACGTTTTCTGCAATTATTCGATAGTTTTTTATTGATTTTCAATACTTTTTTGTGCATTTTGTACATCTTTACTGTAATGTTAACGAAGTAACATTTTATTTTTTTGATGTTTTGAACATCCTTTTATTTTTTCGGGTTTCTTTTTTTTGTAAACCTATTTTTTAATTTTTCAAAATACTAAAAAAAACATTTTTAGGGTTTTCCTTCTAAAATGTTCCCGGTCACATTTTGCGGCAAAACAAAAAGAAGGATGAATTCCATCCTTCTCTTGCTTGCTTTATTTCATTTTTACAGTGAATTTCACTACAAAATGTTGTGCTTTCGAGGAATTTCTAAGTTTTACCGTGACAACATATTTCTTTCCTTTTTTCCACCGCAACGTTTTCCTTGTGTTCTTTTCTCCCTGAAGTTTCGCTACTGCTTCCTCCACAATCCATCCTTTCTTTAATTTCATTTTCATAGGAATCTTTTTTTGTTTCAAGCAATCTTTTTTCTTCAATACAATTGTTTTCTTTTTTACACCATCGATTTTCACGGATTTATTTCCCAACTTTATGGAACGGATTGGATTTTTCTTTACCAATACTGTAGGTTGTCCCGTCACCTGAAAATGCTCATATTCTGCGGAAGACTTACAAATTGCACATAGCTCATGTTCCGGTGTCTCCTTATAAATCAATATTCCGTTTTGAATTTTCAATGTTTGATCACTGAATCCTGTTTCCTCTTTAATCTTTTTCTCTAACTCTTTAAAATTTTGAAAATCCTTCAGTTGATATTTATGGCTTACCCATCTGAAAGCACAACAAACTCTTTCGCGTGTTCTTGTACATAAATACGCACTCTTTTCTATTTTTTTCAAATTCAAACGATGTTCTGTAAATCGCTCAATATAGTAATAAAATGTATATTCTCTGGAATACTCAAGATGTTTAAAATGTGCAATCACATAGCTCTGGGATTTATTGATTGTTTCAATCTCAACATTTTTCAGTTTCCATCCTGACTGTGTTGTGAATCTTGGTTGTAAGTTATTCATGGGTTCATTACTGTAAATAGTTTCTTCCCACTGATTCACGTTTCGAATCTGATTCGTTCCCAGGTAAGCCGTCTTGATTGGAGAATTTTCCAAAACTGTAATTTCTTTTCTTAATGTCTTCTTATGACCTTCATCATCAGAAATCTCACAAATAATTGTTGTTTTTCCCGGTTTTATATTAAACATTGCCTCCCGTTCCAGTGGACCATATGTAAAGATAATGCAACCACTTTGTTTTTGTTCTATCATTGAATGAAATGTTGCCACGTTCTGATTGATGGAACTCCATTTATAATGAAATTTGTCATATAATTCATCATAACCTTTTTCCTTTTGTGGATTTATTTTATCTTCCGTCAGCGAAAAATTTGCGTGTTTCTCAAAAGAAACAAAAACATCATATCCACAGATTTCCAAATTATCTACCAGTTCCTCAAAACTTTTCCCCCAGACCTCAGGAGCATCATCTCTCATACTTTCCCCCTTTATTCCATGTGAAAGGAGCGATAATACGATTGTCATAGTTAAAATCATACACCATACCTTTTTTAATTGTTTCATCCCATATACCTCGTTTTTAACTCTTATACTCATAAGAATCCTTTTTTGTTTCAAAATGTTATTATTTCACAAAAAAAGAGAATGATTAAACATTCTCCTTTTAACAGTTTTCATATTTACCTTTTTATTAAAGTCCTGAACAAACAGGACTTTTTTATCTCTATTTCATTACAATATTTACGATTCTTCCAGGAACATAAATTTCTTTAACAATATTTCCGGAAAGCTTATCACCTAATGCTTCCTTACCCTGAGCAATAGCATCGTCTTTTGAAATATCCTTAGGAATTCCAATAACCGCTTTTGTCTTTCCGTTAATCTGTACCGGAATTTCAATGACATCATCCACAGTCTTTGCTTCATCATATGTTGGCCATGATTCAAAAGCAATGGTATCATTGTGTCCCATCTTCTCCCAGATTTCTTCACCAACATGTGGGCAAATACATGAGAACATCTTAATTAATCCTTCTGCATATTCTCTTGGGCACTTGCCTTCTTTGTAAACTTCATTTACAAAAATCATCATCTGACTGATGGCTGTATTATATCCTAACTCTTCAAAGTCGTTGGTTACTTTCTTAACTGTCTGATGGTAAACCTTTGTCAGCTTATCATCATTTTCTTCCGTGATATTTCCAGGTTCTGTAAAGAATGTCCAAACTCTGTTAATGAATCGTTTGGCCCCCTGAACATTGTTGGAATTCCATGGTTTAGACACTTCCAAAGGTCCCATGAACATTTCGTAAAGTCTTAAGGTATCTGCACCGAAATCTCTTACGATATCACTTGGATCAACAACGAATTCTGGGAAACGTTTACCCATCTTGATTCCGTTTTCTCCTAAAATCATTCCCTGGTGCACTAACTTCTTAAATGGTTCCTTTACAGGAGAAAGACCTTCATCATAAAGGAATCTGTTCCAGATTCTGGAATAAATCAAGTGACCTACTGCATGTTCCGGACCACCCACATATAAGTCTACCGGAAGCCAATGTTTCAGTAATTCCTGATTTGCAAATTCCTGATTGTTATCAGGATCAATATATCTCATATAATACCATGATGATCCGGCAGAACCAGGCATGGTAGATGTTTCTCTCTTACCTTTCACGCCATTTGCATCATACTGCTTCCATTCTGTGGCATTTTCCAGTGGTGCCTTACCGTTCTTTCCTTTGTAATCATCCAATTCCGGAAGAACTAATGGTAATTCTTCATCCGGAAGAACATAGATTTCGCCATCTTCTTTGTATACACAAGGAACCGGTTCGCCCCAATATCTCTGACGTGCAAAAATCCATTCACGGAACTTATAATTAACCTTTTCTCTGGCAACGCCCTGTTTTACAAGTTTTTCTGTAATGGCAACTTTTGCTTCTTCCACAGTAAGGCCTGTAAATTCTTCAGAGTTTACTAACTTACATCCTTTTCCAAGATAATCCTGCTTTTCAAATGCACATTCAGAAACATCTCTTCCTTCGATAACCTGAATCATGTCAATGTTATGAACCTGAGCATATTCAAAGTCTCTCTGGTCATGACTTGGAACCGCCATAACCGCACCGGTACCATAGCTTGCTAAAACGAAGTCACCGATGAATAATGGAACTTCCTTTCCGTTTACAGGATTGATTGCATAAAGCCCTTCTAATTTACAGCCGGACTTTGTCTTATTTAAATCAGTACGATCCAAATCGCTCTTCTTTAATGTTTCATCAATGTATGCCTGAACTTCTTCCTTATTTTCTACTCTGTCCATTAATCCCTTTACAATATCTCCGTCCGGAGCGAGTACCATAAATGTAATACCGTAAATGGTTTCAATACAAGTTGTAAAGATGGAGAACTTACCACCACCAACAATATCAAAATCAACCTCTACACCAGTTGATTTTCCAATCCAGTTTCTCTGAATTTCTTTTGTTGATTCCGGCCAGTCAATTTCATCCAGACCTTCTAATAATTTTTCAGCAAAAGCAGCCTGATCAATAACCCACTGCTTCATATTCTTTCTTACAACCGGGAAGCCGCCACGTTCTGATTTTCCGTCAATGACTTCATCGTTGGAAAGAACGGTTCCTAATTCTTCACACCAGTTTACAGGCATGTCGACTAACTTCGCATATCCCTTTAAGAATAACTGCTTAAAAATCCACTGGGTCCATTTATAGAATTTTGGATCAGAAGTTGCAAGAACCTTTGTCCAATCATAGTCAAAACCTAATTCCTTAAGTTGCTTGGAAAATGTCTGAATATTTTCCTGGGTAAATCCGTTTGGATGATTTCCTGTATTTACTGCATACTGTTCCGCCGGGAGCCCAAAGGAATCATATCCCATTGGATGCAATACATTATATCCCTGCATTCTCTTCATTCTGGACATGATATCCGTAGCGGTATAACCTTCCGGATGTCCTGCATGAAGACCCACCCCTGATGGGTATGGGAACATATCCAATGCATAATACTTTGGTTTACTAAAGTCCCACACATCAGTCTTAAATGTTTCATGCTCTTCCCAATATTTCTGCCATTTCTTTTCCACAACTTTGTGATTATATGTTTCTGCCATTTCTCCTCCTAAATATACTCAATAAATCTATAGTAAATATTAATTACTCTGCTTCTTCTTCTGGAACCGCTACTTCTTCTTCCTGCTTCTTTGAAGATTTTTTCTTCTTGGAACTGGTTTCACTTTCCAATTCCATTTTTCCTCTGGCTTTTTCCTTAGCTCTTTGCTTCAAGGATTCCTTTTCTTTTTTCGATAAAGCACCGGATTTATCCATTGGTTTATTTTCCAATTTCACTTCCAACATAACCTGACAGGAACCAACATTTCCTGACTTATCAGTTGCAGTGATGATAATCGGGAACTTAGCGATTTGTAGTTCTCCGGCATTGACGGTATTGATAACAATATCACAACCCTCTTCATTGCAGGAAACACATGGACGAACCATATCTTCCACCTTCTTCAGATTATGGATATTATTCAAATCCTCATTGGAACGACTTTTTACCATAAGGGTAAAAGAAATTTTAGAGCAACTTACTTTCGGGCAAGTCGTATCAACAACTCTAAACTCCTGCTTGAACTCTAACTTCTTTCCCTTTGGAGTTTTCACTGAAAACTTGATGGTATGTTTTCCTAAAGACTTGCTGTCAAACTTTTTATACTTTAGTTTTTTTACGAGACTCTTTCCATCTTCTCCCAATGCCAATACATTGGACAAATAAGTAACTTTCGCCCCTTTCTCCACATATACAATTTTACTTCCGGACACGAGGGTTCCCGGCTTCACTTTACGATATGGATTATCCTTTGCCGGATCAGTGGGATCCCAACCACATTTTCCAATTACCCTGACCCGTTCAGCCACCGATAAAGGTAAGACATCCTTCTTTTTCCCCAGAATCACTTTTACTTCTGTATTATCTTTACAGTTTTCATAAATCCATGCTGCATCTCCAGCATATAAAGAAACAGAATTTCCGGAAATCTTTTTTCCAATCCCAGCATAACTTTTTTGTTCCATAGTATAAGGATATTGCTCTGAATAATTAATGGACTGAATCCAACATCGCTTCGCAATCCTCGTATTATACTGATGCCATCTTCCATTGGATTTAATCCACTGATGTTCCTGCCTGGTTTTATAACTGCCCTTTTTCAGTTTCTTACCAATAGAACCGTAAAACACCTTGACTGGTGTTTTTTTCTTTTTCTTTTTATCATTATACTCATAAACAATCACGGCATTCTTTGTCTTGTTTATTTCAATATAATAATCCGCATTTTTTCGTTTCTTTTCCTGTGCCTGTTTCGTATTTTTTTCACTGTTAACATTCTGAATAGATCCTGATTCTGATTCTTTATTTACCTTATTGTATACAAACATCATTGCCCCATAAAGAATTCCTGCAACAATCAGAATCTCAATGATTGTGTACAACGTGTTTTTTCCTTTTTTCGATTTCAAGAACGATTTCAGTTTCATTTCATACCTCACACTACCGCACACAAAGAAAAAAACTCTGCACGGTCATAATAAGCACACCTGTTTATTATAACGCATTACAGAGTTTTTTCAAGAAAACCTTAGGAGTTTTTCATAAATTATCTTTTTTTATTTTGTACCTTCGTTTTTATTTGCGAACATATAAAACATAAAATAAGAACATACCGCCATTGCAATTCCAACCATTGTAATCACACCTAAAATCATTGGATTCGCCTCATGAATTTTTGTTACATCAAATCCTTCTTTATTCTGAATCATCCAGAACAAATAAATAAAGTCTGCAACAATTGCGATACAGAAAAAGAATACGCTATATGCAATTGCAGAACTTTTAGTGTTTCGCTTCTTCACTACCGGCTTATCTTTTCTGAAATCAATGGTATAAGATAATAGAGCCAGCAAATAAACGGTAATGACTGTTTCCGGAATCATATAGGCCATATTATAAATTATGGAATTCACCATACTATCCACGGTAGGAATAGAAACATTCACCCAAGCGGTGGCACCTGCCAATACATGGAAAACAAATCGTAAGAAACAAACAAAAATTCCGGCTGTCACAACCGTGGATGTCTGTGGTCTTTGTCTCTTCCACCATCCCACAATACCAACAATCGTATATGCAAGGATGTAATCCAACAAAACAATTTCGACTGCGCTTACGGTATCCGAAGCATTAGAAACATTATGAAAACCGGCAGCCAACTGTAACAAACTAAATACAAATGCTGAAAGCAATCCCCAT
This sequence comes from Eubacterium sp., assembly GCA_024698585.1. Taxonomy (GTDB): domain Bacteria; phylum Bacillota; class Clostridia; order Lachnospirales; family Lachnospiraceae; genus Eubacterium_G. The sequence continues at coordinate 62,574 of JAILRB010000021.1, forward strand.
AATAAGCCCTGGCGATAACTTAATACAATCAGCGGGAGCATACATGCCAAAGTAACACCGCCACCATAAGGCATTTTCACGATCACAATAAAACTTAAAATAAATGCAACAACAATTACTACTGCACATTCAATGAGAATATCTTTTGTCCCCTGTTTACTCATATGCAAACCTCCTTTTCTGTGCTTACCGAAGGTCTGAATCTGAAAAACATAAGATTTTTCCTTTTATACAGCTATTGTCCGAATCATATATAATTGAAATAAAATCCATTTCAAACCCAGAATTACCTCGGCAATATTCCGAATCTATTATAAGAAAATTTTATCTTTTTCCTATACATTTGTCAATAAATTCTACAAGGATTCCGACACAGAAATACAGGCATCTTTCATGGATTTTACGTATTCCCCAACATAAGGAACTGCATCTTTTCCATGCTCTGCAATGATTCGTACAATGGCACTACCAACAATGGCACCATCTGCATATTTGCAGACATTTGCTGCCTGTTCCGGTTTTGAAATTCCGAAACCAATGGCACATGGAATATCTGTTGCTTCTTTTACTAATTTTGTCATAGCTCCTAAGTCGGTAGTAATATTATCTCTCACGCCGGTAACGCCTAAGGAAGATACCACATAGACATACCCTTGAGCAGATTTTGCAATCTTATGAATTCGTTCCTTGGAAGTCGGTGCAACCAATGGAATCAAGTCAATTCCTGCCTTTTCACAGTACGGAGCCATTTCTTCCCGCTCTTCGAAAGGAACATCTGGAACAATGATTCCGGAAACGCCACATTCGTTGCAACGTTCTAAAAACTTTTCCGTTCCGTATTTAAAAATAACATTAGCGTAAGTCATGAAAATCAATGGAATGGTAACCTGATCCTTAATTTCCTTTAAGGCATCCATTAATTTATCTGTGGTAGTTCCGGCATTCAGTGCTCTTAAATCCGCTTCCTGAATTACCTCACCTTCCGCAATCGGATCTGAAAATGGAATACCTACTTCAATGATATCTGCTCCGTTTTTCTGAATTTCCAAAATCAGTTTTTTCGTTGTTTCAAGGTCCGGATCTCCACCGGTAATAAACGGAATAAATGCCTTTCCGTTTTTAAACGCATCACTTATTCTACTCATAAATCTGTACTCCTCTATATCTTGCAATGGCTGCCACGTCTTTATCTCCACGACCTGACACGTTAATAACTACAATTTTATCCTGATCCAATGTTGGAATATATTTCAATGCATATGCAATGGCATGAGAACTTTCAATGGCTGGAATAATTCCTTCCACTCTGGAAAGATATTCGAATGCCTGCACAGCTTCTTCATCCGTAATTGCTTCATAACGGGCTCTTCCAATATCACGAAGCATCGCATGTTCCGGTCCGATTCCCGGATAATCCAGACCTGCTGAAATAGAATATACCGGTGCGATTTGTCCGTATTCATTCTGACAGAACAGAGTCTTCATTCCATGGAAAATTCCTTCTGTTCCGTTTGCCATGGTTGCCGCATTTTTTGGATTGTCCACACCTAATCCTGCCGCTTCACAACCGATCAATTCCACACCTTCGTCTTCAATGAAGTGATAAAATGCACCAATGGCATTGGATCCACCACCGACACAGGCGATCACTGCATCCGGTAATTTCCCTTCTTTTTCCTTCATCTGTTCTTTGATTTCCTTACTAATGACACTCTGGAAATCACGAACCATGGTCGGGAACGGATGTGGGCCCATGACAGAACCAATCACATAAAGGGTATCGTCCATTCGATTCGTCCATTCTCTCATGGCATCATTAATGGCATCCTTTAAGGTCTGGGTTCCACTTTCCACCGCATGAACCTTTGCACCTAATAATTCCATACGGAATACATTTAATTTCTGACGTTCGCAGTCTTCCTTTCCCATGAAGATTTCACATTCCATCCCCATAAGAGAGGCTGCTGTTGCAGTGGCAACCCCATGCTGTCCGGCACCTGTTTCTGCAATAACTCTGGTCTTACCCATTTTCTTTGCCAAAAGAACCTGTCCCAAGGCATTATTTAATTTATGAGAGCCGGTGTGATTCAGGTCCTCACGCTTTAAATAAACTTTTGCCCCGCCTAAATCTTTTGTCATTTTCTCTGCATAATATAATCTGGATGGACGACCAATATATTCATTAAATAATGTCTTTAATTCTTCATTAAATTCCGGGTCATTCTTATACTTTTCATATGCTTCCTCTAATTCATTGACAGCAGTCATTAACGTTTCCGGAACATACTGTCCTCCATGAATTCCAAATCTCCCTTTACTCATTAATTATTTCCTCCTAACTATCCAGTTCTTTCAACATTTCCATTTTATTCTCACTGCGCATGAAGGTTTCGCCAATCAACACGCCATTTACCTGTGCGGCTTTCAGTCGACGAATATCTTCTTTCGTCTTAATTCCACTTTCCGCCACAAACAGAATATCAGATGGAACCAATTTACGCAAACGTTCACTGTTCGAAATATCTACTGTGAATGTTTTTAAATCTCGATTGTTTACACCGATCATGCGGGCACCTGCGCGAATTGCGTTCTCGATTTCTGCTTCATCATGTGCTTCAACCAAAGCGGATAATCCTAAGGTATCACAAATTGCAATATAATTCTTTATGGTTTCCTCGTCTAACAGGGAACAAATCAGTAACACTGCGGATGCACCATGAATTTTTGCATCGTAAATCATGTATTCATCCACCACGAAGTCCTTTCGAATTAACGGAACGGATACTTCTTCACTGATGGCCTTCAGATATTTTTTATCTCCTTTGAAAAACTCCGGTTCGGTTAAAACGGAAATACATCCGGCACCGGCTTTCTCATATTCCTTTGCAATCTCCACAAAAGGGAAGTCTTCTGCAATGATTCCTTTGGACGGAGATGCTTTTTTCACTTCACAAATAAAAGTCATTCCATCTTTTGCAATGGCCTTTTCAAAAGAAAAGGTTCCTTTCGGGAGTTTCATTGCTTCTTCCCGGACGAGTTCCAAAGCCTTTTCACTTTTTTCTTTTTCAACACGTTTTCTGGTAGCTTCTGCTATTGTATCTAATATCATCTTATTTCCTCTATGCATTTGTTGCCTGAACAAATTCTTCTAATTTTGCTAATGCCTTACCACTGTCGATGGTTTCTTCTGCAATCTTAATTGCCTGTCCGTAAGAAATACCTTCCTTGTAAAGATAAATACATGCAGCTGAATTTAACAGAACCGCATTTCTCTTTGCTCCGGTAATCTTACCACTTAAGATATCTCTTGCAATCTGAGCATTTTCCGTTCCGTCTCCGCCTTCTAATTCAGACTTATCGCTTAATTGAATTCCGTAAGCTTCCGGATTTAATTCATATGTTGTTGTAGTACCATTACGAATTTCACAGACTGTTGTTTTAGCGCTGGCAGAAATTTCATCCATGGTATCCTGTCCAAACACAACCATTCCTTTGGTTACTCCTAATTTAATAAGAACCTGAGCAATCGGCTCTACTAATTTTTCATCATAAACACCAATGATATCCATGGTAGCACCGGCTGGATTTGTTAATGGTCCAAGAACGTTAAAGATGGTTCTAATTCCCAATGCGCCTCTAACCGGTCCTACAAATCTCATTGCCGTATGATATTTCTGTGCGAACAAGAAGGTCATGTTTGTTTTTTCCAAGACTTCTTTCGCCTTTTCCGGTTCAATGGTAATCTTTGCGCCTAAGCATTCCAATACGTCTGCCGCACCGGACTTACTGGAAACACCACGATTTCCATGTTTTGCAATCTTACATCCTGCAGCTGCAGCCACAAAAGCGGATGTGGTAGAAATGTTAAAGGTGTTCGCCTTATCTCCACCGGTTCCTACGATTTCCATCAATTCAAAATCATGTTCCAGTTTTGTTCCGTTATCTCTCATTCCCTGAGCAGAACCTGTGATTTCTTCTACGGTTTCCCCTTTCATACGAAGTGCAACTAAATATGCACTAATCAGAACTTCCGGTGTTTCTCCGCTCATAATTTCATTCATACATTCCTTTGCTTCATCAAAGGTTAAATTCTGTCCTTCTGTTAATTTTCCGATCGCTTCTTTAATCATTTTTGATTCCTCCTGTATCTATCTGATATTTAAAAAATTCGTTAATATTGTTTTTCCTTCCGGTGTTAAAACCGATTCCGGATGGAATTGTAAACCGTAAATCGGATATTCCTTATGCTGTACTGCCATAATTTCCTGATCCAGTTCATCGATGGCGATGACTTCCAGTTCTTCCGGAATGCTGTCAGCCTTCGCAGATAAAGAATGGTATCTGGCACCTTTAAAAGTGTCTCCCAATCCCTCAAACAACGGTGATGGATTTGTTACCGTCATCTCACTTTGTTTTCCGTGCATTAGCTGTTTTGCATAGGTTACTGTGGCTCCAAACACTTCACAAATGCTCTGGTGTCCCAAGCAAACACCTAAAATTGGATATTTACCTTTCAGTTCCCGAACAACCTCTTCACAAATTCCGGCATCTTCCGGTTTTCCCGGTCCCGGTGATAAAATGATGTGACTCGGATTTAACTGAATAATTTCTTCAATCGTATACTCGTCATTTCGAACAACCTTGACATCTCCGTTGCTTAACTCTCCAACGTACTGAACCAGGTTGTATGAGAAGCTGTCATAATTATCAATTAACAATACCATTAATCATTCACCTCGCTTCCCTTTTTTACAGCATCCATTGCCGCTGCAGCTTTATGTGCACATTCCATATATTCATTGATTGGAACACTATCTGCCACGATTCCGGCTCCGGCCTGAACACAAACCTTGTTTCCTTTTTTCACAGCAGTTCGAATGGCAATACAAACATCTAAGTTTCCGGATAAATCAATATATCCGATTGCCCCGCCATACACACCTCTCGGTTCCACTTCCAATTCCTGAATAATTTCACAGGCGCGGAACTTTGGTGCTCCGGATAAGGTTCCTGCAGGAAGTAATGCGGAAACCGCATCGCAGGCATCATACTGTTTTCCTAATTTTCCACAAACAGTGGAGGCGATATGCATTACCTTGGAAAAACGATGTATTTTCATATATTCTTCCACGGTCACACTTCCGAATTCAGCGATTCGTCCAATATCATTTCTTGCCAGATCCACCAGCATGTTGTGCTCAGCCAATTCCTTCTCATCCTGAAGTAATTCTACCTCTAATGCCTGATCTTCCTCGTCGTCCTTTCCACGAGGTCTTGTTCCCGCTACTGGGAAGGTTGTCAATTTTCCGTTGACCAGTTTTACCATGGTTTCCGGAGATGCTCCGGCAATCTGTAAATCTCCAGCCTGAATGTAGTACATATACGGAGAAGGATTTGTTGTACGAAGTACTCTGTATGCATTTAATAAAGAGCCTTCATATTCTGCTTCAAACTTTCTGGAAACAACCCCCTGGAAGATATCTCCTTCCTTGATATAATGCTTCGTTTTTTCCACCATATCGCAATATTCTTCCTCCGTCATATTGCTTTGGAATACGACCTGCTGACTCTGTTTCGTTTTCTGCAATGGTTTCTCATCATTGATCAATGCAATCATTTTTTCGATTTCCAATAATGCTGCATTGTATCCCTGTTTTCCGTCCTTTGCCTTCATGTTTGCAATAACAATAATTTTCTGCTTCAAATGGTCATATACGAAAACCTTGTCAAAAAGCATCAAATGAAAATCATCCACATCGCTGCTTCCCAACTGTAGTTTCGGTTCTGCATAACCAATCATGTTATATCCGAAATATCCCACAAAACCACCGGTAAAGGTTGGGAATCCTTCCATCTTCGGTGACTTATATTTATCCAACAAAGTTCTTAAGAAATTCATTGGATCTGTTTCCAATGTGGTTTCAATTTCTCCACTCTTCTGAGTCACCTTTCCATCCTTACAGGTCACTTCTAAAACCGGTTCGTATCCTAAGAAAGAATATCTTGCCCATTTTTCTCCACCTTCCACGCTCTCCAGTAGAAAAAAGTTTTTTGCAAAAGCTTCCATCTTTCTTAACAAAGTAATCGGTGTGATTACATCTGCATAGATTTCTTTTGCAATTGGAATCAGACTGTAATCATTCAAGTAATTTTCAATCGCTTCGTAAGATGTTGTATTCATTTTGTCCTCCTTAAATAATTTCTTTTTGGGACAAGATTTACTGCATTTTCTTCATTATGCAAATAAAAAAAGCTCTCGTCCCTCTTCACAAGGGACAAGAGCTATCATATACTCCTGCGGTGCCACCCAAATTAATGTATAACACATTCACTCATCGCATACCATCATATGCTTACCTTTTTAACGGCAGGTACCCGTCAGCGTCTACTTTTCACGATATTCGTAAATTTCAAGCTGCCCTCTCAGGTCCATTCACTTCTGACTATCTGCTATCTCTCACCAACCGATAACTCTCTGTATAGAATCGTCTGGAAGCTACTCCTCCTGATCAACGGTTTCTCAACTAATTCACAGTTTAATGCCTGAACGCATTCTTGTCAATATTTTTTCTGAAAAATATCGAAAAGAATCCAGCGTTCCTTTTCTAATGATTTTCAAAGACTAAGCAATGATTTCTTTACATAAACGTAATGCAGAATCAATGACCATATCCATATCATAGTACTTATACTCTGCCAATCGACCTCCGAAAAGAATTTTTTCTTCCTCATCTGCTTTCTTCTTATATTCCTGATAAAGTTTCGTATTCAGTTCATCATTTACCGGATAATATGGTTCATCACCAAATTTCCATTCCGAACTATATTCTTTACTGATAATCGTTTTCGGAATATCATTTCCATCATCATCTTTTCCAAACTCAAACCACTTATGTTCAATGATTCGTGTCCAAGGAGTTTCACGGTCTGTATAATTTACTGCCGCATTTCCTTGGAAGCTTGGCTGATCCAACAATTCATTTTCGAATCGTACGGAACGATACTGAAGATATCCCAGTTCATAATTAAAATATGCATCGATCGGTCCGGTATAAATTACATGCTCTGCCATGGCATCAAATTCAGCTTTTCGATCGAAATAATCCGTATTCAGTAAAACCTCAATTCCATCCAGCATATTGGCAACCATCTTCGTATAACCGCCAACAGGGATTCCCTGATATAATGCATTAAAATAATTGTTATCAAAAGTCAGTCGTACCGGCAAACGCTTAATGATAAACGCCGGCAATTCCTTACAGTCTCTTCCCCACTGTTTTTCCGTATATCCTTTAATCAGTTTTTCGTAGATATCACGTCCCACAAGAGAAATCGCCTGTTCTTCTAAATTCTTCGGTTCTCCTGTAATTTCTTTTCTCTGTTCTGCAATTTTATCCGCTGCTTCCTGTGGTGTTACTACCCCCCACATTTTATTAAAGGTATACATGTTAAACGGTAAGGAATATAACTCTCCTTTATAGTTAGCAACCGGCGAATTGGTAAAGCGGTTAAATTCTGCAAAACGATTCACGTATTCCCAAACTTCTTTCAGATTCGTATGGAAAATATGCGCTCCATACTTATGTACATGGATTCCCTCAATCTTTTCGGTATATACATTTCCTGCAATGTTCGGACGCTTATCAATTACAAGAACTTTATTTCCTGCTTCTTTTAATTTCTGAGCACACACGGAACCGAACAAACCGGCTCCCACAATTAAGTAATCATATTTCATATTCTGTTTCCTTCTCTAACTGTTTTTCTTCATACCCTTCTTTAATTTTCTGAAATCTCCTAACGCCTTCCATCCAATTTTGATAATTCTCTTGATGTTGATGGAGTTCGTTCCTGCCTGACGCGGTTTAAAAGTTATTTCCTTAAAGGTAATCTTTTCCTTGTAGTATGAAAAGTAAGTCGTAAACATAATGTTCGGAAGATTATAATCTTCCCACATACGATCAATATATTTTCCTACCAAATCACTTTTCATTAAACGAAATGGTGCATTAGCATCTTTTACCTTCACACCAAAATAGAGTCTTAAAAGAAAACATACAACATTTTCCACAAACTTTCTGGATTTTCCATCTCCACGAACAGTTCTGTTTCCGATGATGGCATCATATTCATTTCTCAAATCCCAAAATGCCTGAAATTCGTCCGGATTCGTCTGTCCGTCAGAATCTGTCTGAAAAATATAATCTGCCCCTTCCTGAATCGCATAGCGATAAGCATAAAGAACGGTAGGGCCATGTCCGCCATTCGGTTTCGTCAATGGTAAGAATAACGGCTTGTCTTTCGCATACTCCTGCATCATTTCAAAAGTGCGATCCTTACTACCGTCATTTACAATGACCAGACGGGATTCCCCACCAACTTTCTCCACAATCGGATACCATGCATCAATAACTCCCTGAATATTCTCTTCTTCATTGTATGCAGGCATCACAATATATAACTTGTCTCCCATAATTTCACGTTCCTATCCTTCTGTCTTTTTTCCATCATTATTTTATCATAACAGTAAGAAAAGTCCACACTTTTTCGACAAAGTAAGGACTTTTCTGCTACCCTCTGTTATTGATTAGAATTTTCAGCCACCTGTTTCGCCTGAACGTCTCCCGGTGCCTGTTCATATCTTGCCACAACGTATTCAAAATCACCGCTTCCGCCGGTAATAGAACGAAGGGATGTTGAGTATCCGTATAACTCTAACATTGGTACTTCTGCCTCAATCATCTGTTTTCCGCCTTCCACAGAAGTCATATTCATGACTCGGCCACGTCGTTTATTTAAATCTCCCATAATATCTCCGGAGAATTTATCCGGTGCCGTAACGGTTAAGGAGGCAATTGGTTCCAATAATACCGGGCTGGCTTCCATAAAGCCTTTCTTAAATGCAAGAACCGCTGCTGTCTTAAATGCCATTTCTGAAGAATCAACCGGATGGTACGAACCATCAATCAAGGTAGCCTTAACACCTACAACCGGATAACCGGCCAACGGTCCTGCCTTGACACATTCCTGAATCCCCTTTTCAACTGCCGGGAAGTAATTCTTCGGAACAGCTCCACCCACAATTCTTTCCTCAAATTCATATGCTTCCGACAAATCACCGGAAGGTTCAAATTCCATGATAACATCTCCGTACTGTCCATGACCACCGGACTGTTTCTTATGTTTTCCCTGAACCTGAGATTTCTTACGAATAGTCTCCCTAAAAGCAATTCTTGGTCGTTCCAGTTCAATTTCAACTTTATATTTATCTTTTAACTTTGAAGCCACAACTTCCAACTGCTGTTCTCCAATACCGTAAAGCAATGTTTGTTTATTTTCATCATCCACAATAAACTTCAAAGTCAAATCTTCAATGGCAAGCTTTGTTAATGCCTGTGCCACCTTATCTTCATCGCCTTTATTCACCGCTCTATATGCCATATAAGTATATGGTTTTGACATGGTGGTCGGATGATATTCGATTGGCCATCCTCTGGTCGCTAAAGTATCACCGGTTCTGGTACTCGCCATTTTACCAATGGCACCAATGTCTCCGGAATGAAGTTCCGGAACTTCAATGACATTCTTTCCACGCATTACATAGAGCTTCGATAATTTTTCTTCCACGTCCTTTGTGGCATTATACACTGTATCGCCTGCTTTTAAGATTCCGGTACGAACCTTAACCAGGGAATACTTTCCAACAAAAGGATCCATGATTGTTTTAAATACATATGCTGAGACAGGTTTTGAGGAATCAAAATCTGCAATAACCTCTTCTCCTGTTTCCAGATTCGTCGCTTTCTTCATTACCTCTGCTTTATCTGCAGATGGGAAATACTTTTCACAAGTCTGAAGGAAGCTGTTTACTCCCTGTGCCGTCACACCGGATCCAATCTGCACCGGTACAATGTCACAGCTGATAACATTCTTACGAAGAGCCTTAGAAATTTCTTCTGTGGTAAACTCTTCTCCCATAAAGTATTTATCCATTAATTCCTCGTCGGATTCTGCAACTGCTTCCATCAGCTGTTCCCGACAAGGTTCCAAATCAGCTTTTACAGAATCCGGAATATCTCTTTCTGTATAGTTTCCCGCATCATCTGTAAACTGACGACCACCCATTTTTACTACATTTACGTATCCTGTGAGTTTTTCATCTTCAATAATCGGTAAATGGAATGGGGCGACCTTTTTTCCGAACCGTGCCTTTAATTCCTCTACCGTTTCCATATATTTCGCATTCGGATCATCCATGTTCGTAATGAAGAAAATTCTAGGAATCTTTCTTCTTTCACAGATTTCCCAAGCCTTTACTGTTCCGACCTCTACTCCGGCTTTTCCGTTTACAACAATTACCGCTGCATCTGCAACACTCATGGCATCTTCCATCTGTCCCACAAAATCAAAATATCCTGGCGCATCCAGAATATTGATTTTTAATCCGTTCCATTCTACCGGGACAACAGATGCACTAATAGAAAACTGTCTCGTGATTTCTTCCTTGTCGTAATCACTAATCGTATTTCCATCAGCAATTTTTCCCATACGGTTAATTGCTCCAGTGGCAAAGGCAACTGCTTCAGCCAAAGTAGTCTTGCCCGCCCCTCCATGGCCTAAAAATACAACGTTTCTGATACTTTCTGTTTGATAAACATTCATATCCGTTACCTCCTTATTCAGTTTTTATTTCTAAGAGCGCCCTGCTCTAAAGTCCGTCTCAATCTTCTTTTATTTTACTGTATTTTCCCCTTGAACACAAGAAAGGTTAAAACTTTAACAAACTTATGTTTTTGCCAAAAAGTCTCTCGTTCATCTGTTTTTCACCCTTTCCATTATCTCCGGTTTGCGATATACTTATACAACATTTATAAAGGAGAAAAACACTATGAAAAACATCGAAAAACTGAACTTAAAACACTTGTTTCTGGGAGGATTATTTCTTATCTCCCTGTCCATTTTTCCAACAAATGTACAAGCAGATGCTGAGACGACCACCGCATCTTCGGAACCGGTTTCCACGATTGTACAGGAAACCACTACGCTTCCCATAGAAAAAGCGACTATCCGGGAGCCGATCAAAAAAATCCCCCCTTGCAGAAAAGTCAAAAAATTATTCCTGAATCAATCTAAAATCAGATTGAACAAAGGAGATCATCGTTATCTTAAAATCCGTGTTAAATATCGTGGAAAAAGAAAACGCAAAGAACCGATTATCTGGCGAAGCTCCAATCCTTCTGTTGCAAGAGTCAATAAAAAAGGAATTGTAACCGGCCGCAAAAAGGGAACTGCCACAATTAAAGTCTATTCCAAATACACGAAAAAAATAGCAAAATGTAACGTCACGGTAGGTCCTACGAAATATATTGCAATCACCTTTGACGATGGTCCGGGTGACAGCACTCCAAAACTATTAAAAGCATTAAACCGTTATGACAGCAAAGCCACCTTTTTTCTTGTAGGACAATATGCTGTGAAGAAACCGAAACTGGTAAAGAAACAATATCGAAGTGGTATGCAGATTGGAAATCATACCTGGAGCCATGCGAACCTGAATGTAGTCTCCACCGCTGAAATCAAAAGCCAGATCAACAAAAATAAATCTGCCCTAAAAGGAATTCTCGGAACCAAACCTTCCATTTTCAGACCGCCTTACGGAAACTACAATCCTACTGTTTCAAAAACTGTGGATGTTCCAATGCTTTATTGGAGTGTAGATACCCTGGACTGGAAAAACAGGAATGTCCAATATGTTTGTAAGACCATTCTGAACAATGCTTACGATGGTGCCATCGTATTACTACATGACAGTCACCCTACTACAGTCAATGGATTTATTCAGGCTCAGCCAAAACTCATCCAGAGACACTTTGAGTTAGTCACTGTGGAAGAACTCTTTCGAATTAAACACAAGAAAATGAACAACGGTGTCATGTATTATAACGTGAAATAACTGTTTTCTTTCCAGAGAGCACTTGAAAAAGCAACGAAAATAAGATAGAATATGTATTATCTCGCTTTAAAGCGTTGAAGTTTAAACTATGAAAGTGTGGTTTTTATGAGATTTTTAACTTTTGGTTTTGTAGGAATAGGTTTGATTGGGGGTTCTGTTGCAAAAGCATTACGTAAAGAATACCCTGGTTGTAAAATCATTGTATATAATCGCAGTGCGGAATCCAGAGTCATGGCTTTGAAAGATGGTACTGCAAATGTTGCGGTTGGCTCCGTAGACGAGACGTTTCATGAGTGTGATTACATTTTCCTCTGTACTCCTGTGGAACGAAATGTGGAATATTTAAAAACATTAAAAGAGATTGTTAAAGAAGATTGCATCATTACAGATGTGGGAAGTGTAAAAGGAAATATTCATGAAGCGGTAAAAGCTTTAGGTATGGAACAGCAATTCATTGGGGGACACCCTATGGCCGGTTCGGAAAAAACCAGTTACGAACACTCCAGTGAACATTTGCTGGAAAACGCATATTATGCAGTAACACCGGGTGACGGGGTTCCCGAAGAACGAATTCAGGAATTTATCGAAATCATCGACGGGATTGGCGCCATTCCAATTCACCTCAGCTATCAGGAACATGACCGTGTGGTTGCGGCAATCAGTCATCTGCCCCATATCATTGCTTCCAGTCTCGTAAATCTGGTAAAGCATAACGATTCCCCACAGGAATATATGAAAACCATTGCTGCCGGTGGATTTAAGGATATTACAAGAATCGCTTCTTCTTCTCCGGAAATGTGGGAACAGATTTGTATGACCAATACGGAGAATATTGTGGACATGATCCAGTTATATGTAGACGATTTATTATCTGTAAAATCAGAATTAGAGAAAAAAAATGGCAAAGCAATTTACGATATGATTTCTGAAAGTCGTGATTACAGAGATAATCTGGATGACCACTCCAACAGTATCATTCAAAAGAGTTACAATGTATACTGTGACATTATTGATGAATCCGGTGCTATTGCTACCATTGCAACAATTCTTGCAACAAACGGTGTTAGCATTAAAAACATCGGTATTATTCATAACCGTGAATTTGAGGAAGGCGTTCTTAAAATTGCCTTCTACGACGAACTTTCAGCGGACAAGGCCATTGAACAGTTAGAGCGTCATCGCTATAAGGTTTTTAAACGAAAATAAACCATAAAAAGAATGGATCTCAGAAATGTAATTCTGAAATCCATTCTTTTTTATTGGATCATTACTCCTTCGTCAAACGCTCTAATATTTCAAAATAATTTTCAAAAGTCTTCTTGCAACACAATGGATTTAAAATGGTAATTCCTTCCACTTTCGTTCCCGCCATCGCAAAACTCATGGCTACTCGATGATCCTCGTAGGTTTCAATTTCTGCGCCATGTAAACTTCCCGGAACAATTTCCACATGGGTCTGTCCCTGTTCTTCCACAATCTTCGTATCACAGCCGATTTTCTTTAATTCTGTTGCAATCACTGCCACACGGTCAGACTCCTGTTTTCTGATATGACCTATATTTTTAATTACCGTCTTGGAAGACGCAAATGCTGCTACCACTGCCAAGGTCAGTGCCTGATCCGAAAAATCTGACATATCCAATGTAATTCCAGAATAAGAATCAAGTCCTGTGGCATCGACTTCCACCCCTAAGGATGTTTCTGAAACACTTGCTCCCAGTTCCTTTAAAACATCCAGAAATTTCTTGTCTCCCTGCAAGGAATCCATGTGAATTCCCTTGACAATGGATTTCGTCTTTAAAATCAATGCCATTGCGTAAAAATAACAGGCTGCAGACATATCCGGTTCAATCTCATACTGCAAAATACCAAACTGCTGTGATGCAACTTCATATGTATTTTCTTTTTTCTTATAACCGATACCAAATTGTTTCATCATGGCAAGGGTAATTTTAATATATGCACCATTCACACGGGAACCTGTCAGATGAATTTTCATTCCATTCATTGGAGCTGCCATCAATAAGGCACTGGCATACTGACTGCTGGTTGTGGTATCAATTTCTGTTTCAATCATTCCAATCCCTTTCGATTTCATTCGAAACGGAAAATGGTCCGTTTCCTCCAGAAATTCCAGTTCCACTCCCTGTTCCTTGATTTTATCTAAAAGTTCCTTCATTGGGCGTTTTTTCATCTGTTCCGAAGAATTTATTGTATAGGTTCCTCCTGAAACAGCTAACAACACAGTAATGAATCTGGCAGCTGTTCCTGCACTTTCCACATTGATGGTCACATTGTCTTCCGGAATTTTTCCATTTTCCCCTTTTACAATGACCGTGGCCTTTTCTTCATCTACCGAGACCTGAAAGCCCAGTGTCATAAGGCAATCCAGAAAAGCTCTGGAATCTGCAGAAAATAAAACACCATGTAATTCACAGGTTTCATTTGATATTGCAGCCAGCATCAGGGCTCGATTTGTAATACTTTTTGATCCCGGCACGGAAACGCAAAGATTCTTTTTATTTTTTATTGGTGTTACACAATATTTTTCCATGATTACTCCTACTTAATAAACATCGCATCTCCGAAACTGAAGAACCGGTATTCCTGTTTCACGGCTTCCTCATACGCGGCCAGAACATGCTCTCTGCCGGCCAATGCAGAAACCAACATCAATAATGTGGATTCCGGAAGATGGAAGTTCGTGATCAGACAGTCAATGGCCTTAAACTGATATCCCGGATAAATAAAAATCTGAGTCCATCCGCTTCCGGCATGAACCACACCATTATCATCCGTTACCGTCTCTAAAGTTCTGGTACTTGTGGTTCCTACAGAAATTACACGGCCACCATTCTGTTTGGTCTCATTAATCATCTGAGCATCCTTCTCGTCCACCATATAAAATTCAGAATGCATGTGATGTTCTAAAATATTTTCAACCTTTACCGGACGGAATGTTCCTAAACCTACATGCAAAGTAACATGTGCGATTTTTATTCCCTTGGCTTGAATCTGTTCCAATAATTCCTTTGTAAAATGAAGACCGGCAGTCGGCGCAGCCGCAGAACCTTCATACTTGGCATAAACCGTCTGATATCGGTTCTTATCTTCTAATTTATGGGTAATATACGGTGGTAACGGCATTTCCCCTAACTGATCCAGAACCTCTTCAAAAATCCCTTCATAAGAAAACTGAATCAATCGATTTCCTTCTTCCACTACATCTAACACTTCACCGATGAGCAAGCCATTTCCAAAACTGATTTTGGTTCCCGGCTTACACTTCTTTCCCGGCTTCACCAAGGTTTCCCATACATCATTTTCCTTTCTCTTTAACAGGAGAACTTCGATTTTCGCATCAGTTCCTACCTTTGCACCATACAATCTGGCAGGGATGACCTTTGTGTCATTAATGACGAGACAATCTCCTTCCTGAAGATAATCGATAATCTCTTTAAATACATGATGTTCCACATTTCCTGATTCCTTATCTAAAATCATCAGTTTGGAACTGCTTCGATCTAACAAAGGATCCTGCGCGATCAGTTCCTCCGGTAAATCATAATAATAATCATGTAAGCTCATTTCCTTTTTCATTTCTTGCTCCTCAATTTACAGGTTTATTTCATTATTTCATCACTATCCAAAATCACGGTAAATGGTCCGTCGTTGACTAAGGACACTTCCATATGGGCTCCAAAAACCCCCTGTTCCACCACCGGAATTTCGCTCTTACACTGAGCAATGATGTATTCGTACATTTCCTCAGCAAAGTCCGGAGCTCCCGCCTTTGTAAAAGACGGTCTGTTTCCCTTTTTACAATCTGCGTATAGTGTGAACTGAGAGACCAATAACAATTCTCCCTCCACATCCTTCAATGCAAGATTGGTTTTTCCTTCTGAATCATCAAAGATTCTCATATTGCATAATTTTTTTACCATCTTATCTGCAATTTCTTTAGTATCAGAATCTGACACGCCAATCAGAACTAAAAATCCTTTCCCGATGGATCCGGCGGTCTCCTCATCTACCCGGACAGCCGCTTCTGTCACTCGCTGTATTACAAATCTCATTCCTATCCCTCATTATTCCAAAAGCCACAGATGATTGTCCTGCATGAATTTTTCCTCATTGAAAAGGAAAATCACAGCATCAATCTGTTCTAATTCATTCAATGTATCAAAAATACTGGAATTCAAATATCTTAAATCAATTACTTCGATATTTTCATAATTATATGTTAAATGCGGAATCATACAATTCGCAAAAGAATCCTTAATCAATACAAGGGTCTTTCCATTGGTGCATCCAGTGTGAATATGGATAGCACCAAAATTCCCTCCAAGGAAATAATTGTACTTATCTTCCGTTTTTAAAGCCTCTTCATCATAAAGGCTGTTGGTTTCCTTCTTTTCTCCGGAAATGTCATAAACTAACGTGCAGTTTTGCGCGCTTTCAATTTCACATTTTTTAATTGTATCCATTGATGGAGAATAGTGAATTTTGTTAAATGTAGTTCCTCGGAAATTCGTGCAGACCGTCTGTTCCTTAATGACAACACACTTTTCCTGATTCATGGAATCCATTAACGCTTCATAACCATATTCTGCTCCTAAAGTTGTCCAATGATGATCCGTCTTATAATAAATATATTCATTTCGATGTTTCATCAGGACTTCCTTCAGGTCTACAAGAATCTCCTGGTTCTTCAGCTTGCTTTTAAGAAGATTCTTCATATAATCATTCATTTTTGACTTTCGAATAAACTTCGGAAGTTTATTCGAAAGTACACTCACCTTACTTGGAACCAATGCAATTCTGACCTTCTCCGGTCCCAGACTTTCTGCCACCATGTTAGCGAATCGTGACAGATATTTTACATTATCTTTAATATCCTTTTTTGAGAAATCCCGATCTTCATATTTTTCGATCAGATACTGTTGTTTTCCAAAATAGACACCGTTTTGTTCTCTTTTTCCCATGGACTTACTAGTCAGAGAGGAAACGGTAATGCACTGGTCTCTTAAAACCATGTGATCATTCAAATAATCATTCAGTTGTTTCTGAAATTCCCCTTTCATGATGGTCTTTGCTTTCACCTTCGGGAAATCAGCTAATTTTCTTTTTTCAAATTCTGAGTATTCATTTTTCTTTTGAACCAGCGTTACAATGCCAATTCCATAAATAATCACAAGAAAAATGAGGACTGTTAAAAACCTTATTTTCTTTTCCATACCACCGCTCCTTTACAATACCTAAAATCTAAAATACAAAAACGGATTGTATGTATCCGAAACGATATAAGCAATGGACAATGCCATAACAATCGTCACAAAAATCAATTCCAGAATACTTCGAATCACTTTATGATGTTTCAATAAGTGCTTCACAACTTTTTTCGGCAGAGACGTTGCCCCGACGATTGCTGACACCATTAAAATTCCATAACTGAGCAATAAATACGCTGTATGTTTATCCGTCAGATCCTGTTTTGCATGAAAGAACATGGCCTCAAAAAAAGCTTTGCGATAGAGTAAATCATCCATGGCAAAAATTGCCCATCCAAACATAAACGCTCCAATGGTATAAATTCTGCTAAGAATTGACGGAACCTTCTGCAAAAGTTTTCCTAACAGTACTTTTTCCAAAATCAAAATCACAGCATAGTACACGCCCCAAAGAACGAAATTCCAGGAAGCACCATGCCATAATCCGGTCAGAAACCACACAAGAAACAGATTAAAAATCTGTCGTTTCATTCCCTTGCGGTTTCCTCCTAATGGATAATATACATATTCCCGAAACCAGGTACTCAGACTAATATGCCATCTTCGCCAAAATTCCGTAATGGATTTTGATTCATAAGGATAATCAAAGTTTTCCAGAAAATGAAAGCCTAGCATTCTTCCCATTCCAATTGCCATGTCTGAATATCCTGAAAAATCAAAATAGATCTGTAATGTAAAGGCAAGCACAGCCAGCCATGCCATAGATGTGGACAATAACTCCGGTGCCGTGCCTGATATTTCCCGAAATACCAGGGCAACATTATTTGCAATAAGTACTTTCTTTCCTAATCCAATCGTAAAGCGCAAAACACCCTGATAAAAATCATCAAAGGTACATTTTCGCTCACGAAGTTCCTTTTCCACGGTTTTATATCGAACAATTGGTCCGGCAATCAGCTGTGGAAACATGGTGATGTAAGTTGCAAAGTTAATCAGATTCTTGTTTCCCTTTACCACTTTACGGTACACGTCAATCACATAAGACATTGCCTGGAAGGTATAAAAACTGATTCCAATCGGTAACGCCAATTCTAATAGCTTCACGTGTTTTCCAAATATTAAATTATAGGAACCAATAGTAAAATCAGCATATTTAAACACAAAAAGTAAACCAATATTAATCACCACCGCGGTCACTAATATTCGTTTTCTTTTTCCTGTTTCTTCGGTTCTATCTAACCACAATCCGGAAATGTAATTGAGTAAAATAGAGAAAACCATTAACAAAATATAGACCGGTTCTCCCCAACTATAAAAAATCAGACTAACAACCAGTAACCAGAAGTTTCTTGCTTTCTCAGGTAATACATAATAAAGCAATAACGTAATGGGTAAGAATATTATCAAAAAAATCAAACTGCTAAATACCATATGCTTCTATTCCTTTATCAATCGTCTATCCAATGCACCTATACGTTCTTCTTAAATGCCTTAACTGCTTTGCTGTTTTTTGCGGTATCAAGAATAAAAAGATACACGTAACTGCCCTTCGTCCCAATCTTCGCATTATTTAACAAAGTTTTTCCCTTTGCAGAAAAATAGTTGACATTTCCTGACTTTTCCTTGTTTACATATTTCTTCAACGCGCTCTTAATTTTCTTGGCATTCTTTTTATTTGTTGCACGATATACAACACAAACATATTCTTCTGTGCTACTGGCTTTTCGTGCAGCTTTATAAGACTTGAAATATTTTGCGGATACCCCTAAAACCTTGGAATATTTTCCAAAAATATTCTTTCTTGCTGTTTTGATTTCATTCGCAGAATTCATAGGATAAGCTGTTCCATACGCCTTCTGTACTGCTGTAAAGGCTGACACCTCTGATGCCTGAACGGAATCATTCTCAATCACAGCCCCCTGTACCAGAATTGCCATGGTCATCGCTACTGCTAATAATCTTTTCATTTGTTTCATAACTCCTACCTCTTTTCTTTTGCTAACTTCTTTTCGTATTTTATTATTTTTTTCAAAACATCCACAGTGGCACGGGAACTCCAATGTCCTCCATCCCCACCGTCGGCGTATGATTTCAGGTATCCCTGTGAATCTGTAAGCTTCTTTCTATAACCATCATAGTAATACACGTTTTTCTTTTCCTTCGCCAGTTTTTTATATGCTGCGTTATACTTGTTAATCTGAGTATTATTTGCAAAACCGGATACATGATTTCTTCCTACCGGTGGCAATGAAATCAATACGATTTCAATCTTCGGATTCACTGATTTCAATAGAGAAATAATCTTCTTGTAATTATTGATTGTATTTTCCGGATTCGGATTCGCAGCCTCATTCATTCCTACCAGAAAGAACACTCTTTTCGGATGATAGTATGCAATCCGTTCTACGGCTGTCAGCGTCATTCCGTTATAAGGAATGTAATTCGTATTTAATAATCCATAGGTGCTGATTCCCACTTTATAAACCAATCGATAGTTCTTTGGCAGAATGCTTTTCGCGAATAAATCCATTCCCTCCACATAACATTCTCCACAAATAACCACCTCTGCCTTTTCATTTTTCGGCAGCTTTCTCGGTTCCTTCTTTACAGCTTTCACCAAGACCGTGACCGTTTTCGATTTACGACTTGTCACAGTTTTTCCCCGAACCGTTCTGCAAGCCATAACCCTGTAATAATATTTCTTTCCCCCTTTGGTATTTGTATCAACAAATTTCCGTCGGGATGTTTTATATATTTTTCTGAATTTCTTTCCCTGTTCTTTTTTATATATAATATAGCTTTTCGCCTTCTTAACCTTTTTCCATGAAAACTTAACTTTTTGTTCCCGTTTTCTTTTCACTTTAACTTTCGGACGACTTAGCTTTATTTTCTTCTTTTTTTTCTTTTTCTTTGTCGCATTGGTTTTCTGCTTTTCCTTTGCAACGGATGTGTTTTTTGTGGATGCGGCTTTCACCGTTTTCCCGCTTAACCCCCAATCATTGGCCTGAAATTGCAGCATAATTGCAATAACAAGGGCAATGATCCCTATTCTTTTTCCAAGTTTCTTCCGTCTCATGATTATTTTAATGTCCTTTCAATTAGGCTGTCTTTTCATTATAGCACAAAAAATGTCGAATGATTCATTTTTTTCAAAAAAGAACCACGCCCCAAAGGCGTGGTTCTGAGCTGCTATCCTCGAAGTTCAATTCCTAATTCTTCTAACGCTTTCAGGATCTTATTCATGGAAGCCTGAACATCTGCGTCTTCCAATGTTCTGTCTTTCGCACGGAACACAATGGAATATGCCACAGACTTAAAGCCTTCCTTAATCTGATCTCCTTCGTAAATATCAAACAGATTGTAGCTTTCTAAAATCTTTCCAGCCTTCTGTTCAATCACTTCTTCAATCTGTCCTACCGGAATTTCCTTTGGTACTACCATGGAAATATCTCTTGTTACAGCAGGGAATTTTGCAATGCCATCATACTTAATTGTGAAATCAGCCATTTCATATACATAAGGCATATCAATCACTGCAATGTATGCTCTTCCCTTCATATCATAATTTTCAGAAACTGCCGGATGTACTTCTCCAAGGAAACCAATGACCGTATCTTCGTAAATGATATTTGCCTGACGTCCCGGATGAAGGAAGCTCTTTCCTGCCTTTCCATCATAGGAAACTTTCTTTTTCATTCCGACCTGATCCAGGAATTCTTCTACAACACCCTTCATGGTAAAGAAGTCTCCGTCTCCGTAGAATCCTAACGTATACTGCATTCTTTCGTCCGGTAATTCTGTTAATGGCAATGCCTTTGGTAAATAAACATTTCCCATTTCGAATAAACGAACATCTTTATTTCTACGATTGTAGTTTGTTGCCAAAGAAGTCAACATACCATCAAGGGATGTTGTTCTCATGACACTGAAATCTTCTCCTAATGGATTAGATATTTCAATGGCCTGACGTAATTCTGAGTCAGCCGGCAACAATAATTTATCAAACACCTTTGGACTTTCAAAAGAATAAGACATTCCCTGAGAAAATCCACAGTATAATGCAACACTTCTTGCAATTTCATCAATTCTTAATTTTTCGGACAGCTTTCCTGTAGTTGCTTCTCCGGAAGGAAGTGTTGTCGGAATATTATCATATCCGTAGAAACGGGCAATTTCTTCTGCAATGTCACACATTCCAATCAAGTCCTGACGGAAGGTTGGAACAGTAATCATCTTTGTCTCTGCATCATATTTTAATTCCAATGCAGGGAAGTAACTAATCATCTGTTCTTCCGATAAGTTAAATCCGATAATCTTGTTTACTTTATCTGCATCAAACTGAATGGTTCTTGGTTCTCTCTTTTCCGGATAAACATCAACGATTCCGGCTACCACTTCACCTGCACCCAATTCTTCAATTAACTGACATGCACGATTGATTGCTGCTTCTGCATTGTTTGGATCCAGACCCTTTTCGAATTTTCCGGAAGCATCGGTACGAAGTCCGACTCTCTTGGAAGAAAGACGAATATTGGTTCCATCAAAACAAGCAGCTTCGAAAAGCATGGTTTCAACATTGTCTGTAATCATGGAATTTTCTCCACCCATGATTCCTGCAAGACCAACCGGTTTTTCTCCGTCACAAATCATCAGCATTTCGGAATCCAGGGTTCTTTCCTGACCATCTAATGTCACAAACTTTTCTCCATCCTGTGCTCTACGAACAACAATCTTATTGTCTGCAATGGTAGAAAGGTCATAGGCATGCATTGGCTGACCATATTCTTCCATAACATAGTTTGTGATATCTACTAAATTATTGATTGGTCTGATTCCGCATGCAGAAAGTCTTCTCTGCATCCATTCCGGTGAAGGACCAATCTTAACATTTTTAACAACTCTTGCACAAAATCTGGAACATAAGTCTGCATCTTTTACTTCCACAGAAATGTAATCATTTACATCCCCTTCGGTTCCTGTTTCTTTCACTTCCGGTGCCACGAAAGGCTTCTTGAAAGTTGCAGCTGCTTCTCTGGCAATTCCCAAAACACTGTAGCAGTCAACTCGGTTGGAAGTTACTTCATATTCGAAAACGGTATCATGAAGTCCTAACACTTCTACTGCATCTGCTCCCACTTCAACACTGTCGTCAAAGATATAGATTCCGTCTTCCGGAGCTTCCGGATAGAAATCTGTAGAGGAACCTAATTCTTCGATGGAACACATCATTCCATAAGAAGGTACTCCACGAAGTTTTCCTTTCTTAATCTTAATTCCGCCCGGTGTCTTGGAACCGTCATGGCCACCGGCCACACGACCGCCATCTAATACAACCGGTATTTTCTGTCCTTCTGCAACATTTGGTGCTCCGGTAACAATCTGAACGGTTTCTGTTCCAACGTTTACCTGACAAACAACTAATTTATCTGCATCCGGATGTCTTTCAATTTTTTCAATCTGTCCAACGACAATCTTTTCCAAATCAGCGTCCAGTCTTTCAAAACCTTCACACTTTGTACCTGATAATGTCATTGCATCCATGTATTCCTGATCCGTACATTCCAAGTCAGGAACATAAGCTTTTATCCATGATAATGGTGTATTCATTTTTATCTCCCTCCTTTAGAACTGTTCCAAGAAACGATCATCGTTCTCGTATAATAATCTCATATCATCAATTTCATATTTTAACAGTGCAATACGCTCTAATCCGACACCAAAAGCGAATCCTTGGTATTCTTCCGGATCAATGTTACACATTTCCAAAACGTGTGGATGAACCATTCCACATCCGAGGATTTCAATCCATCCTTCACCCTTACAGAAACGGCATCCTTTTCCACCACACTTAAAGCAGCTTACATCCATTTCCGCACTTGGCTCTGTGAATGGGAAATGATGTGGACGGAATTTTGTCTTTGTTTCCGGTCCAAATAATTCCTTGGCAAATTCTTCCAAGGTTCCCTTTAAGTCTGCAAAATTGATGTTTTTATCAATTGCAAGTCCTTCCACCTGATGGAATGATGGGCTATGAGTCGCATCTACCTGGTCAGAACGGAATACACGTCCCGGTGAAATAATACGAATCGGTGGCTGTGTCTTTTCCATGACTCTGGCCTGTACAGAAGATGTCTGTGTACGAAGCACAATGTTCTTATTGATATAGAAAGTATCCTGTTCATCCTTTGCCGGATGATTTGCAGGAATATTTAAAGCTTCAAAGTTATAGTAATCGAATTCCACTTCCGGACCTTCTACTACTTCGTAACCCATTCCGGTAAAGATTCGTTCCATTTCTTCCAATGCCAATGTGTTTGGATGCTTATGGCCAATCTTATTCTTCTTTGCCGGAAGCGTAACGTCAATGACTTCTGCCTTTAACTTTGCTTCTCTGGCCTTAGCCTGAAGATCATTTTTAACTTCTTCCAACTTTTCTTCAATGGCTTTTCTGGTATCGTTCACTAACTGACCAAATTTCGGTCTGTCTTCCGGTGCAACGTCCTTCATGCCTTTCATTACTTCAGTCAGTTGTCCTTTTTTTCCAAGGATTTCAACACGAATCTGATTCAATGTGTCCAGATTGTCAGACGCTGCAAGCTTTGCAATTGCTTCTTCTTTAATTGCCTGTAACTTTTCGTTCATCTTTTCTCTCCTTTATTTCATAAAATCATTTGATTGAATCCATCGTCCGAGTCCATTTTTTCAATAAAAAAATCCCTCCGAACAATCAATTCGAAGGGACGAAATATCTCCGCGGTACCACCCTGATTTTTGTATTTCTACAAACGCTCATTTCTGTTTAACGCACATCTTACGTCTTTTCCTACTCTGTTTTCAGAAAAGCAGCTCCTGTGGGAAATTCAATACTTACCTGAACCTAAAGGATCTTCCAGCCCGTGAATCCTTCTCTCTAAAGGGAAATAAGTATCTACTGACACATTCATAGCCTTTAAAACTAATGATTATTCTAGCACAGAGAAAAAATAGTGTCAACAATCAGCACACAATTCTATCATATGTAATTGTTGAATTCCGAAAAAAATGGTATACTATTGCATATACTTTCAGTAGTATCAAACGATTAAGAACATGGTGGAGCTAATACAATGAAAAAGATTTGGAATATGTGTGTCAACATCTATAATTTTTTCTGTGATATGTCAGATGATCACGTCGGGATTTATGCCGCACAGGCATCCTTCTTTATTTTTTTGTCCGCATTTCCTTTTTTTCTGCTTTTATTGAATGCATTAGCCCATACTGCGTTGGATGAATCATATGTGATTTATTTAATAAACACGTATATTCCTCACTCCCTGAATCCGATTCTGATTCAGTTAGTGAACGAACTTTATACCCACGCTTCCGGAGCATTGCTTTCCATTACTGCGATTTTAGCCGTATGGTCTGCATCAAAAGGATTCTTAGCCGTTATGTTCGGTCTCTATGAAATTTTTAACATTCATCAGAAACGAAATTATATTATTCTGCGATTAACCTCCATGATTTACACCATTTTCTTTATTTTTTTAATCGTTTTATCCATGACATTCATCGTGTTCGGTAACAAATTATTGAAATTGGCATTTTCTTATATTCCGGGACTTCAGGATATTCATTTTGCCCTGGACCTGATTCGTTACGGATTTTTCTTTTTAATCATGGTGTTATTTTTTGCGTTACTATTCCGCATCATCAATTTTAAGCTGACAACATTCCATATCGTTTTACCGGGAGCTGTTGTTTGTGCCTTAGGATGGAGTATTTTCTCCTACGCCTTTTCCGTATACATTGACAACTTTTTTAACATGTCTTATATGTACGGAAGTTTTACCGGTGTGGTCTTACTTATGATGTGGTTCTACTTCTGTATCTATATCCTGTTTATCGGTGCAGAAATCATTCGTCATGCCTATCCCGGAAGCCGAAAGGACTCATAACGTTTCTCGTTTCTGAATTCTGATTTTTTTATAAAAGTGATTCAGGATTTGTTTGTAGTCACATCCTTGTTTTGCCATTTCCATGGCACCATTCTGACTCATTCCTGATCCGTGTCCAAATCCCCCTCCATAAATCTTCAAACCGGAGACCACTCTCCCCTGATAAACGGTATCCATGGCTATGAAAGCACTGGGAAGCATCAATAATCCGGTCTTTATCGTTCCATCCTGTAGTTCAAGATTCATATAAGACGAACAAAGTATTTTTCGAATCTGCATCTGGTTATTCACCACAACCTGTCTTTCGTCTCCATAAATTGTGATTTGGGAGGCAATGCCTCCCACACCTCTTTCATTCACCTCCGCTTTTTCAAATCTTCCGATATCTACCCCTGTCATTAACGCCACAGCATTTTCAATCTGCCCACTATTCAAATAACATTTCCAACGATAATAGGGCTGTTTTTTTTCATACCCATCTCCTTTTCCACGAATGTATTTCTCGAAATTAACAGATGGCTGATTCCATTTCTTTGCCACTTTACACCCGGACAAATATGGTTTTTTCTCCCTTCCCCAGATTCGATAATTTGTGGTATATCCACAGGATGTGGAAAAATAATATGCAGTAATGGTTTTTCCCTGATACGTCAGAATTAAGTTTCTTGTTTCTTTAGCGGCCTGAAAACACCTCTTATTCGGTGCATTTCTGTTATAAACCTGATAATCTGTACTATCATCCGCTTCCGCCTTGTATTTCTTATATTTTTTTATTTTTGAACTGACAATATAGGTTCTGGCACAAACTGCCTGAGCTTTCATTGCTTCTTTTGGAGCATCGACTCCGATTTCACTGGAGACCACACCGGCCACATAGTCTTCCAGTTCCAC
The DNA here is from genome assembly GCA_024698585.1 of Eubacterium sp. GTDB lineage: Bacteria > Bacillota > Clostridia > Lachnospirales > Lachnospiraceae > Eubacterium_G. The sequence continues at coordinate 88,589 of JAILRB010000021.1, forward strand.
CTGATTCACCATGACCAATCCACTATTCTCCCGATATATGTAGAGTGTTCCATAATAGACCACATCCTTATCCCAGGTTCCCTCGATTGTAATTCCATCTTTCGCTTCCACCATTATCACCCTATCATCTTGAAACACGGAACTGTCACGATTCAAATCCAACGAAGCCACTTCCGTCTTTTCCTTTGCCCGGTATATCTTCATTTGTGTTCCCCGAAGTTTTATATTGCGGTGCCAGCGTTGTTTACTTTCCGGATTCAGAATCACAATGCGCACCCACGCCTTGTCCTCTTTTTTCTTTTCCTTCTCTAAAGTTTTCAATTTCACTGCCGGTTCTGACTCCGGTATTTGCACACTTTCCATCAACTCTGCAGAATCAATTCGAAATGCAGTCGCTGTTAAAATCAATAACACAATCCAACCAATAATTACTTTTTTCATATTCCCCCCCTTATTTTTACACATAAAAAACGCAGTATATAAATATACTGCGTTCATTAAAAAATCTTTTGTAAAAACCTAAGGTGCCAGGCCTGTTTTTTGAGTCCTAGCTTCCGCCAGGTGGGCAACCGCATCTAAAGTTCTGTCTTCCACTAACATTAATGAGGCCTGACATCTCTTTAGAGATTAGGAATCCCTTCATTCATACTGTAGGTTCAAAATTAACAGTATCCATAACACTTCAGGTCTCAAAACAGATAACTGTTTTGATAGTTATATTATAGTCTATTCATGCTACTTTTGCAATCACTTTTCGTCTACACTTTCCCCTATTTTTCGCCCTGTCACTGACACGCAATCACGGTGGTCAAATGAGTAAAATCAAGCTTCTCTATTTGCCTCGATTTAGAAGCAAAAAAAGAAAAGACCTGAACGGTCTTTTCTTAAAAATCAATTATTTATCAAGCTGTGGACCTGCAGGAACAAGTGCTTTACCAGCTTCGTTTCCTGTATACTTCACAAAGTTCTTGTTAAATCTTGTAGCAAGATCTACTGCCTTAGCTTCCCATCCAGAAGCATCTGCATATGTATCTCTTGGATCAAGGATTGCAGGATCTACACCTGGAAGTTCTGTAGGTACTTCGAAGTTGAAGATTGGAATCTGCTTTGTAGGTGCATTGTTAATATCACCATTTAAGATTGCATCGATGATTCCACGAGTATCCTTAATAGAGATTCTCTTTCCTGTTCCATTCCATCCTGTATTTACTAAGTAAGCCTTTGCTCCACTCTTTTCCATCTTCTTAACAAGTTCTTCAGCATACTTTGTTGGGTGTAATTCTAAGAATGCCTGTCCGAAACATGCTGAAAATGTTGGAGTAGGTTCTGTGATTCCACGTTCTGTACCTGCAAGTTTTGCAGTAAATCCTGATAAGAAGTAATACTGTGTCTGTTCTGGTGTTAAAACAGATACTGGAGGTAATACTCCGAATGCATCTGCTGATAAGAAGATAACGTTCTTAGCAGCTGGTGCTGAAGATACCGGACGAACAATGTTTTCAATGTGGTTGATTGGATAAGAAACACGTGTGTTTTCTGTAACACTCTTATCATCAAAATCAATCTTTCCGTCAGCATCTACAGTAACGTTTTCTAATAAAGCGTTACGCTTGATTGCGTTATAGATATCCGGTTCAGATTCCTTATCAAGGTTGATAACCTTAGCGTAACATCCACCTTCGAAGTTAAATACGCCATTGTCATCCCAACCATGTTCGTCATCACCGATTAATAATCTCTTAGGATCTGTAGAAAGAGTAGTCTTTCCTGTTCCTGATAAGCCGAAGAAGATTGCTGTATTTTCACCGTTTAAGTCAGTGTTTGCTGAACAGTGCATTGAAGCAATTCCCTTTAATGGAAGGTAGTAGTTCATCATCGAGAACATACCCTTCTTCATTTCTCCACCGTACCATGTATTTAAGATAACCTGTTCACGGCTTGTGATGTTAAATACTACTGCTGTTTCTGAATTTAATCCTAATTCTTTATAGTTTTCAACTTTAGCCTTAGAAGCATTGTATACTACGAAGTCAGGTTCAAAGTTTTCTAATTCTTCATCTGTTGGAACGATGAACATGTTCTTTACGAAATGTGCCTGCCAAGCAACTTCCATGATGAAACGAACTGCCATACGTGTATCCTTGTTTGCACCACAAAATGCATCAACAACGTATAACTTCTTATTAGAAAGTTCCTTAATAGCTAATTCCTTACATGCTTCCCATGTTTCTTTAGATGCACGGTGGTTATCGTTTGGATATTCTGCGGAATCCCACCATACAGTATTTTCTGAATTTTCGTCCTCAACGATAAATTTATCTTTAGGAGAACGTCCTGTATAAATACCTGTCATAACGTTTACTGCGTCAAGTTCAGTATTCTGTCCTTTTTCATATCCTGTAAGTTCAGGATTTGTCTCGTCTTCAAATAATTTTTCATACGAAGGATTATAAATAATCTCTTCTACATCTGTAATGCCATACTTACTTAAATCAATAGTTGCCATTTTTTTACCTCTTTCCTTTCAGTATAATAAGCTATTCCTCTATTTCCTCGCATATAAAGGCAATAACTCCACAGTGAATTATATACGAACCATTTTACATTGTCAAACCGAACCGCCTTTTAAATTAATTTTTTAATAAAATAAAGTAAAAAAATCTATCATTCTTAACCAAACTGTTCTACAAACTCGTCCATCGAAACCGGTCTGCCAAAATAATACCCCTGAAGATAGTCGCATCCGAAGTCCCGCATGGTATTCGCCATTTCTTCGGTTTCAATTCCTTCTGCGGTCACACTGACATCCATGCCTTTTAAGATTTTCAATTCACTCGGAAGAAACTCCGTAGGATTATTAAAATGCGCATGAATCACATCCTTATCCAATTTCACATTGGTCAACGGATAATTCAAAACACTGATGGCATTGGAATAACCACTTCCATAATCATCCAATGAAAACTGGAATCCCTCCTGAACAAACGATTCCATATTTTCCCGAATCAGTTCGATATCCATGATATTTCGTTCTGTAATCTCCAGGTGAATTCGATTCGGAGAAAGATTATATTTCGAAAGGATATTTTCATAGTTCATCAGAATGTTCCTATTCTTAAATTGGATTGGAGACATATTCACATTAATCCATTCTAAGCCAAGCTTTTTTCCGACTTTACTATAAAAATCACAGGTTTTTTCAAACACTTGATATCCAAGTCTCGTAATACTTCCATTCTTCTCAGCAATCGGAATAAATTCCTTTGGTCTGATCTCCCCAATCACTCCATCATTAATTCTCACTAAGGATTCTGCACCGACAATCTTAAAATCAGAAGTTCGAACAACCGGTTGCAGGAATACTTCCACGCTATAATCGTCTAATGCCATTTCCAGAGCTACCTTTACTGCCTCTAAGCGATTGATCTTATCCAACGTTTTTCTTGTAATTTCTATTGTCTCTGTGTTCTGTTCAACCGATTCGTTTAGTGCTTCTTCAATAGCCTGAAAAACCACCTCTGGTTTTTCTTTTAACTTCGAATCATATTCGGCAATGCCAATATCGAGAAACATTTCTGTTTTATCCGTAACCCATGCATACTCAAAACGGCTTCTGATTTTTTCAATCATTTCTTCTGTATTCTGTTTTCTGGTTACAATGGCAAACCGTCCATCGCGAATATAAAAGTTTTGAGATCCACGAAACTCCTTTTTCATGAAATTTGCAATTTCCACGAGACAATTATCCATATGTCTCGGACCATACATTTCTCTATTCTTCCTATATCCACGGATTGAGAAAGCAATAATTCTATATTCGGTAAATGTATTCCACTCTTCTAACAATAGTAACAGACTATCATAATGGAAAATACCGGTTTTACTATTCAAATAAAACTCAGGATTTTCAATGCCCAGGTAAACAACCAGGATAGAAATCACATAGAAAAAATCCACAACAAGGAATTGAGGATATGTCTTTCGCACGATAAATGCAACCGTTATGATTCCTATGTAGAACAATATTACCGCTTTTTTTCGTTTGATTATCTTACCTTTATTCGCCCCTAGTAATAACAGGGACAATGCCTGAAAGAAAAAAGCATAAACATATAAAAGATTATAATATTTTCCGGCTTCATATCCGTGCTCTGTTATCCGGAAAATCAAATGGTTCCAATTCGATGTAACAATTACCCCAAGTACAACAAAATGAATCATGAACAATGCAACTGAAGATACGGGCATTGTTCTCGCATTCATTCCCAGCATGGTCATCGTCAACATGAAGAATAAAAATATTCTGGAAAAGAATAAAAAGAAATAGATACTGTTTGCCGTATACAACATTCCCGTGGAATACTCATAATAATGTTCATCCATTCTTGTAGATGTATAATCTGTTAACATCGTTAATGCTTCAATCAAAACAATAAACGCAAAGGTATAACGACTCCGAATCGGCAACTTCGGTCTGGTAACATAGAAAATATGGATTACAAATAAAATACATACGGATGGTCCTAACAGATGGTAATCCCACATTGGCACGTCCTCCCTTTCACATAATTAATCAGATATCCTTGTGACAGAAACCGGAACCCGCAGTTTATGATAATCAATCCCCATAAGAGTTTTCTTCCATCCATCATAAACTAAAACAATCGGATAACGTTTCTTTCCCCAAAACCTTCCCTTCTTCTCATATATCTCATATCCGGCAATCGTAACCGTATGATCCCTATAGTAACCAAAGGAAATATTCATCAACAATGGATTTTGCATGTCGATTTGTTTCATTATCGTTTTAAAAATCCTAATACAATACACACTACGGGTTTTTCTACTGGCAATCCCATAAATTTCCGCACAGCGTTTCATCACGGAACTGATTCTACAAAAACCGAGACCTTTGTTCCGTCGATATCCTTTTCTTACGGCATTCTCCTTCACCAGGTCATATATAATTTCCGAATCGACCATTTCATCACTTCGATTCAAATAATAAGACAAAATTCTGGTAATTCCGGTTAACACGCAATTATTGGCATCTTCTCCTAAATCCCTCATGGAAAAATCATCCATAATCAGGACTTTTCGTGCTACCAAAGTTGTGTTTTCCCCATAGTGCTGACTGATATATTTTCTACTGTTTTCAATCCCCCCATAATTCACAAAAAAACGGGACACTTTATTATTTTTTGTCAATAATATCATTTCTCCCTTTAAAAATACTGTTTGTCGGAATCACTCCTCGAACACTGGATAACGGATAGATATTCGTATTTCTACCAATGACAGTTCCCGGGTTCAAAACGGAATTACATCCAACTTCCACATAATCTCCAATCATGGCACCAAATTTTTTCAATCCGGTTTCAATCTGTTCTTCTTCATCCTTTACAACCACTAAAGTCTTGTCCGATTTCACATTCGACGTGATGGAGCCTGCTCCCATATGGGAATGGGTTCCAAGAATACTGTCTCCCACATAATTATAGTGTGGAACCTGTACCGTGTTAAACAATACAACATTCTTTAATTCTGTGGAATTTCCAACCACACAGTTCTTTCCTACAATGGCTTTTCCACGAACAAATGCACCCGGTCTTACTTCTGTATCTGCGTCAATAATCAATGGACCTGTTAATGTAGCAGTTTTAGCAACAGACACGGATTTATGAATCCAGATATCTTCTGCCGGATGTTCAAATTCTTCTGCCGGCAGGGTTGGGCCTAACTTTAAGATAAAGTCTCCAATATCTGCTAATACTTCCCATGGATATGTCTTTCCATCAAATAATTCTGCAGCGATTGTTTCGCTTAAATCATATAAATCACTAATCTTATAAATCATGTTTGCTCCTCTTTCTATTCCTTTGTATTATCTTCTTACACAAGTGCAAGAACTTTTTTTCTACCTTTTTTATAAACGGTGTCCCGTTCTTGCACTTGTGCAAGAACTTTTCTCCTCTTTTTTCTAAACGGTGTCCCGTTCTTGCACTTGTGCAAGAACTACGCGCGCATGCGCGCTATAATCAGAAAAACAAATGAACAATTGCAAATAAATTTGCAATTGTTCTCTTGTTTTTCTGATTACACCGTTTATTGCCTCCGCGATCATTCTACGGTTACGGATTTTGCAAGGTTTCTTGGTTTATCTACATTCAGTCCTTTTAAGACTGTTGTGTAATATGCAATTAACTGTAATGGAATTACAGTAAGCATTGGCATCAATACGTCCTCAAGAACAGGGACTTCAATAATTTCATCCATGACACCTTCGCTAAATTCTGTTCCTTCCTTACATACTGTAATGGTAAATGCGCCTCTGGATTTTACTTCCACGATGTTACTTACCATTTTTTCCATCAAATCACTCTGAGTAGCCACACCAATAACCGGCATACCTTCTTCGACCAGTGAAATAGTTCCATGCTTTAATTCTCCGGCAGCATAAGACTCTGAGTGAATATAAGAAATTTCTTTCAGTTTCAGGGAACCTTCCATACTTAATGCGTAATCAAGTCCTCTACCAATATATAACAGACTCTGTGCTGTGATCAGTTTTGATGCAACATACTGACATTTATCTTCACATTCCATTGTTTTTTCAATTAAATCAGGAATGTTTGTAAGTTCTTCTGTAAGTCGTTTACATTCTTCTTCTGAAATGAATCCTTTCGCATAAGCCATTTCGAATGCTAACAGATACATTACTGACATCTGAACGGAGAATGCCTTTGTGGATGCTACGGAAATTTCCGGACCTGCATGGGTATAAAGAACCATGTCTGCCTCTCTGGCAATGGATGATCCCTTAACATTCACGATAGCAAGAACTTTCGCTCCTCGATCATGTGCCAAATGTAATGCTGCTTTTGTATCTGCTGTTTCACCAGACTGTGAAATAACAATTACTAAGTCATCTTTTTCAATGATTGGATCTCTATATCGGAATTCTGAAGCAATATCAACCGTTACTTCGGTACGTGCCAATTTTTCAATGACATACTTTCCTACTACTCCGGCATGCATTGCGGTACCACAGGCAACAATGAATAACTTTCTGTAATTCTTTAATGTTTCCGCTGTTAGACCACATTCGGATAAATCCGGCATTCCATTCACGATTCTTGGTGAAATAGTGGTCTTAACTGCAGTCGGCTGTTCATGAATTTCCTTTAACATAAAGTGTTCATAACCACCTTTTTCTGCAGCATCCATATCTAAATTAGAAACTTGAACTTCTTTTACAATCTGCTGTTTATGAATATCACAAAACTCTACTCTGTCAGCCTTGATTGTAGCAATTTCATTTTCTTCCAGTAAATAATACTTTCTTGTGTACTGAAGAATCGCCGGTACATCAGAAGCGATAAAGTTTTCATTTTCGCCTACTCCGATAATCAATGGACTGTCTTTTCTCACGGAAAAGATGCAATCCGGATAATCCTTAAATAATATTCCCAGTGCGTAAGCACCTCGAACATCAGCCAATGTCTTTACAACTGCATCAATCGGATCCCCGTTATAATAGTAATCCAATAACTTCGCTACCGTTTCTGTATCTGTTTCACTTTCAAAGCTATATCCCTTACTGATTAAGAACTTTTTAATGTCCTTATAGTTTTCAATGATACCATTATGAACAATGGATACTCTCTTGCTTCCATGTGGATGAGAGTTAATGTCAGAAGGTTCTCCGTGTGTAGCCCATCTGGTATGTCCAATACCACAATGACCAACCGGCTTATGATTTTCTTCTAACTTTGTTCTCAGATTCTTTAACTCACCCTTGGACTTTTCTACTGTAATCTGATTCTTCTCAAATACAGCGATTCCAGCAGAGTCATATCCACGATATTCCAGTTTCGATAAGGCGTTTAACAACACCTCTGTGCAGTCTCTTTCACCTGCATAACCAACAATTCCACACATATAGTCTTTTCTCCTTTTTGATTCCCGATGAACTTATTTTTTCCCCTTTTTCTTTGTGTTATAAAAGGTTGAAACGTAATTATAATATTGAGTCATCTGCCCAACGTTATTCAGTTTAATTACGTTCTGAAATCTCCCGATAATAAATTCATCTAATTTTTTCATATATTTTTCGGCGGAAAGCTCCCCTTCCGCAACCTTGGTAAGTCCCATTTCCCAACTGGCTGTCAATTCCGGATTCAATAAGGATTTAATGGACCCGTGTACCACACCGAAAATCATTTCTCCCAACTGCGTCGGTGTAACAACCTGTGTTTTCTTACTCAATGAAATATATTTAATGTTCGTCAGCTTTTTAATGATTTCAGCACGGGTAGCACTGGTTCCAATTCCCGACCCCTTAATCTGTGCCCGTAAATCTTCATCTTCTATCAGCTGTCCTGCGTTCTCCATAGCAAGAATTAACGAACCTGATGTATACCGTTTTGGTGGGCTCGTTTCCCCTTCTTTTATGGACAAACTATCAATTACTATTTTAGCACCTTTTCCTATATTATTCAACAAATCAAAGAATTTCTCGTCCAGTTCCAAAGACTCATTTTCCTCTTGTTCTGCGGACTCTGTCTGCGCTTCAACTGCTTCGTTTTTCACCGCTTCTGTATCGTCGCCCCCCTTGGAATCTGTCGCCTTCTTTTTTGACTTTGGAACCCCTGCAATTTCCAAATATCCTTTTTGAGCCAAGATTTTGAAATTTGAGCTAAACTGCTCTGTCGTTGTGGATTCATCTGTAAATGTTGCAGGCATAATTCCTGTCAGCGTAGCCTTTTTATAAATGGCCGGTGGATAGAAAATACTCAAAAATCTTCGGACAATCAACATATAAACTTTCTGATTGATTGGCTTTTGCTTCGCCAGTCCGTTCAGTCCCTGCCCCGTCGGGATAATTGCATAGTGGTCTGTGATTTTCTTGTCATCCACATATTTGGTCTTTTCCAACCCCTTGAAACTCCCCTGTGTAAGAATATTCTTCGCAAACTGTCCACAAGGCTGGTAATACTGTAATCCGGAAATGTTTTTATGAATTTCCTTGGAAACCGCGGTAGACAGCACTCTGGCATCTGTTCTTGGGTAAGTGACCAGTTTTGCCTCATATAACTGCTGTACCACATTCAAAGTTTCATCCGGACTGATTTTAAACATCTTCGAGCAGTCATTCTGTAATTCTGCCAAGTTATATAGCAGTGGTGCCTGTTTTTTTTCATCCTTCATAGTAATGGATTTCACTGTCAGTTCCATCGGTTGATGAGATTCCAGTGCCTGAATCAAGGCCTGAGCCGTAGTGTTTTCCTTAAATCCATTTTCCTTATACAATAATGGAGACTCAAAGAACTTCGAACCTTTTACAGCCTTCCATTCCGTATCTATTTTTCTTCCTTCAATGTCTGTCTGAGCAATCACACGATAAAACGGTGTCTTCACAAAACCACGGATTTCCCGTTCCCGATTACAAATCATTCCCAAGACGCAGGTCATGACACGACCTACATTGATGGACTTCCATTCTCCTTTTAAATAATTCTGAATGGAATTCCCATACTTTAATGTCAAAAGTCTCGAGAAATTGATTCCCATCAGATAATCTTCTTTCGCACGCAAATAAGCAGCATCGGACAAATGATTATATTCACTTAAATCCTTTGCCTCTTTAATACCTCGAATGATTTCTTCTTCTGTTTGGGAATCGATCCAAACTCGTTTTTCTTTTTTTCCTGTAACCCCTGCTTCCTGTGCCACCAATCGATAAATGTACTCTCCTTCACGTCCCGAGTCAGTACAGACATAGATTGTGTCCACGTCTTCTCTCGTAAGAAGTCCTTTTACGATTCCAAACTGTTTTTTCACACCGGGAATCACTTCGTATTTCCACTCTTTCGGAATAAATGGTAAGTCCCTTAAATTCCACTTTTTGTATTTTTCATCGTACACTTCCGGATAACTCATGGTAACCAGATGACCGACACACCAGGTCACAATGGCAGTATCCCCTTCCATATATCCGTCTTTTCTCGTCGTATTCAGTTTTAATGCTTTTGCAAACTCAGCTGCCACGCTGGGCTTTTCTGCAATAAATACTGCTTTTCCCATGGTCACCTCTTATTTGTTAATATCATCTAAAGTCTCATTATATGACGGAAGGAATTCCTTCATGAAGAAATCCAGTTCTTCCATATGCATTGCCTGCAACGTCTCATAAATGGTTTGTTCCGCCTTAATAAAGTCGGTATTCCCCATATCCCGTTCTTCCAGACATTTAATGTATGCAGACAATTTATCTGCCGCCTTCACATATTTCCAGTCTTCATTTTCCTCTTCAATCAAAACAGACTCATAAGCCGGTCGCATTTCTTCCGGAAGTTCAGACAATAATTGTCTTGCTGCAGTGCGCTCTACCTTTTTATAGGCATCTCTGATTTCCGGCGCATAATATTTAATCGGTGTAGGCAAATCACCTGTAAAGATTTCCGTGGTGTCATGCATAATACCAAGCATTGCAATATGTTCTGCATTCAGTTTTTTTCCAAAATAAGTATTTCCAATGACAGCCAGTGCATGGGCAATAATCGCCACATCCAGACTGTGCTCTGCAATATTTTCGTTAATTGTATTTCTCATAAGCCCCCAGCGGTCAATATAACGCATACGGGCAAGAATTCCATAAAAGTTATTCATTTCCAGTCTCCTTTCATTGAACCAATAACTGTTTCATTATACCAAATAACTTGAAAAGAAACCACAAAAAAGTATTGTTTGCGCCACTTTGTGCGCGAGCGAATGCGTTAGCATAAAAACATCTCCGCGAGTTGTGTATCCTTGCGGAGCATTTTTATTGCATAGGAAAGTTCAGAGAACATTCCTATGCAATAAAAAAAACCTGTACTATTTCTAATACAGGTTATTTTTCGTCGCCTTAATTGATTAAAAGAACACGAATATCGCCTCTTTTTTGGGCAAAAAAATCAAATAATCCTTTGGTTTCATTTTATCGTTTCAATTTCCTTAACATTTTATTTATTGAAAATCATAATATGCTTTTCCCTTTTTTAACTTTATGTGTTTCATATTCGCCAATTCACTTACCGTCACGAAAACATACCCCTGTTTCTGCATGGTCGGAACAATTTCTTTCACTGCTTCCACACTCCATGAATGAATATCATGCAGTAAAATAATATCTCCATCCTTAATATTTTTCGTAGCTCTCTTTACAGTCTTCTTTTTGTTTTTTGTCTTCCAATCCAGCGTGTCCACATTCCAGCAAATCATCGGTGTCTCTACATACTTTCTTAACTTCTTACTTCTTGCTCCGGCACCATACGGCGGGCGTAAGAATTTGGTCTTATGACCGGTGAATTTTTTCACCTTCTTGTCCACACCTTTGATTTCTTTCTTTAATTTCTTCACTGATGCCTTGGATAAATTTGCATGATGTACCGTGTGATTTCCAATATCACAGTGCAACGCATCCATTCGCTTCAGAATCTTCTTTGCATCATTTCTGTCAAGTCCGTCTCCACAGACAAAGAACGTGGCTTTTGCATTATACTTTTCCAATGTATCCAATAATTCCATGGTATATCGTCCTGGGCCGTCATCAAAAGTCAGGGCAACATACTTCTTTGGAACCGGCTTTGGTGCCGCAGTGGTTTCTTCCACTGTGGTCACTTCCGCGGTAGTTTCCTGTACAGAGGTTTCCTTCTCCGCAATTTTTCTGTTTTCCAACTCTTTTCCCTGTTTTTCTCTATAAATGCTTCCGCTTACAAATCCGGCACAAAACGTTGCGATAATCACAAGGATTGCCACAACCTTGCGTGCCAGACTATTTTTTTTACGATTTTCCATTCGGACATTCCTTCTTTTGTACTTTTTTGACTAGGTTCTCATAGCCGTATAGTATTTTATATCGAAATGTCTTTCTTGTATATAGATTTCACAAAAAATTTACGATTTAATATTTACCGGTGCCCATCCATAAGCTTTATAGTACTGAATATCCAGCTGATGCTCCTCTGCATACATTTGAATCAATTCCTTCCGTGCCTTTTCCTTTAATTTACCATTCTCATACTCATCCTGTTGAAAGCGCTCCCAAGCCCCCGGAATGTCCTGAGTCATTTTTTCTACATCCTCGTGCCAACCTGCGCCATCTCTCGGAACCTGACAATCCACAACTTTATAGCCGGTTTTTGTCTTCTTTAACTGAAGCCGGGCAAGACAACCATCCGTATCACATTCTTCCAATATGTTTCCAATTTTATAATATGCATAACTGTCGAAATTTCCAAAAGCATAGAGAGAACCATCTTTTTCCACCGTTCCATAAATCACATAGGCAGGAATCCAAACCCTACCATATGACCGCTCTGATTGTCTCTTACTCTTAACCAAATCCAGAGAATCCGACTGCCATACTGCTCTTATCACTTCATCCTCTGCATTATATTCAAAGCAAGGAATATCCTCTTTTTCCACAGAAGCCCCCTCAGGAATCAACTGAATAGCTTCCTCCTCCATCTTTTTATTCTCAGGACTGTATGTGTTTAACAGATAGCGACCATATCCCCCATCATAAACCAGAAAACTGTAACAGATTTTTTCACCATCATTCCAACGATAGTAATGTGTGCTCCATCGTTTTCTGAAATCACTGACCGATATGTTGCTCTTCTTCCGAAGACCTCTGTTTACCTGATCCACATTCTGTTCCTGTTGTTTCTTCCATTTTTCATAATAATCTTTTTTCGTTTCCAAATCCGTTCCTGTTTTTTCATACTCCCACTGTTCCAAACAAGCCTGTTTTATGGAGTAAACATAATAGGTTCCAACCGGCTTTCCATCTTTCACGTTAAAGATTACCACCCGGTCTTTTTCCCGGTAAATCACTGTCTGCATTTCGTCATCATTCATTTCAAAGTAAACACAGCCGATTTTCTGCAAATCAATGCTAGCTGCTAATGCCTTGGTCTCCTGGTCAATTAATACCAGCCCCTGCTCGGATGCAAAGGCGAAATAGGTTTCATCAATAAACTGTATATCCGGCGTATACTCTGTATTTCCGCTTCCCGGTGCCATTGTCAGTTGTGTAGCAACCTTCCCGGTTTCCTTTCCAATCCCCAAAGCCTGCTTTACCATTGCCCAGGTTTTTCCACCGTTGGAAAAGTTTACCACTGCAAAAGTCGATAGTAAGACAGCCATCAAAACCACTGCCACTTTCACAATTTTCCTCGGGTGAAAACGCACAATCCGATTCTTATGTTCCAATTGTTCCCATATTTGTTCCTGTAATCCCATCGGTTCCTGAATGGAATCAAAGGCATCATGTATCTTTTTATCTTTCATTCTCTGCGCCCTCCTGTTCCAGTTTTTCTTTTAACAATGCTCGTGCTTTCGCAAGTCGGGACCCGATGGTGCTTTCTTTTTTCTTTAAAAACTTTGAAATTTCCCGGATACTCCGTTCTTCATAATAAAAGAAAAATAATACTTCTCTGTATTTTATCGGCAGTTCCATAATTCGCTCCAACAACGAATCCTCTTTCGATTCTTCACTGATTGATTCCGGCACATCCCCCACATCTACGTTTTTTTTCCAATAGCTTTTCAGAACATCCTTGCAATAGTTTTTAGTCACGGTGATATACCATGCTCGTTCCTGCTGTTCATCTCGAAACTGCTTGCCTTTTTCCATCTGTTTTAAAAAGATTGCCTGGACTGCATCTTCCACATCTTCTTTTCGCTTTAGATAAAGAAAGGCTACCTGATACACGGTATGAAATTGTCGTTCATATATTTCTTTCCACTTGTTCAATTCTTTTGAAGTCATTCCTGCTCTCCCGGTAATTATTTTTGCGCGCTTATTTCCATGGCTTTTGAAGAGTTTCCTTACCCCTTCACTATATAAACGATTGAGGACTCAGATTTTTCCATTTTCTGTAAATATTTTCGTGAAATACATGAAAGAAAGCTTTCTGCTTTTTTCCTGATTGTATACGCAAAAAGAGGCACTGTTTTTACAATGCCTCTTTTCATAAAAAATGTCTATTACATTCCTAAAAATTTCTTAACAATTGCTTCCATTCCGTCAGCTTCACACTTGTTGTTATGACGAACTTCAGCATTTCTAATTTCTTCGATTGCATTTGGAACCTTCACATTTCCAATCTTAGAAAGTTCATCAACCAAATCGAAATCTTCCCAGCTATCATACTTTGGATCAATGGCATCCATTACACTTCTTGTAAACTTGAATGGACTGGCTGTAGAAGCGATAACCGTTACGTTGTCATCCTTTGTTTCTGCTTCATATTTTTCAAAGACACATCTTGCAACAGCCGTATGAGTATCCATAACATATCCTGTCTTTTCGTAAATATCCTTGATTACAGCAGCTGTTTCTGCTTCAGAAGCATAGTTTCCGTAGAAATCAGCCAATTCTGCTTTCATTTCATCGGTAATTGTGTAAACGCCCTTTTCAGTTAAATCAGCCATTAACTGACTGTTCTTTTCTGCATCGTTTCCAGCAATCTTATAGATTAATCGTTCCAGGTTACTTGAAATCAAGATATCCATAGACGGAGATGTAGTAAGAATAAAGTCGCGATTCTTATCATAAGAACCTGTGGTAAAGAAATCAAATAACACTTTATTTTCATTGGATGCACAGATTAACTTGTCAATTGGAAGTCCCATGTTCTTTGCATAGTAAGCAGCAAGAATATTTCCAAAGTTACCTGTAGGAACTACAACATTCATCTTCTGTCCATCAGACAATTTTCCTTCTGCATATAATTTAGCGTATGCATAAACATAATATGCCACCTGAGGAACAAGACGTCCGATATTGATAGAGTTTGCAGATGAGAACTGGAATCCTGCAGCGTCCATTTCTTTTGCTAATTCCTTATTGTTAAAGATGGCTTTCACACCACTCTGTGCTTCATCAAAGTTTCCTTTGATTGCTACAACGTATGTATTGTCACCCTTCTGAGTAACCATCTGTTTTTCCTGAATTGGAGAAACACCACCGTCCGGATAGAATACGATGATACGTGTTCCCGGAACATCCGCAAAACCTGCCATGGCAGCTTTTCCTGTATCTCCTGAAGTTGCTGTTAAGATAACAATTTCATTTTCAACGCCATTCTTCTTAGCAGATGTTGTAAGAAGATGTGGAAGGATGGACAATGCCATATCCTTAAATGCGATGGTCTTTCCATGGAATAATTCTAAGAAGTATGCACCTTCTACTTCAGCTAATGGTGCAATTTCTTCGGTATCAAATTTTGAATCATATGCATTGTTGATACAATTCTTTAATTCTTCTTCTGTAAAATCTGTGAAATACAGTTTCATGACTTCGTAAGCCACTTCCTGATAAGACATCTTTGATAATTCTTCTACAGTCGCTTCCAATTTAGGAATTTCTGTCGGAACAAATAATCCGCCGTCCTTTGCAAGTCCCTGAAGAATTGCCTTGGAAGCTGTGAAACCTTTTTCCTGTCCTCTGGTACTATTGTATAAAATTTCTTTCATTTGAATCTCCTTTTACTTTGCGCTCTGCAAAGCTCGAAAATATTTCTGCTGATGCAGAAATACAAGCTTCGCTTGTTTACTTATTTTCTCGCTAAACAGCCAGTAAAACCGAATGTTCGCTTCGCTCCATTCTCTTTTACTTTGCGCTGTTTATGTAGTTAATCAAACCACCATTTGCAATAATCTTCTGCATGAATTCAGGGAAAGCCTGTCCCTGAAATTCAGTGCCTTTGGTCTTATTGTAAATCTTTCCGCTGTCAAAATCCACTTCAACCTGATCACCGTCTTCAATGCCCTTTGCAGCTTCCGGACATTCGATAATCGGAAGACCGATGTTAATGGCATTACGGTAAAAGATTCTGGCAAAAGTTTCTGCGATTACACAGCTTACTCCTGCAGCCTTAATGGAAATTGGTGCGTGTTCTCTGGAAGAACCACAACCAAAGTTTTTATCCGCTACAATGATATCTCCTTCAGATACCTTGTTTACAAATTCCTTATCAATATCTTCCATACAATGTTTTGCAAGTTCTGCAGGATCTGGAACGTTCAAATATCTTGCAGGAATAATAACGTCAGTATCTACATTGCTTCCAAACTTAAATACTCTTCCTTCTGCTTTCATATCTGCCTCCTATAATCCTAATTCTTCCGGTCCTGAAATCTTTCCGGTAATGGCACTGGCTGCAGCTACTGCCGGAGAAGCCAGATAAACTTCTGATTCAGGATCTCCCATACGACCTACAAAGTTACGGTTTGTGGTAGCGACTGCGCGCTCACCCTTTGTCATGATACCCATATGTCCACCAAGACAAGGACCACAAGTCGGTGTACTTACCGCACAACCAGCCTTAACGAAAGTTGTCATGATTCCTTCTTCGATACACTTCAGATAAATGTCCTGTGTAGCCGGGAAGATGATACAACGAACACCTTTCTTTACTTCACGTCCTTCTAAAATCTTTGCAGCAATACGCATATCTTCTAAACGTCCGTTGGTACAAGAACCGATAACAACCTGATCAATCTTTATCTCACCGACTTCATCGATTGTTCTTGTATTTTCCGGAAGATGTGGGAATGCAACCGTTGGCTTTAATGTACTTAAGTCAATGGTATATTCCTCATCATATTCTGCATCTGCATCTGCTTCATAAACAGTAAATTCCTTTGTGGAATGTTCTTTCATATATTCTTTGGTTAAATCATCAACAATAAAGATTCCGTTCTTTCCGCCGGCTTCGATTGCCATGTTTGTCATGGCAAATCTATCATCCATGGAAAGATACTGAATTCCGTCTCCCACAAATTCCATGGAACGGTAAAGAGCTCCATCCACACCAATCATTCCGATGATATGAAGAATAATATCTTTTCCGCTAACCCATTTTGCAGGCTTTCCTGTTAAATTAAATTTAATCGCTGATGGAACCTTGAACCAAGCCTTTCCTGTTGCCATACCGGCAGCCATATCGGTACTACCAACACCGGTAGAAAATGCTCCAAGAGCTCCATAAGTACATGTATGTGAATCAGCACCGATGACTACATCCCCAGCTACAACCAAACCTTTTTCCGGTAAGAGTGCATGCTCAATTCCTACTCTACCTGTTTCGAAATAGTTTGTAATGTCATTTTCTTCAGCAAAATCTTTTACACACTTATAAAGTTCTGCTGACTTAATATCCTTATTCGGTGTGAAATGGTCAGGAACCAATGCAATCTTATCTTTACAGAATACACAGTCCACATCCATCTTCTTCATTTCACCAATGGCAACCGGTGCAGTAACGTCATTTCCTAAAACCAAATCAAGATCAGCCTCGATTAACTGTCCTGCTTTTACTTCTGGAAGACCTGCATGTGCTGCAAGGATTTTCTGTGTCATAGTCATTCCCATGATGATTTCCTCCTTTAAAATCTTACTTATCATTATAACAATGTCATAATCCATACTATTTTAAAGCAAAACCTATTAATCGTCAATGGTTAATGAGGATTCCTGCAGTTTTCCACCAATGCATCCATTTCTTCCTGCTTACAATACGGTATATCCAAATAGCTCTGATCCATCTTTGCCAAAATATGAACACCGCCACGACAAATCCCAAGTTTCTTTGTCAATACATTACTTTTTATGGAGATGTGCTGAATTTTGTCGATGTGAACAATCATATGTTTCGTTCCAAAAATCCCTTCCTTATCGTTAAAATAGTGATTTTTAACGGTAGCACCTTTTACCATGTAAGACAAATAATATGCTAACAGAATGAAAAACACTGCTACTATCCATCCATAGATTCCTACACCAACAGGGACCTCATCAAACTTCTTCTTTACCGAAAAAAATATTCCACCAAAAATCATTGTGAAGAATAACAAATTCTTAATTTTCAACACCCATACCATCTTCGGTTGTCTCATTAGATGAAATTCTATCGCATCGGAGTATTCTGGAAGAAGTATTTTTAAAATCTGTTGTAACTGCTTCAAACTACAATAAAGGCAAAAAAAGGTTTTCTCTTTTTCTTCATCCCCCATTCCAACATTAATCAATTCTGCCGAATATTTTTTAAAGATTCTCGCCATAAACGTTTGACGAATCACAATTCCATTTACCTTCTCCACCGGAATGGAATACTCAACTCTTTTGATTTTCCCATATCGAATATATATTTTATTATCAGTTCGTTTTGTTGCAAACTCTGCATATTTCAAGTAATAACAAATCCCCTGATACGTTATCCAGCATCCAAAAATGACAATATTTATCAGAATAATTATTCCACTGGAAAAAAGTAAATTCTCCCCTTCGATCACCATACTTATAAAGCTTATTATACTCCCGAAGAAAACAAAGAATGTCAGTAAAGTTAAATATCTAACAGAATAAACGGTATTCATAATAATATCCCTTGGTTCGGAAACAAAATCAAACATTTCTATATCATTGTTTGATACTTCCTCACCATTCAGATATGCCATTCCAGCAAGGATTTCTTCCTTTAACGCATTTGCATCATCCTTTTTCAAAGTAAGCTTCATATCTGTTGTATCTGCGGTAGAAAAACTATTGGTATTAATTTTAAGATTACAAATTCCAAAAAGCCTTCCTATAATCGTTTGCTCTAGATTTACATTGGATATATTTCCAATACCGATTGTATTCTTTTTAAAAAAGACGGTGTTTCTTTCCATACTGATTGTCCCGTCTTCTATGACTATCCATGTCTTATACCAAACACGAATTTTCCATAAGAAAATAATTATAAAAAAAACAAATGCACCGACTATGATTTTCGTCAATTCAGATTTTATTTCATCCATGGATTGTTTTCCCTCAATAATATTATTATAAATATTCAATCCAACTCCAATCAGAATGGTAAAAACAGGTATGACATTCTGGAAAACACTAAAAAAATGATTTCTAAATCTTTGTTTCCTCATCCTTCTTCGTACTCCTGTTTTTGTTTTTCTTTTAGTGCCTCTTGATTAATGGATTTTAGCAGACTTTTGGAAATCTGTTCCGCCTTTTCCTCTTCTAGGAAACGAATTGTCACATCTCCTCCTGCTGTAGTCACATTCACTTTCGCAACCCCACAGATTTTATCAAACGGACCCTTTAGAATTTCCAATTTATGTAACCGTTCAATAGGAACAATTTCTCTTGTTGTAAATATATATCCTTCGATAATATCAATACATTCCTCATCAATTTTATATCGGTAACGATGAAACCGAAACCATGGGCTGATGACTGCATTCAAGAGACATATCACCATTAAAATAATTAATAGTATACTCAAAACCGGGATGTGATTCGGCAAAATAAAAGAAAACTCAATAATCAATAATGTGCCGATACAAAATATCATGGCTCCCCCGGTTCCAAGGTACATATTGATTAATGCTCTTTTTGTTAATTTCTCGTACATTGAAACCTCCTCAAAATAAATCAGGAAATATTATAACATAAATTCTTTTGGGTATGTTATAGTTTCAGTAAACATATTCAGCATAAAATACATAACGATATTGGAGGGATTATGCATTACAATTCACTGAATCAACATTTAAAAACAACCTTTGGCCAGAAGGTTTATAAGCTATCCATCTCATCAGGTCTGTCCTGTCCAAACAGAGATGGAACCCTCAGCGAACTTGGATGTACTTTTTGCAGTGAGGGAGGTTCCGGAGATTTTGCTACTTCTGCTTCTCTTTCCATTACAGAACAAATTGAATCAGCCAAAGAAAAAGTATCAAAAAAAATAAAGGATGGGAAATATATTGCATACTTTCAATCCTTTACGAATACTTATGGTCCTGTGGACTATTTAGAAAAAATATATACCGAAGCGATCAGTCATCCGGATGTTGTTGCCCTATCCATCGGTACACGACCGGATTGTTTAGGTCCTGAGGTTCTGGAACTTTTGAAGCGTCTGAATCAGGTGAAACCTGTCTGGATAGAATTAGGACTTCAGACCATTCATGAGGAAACAGCGCTTCATATCAATCGCGGTTATCCATTGGAAGTCTTTCACGAAGCCGTGAAAAATCTTAACCGCATTGGTGTGGATGTGATTGTCCACCTAATTTTAGGGCTACCTGGCGAAACCAGGGATATGATGCTTGAAAGCGTCCGATATGTTTCCGGTTTAAACATTGCCGGCATTAAATTACAGCTTTTACATGTATTAAAAAATACTCCTTTGGAAAAGGAGTACATAGAACATCCATTTGAGCTTTTCTCAATGGAACAATATATTGATTTTCTTGCGGAATGCTTAAGCTACATCCCTCCACGAATTGTGATCCATCGCCTTACCGGCGATGGTCCAAAACGTAGTTTAATCGCACCCCTTTGGAGTGCTGATAAAAAGCGGGTACTCAATTTTATGAACCATCGGTTTGACGAACTGGATGTCCGCCAGGGTTCAAATTGCCTCGATTGATTATTCACTTACCTGTTCGGCGTTATCAATCGGTTCGGGATCAGCGACATCCTCTCCCGAACCGGTTGTGTCCATTTCGCCTACAGTTTCTTCCTCTGTATCAAACTCTTCGCTGGTTTCTTCATCAACCCATTCTTCCGAAGTCGATTCTTCTTCCATAGATTCTGATTCTGTTTCTAATTCCATTCCTTCCTGGAAGTTTTCATCAAATTCCATATCTTCATCGTCATTCACAACGCCATCTTTCTGTGCTTTCTTTAAAAGCTGTGGAATGGATTTCTTACAAAGTTTTTCCACCTTGCCGTCTTTCTTATCAGCAATCTTGATACATAAGGCTGCTTTTCCGTAAGAAACATCGTTCTTTTCAGAAACTTTTTTCACCTTTTTCGTAACAACACACTTCTGGTATAAGGTCTTACATTTTACCTTTTCATCTTTCTTAATTCCGTCTGTTACTTTCTTGATTTCCTTTGCCTTGCCCTTAATTGCCTCCTCATCATCTGAAGAGACGGAAACAAGCATTGCACTGTTTTTCTTTTTCAGGTACTTCTTATTAAGCTGAACTACAACCAGTCTCATTGCTTCTTCATAAGAAGCCTTTTCCCCTAATTTCTTATTTACCTTTTTAACAATCGGCTTCGCATCATCATTGCCTGCCTTGACCTTTTCTACATATCCATCCTTACCGACACGAATCTCAATACTTGGATTTACGTCAATTAAGATAGAGTATGCCATCTGTTTTTGAGCTGGATGGGAAGGATTCTGTACCTGCTGATTGTTTATATTAAAGAATGATGTAATCACAAAAATCAATGCAACTGCCGCTGCTACAGCGCCGGCCCATGCTAGCGGACGAATCACCTTACGTTCCTTGAACAATGGTGCATCATCACCTAACAGTTCTTTTTCATCTGTAATTGGAACTCTCGGCTGCGCTAAAATGTTTTGTAAAATATCAGGAGCCACTTCTGACAGTTCCTGATCCAATCTTTTTTTCATATCTTTTTCCTGCATAATGACCTCCTTATCCTTCTAAATATTGCCTCATTTTTTTCAAACACCGGTTATACTTCGTAATCACGGTATTCTGAGGCAAACCAACAACATCTGCTATTTCTCTGAATTTCAACCCATCCCCTAAATGAAGAATGAAAATACTTCGTTCAATATCGTTGAGTATTTTCATTGCTGCCGAAAGAATCATCTTCGTCTCAACCTTATCGGAAACACTGAATCCGGAACCTTCCGAGATATAATTCTGCATCTCCGTAATATCCACGGTTTGCGTCTTGCTGTTCTTTCTGGCCAAATCAAGGAATTGATTTTTCGCCACTGTACACATCCACGTTAGTGGGGTACCTTGTTTCTTGTATAGATGCGCACCATTTCGGATTTTGATGTATGTATTTTGGAGTAAATCTTCTGCATCCTCCTTATTTTTTGTAAGGGATAGCAAAAATCCGTATATTTTCTTATAGGTGGCGTAATACAATTCTGTAAAGGCTTCATCATCACCTTGAGCGATTTTATCAAATAAAGTCTCGTCAATTTCTTTATTCGCCTTACTCACTTCCATCTCTTTACCTTCCTGCTTTTCTGTAGTTTTTCAAACACAACCTAGATATATGAATCCCTTGACATAGAAATAAGTTTTTCACCTCAACCTTGCGTATTTTTCATTTCTCAATTCCCTTTACACTATTAAAACGCAAGGCTTTCAAGAATTATTTCATTTTCCCCAAAAAAATTCATATATTTTCGGTTGATGTCTTTTTTATATTATTTTCATTCCCAAATAAATCAGTAATCCAATCCAAATCACGGAAATCACCGGGATTCCAATGACAAATTTCATATGCTTTGTCTTATGTCGAAAACATTGCATTCCTAAAAATGCACCGGCAAAACCACCAACGGCTGCAAAGCCAATCAATGTTTTCTCAGGAACTCTCCAAAGATTCTTTTTTGCCTTATATTTATCCACGCCATATGCCAAAAATGCAATGACATTCACAAACACCAGATATATTCCTAAATATTGCATTACTTTCTCTCCCTTTTAGAAAAGGTGGCACTCATACATGCCACCTTTTAACTTCTTACTCGGTTTCCTCTTCCGTAATTTCAATTGATAATTCCTGTAACTGTTTTTCATCAACTCTTCCCGGCGCCTCTGTCATAAGACAAGAAGCATCCTTCACCTTAGGAAACGCAATGACTTCACGGATGTTGTCCTCGCCGGTCATATGCATCACCAAACGATCTAATCCGTAAGCAAGTCCTGCATGTGGTGGAACACCATATTTAAATGCATCTAAAAGGAATCCGAACTGTTCCTGTGCTTCTTCATCGCTGAATCCTAATGCACGGAACATCTTCTCCTGAATATCTGCCTGATGGATTCTTACACTACCTCCACCGATTTCTGAACCATTTAAAACAATATCGTATGCTTTCGCACGAACCTTTCCTAAATCTGTTTCAAGGTATGGAATATCTTCTTCCAACGGCATAGTGAACGGATGATGCATTGCAAGGAAACGCTCCTGTTCATCAGACCATTCAAACTGTGGGAATTCCACAACCCAAAGGAAATTGAATTTTGACTGATCAATTAATTCCAGCTGTTCTCCTAATTCCAATCTTAAAGCGCCTAAAACGTTCCATACAATCTTATCGCGGTCAGCAGCAAAGAGTAATAAATCTCCCGGTTCACCGTCCATTGCTGCAACCAGCTTGTTCAGTTCTTCTTCTGTCATGAATTTTGCAAAGGATGACTTGAAAGTTCCATCTTCATTGATGCAAAGATATGCAAGGCCTTTCGCACCATTTCCCTTTGCTGATTCCACTAATTTATCAATTTTCTTACGTGGCATTGCTCCCTGTCCCTTGACATTGATACCACGAACAGATCCACCATTTTCAATTGCACCGGTAAATACACCGAATCCACAGCCTTTTACCACGTCTGTAACATCCTTTAATTCCATACCAAATCTGGTATCCGGCTTATCAGAACCAAAACGGTCCATCGCTTCCTGCCAGCTCATTCTAGGGAATGGTATCGGAACATCCACATCCAATACTTCCTTAAACAAAGCCTGCATCAGACGCTCATTTACATCAATAACATCATCAATATCCACGAAAGATAATTCCATATCCACCTGTGTAAATTCCGGCTGTCTGTCGGCACGTAAATCTTCATCACGATAACATCTTGCAATCTGAAGATAACGGTCATATCCGGAACACATCAACAACTGCTTAAACAGCTGTGGTGACTGCGGTAACGCATAAAATCTTCCCGGATGAACACGGCTTGGAACCAAATAGTCTCTGGCACCTTCCGGTGTACTCTTACAAAGTGTTGGTGTTTCGATTTCCAGGAATCCTTCCTTGGACATAAACTGACGAATGAAAGTCGTTACATCACTACGCACTTTCAGATTCTTCTGAAGGTGTGGCTTTCTTAAATCAAGATAACGATATTTCAAACGTAATTCTTCTCTCGTATTCACATCTTCTTCCACCGGGAATGGAGGTGTTTCTGATTCCGAAAGAATTCTTAAAGAATCCACAGTTACTTCGATATCACCGGTTTCCATTGCTTCATTGATTGCTCCGTCTCTCTTACGAACCTTACCAACTGCAGCAATAACAAATTCACTACGAAGAAGTTTTGCTTTTTCGAAAACTTCTCCATCATTTTCATCGAAAACTAACTGTAATAATCCGGTTCTGTCTCTTAAATCGATAAAGATTAAGCTTCCTAAATTTCTTCTTTTCTGAACCCAGCCCATGACGGTAACTGTTTCACCAATGTTTTTATTTGATACTTCTGTACACCTGTGACTTCTATGAAGTCCCTGCATTGACTCTGCCATGATATCCTCCTATTTCAACGGATTTTTGAAAAACTCTTTAAAGTTTTCATATCCCTGTGATTTCAACTGTTCCTTCTGGAATTTCTTATTCTTGTTCATTCTGGTAACCAATACCTGTGTGCCATTCTTTCGTTCTTCCTGGGCCTGTGCAATCACATCACAGAGCGCCTGTCCATTGACACCTTTTTCAATCAGGTAAACAACCTTATCATAATCTTCCGGAATCTGGAATCCCTGTTCCATTAACAATAAAACAATTCGTTCGAATCCAATAGAGAATCCACACGCCGGTACATCATGTCCGGTAAATTTGCCAACCATCTTATCGTATCTTCCGCCACCGCCGCAGCTTCCGCCAAATTCAGGAATGGCAATTTCAAAAATGGTTCCTGTATAATAAGACATGCCTCGAACCAATGTCGGATCAAATACAATTTCAAAATCAGAAGACTTTGTAGCCTTCACGCTATCAATGATTTCATCCATCCACTGTTTCACATCATCACCCATATAGTCTCCAAGCTTTTCTGCCAGGAAGGCAATTGGATTTTCTTCTTTTTCAATCATTGCAAACAGTTCTGTGTATTTTTCAACACTTTCTTCTGCAAAATCATATTTAATCAGTTCTTCCTTCACGCCGTCCAAACCGATTTTGTCCATTTTATCTAAAATAATGAATACACTGTCAAAACTTTCTTCCGGGAATCCACTGTAGGTAGCCATCGCTTTTAAGATTCTTCGTTCATTAATACGAATCTGAAAATTCTTAAATCCTAACTTTCCAAGGGTTGTGGTGGTCGCTAAGATCAACTCGATTTCTGCCAGATTACTTGGATCTCCTAAGATATCAATATCGCACTGCATGAACTGACGATAACGTCCACGCTGAGGACGATCCGCTCTCCAAACATTTCCCATCTGTAATGCCTTAAATGGTGACGGTAAATCATTGGCATGGTTGGAATAATAACGAACCAATGGAACCGTTAAGTCATAACGGAGTCCGTTATCCACTAAATCTGCTTCGCTTTCTGCTGTTTCCAAATTTAATTTTTCCCCTCTCTTTAATACCTTAAAGATTAACTTCTCGTTTTCTCCACCCTGCTTATTGGTGAGGTTTTTTATATTTTCCACACATGGCGTTTCAATCTGTGTAAATCCAAACGCCTTGTAGGTATCCTTAATTACATTCTGTACATAATTTCTGATTTTCATCTCTTCCGGAAGAATATCTTTCATTCCGGTAACCGGTTTCTTACTTAATGCCATATTAACCACTGGGTTTCCCGACATTTTACGGGAATTCCTTTTCCTTTCTATTCATTAAATATTCACATCGTTCTATTTTACTATTTTTTTTTAAGAATCACAACCCCCGAAAGAACTCAGCCTTTCGCTCAATCATCTCATCTATTCGCTCAATATAAAGATCCACATTCTTTAAGGTGTCAATTCGTTTCCCTTCTAATCTGTTTTCTGACAGAAGTTTTGTGACAGCTCCTGCACCAACCGCCCACACATCCTGATAGTCTCCCATCATCAGAATATTGTAGAGACATTCCTTTCCCGGAATGGCATAGCCAATATTTTCCTGATTTCCCGCCATATTCTTCTGACGATATAAATAGTAAGGTTCCATCTGAAGTCCTTCCGCATAGGATGCAGCAATCTTCATCAGGTCGCTATCGTTCTCCATTTTAAGATCCTGATACTTTCCATAGTTCATGCTCATTCGGGAAGCACGCTTTAATGCCAGAGAATGCACTGTCAGGGATTCCGGCTGAAGTTTTGCCGCCTCTTCAAAGGAATACCGAATCATTTCCTCTGTTTCCTCCGGCAGTCCAAGGATAAAATCCATATTGACATTGTCAAAGCCTGCTTTTCTTGCCATCTTAAAAGCATCCTTCACCTGCTCTACCGTATGCTTTCTGCCAATAATCTTTAAGGTTTCCTCATTCATAGTCTGTGGATTAATGGAAATCCGATCCACACCACATTCCTTTAACACCATTAGTTTTTCTTCTGTAATACTATCCGGTCGTCCTGCTTCCACAGTAAATTCCCGAACAGTAGTAAAATCGAAATTAGATTTCAAAGCCTCAATCAACCGTTTTAAATGCTCCGGTTCCAATGTTGTGGGCGTTCCACCGCCGATATAAACCGTATTCAGTTCTCTTCCCTTTAACTGTTCCCCCAGAAACTCCATTTCCTTAATCACTGCGGAAACATAGTCGTCTATTTTTTCCCGGTAACGTTGTACCGGAAAAGAAGTAAAGGAACAATACAAACATGTCGTTGGGCAAAAAGGAATCCCAACATACAGGCTGTATCCATTCTTATAATCCATATTCTGAAGTAGCTGGCGTTCCTTATTTGCCACCTGCATTGCCAGATTCAGTTTCTCCTCTGAAATCAGATATTCTTCTTTCATAAATAAACGGATTTCTTCCTCTGTTTTTCCTTCTTCCATCATCAATGCCGGGATTTTTGCCGGACGGATTCCTGTGAGGTTTCCCCATGGAAGTTCCTTTCCTGTATCTTTTACAAACAGTTCATACAGCACTTTCTTTAATTCATTTTTCACAATTCTTCGCTGTGCTTCATCCTGACAATCTACCGAGATTTTTTTCTGTGCTTTCAAAAATTCCAGCCCTTTTGCAGAGATTTCCGCTGTAATTTCATTGTCACGAAAGAAAACCTGAATGGTTTTCGAAGCAGAAGCGTCTTCTTTATTCACTTGAAAATCCTGTCCCGGATAAAACGCCTGCACCAATGACTGTACATCGTATTCAAAAACTGCCGGAGTTATTTTTATTGCTATCATATGACATCCTTTTCAAACATTAAGGTGCCACCTGCGAAATCACAGGCGGCACTTTCTTAATAAATTCTTTTTTCATTTCCTATGGTAGTCTGTTCCATATGTCCGGCAAAAACATCTGTTTCCTCCGGTAATACCAACAGTTTTTCTCGAATGGATTTCAAAAGCTGTGCTTCGCTTCCACCCGGAAAATCCGTTCTTCCACGACTACAATAGAAGATGGTATCTCCACTAAACAAAAGATTGGCATCCTTGATATAGAAGCAACCGCTTCCCGGCGTATGTCCCGGTGTCAGAATAAACTGCATCGGCACCCCTGCCACTTCAAATCGCTGCCCGTCCTTTAAGAACTGATCTGCGCAGACAGTAACATTTCCCATTCCTAACATTGCTGATAAATTATTTATCGGGCTTAATAAAACCTGTTCTTCTTTTTCAGAACAATAAATCGGAATATGAAATCGTTCTTTCAAAGCTTCTGCAGCCCCCATATGATCAATATGACCATGGGTTAACAGGATTGCCTTCGGCTTCATTTCCATCTTTGCAATATTAGCGAAAATCTTCACCTCATCATCTCCCGGATCTACAATAAAGCCTTCTCCGGAATCTGAATTCTTTACCAAGTAACAATTCGTATATAATTGTCCTACTAAAACATTTCTTACTTCTAATTCCATTATTCCATCCTACTGTTTATTGGAAATCAACTTTAGCGAAAGGGGAAGATTTCCAATAATCATTCTTCTGCCAATCACATTTGCATGATCAAAGCTGGCTGTACTAAGAACCCGAATCGGGTCATTTTCCAATTCTCCCAATCCAATCGTTCCTAGCAATTCCTTGTTATACATCAAATATAGATTTTCTTTCTTCTGACCGGAAAGACGTTTTTTCAGATTTTGTCTTTTTCCCTTGGACAAGGTCAAAACGAAAATCCCCGTAACTTCTTCTGAAATAGCATCCGTAACCGATTCAATCCGGAAGTCGGAAATTTCATTCCATTCCAGGACCCTCTGGTAATAGTTCTTTCCCGACCGGAAAAACTGCTCTGACATTTGTTCTTCCATCGTAGGTGCCTGTTCACATTCCATGCAGACATAAACATCTTCTACTCGGGTCAGCGTTTCGATATTTGCCTCTCCGGCATAATTTCGATCCATTCGTACTTCAATGGTGTCATCGCTTAATTGTTTTACTTCTGCTTTTTCATCCCAGGACTGTGCCCTGTATTTCAATCGGTCCATCGTCTGACGCAATTCTTCTTCCGTATAGTTCTCGGATTGAATCCGATAGGTCAGTACGGCATAAAGTTTAGGTTCCTTGGTTGTCGTTTCTTGTGGTTTCTGCGTCATCGATGAAACCCATTTTATCGGATTTCCAAAAGAGAAGGCTCCCATATATATTCCAAAAAAGATTGCCGTAATTGCCGCCAATATTCCCAAGAATCGATAGGGCGTCTTTCCTTTACGCTCTGTTTCTTCCATCCGTTCTCCTTTATCCCATGGTTCTTTCAATATCAATAATACTGTCAATGGAACGAATCTTCTTAATCAGTCCATTTAACTCATCCGTTCCCTGAATCTCAAAGCCCATGGAGATGGTGGCAACATCAGATTTGCTCACACGACTGCTCATGGACATAACGTCGATATTTCTCTCTGTGAACACTTTGGAAAGGTCTGCCAGAATACCAACACGGTTATGTGCATAAATGGCAATTTCAGCCATATATTTGCCATCCTGCTGACCTTCATCCGCAGCCCAGCTGGCTTCAATCAGTCTGGCTCTGTCAAAGTCAGGCAGATTCAGGATATTAATACAATCGGTTCGATGAATGGAAACACCACGTCCGCGAGTAACAAATCCTACGATTTCGTCTCCCGGTACCGGACTACAACATTTCGAGAATCGAACCGCCACATCATCCATACCTTCCACGATGATTCCACTCTTGGAAGATTTTGATGTGCTTTCTCTCTTATAATCAGCCGCTGCTTCCAGCACTTCCTCATCGGTAACCGGCTTCTTATGATCCTTCTCATATTCGTCCAACAGTTTATTGACAATCTGTCCTTCCTTCAGTCCACCATGCCCGATGGAAGCCATCAAAGAATTCCAGTCCTTGTAACTGTATTTCAGACGAACCTTATCCATATATTCCGGTTTCAAAATATCTGCAAGCACAATTCCCTTTGCCTTACAATATTTATCCACCATGTCTTTTCCTTTAACAACATTTTCTTCTTTGTTCTGCTGTTTAAACCACTGGTTGATTTTGTTCTTTGCCTGTGTACTCTTTACAATCTTCAGCCAGTCCATGCTTGGTCCGGTTGAATTATTGGAAGTCACGATTTCCAGACGGTCACCATTCTGAATCTTGTAATCAATGTTTACCATCTTTCCATTGACACGGGCGCCAATCATTTTATTCCCTACCGCACTATGAATGCTGTAAGCAAAGTCAATCGGCGTGGAACCGTTCGGAAGATTCTTTAAATCTCCGTTTGGTGTGAAACAATATACATATTCCGAGAACATGTTTAAATCGTCTTTTAACAGATTTAAGAATTCATGGTTATCAGACAAATCTCTCTGCCATTCCAGAATCTGTCTCAGCCACGCAATCTTCTGTTCCTCATTGTTTCCATCACCGGTAATGTTTTCCTTATATTTCCAATGAGCTGCGATACCATATTCCGCAGTCTTATGCATTTCCATGGTACGAATCTGAATTTCAAATGGCTGTCCGTTCGGTCCAATCAACGTCGTATGCAATGACTGGTACATATTCTGCTTCGGCATGGCAATGTAATCTTTAAAACGTCCCGGTACCGGGGTGTATTTTTCATGAATGATTCCCAAGGCACCATAGCATTCCATAACGGAATCCACAATGATACGGATGGCAAATACATCGTAAATCTGATCCAGTGTCTTGTTCTGATTCACCATCTTTTTATAGATACTGAAATAATGCTTTACTCGACCATCAATAGTCGCTTTAATTCCAGCCTTTTCAATATGACCTGCCACTTCTGCAATCAGGTCTGCCATAAATTCTTCACGATGCTCCAGACGTTCATGAACGCCATCCACGATTTCACGATAACGTTCCGGCTCCAGATAACGAAGAGCCAAGTCGTCTAATTCAATCTTAATCTTGGAAATACCGAGTCTGTCAGCAATCGGTGAATAGATATCCATGGTCTCACGGGATTTTTCTTTCTGCTTTTCCGGTCTCATATACTGCAAGGTACGCATGTTATGCAGACGGTCAGCCAGTTTAATCAGAATAACACGAATATCCTTCGCCATGGCGAGGAACATCTTTCGCAGATTTTCTGCCTGTTCCTCAACTTTATCCATATCATAATCTAACTTTGTTAATTTTGTTACACCATCCACCAGGTCAGTAATTTCAACACCAAATTCCTTAATCATCTGTTCCCTGGTAACGGTAGTGTCTTCCATGACATCATGAAGCAATCCTGCCATGATGGACTCTTTATCCAATTCCAAATCCGCTAAGATTAAAGCGGTATGAAGTGGATGAATAATATAAGGTTCTCCGGATTTTCTCTTCTGGTCTCCATGAGAAGCCTTTGCGAACTCATAGCCTCGTTCAATTAATTCCAAATCGTCAGCTGACGGATGATAGTGCTTAATCTTATCAATTAAGCGTGCATACAGTTCCTCCGGTGTTGCATGTTCCTCTTCTTTTGGAATCACACCATGATTTTCAATTTTTACGTTTCTGATTTCTTCGCTCATAGTCAACACCTTCTCCCTTTCTTCTGAACAATTTTTCTCCTCAAATTCGAAGACTCTCCCCAGGTTCGAATTCTATTTTCCATCATAAGTAACCACTGCTTCCACGTTATAATTCTTCAGTTTTTCTCTCCCCTTTAATCCTGCTAATTCAATCAGGAATAAACATCCCACTACTTCTCCACCAAGCTGTTCAATCAGTTTAATGGACGCTTCTATGGTACCACCGGTTGCAATTAAATCATCCACAATTAATACCTTCTGTCCCGGCTTGATTGCATCCGTATGAATTTCAATTTCTGCCTGTCCATATTCCAAATCATATTTCTGAGAAATAGTCTCGCAAGGAAGCTTTCCTTTTTTACGAACAGGAATGAATCCCTTCTTCCAATCCTTTGCAATCGGCATACCAAAAATAAATCCTCTGGATTCCAGACCAACGATTGCATCCACATCCTCTTTTAAGTAGTCAGCCACTTTCTCCATGGCTTCCACGGATGTTACCAATCCCTCTGCATCCTGTATCACCGTTGTGACATCTCTGAAGATAATTCCCGGTTCCGGAAAATCAGGAATACTTCTCACATAAGTATCTACCTGTTCTGCCAATGCTTTTCTCTCATTTTCTTTTAGTTTTAATGCTTCCTGCATGTCTTCTCCTCCACGTATCATTAATCTATTTAACAAAATCTGTCGATAATCAGCTGTAAACTTTGTCTTCCCTGAAATTCATTGATTGACGGATAATAGGTCGCCATAAACCGAATTTTATTCGTTCTGCCGGACATTGCCTTATCAATTTCTTCCTGACCGAACCGTTCCTTTAAAAAAGCAAGAAACTGATCCGTCCGCTGAAACAGAATTCCTTCCATCCTCGTATGATGTTCATCTTCCAAAAACATGGATAGAACATTTCCCTGTTTTCCTCTGATTTTCAGATGAACCAATTGAAGATTCTTTTCTGCAAAAACCGGCTTCGGATTTCCATTGCCAAAAGGCTCCAAAACCTTCAGTTCTTCAATCAATTCCCTGGATACATATTCCAAAGGTAATTGCATATCTATCCATACCTTTAAATATAAGTCATCTTCAGATAAATTACAATTTTCATTTAACGTTTTTCGCAAAATTTCTACATTTTCTTTCGGCAAAGACACCCCTGCCGCTAATTTATGTCCTCCAAACTTCGTAAGCAGGTCTTTAATCTCCATAAGTTTTTCAAACATGTCATATTCTTCAATGGATCTTCCGGAACCTTTTACCCCCTCTTCTCCATCGGTCAGAATGAAGGTGGGCTTATTAAATTCCTCCCGAACTTTCCCGGCAATGATTCCGGCGATACTCTCATGACATTTCGGGAAATATAAAACCAGCACTTTATCCTCGCATCGGGCTGCTTCCCGAATTGCTTCCAGACGATAATGCTCCGTCATTTCCTTTCGTTCCGCATTGAGTTTACAGATTTCCTGCGCCAGACGGTCTGCCTGCTCCACATCCTTTGCATCCAGCAAATCAATGGCTTTTTTTGCAGTATCCAGTCTTCCGCTGGCATTCAGCCCCGGACCAATAACAAAGCCAAGATGGTACGGCGTAATGTTCTTTTCCGCCAATTGATTGGCATGAATCAGGGCATTAATTCCAATATCACGGCATTCCTTTAACAGCTCAATGCCATACTTTACAATCGCTCTGTTTTCACCCACCAGACGCATCACATCACAAACCGTGGCAATGGCTCCGTAAGGAAGAAGTTTCTTCACCTTTTCTACGGACTGATTTCTACTTTCATACACTGCACGAATGAACTGATATGCCACCATGGCACCGCATAGTTCCTTGAAAGGATAGTCACAATCCTGTTGTTTATGATTGACGATTGCATCTGCCGGTGGAATCAGGTACTTTGTTGTCCCATCCACCAGTTCAAAAGGAACTTCATGATGGTCTGTAATAATAACAGACATTCCCAAACGCTTTGCCTCTTTTACCGGCTCCATGGCAGCAATTCCATTGTCACAGGTAATGATGGTATCAATACCATCCTCATATGCATTCTGAATCAATCGTTCATTGATTCCATAACCGTCTTCGATTCGATGTGGCACCACGATATCAACCAGTGCCCCCATTTCACGGAGGGAACGAAGAAGCATATACCCGGAACAGATACCATCCACATCATAATCGCAGATGATTCTGATTTTTACCTGAGAATCAATTTTAATATTGATTAAATCCACCGCCTGATCCATGTCCTTAAACAACCAGGGCGAACTTAATGCAGAAATATCCGGATATAGATATTGCTCCATTTCTTCCTCACTGACCACGTCTCTGTTTCGAATCAACCGTGCCGTAATCGGACTAATATGATATTTTTTTCCAATGCCGTTAAAATCGGCTTTTTTCGTCTGTAAATACCATCGTTCCTTCATGTATTTGTTCCACCTTATGTTGAACAGCCCTCTGCCAACTGGCAGGGGGCTGTTATGATAATTCTTATAAATTGAATTCTTATTCTGCTTTCTTTTCTGCACCCTTCTTCATTACATACCATAATGAACCTGTTACACAAACAGATGAGTACATACCGGCAATAACACCAACCATCAATGGTAATGTAAATTCTCTGATAGAAGATACACCCATGATGAAAATCATAAAGATCATAACGAATGTTGTTAATGTTGTGTAGATACTTCTTGTTAATGTCTGTGTAATACTTGCATTAACCACATCAATCAACTGATCACCACGCTTCATGGACGCTCTGTTTTCACGAATTCTATCGAAGATAACGATTGTGGCATTGATAGAGTAACCGACGATAGTCAACAGACAGGCAATGAATGTTGTACCAACAGTAACTCTTGAAATACCATAGAATCCTACAACAACTAATACGTCATGTACTAAAGCAACAACCGCTGCCAAAGCGAACTGGATGTTCTTGAATCGAATCCAGATGTAAATCAACATACAAATTGTAGCAATGATTGTAGCGAGAACAGCGTCTCTTCTCATTTCTGAACTGATTGTATCAGAAATTTCTGTATTACCGAAGTTTTCTTCTTTATCGACTGCCTTAAAGTTCTTAACTAAAGTTTCTCTAACTTTCTTGAATTCTTCTTCACTTAATGATCTAGTCTTAATCTTATATAACTTTCTGTTTGCAGTATCCTGCTGTCCCTGAACGTCTGTTGTATTTAAGATTTTTTCAAGTTCCGGCTTAATGGAATCATTGAAGTAGTTTACATCATATTCTTTTGCGAACTCAACATCGATGGAGATACCACCCTTGAATTCGATACTGTAATCGAATGCTGATCCCTTTGATGCATGGAATGCGATGGAACCTAAACCAATTACAATAGTAACAATTGAAACGGTAAATAAGATTGCTTTCTTCTGAACGAATTCAATGGTCTTTCTGATTTTTTCCTTACCATAGAATTTTTCTGTCTGGAATCCCATGTAGTACAGTAACCAAACAAGTGCTCTGGAAATAACAAGTGATGCGAACAACTGAACTAAAATACCGATAGCAAGTGTTGTTGCAAATCCCTGAACTGTTCCTGAACCTCTCCAAAGAAGTACTAATGCAGCAATTAATGTTGTGATGTTACCATCCACGATTGCTGATGTAGCCTTCTGGAAACCTGTATGAATTGCATTCTGAACCTGACGTCCTGCAGCAATTTCTTCACGAATACGAGCGTAAATAATTACGTTCGCATCTACTGCCATACCGATATCCAGGATAATACCTGCGATACCAGGAAGTGTTAATGTCAAATCAAATCCGTTTAATGCTAAAAGCATCATTTCAACATATGCTACTAATGATAATGCAGCTGCAAGTCCCGGAATTCTGTATACAAATAATAAGAAGATACAGATAATAATAAATCCGATTAAACCAGCCTTCAAACTCTTAGATAATGCATCATTACCAAGCTGAGCACTCTGTACGCTATGGCTTAATTCCTTGATTTCAGCTTTTAATCCACCGATACGAATGTTTGTAGCAAGGTCATTTGCTTCATCAATAGTCTTAAAACTACCACTGATTTCACAAGAACCACCTGTAATTGCTTCATTAATGTTTGGTGCTGTGATTACTTCGTTATTGTAAATAATGTAGTTCTGCTTTCCAACATTTGCAGTTGTCATGTCAGCGAATTTCTTTCCACCTTCACTGGTAAATGTTACATTAACTACATTTTCAAGTTCGTTCGTCTTATCATCGGCTCTGCTGGCACCCTTTGCATCAGCAACTTCATCACCGGTCAACCAAACTTTGTAGTATCCTTCCTGATACTTAATGTAGTCTTCATTCTTTAACTCTTCTTCTGTCGGTGTGTAACCGTCTTCCGCAGCGGTAGTGAAGTACATCTTACCCGGCTTACCTAATTCATCAACAGCTTTATCAGCATCATATGCACCTGGAATTTCAACAGTGATTCTGTTGTCACCTTCTCTGTATGCTGTTGCTTCAGAACTGAACTTGCTCTGAACTCTCTTTTCAAGCTTTGCTCTGGTATCTGCAATATCCTTCTGGCTGGCACCCTTTTCCACTTCATAAGTAATACTTGTACCACCCTTTAAGTCTAATCCCTGTGTGATATAAGAGGCTTTACCTCTGTCTCCGATTCCAGGAATTTTCTTTGGGATACCCCACATTACAATTGCACCCGCAACGACTACAAGTACCATGCATAAAATAAAGCATGAGATACTTTTTGCCTTACTCATTGTTTTAAACTTCATTTTCTAACCTCTTTCTAAGCCAATCGACTTATTTTATATCGCCGTCTCCTCCGGCTGTCCTTATACGGCTAAAACCGCTTTATTTTTTTGTACCACAATCAACTTTCTTAACTTCTGCTTTCAAGCATCCGCTATTGATTTGTGCCGCAATCACCGATGCATGTCCAATGGAATCACAACCACTGATTACACACGCACCACAGGTAATCGCTTCAGCAATCATCGGCGAAACAACCTCTTGTTCATCCAAGATAATGAAATTCTGAACTCCTACATTGGATGATGTCATTTCTGAAAACTTATCTGCCCCCTCACTGTTAAACGAAACATTGATGACATTCTCTGTTATACCCTCGTCATCTATCTGGGTGGCAGCATCTGCTTTTTCCACATCGTTTCCTGTAAGCCAAACCTTGTAATAAGTTTCGTTCAACTTGATATAAGATTCACTTTCCAGTTCTTCCTTTGTCGGTTCATACCCGTCTTTTGCTTTTATGGTAAAAAACAGTTTTCCCGGTTTCGCAAGTTCATCCAGTTGTTCTTCTATGTCATACTTTTCCGGAATATTGACTTTGATCTTATCATCTTCCTGAAGGTATGCCTTCGCATCCGGTGTATACAAAGATTTTGCTCTCTTTTCAAGTATCGCTCTGGTATCTTCCAAATCCTTCGGATTGGTTCCTGCCTGAACTTCATAAACAACCCATGTTCCCTTTTTCATGCCGTCGTTTACCTTGGCTTCTTTCTTTTCCGGTGTTCCACATGCTGTCAAAGCACCAATTGACAAAATCATTGTCATATATAAAATACTAAGCTTTATCTTCTTCATTTTTATCCCCTTTATTCATCGGCCAAGGCCGCTTTAATCATAATTGAGCACTCTACTCTCTTCCGTTCCATTTCACACCCGACTTCATAAGCATCGTTAATATTTCCATGGAAGTTATAGGAGTTTGCTGCACAACCGCCGCTGCAATAGAATCTTGCAAAGCAGTTCTTACACTTTTCTTTCGTGTATACGTTACAACAACCGAATTCTTTCACGATTTCCGGTTTTGTAATTCCATCATCCACATTTCCCAGCAGGAATTCTTCATTTCCAACAAACTGGTGACACGGATACAAGTCACCCCAAGGCGTTACCGCCAAGTACTCTGTTCCGGATCCACAACCGGACAGACGCTTGTAAACACAAGGTCCCTGCTGCAAATCAATCATGAAGTGGAAGAAGTTAAATCCTCGTCCTTCCTTCTCACGCTTGATGTACTCCAGTGCCAGTTTATCATATTCCTCTAAAATCTGAGGAAGATTTTCCTCACGAATGGAATATGGATCATCATCCGGTCCTACAACCGGTTCAATGGACATCTGTTTAAATCCTAAATCTGCAAAATGTTTTACATCCTCTGAAAAATCCAGATTGTTTCTTGTGAATGTTCCACGAATGTAATAATTCATCTGGTTTCTGCTCTCCGCAAGTTTCTGGAACTTCGGAACAATCAAATCGTAACTTCCCTTTCCGTTACGGAACGGTCTCATTCGATCATTGACTTCCTTTCGTCCATCCAGACTGATTACAACATTGGACATTTCTTTATTCAAATATTCCATGATTTCATCATTGAGCAACACGCCATTGGTGGTCAATGTGAATCGGAACTTTTTATTGTTCGGTTCTTCCAGGCTTCGTCCGTATTCCACCAGTTGTTTTACAACATCCCAGTTCATCAACGGTTCTCCGCCAAAAAAGTCAACTTCCAGGTTCACACGGTTCCCGGAATTCTTCACAAGAAAATCAAGAGCTTTCTTACCAACCTCAAAGCTCATCAAGGCACGTCTGCCATGATATTCTCCCTCTTCTGCAAAACAATACTTGCAGGCCAGGTTACAATCATGTGCAATGTGAAGACACAAAGCCTTTACAACCGTCTGTCTCTTTTCCTGAAACTCCTCAATGTATGGTTGATAAATATCTTCTGTAAACAGCTGACCATCATTTTTTAACTCTTCAACCTCTTTCATTGATTCACGAATCATATCCACCGGATACTGACCCTTTAACTGCTCCTCAATTTCCGAAGCAGAAGATTTTTCATACAAAGCAATTACATCATAGGTTACATCATCCACAACATGAACAGCACCGCTTTCCACATCCATAACAATGTTATACCCATTGCTCTTATACTGATGAATCACTGTGATTTCCTCCTAACGCTATTAAGTTTTTAAACGCACTATAACAGAGTCGATAATTCGGCTCTGTTATAGTAATAAATTTCTATGAAATTAATTATTTGTTCTCGCAAGTCTGGTTTCCAACTGTACAAGAAGTCTTACATGCTGACTGGCATGATGTCTGGCATTCACCACATCCACCTTTCTTCATGCTTTCCTTTAATGTTTTTCCTGTTAAAGTCTTAATATGTTTCATCATATTTCCTCCAATACTTTTATCCATATGCGCAAAAACGCACAATTCTTAGAATATTATACCACAAGAACGCATAATTTCAATGCTTTTTTCTTGACGGGACGGAATCCGTTTTTCCGCCTATTGTACGCTATTTTCCCAATGGTTTCGTCTGTTTTTCCAACCACTCATTCTCTTCTTTTGTCAATTTCGAAGAAAGCTCACGGAACACTCTTTCATGATATGTATTAAGCCATTCCAATTCTCCCACTTCCAACAGTTCCGGAAGAATTGCCTCCCGCTCATAAGGAACTAATGTCAGTGGTTCAAACTTCATGAATTGTCCAAAGTCTGTTTTTCCATCCTTTTTACAAAGAATCATATTCTCAATTCGAATTCCATACTGTCCTTCCAGATATAATCCCGGTTCATCCGATGTAATCATCCCCTCTTCCATCGTCACGCCAACACTGCGGTCAGCTTCCTTCATACGTATTCCATTAGGCCCTTCATGAACATTTAAAAGATATCCCACGCCGTGTCCCGTTCCATGATTGTAATCCAGTCCCATTTCCCACAACGGTCCTCTGGCAAGCACATCCAGATTTGCTCCCGTGCTTCCGTACTTAAACTTCGCCATTGCCAATCGAATGTGTCCTCGAAGTACCGCTGTGTAATGAATCTTCTGCTGTTGCGTCAGTTTTCCGATTGCCACTGTTCTGGTAATATCCGTGGTTCCATAATAATATTGCCCACCGGTATCCATTAACACAAAGTTATTCTCTTCCAGATTCGCATCTTCCCCTTTGATTGGTTCATAATGAACAATTGCTCCGTTCTTTCCCGTAGCAACAATCGGTGCAAAGCTTTGTCCCAGATATCCTTCTCCCTGTTTTCTAAAGTTTTCCAGTTTCTCGCAGACATCCGTTTCCTTTAAGGATGTAACTGTTCCGTCCTGCTGCTGTTTCTTCAACCAATAAATCAGCTTCGTTACAGCAACGCCATCCAGCACGTGTGCTCTTCGTTCATTCTGCTGCTCCGTTTCATTTTTGATAGCTTTCCTTATAAAGATGTGATTTTTTTCATTAATCAACGTGGTATCCTTTGCAAAACTGTTCTTCATTGCAATATTGATTCCGTGCTCATCTACCACAATGGTTTCATTTTCGATTTCTTTCACATCTTTGTAAATCTGAAAGTATGGTCTGATTTCCACACCATTTTCTTTCAGTGCCTGCTTCGCTTCTTCCGTTAGTGTTTCCTCATCGCGGTACAAGATTGTTAATTGCTGTCCAATATAGGCATAGGACAAAAAGACCGGATTATAGGAAATATCATTTCCTCTTAGATTAAAAAGCCACGCAATATCATCTAATGTGGCAAGAATCATTCCATCCGCATTTTTCTCATCTAATGTCTTTCTAAGATTCTTTAGTTTTTCCTTTGTTGATTCTCCTGTATATTGTTCCTCTAAGACCCAAACTTTTTCTTTTGGAAAAGCTGGTCTATCTGTCCATAGTTCACCCACCAAATCAAGGTCTGATTGGATGGTGGCGTTCTTTCCCTGCAACGCTTCCTTCATTAATTGATACAGGCTCACACGAATCGTTCTCCCATCAAAGCCTAACACACCGTGATGTGGAATATGTTGCTCCAGATAATCCGTAACCGTCGGAACCCCATCCTCCCCCATCTTCATCAATTCAATTCCGGTTCCTTTTAACTGCTCCTCTGCCTGCAAGAAATATCTTCCGTCCGTCCACAGTCCTGCCCAATCCTTCATCACCAAAAGGCTTCCTGCCGAACCGGTAAAACCGGACAGATAGGCTCTCGCTTTAAAGTAGTCACTGACATATTCTGAGGCATGATAATCGTCGCTGACAATCAGGTATGCATCAATGCCATGCTTCGTCATCAGGGTACGCAATTTTGAAATTCTATTTGTGATTGTTTCGTTCATGCCAGTCCTCCTTGCAAGTTCATAATCTTCTGAATATAGGATAGCATTGAGTGGAGGGAATGGCAAATGGGGAATCTTTAGTTTCCAAAACTATTTTCACTTTTTAATGCGTCATATATTTTATTGAACACCAATTGATTTGGATAATATCTATAATCTGCAAAAACAGTAATTCCTTTTCTATCGTAATATTCCAAGATGGCCGCTGCACACGCTGCACTTCGGCTCTGACCATACTCACATTGACAAATGATATCCATGCCGTTCTCCTTTGCTTCTCGAATAAACTCAGCCAGTTCTTCCGCTTCCGTAAAAAAGGACTTTTCTGTCAGTCCATATCGGGGTAAAACTTCAATATCAATGTCATTGACTGCTACTTGAAATAAATAATCCACTTTCTTTCCAAAATCAATGGGTTTCTCCGTGAAAAATGTTTTACTTGGAGGATCATAGAAACTGATCACAGCAGTGTTTTCTAATTTTTCCACTTGCCTTAGCAAATCTTCCGTTGCTTCTCTTGAGAATATTTTAACGTTCATACTTCAATCACCTTTTTGAATTCATCAGGATAATGTTCCTTAATCCAGGCCTCTCGAAGAAAATTTCTAACATATTCCACGGCGTGGGATTTCGGGAAAAGATATTTTATCTTTTGCATTGATTCAATATACCAATCAGGAACATTAACTTCCTTTAATCGAGCGATTTGTTCTTCTTGGAATCCCAAACGAAAGACTTTTCCCATTCTCACATATTCAGCGATCTGATATGATTCTTCTCTGGAAAGTCCAAATTGTAAAAGTTTCAGCATAACATCCTCTCGATGTGCAATGATATCATCTAATGGAATCCCATCACGAAACAACTCTTCGCCATTTTCATTCCAAGTCCCTCTACCATGAGATAATCCATACACTTTTACTAATTCAGAAAAGTTCTTCGGTTTTACTATTCTAAATATTTCATTTTGTCCCAGTTCTTTCATTGTCAGTCCTTCAAATGCTTCCGGTTTCCACTTGGCTATTTCTTCAACAATATCGTTTCCCACATGAAGCTCGTGTACATTCACTCCAATATAATCTTGTATTTTTTTTAGTCTCGAAAACATATCATGTTCCAAAACATTGATAGAATCAAATCGTCTCCGCTCATCATATATAATTCCCTTTTTCTTATCTACAAAGCAATCAACCATGCAATCCTTTGGAACAATCACAAGTTTTCCCGGATGTTTCACAATCTTCAAGTAATTTTCTCCCACCGTATCACTAAAAACCCCTCCGTAAAAAACCTGATTTTCACCTAAAATCTCTTTACAAAAATCCAACCGGTTGCTCTGTATTTCATTTGCAAAATTCAAATCAAAGGAGGGGTTCTTTGCTGTAGAACTCCCCATAAAAAATTCATAAGGGATATCATTTCCATCCTCATAACCACTCATTGCCGGCAAAGGATTTGTCTCTGTGATTCCTAGTAAATACGCTACAAACGATCCACCTGCACATCCACGAACATTATGCACATATCCCATCTTTCTGTTTTTTTCTGCCAATTTAGCTGCCAGCAAATATCGCGACCAGCCGTCACATTCTGAAATCTTCAAAAGTTCTTCATCTAATCGATGTCTTGCTGCTTTTGGAATTGTTTTTCCATATTTGCGAGCAATGGCATCCATGCAGAACTCTTTCACTCTTTTTTCTGCATTTTCAAATCGGAATTGCTTTTTTGACACTTCGTCCCTGTGCATTAAATATTGGTAGTGATTTGAGCCATCACTCTTTACCTTAATTATTTTCCTTCGATCATCTTTCAATTCAAACTCTGTCAGTATTACATCTAACACTTCATCCGTATTAATGTCAGGATTAAGAAAAATAGTTACTTTTCCATTTTTTATTTCCACACGCCCCCTAGGATAATAATTGTACGGATAACCTTCCGTCACATTTTTGTCTAGCTTACTCCACTCCTTTTTGTGATTAAAATTCTTTCCGGACTTTGAGCTGTAATTTACATTACCTTCGCACTCTCCACTAAAAGAACATTCCACACTGACAGTAATCAAACGTGGAGGATTCTCATTCATATCTTTACACCAAAAAATTCCTTTTTTCACCCGAAACTCCTTTTCATTTTACGCCACACCAAATCCAATAGGATTTGATTTCTTTTTCTTCACACCGGAAGGCTTTTCAATATCTTCAGCACAAATAGTTCGAACATCTCTAGATTTTATTGTTTCAAAATCCATTTTCATCAATCTTCCGGCTTGTGCCATTTTTGCTTTTTCAATCACATTGCGAACATATCTTCCGTTTCCAAAATCACTCTCTTTCTTCGCAACTTCGAAAATTTCAGACATTTTCTCTACTGCATCTTCAGACAACAATAACTCTTTTTTCTTTGCAATCAGTTTTGCAATGCCACATAATTCTTCCGTATCATAATCTTCAAACGGAACATGAAAGGCAATTCTAGAACGAAGTCCCGGATTTTTTTGCAGAAATTGCTCCATCTCATCCGGGTAACCTGCAAAAATCACAACCACATCTTCTCTGTGATTTTCCATTTCCTGAACAATGGTGTTAATTGCTTCATCACCGAAGCTTCCGTCCCTGTCATCTACTAAGGAATATGCTTCATCAATAAATAAGATTCCACCTTTTGCTTCTCGAAATTTTTTCTGAATCGTTGGGGCCGTCCATCCCACAAACTTACCTACCAAATCTCCCCGTCCCACTTCAATTAAATGACCATTGGAAAGAATTTCATTCTCCTTCATGGTTCTGGCAAATAATCTAGCAACCGTCGTTTTCGCAGTTCCCGGATTTCCGGTAAAAACCATATGCATTGCAACCCGTTCTTTCTTCATTCCCTTTTCCGCAAAAATTTTTTGCGCTTTAAAGAAATCTAATGCCTGCATTATTACTTTTTTTGCTTCAGTAATTCCTATCATTTCGTTTAATTCATCGAATGCAGTACCTTTCGGTGCTGCTTTGATTACTTCTTTCTTTACCGAAGTCATTTCTTTATATTGCGGATAATAATCTGTTTTTAATTTTCGGTTGAACCATTCCGTAAACATTTCATTTAATTCAGTGGCCAAATATCCTTTCTCTTCATCAATCAATTCAAACAATGAAGAATCTGTCAAAATTTGTTTATCTTTCGCAAGTGCAGTTAGGTAACTCTCAGCTCTCTTTCCATACGCCAAGTCTTCTTTCAATTCTACAAGGCTGGTATTCCCCAAGTTTTCGTAGAAAATCTCTTTCTGTCTATAGCACTCTCTTTGAAAACAAAAAATTGTCAAAACCTTATTCTGATATTTTTTCATGGTCTTACATAATCTTTCTGTAATATCTCTTGCAAAAGATGCAAACTGATCTTCTATAACATCTTCAGCCATATATTCTACAACAATTGCACCACCTTCATTACACCGATACAGATCATCGCCCCCCTTTTCCGGAACACCATCGAGGGGATCGACACTAAGATATGTAACGCGCTTATTTTTGATTCTTCCTGCCGAATAAAGCGCCTCAATCAATAGTTTCGTCATTTCGATTCTCATTTCAGAATCATCTGCCTGAATCATATAATGAACCGGATGTCCTACCGGACTTTTTCTTTCTGTTCCCATATAAATCCGTTCTAATTCCGGAACGAAGCATTCTCTCACAAAGAGTTGTTCGACTTTCGAAAATACTTCTTCTTTCTTCAATCCATCAATAATCTTTTCTCCATAACTTATATCTCTTCCATACCGTCCCAAAACCCTGTTAATTCTAAAAGTTTCCAAGATATCTTCTTCGGATTCTATATATCCTTTACGCTCTGCACCTTGGAGTAAAGAACACATATTTTTTCCTGTAGTTTCTTCAACCCTAAGTTCGCCCACATTCACATCAATCTCTTTCATAAACTGCGTAAGTCGTTCAGACAATTTCAAAGAATCTAAGCAAATAGCCCCTATTGTAATTTTTACAGAGGATGCATGTCCTACAAACAAATACATTTTCATCTTACACCGCTGATTGAAGTTATCACTATGGATCAGAATATTCGCTTCTTTTTCCTTCCAAGCCTGTCTGTCTTCAAAATCTTTTACCCATTTTTCATCTTCAATCAATCCATCAATTTTGAAAAACTGCATATCTACACCTCCCAAAACTTTATCTCTATAGTACCTCGTTACTTTATACTCCTAGGTAAGCAGTTGTAACCATACTTCCCTGCACCTTAAAGTTTTTATGGCATTGAAACGAAAAAAACAATCATCTAAATTTTCAAACTGTATTACTCTAAACAAAAACCTATTACAAAATAAAATTTGAAAAACATAATAAAGAATTAACCATTAACCTATCATTAATCCTCTATCAGATGTTTTTTTCGACACAATGGCAACGGATTATTTCTTACTCTTCAATTTCAAAAGTTATCGTATGATTTACGGAATCCAGGGCTAACTGCGCCTTTGATAATTCTTCCGTAATCGCTTCTAAATCATTTCTGGCTTTTTTTAAATCATAATTTGCATACCTATAATCAATAATATTTGACATAGGGTATTCATCGCTTCGAGTTTTCGGCAAAGCGTTCGCCATTTCTTTTAATTTATCCTTTTTCTTTGTTAACTGAGGAATGTAAACAAGCATTTCATCAATTGTCATGTCAAATTCAGGAATCACTGTC
The DNA here is from genome assembly GCA_024698585.1 of Eubacterium sp. Lineage (GTDB taxonomy): Bacteria > Bacillota > Clostridia > Lachnospirales > Lachnospiraceae > Eubacterium_G. The sequence goes on from JAILRB010000021.1 coordinate 133,398, forward strand.
TTTGCATTAAAGACATTAATCGCATGCTTTACTTTTCTAATTTTTCTTTCCAGTGTCAAAAGATGTATTTTTGTTTTTTCGTAATTGTATTCCGGACGGACAGATTCCACATCTTCTCCAACGCTTGCGAGAAATGTCCTTGACTGCTTTTCTAAACTCAAAACATTCATATGTTCCTGCTGCAATTTTGCGACCAGCTTAGCCGCTTCTGCTGATGTATATTTCATAAAAGCCACCTTCTTTCTTTATGATTGTAAATATATTCTATCGAAGGGCATGGGACATTTTTGTAACATCAGTTATCGGTATTTAGAGGCATAAAAACACCCGAGACAATACATTTCAACCATCTCGAGTGTTTCTTTCTGATTTTATCTTTCGTTTGCCGCTTTAAAATTATAAACCGGCTTGATCACTTTAATAATTTCCACAGTAGGTTCAATATTTTCCACAATATCTTTCATTCCTTTATAAGCAAACGGGCTTTCATCTAATGTCGATTCATTCACACAAGTTGTAAAGACTCCCGCCTCTTTCATTGTCTGTTGAAAATCATTTACCGAAAAGCGATTTATCGCTTCCGTTCTGGAAAACAATCTCCCGGCTCCATGAGGTGCTGAACAATTCCAGTCTTCATTCCCTTTTCCAATGCAAATCAACGACCCATCTCTCATATTTATCGGAATGAGCAGTCGCTCTTCTTTTTTCGCTGACACTGCTCCTTTTCGAATAATCCCTGATTCATGATCAATATAATTGTGGACTGTGGAAAATTCTCCAATCGGCTTAAACCCATAGTTCTCTACAATCAACTTTGCAATCATATGTCTATTTTCCTCTGCAAACTCCTGACAGATTTTCATATCATGCAAATAATCTTGACTATACTCTCCGGTCAAATAACAAAGTTCTAGTGGAATATCCGGCGTCTTCTGTTTAAAATTTCTTCGAAGTTCCTTAATTGCCTCCTTGATTTCTTTCCTACGACCAGCCGCCTTGTACTCAGCTATGATTTTTTGTTCCTCGTTCCACAATTCTTCTTTTCCAATGTGAATTCCCACGGCGATTTTCTGATAATACTTACAAACCTGCAAACCAAGATTCCTGCTTCCGGTATGAATCACGAGATACTTATTATCTTCCTCATCCGCATCAATCTCAATAAAGTGATTTCCGCCTCCCAGACTTCCTATAGACCGCCCCAATCTTCTTGTATCCTGCAGCTCTCTATAACATTTCAACTGCTGAATCTTCGGAAAGTTCATCAACCGCCCTTTATTCACTTCTCTTCCCGACGGGATAAAGGTCTTAATCACCGTATCCAGTCGTTGAAAGTCAATATCGATTTTCCCCAGTTCCACAGTCAACATTCCACAACCTATATCAACGCCCACAACGTTCGGAATAATCTTGTCCCCAAGGTCCGCCGTAAATCCAATGACACATCCCTTCCCTGCATGACAATCCGGCATAATTCTTACCTTTGCATCCTGAAAGGGTTCCTGATCCAAGAGTTCGCGTATTTGCTCAACGCAGGTGTCGTCACATTGGGCAGTGAAAACTTTGGCAGTGTTATATTTTCCTGTGATTAATTGCATAAGTTGCTCCTTTCGTGTGGTGGGGATGGTTATGTAGGAAGTATAAAGAAAGCCATGAGACTTTTTTGCCCCATGGCTTAAGGTTGCTTATTTTACACTAATAATAATTCTACAATTTTATTAACTTCTAGGGGAGTCAGTTTCTTTTTACCTTCCGTGTGTATTGCACAGTCAATGTCAAATGTACTTGTTAGAATGTAATTGCTGATAACCGGACTATTGCGCTCAAGCAAATTTACATATCCGTCAACCCAAACTTTTATTCCATGACAATCAAGAAATCTAGCAAGAATAAATATTTGTCGTTTTACTTGTTTTATAGGATTTTTAACAATTTTACTATAGGTATTCCCCGCAGCAGTCGTTTTGTACTTTTCCCACTCAAAATCATCTTCTCCTCCAATAAGACGGCCGGAATAGTTTTTCACTTCAATAATAAATACACCATATTCGTTGACAATTACCGCATCTAGTTCCGATCGCTTTCCATCACATTCAACCGATACATTTGTAAATAGTTGATTTCCTTCTCGAAGAACTGACTTTATTACTCTAACAGCCTCTCTTTCTCCTTGAATTCCAACACGTCTATTCTCGGGAGTGAATATCCATCCAATAAATTCAGACAACCCATTTCTGCTCTGACTCTTATTAGTTGAATTTTTATTTTCCCTTGATGTAGTTATGATTAAAAAAACTATTATTAAAAGAATTATAAAAAATATTAGCATTTTGCATTAACTCTCCCTAATATGTTTTATTCTTTTTATGTTTTGAAATCCATGTCAAAAACAATACTATCATTTTAACTAATTATATATTCTGATATCAATTGGTTCTTTGCCATTGTTCTTCTTCAATAAATTTTTTGAATATTGCCAAATATACTTATCAATTTCTTTATATGTCTTATCACTAAGAAAATCATATTTTTCGATAAAAGATTTATATATTTTGCAAAATTTGTCATAATCATTCAAGTTTTTTTGAGCAAAACCTCCTTTATAATATAAACCTGCTTCTTCTTTTTCATTCAAGTAATAAAGAAAACCTTTAACAAAAGAGTCCACAATTGGAATATTCATTGGATTATCCATTTTTTTTAAAGTCCATGCACAATACTTAGTTGCAAAAGAATACGCCTTTTTATATTGTTCCCCCAAATCACTCATTTTATTTACAAGATTAATCACATTCTCTGGATTCTTCACTTTAGCAATCTCTTCGCTCAAACCCAATATGTGTTTTGCCATCGTGATGACATCTACAGGATACTTTTTACCCTTTTTATCAAGTTCATCTTTTTTTCCTTCTTCAAGCTGATTATCATTTAATCCTGTACTATATCTGTTATTAAGAACAATAACTTTTACTAATATTTTTTCAAAAGATGAATCATCAAATTCATCAAATAATTTTCTTATAGACGATTCAACTTCCGAATTGTTTTCATCGAATTCTTTTATGCATTCATTGACAATATCCTTAGTTGGTACTTCTATTCGCTCTATTTTTTTACTAGATTTCATATAATCCTCCTTCTCTTTTGCTGCAAATCTATTCTTTTTTGACTTCTACAATATTTTAATTTTGTATAATTCTTTTATGTATTTTATTTTGTTCTCTTTTCTAGCAATGCAGTCATCCTTCGTCCACGTTCTGCCTTTTTCTTCATACAAATCACATATACGCTCCGCACATTTTAGTTCTGATTTTCTATAACTACTCTCATTACTGTCTTTAGGAATCTTCAATTCACTAATATCATCATTAACTTGAAACGAATTTTTTTCTTTTCTACCTAATCTGCTTCCAATATTTCGATTAATATTTCTTTCAAGGTACATCAAATTACCAATGGAATTAATTTCTATTCCAATTTCTTTTTCAAAATATCGTGAAATGATATGTTCAATATCTAAATTTCTTTGTTTTCCTTTATAACTCGAATTGTATTTTCTGTAAAATATTATTCTTTTTATGTCGTTAACAGTACATTCATTTTTTTCATTACAGACACAATCTTCAAAATAACTGAGTTCTGTCATCAAATGTGGAATGTTCCCATTAAAACAATCACCATTTAACATTTCTATAAACTTATTAAAATAACTAACATTTTCCCCATTTAAAGAATTTTTTGCACTTTCATTAAATTCTTCTATTATCTTTTTCCAATCTATACTTATGTTTTTCTTTAAAATAAACTCTAGAATTTTGTTATACACTTCAGTTAAAACTTTTGACGCTCCAGCCCTAAAAACAGAACAATATTGCCATATAACCTCTGCAATTTCCAACGCAACTTTTATTTCTTCTTTTTTCGGACTTCCTTTTTCCAACGATATCTTATGTACCAGAAAAAAAACTATATTTTTCAAATTCCAATATTTAGCTTCTCCAATTAATTCTCTTGAAAACCATATTTCTTCTCCACTTTTAAATATCTCTTCTCCATGTTGATCAATTATTTTTTGTGTTTCCAGCATCGTATCTGCAATCTTGCAAAACACATCGATATTTATTGACTCTTCTTCTTTGATAATCACATCATAGTTTTGTACAAAAAAAGTTATTGCATTTTGTTTTAATATTTTTGCACTTCTTAAAGAGTCTGATTTTGAATGTGCAATTATCCAAAATTTAAATGTATCTATCAAGTCATATTCAGACAATTCAGATATATCAGACGTATCATTGTATGCATATATTTCTTCATATTTTTTATTAACATTGTTCAATACTTCCGAACTGTTTTCAAACATATCAGCATATTTTACTTTAAAAACATCTTCACTTTGCAATGGTAATCCTTCCATATTCATTGACGAAAAAATCTTAAGCATTGTTTCAAGCGATGCTTTTCCTTTCGTACTGATTAATATAAAAACTGTATTCTTCTTAATTCTTTCCAAGTCTAATTCCAATTCATTGATTCTATTTTTGATATAATCGTAATTATCCTTAAACTTATTCTCCTTAACATTATTATTGTACTTTATGCATATGTTTCCTATTCTTAAATATCTTTCTTCATCAACTCCCAAAAACTCTAGTTCATTAAACGCTGCAATAAGAAGCAAAAATGATGTGATTCTTTGCTGACCATCAATAATTTCGCTTTTTCCGCCGTTCTCATTAATTTGCAAAGAGCCAAAAAATATCAACTCTTCCTTATCATTTTTATCACCAGAATCATCGCAAGAAAGATTTTCTAACATTTTATCTATTTGATCGTGATTCCACTCATACGGTCTTTGATACTCCGGCACCACAAATTCACCAACTTGTTCAATTAACTGTCCCAAAGTAATAGGTTTACTACCTACTCTTATTTCGTTTACTATTATTTCTTGTTCACCCATAAATCTCCCTCGCTTTCTCTAAATCTTCCTTCACTCCATCGACCATACTCTGCGGACTCAACACCCTTACATGCAACGCATACTGCAATGCCCACTTTCTCATAGCCTTTTCATTCACGAACACCGAACAGGTCACTTCATCTTCTGTTTCATCAGAAAAGATAATATCCTTGCCAAACCAATCAAAGATTTCACTCAGCAAATATTTCTTTGTCCTGAATGTCACTCGAACACTGTCGCCACTAAACATATAGATATGTTCTGCCATATGTTTCGGTAGGTTCAGTCCATTCTCCAATCCCTTTACCTGCTTTTTAGGTTTTACTCTATCCTTTAACATTTTAATATTCGTAATTCGATCCAACCGGAAATTTGCGAGATTATCATACTTATCCACATTACAAATCAAATAATACTTATCGTTCACAGCCACCATCTGATACGGATTAATGATGTAAGGTTCAGCTTTTCTCGGATGCAGTTTCTTGTCCGTACCATATTGATTATATGTAAATGAAACTTTTCTGTTTTTGCTGATTGCTTCATCCAATACTTCTAAGGTATAAAAAATCTCGCCATTTCTAGGCATATTATCCGGCAAATTTTGAACATGCTTTACTCTGGACGTAAAATAATCGTTAGAAAGACCTTCAATCTTTTTAATCATATCCTTACATTGTCTGGCTGGCAGATATCGATTAAAAAGCAAACTGTCAATCAACAGTCTTAATTCACTATCCGTAAATTCCCTTATCAGATAAAAATCCGATAATACAGAGCTTTCTTCTAAGACTCCATCTTTATTCTTTTTGTACTTCACAGTTTCCGTATAATCAATGTTATAGCCAAAGTCAATCAGATTCATCAGATTTCTTTTGATTGTTTTCCGCTCAACTTTCGTATTATATTCCCGTTCCAGAATATCCATAATCTGTTTCTGACTCAGCGTATGATTTTCATCGGAATAGCGTTTTAAAATGTCAAGGATATTGATAATTACCATCTTCTTTGGTGGGATTGTGTAAATCATCAGTTCACCCCTTTCTCCATATTCAATTAATCCGTTCAATCTGTTGTCTCCATTATAAATCCACCCCTGCATTTATACAATTATTGTTTTTTGTATAATATGTTATTATCATTCACTCAAACAATTCTCCAATACAGTCCCTGCACCGGTAATGATCATCGTATTCAACAACATATTTTTCCAATTCAAATACTTCAATAATCTGCTCAAGCACTTTCGGCTTGTTAATGCAACGATCAATGTATACAATCGCCTGCTGATTGGTGCAATCCCATAAGACTCGTCCACGTGGATAATTTATATAATCCCCCTCTTTGAAATGGTCATCCCATAGCCTATCATGTCCATAAGAGTTATCAATTTTGTCTGACTGTCTTCTCCCCTCAGAAAGATTACATGCATTAAAAATAAGTCTTTGTCCAATCAAAAAAAATGGTCCAATTCTCATAACCTTCACCCCTATTCAATAAAATCAATTTATTAGTTTTCATAAAAGACTGAGTATCCTATTCACTTTTTACAATGAGAGTATAAAAAAAGCGATGGGATATTTTTTACCCATCACTCAATCATTTCTTCTAGCATTCCTTCCAATTACATTATTCCCATCGACTATTTTGTATTCCTGCATAGCTCATTCCATTGACACTTTCCACAGATTTCTTCAAATTCCGCCCCCTTAAAAATCATTGCTGCCTTTTGAGCCAAGTTACACCAGCTATCGATTTCACCATAAGATAATCCACAGGCCTGCAAAACTTTTTCGTCCATCTCCGACACCTTGTCTGGAGAATTGCATACTTCATCAACATAGTTGGGGCAACAAGAACATAGTTGGTCTCCGCCTTTTACCAATTCGACCAAGCAAGAAGAATTCAATTCAATCGACTCTACAATTTGGTCCATATTCCTAGTGAATTCTTCATCATATCCATGTCCCGTATATTTCTGTATGCATAATAAATGATGCGGACGTAATTTTAACGTTTCCGGTTGTTGACCGTCATGAGCCTTCCATGCGCACTCCGTCAGTTTCAAATTCGTAAATACTGCCTTAAAGCTAGAATCTTCAGGACTGCACGCATACACACCAAATCTGATTTTCCCAGCCCCATCAAACATATGACATACACGCATTTGCTCAAATTTTTCTCCATCCATAGAGCATTCGATACAATAATCATCATTCCTTCGACTAAATCGATACCACATTGTTTTTACATCTGCCGGAATCACTGTTGTTGCCCAATCAGAATAGCCATTATTTGTAACAACTGACCCCAAATGTTGATACTCATTGTTTTCAAATTCTACAGAGGCCTTCAACCAATTTTCAGAATCCAAGTACATTACAATTCCGCATTGATCAAATCTACAGTGACTTCCTGTAAAATCAGTCTTTACTATAAATGAAAAAATTTTTTCATCTGTTTCCATCTGAAGCAAAGGTGCATTATCATTTCGAAAATGGTAATAGGTTCTCTGCCAAAGGTCCGTCTTAGGTTCCGTTGTTATTTCAATATGATTTTCCTTTATTATATAGCCTTTCGGCTCCCTAACCCAACTCATTTCTTTTAAATTCATTCAGCCACTCTCCTCGTATGTAATTCTCATTTCAATCCTAAGCACATTTGACACCAATTCCTCTTAATTTATGTACCAAAGCAAGCCGGTATTTACTTTCTCACCTGCAATTCCGCTATCGAAACATAATGCTTCACATCAAACCTTTTCTGCGCATTTTCCTTTAGCATCCGGATGTGTTCTTCGTCCCAAGCCTTCAGCTGTGTTTCATTCATCGCCGCGCCAACGCCTCTACAAGCCCGCATGCGACCATGCCATCCTTCTCTTGTAAATGAAACATCTACTCGAAATTCCTTTCGTAAAACAATATCAAATCGGGTAAGAAGTTCATCTGGCACAAATACCGGTCGAACAGTATCTCCGTAGGAAGACCAATTCGGGTTGTGTTTTAAAATAATCTCTTCG
>JAILRB010000012.1 GCA_024698585.1 Eubacterium sp.
AACAATGTTCGCTGAAAATTTATTTCTTGAATTTTCAGGGATGGTTGCTGTTCAATTATCAATGTTCTTTGCTGTTGTCTTATCAGCGACAGCCATACGATTGTATCACATCGTTTTGGCTTTGTCAACAACTTTTTTAAATTTTTTTAAAACTTTTTCTGAAGTTGTTTGTCGCTTTTTGCGACAGCCAGATTATAATAACATATTTTCAAAACCCTGTCAACAACTTTTTAAAGTTTTTTGAGTTTTATTTTTAACTCATTTTTCAACCAAACGGAGAAGGAGGGATTTGAACCCTCGCGCCGCTATTAACGACCTACTCCCTTTCCAGGGGAGCCCCTTCAGCCACTTGGGTACTTCTCCAAGCAGTTGAACTATGTAGTTTTAAATAAATATGTTCAGCGGAGAAGGTGGGATTCGAACCCACGGAGGTTTGACCCTCACTGGTTTTCAAGACCAGCACCATCAACCACTCGGACACCTCTCCGTAGCACCACCGCTTGCGGCGTGCTTGATTATATTAGCACTATTTCATTCTAGTGTCAACAACTTTTTTCACTTTTTTCCAAAAACTTTTTCTCTACTTTTTCACACCTATTTTTCCCCTAGGATCCACTTTGCTTTTCGCCCTTTATATAAAGGACTTTTTCACGAATTCCCCGTTCTATTTTGCGTACGAATCCAGAAACACTTCCGCCAAAAGAATATCTTCCGGTGTCGTGACTTTCATATTCTTATAGTCCCCTTCCACAAAGTAAACACTTTGACCACCATATTGTTCCACTACCATGGCATCATCCGTCACAGCAATTTGGTCTTCCTGCATCATTTGTTCATAGGCCTGTTTTATCAGTGCCGTCTCAAACCCCTGAGGGGTTTGCGTAATCCATAAGCTGTTTCGGTCCGGGGTGTGAACCACTTTTCCTTCCGAAACCTGTTTAATGGTATCTTTCACCGGAACCCCTACGACGCAGGCTCTGTACTGTTTGATTCCCTGAATGGTGTCCTCTATGATTTTTTCTGTAATCATCGGGCGTGCTCCATCATGGATTAGCACATACTCTCCCGCCGCCTTCTGAAGTCCATTATAAACAGAATGGTAGCGTTCCTTTCCTCCCGCAATCACATCTTTCACTTTTTTGAAGCCATAACGCTCCACGATTTCTTTTTTACAGTACGGAATATCTTCTTCTCCGGTTACGAGAATCACTTCGTCCACCAAACTTTGTTCAAACTGAAACAAGGAATACCAAAGAATTGGTTTTCCCTTTACTTCCATAAACTGTTTCTTTTGTTTACTTTGCATTCTGCTGCCCGTTCCGGCCGCAAGCACAATGGCTGTCACTTTACTCATATCGTTCTCCCAATTTCAAATTTGGAATGGCGTTCAAATCCCATCCGTGTCGAACTCCTTTGATATACTCATAATATGCTGCTGATCCAATCATTGCAGCATTATCCGTACAAAGAATCGGACTTGGATGATAAAATTCGATTTTACGCTTTTTACACTCTTCTTCAAAAGCTGCACGAATAGCCGTATTGGATGCAACACCACCTGCAATGGCAAACTTCTTCATTCCCGTCTCTTTTAAAGCCGACAGACCTCTTGTAACCAAGGTATCTACTACGGCCTGCTGGAAAGACGCTGCCACGTCCGCCTGATTTATTTCTTCATTTTTCATTTTTGCCAGATTGAGTTGGTTCAGTACTGCAGACTTCATGCCACTAAAGCTAAAGTCATAGACACTGTCTGTAATCTTCGCTCTTGGGAATTCATAAGCATGAGGATTTCCATCCTTGGACACCTTATCAATCTTTGGTCCACCCGGATACCCCAGTCCAATAGCTCTGGCTACCTTATCGAAAGCTTCTCCTGCCGCGTCATCTCTTGTCTTACCAAGAATTCGATAAGTCCCATAATCTTCCACTACTACCAGATGGGTATGACCACCAGACACTACCAGACAAACAAATGGCGGCTTTAATTCCTTGTTTTCTATATAATTAGCACAAATATGCCCTTCAATATGATGAACACCCACTAACGGGATATTTTTCGCAAAGGAAATAGCTTTTGCCTCTGCCACACCTACCAAAAGCGCACCTACCAGTCCCGGACCGTAGGTTACACCAATTGCGTCAATATCATCCAGTGTCACATTTGCCTGTTGTAATGCTTCTTCTATTACATAATTGATATTTTCAATATGTTTTCTCGATGCAATTTCCGGGACCACCCCACCATAAAGGGTGTGTAAGTCAATCTGTGATGATATGACATTGGATAAAACCTCCCTGCCGTTTACGACCACTGCCGCCGCAGTTTCATCACAGGAGCTTTCAATTGCAAGTATTTTGATTTCTTCCATTTCTATACCTCTTCAAACTTCAGATCTACACTCATTCCATCTTTTCCCGGTTTTGCATTCGGGAACAATTCCGTAACCTGCTCCATGAATTCCCATGGTTTTGTCAGGGACGGACTATAATGAGTCAGCCACATTTCCTTCGGCTGTGCTTTTGCTGCTGTTTCTGCAGCTTCCCGGAAGGTCATGTGCTTGTGTTCAATCGCCTTTGCTTCTTTTCCTTCTTCCCCATACATCCCTTCACAAATAAACAAGTCAGCACCGGTTGCTGCTTCCACAATATTGTCCACCGGTCTGGTATCTGTGGTATAGGTTACTTTCAATCCTTTTCGTTCCTCTCCCATGACCATATCCGGTGTATATGTTTTTCCATCGACCTCCACAGTTTCTCCATGCTGAAGACGATTCCAGTTTTGAACTGGAATATCCAATGCCTTCGCCTTTTCCAGATCGAATTTTCCCTTCCGATCAATTTCCACGGAGTAACCGTAACAAAGCACATTGTGCTTCACACGAAATGCTTTGATTCGATATTCACCGAATTCAAAGGTCTGCTTCGGTTCTGTAATTTCCATAAATTTGATTTCAAAAGGAAGTTCCGGTGCGATGGTTCGTAAAGCAGAAACAACTCGTTCCAGCCCCTTTGGTCCAATCATTGTGAGTGGTTCCGTACGCTCTGCGTTTCCCATTGTAAGTAACAGTCCCGGCAGACCACTAATATGGTCAGCATGATAATGGGTAATGCAGATTACATCAATCGGTTTAAAGTTCCACCCCTTCTGCTTTACTGCTACCTGAGTTCCCTCTCCACAATCAATCAATATCGAACTTCCATTATATCTGCACATCAATGCAGTAAGCCATCTTCTTGGAAGAGGCATCATTCCGCCGGTTCCAAGTAAACAAACATCTAACATCTTTACCTCTTATTCCTTATGTTTCCACATAATCATTGCGTTTTCTGTGGGTTTCTGATAAAAGTTCTTGCGAATTCCTTCCGATACAAACCCTTGGCTTTCATAGAGTTTAATTGCAGGAAGATTCGACTCCCGGACTTCCAACGTAATGGATTCCACGCCCCGTTGTCTAGAATCGGCAACCAATTGGGTAATCAGTCCTTTCCCAATTCCCATTCTGCGACAATCCGAAGCAACTGCCACATTGGTAATCGAACCCACTTCAAAACTGATATACATTCCAACATATCCGCAAATCTTTCCTTCCTCTTCTGCCACCAGAAATAAAGTATCCCCCTGATCCAAGGAATCGGAAAAGGACTTCTCCGACCACGGCATGGAAAAACACGCCTTCTCAATCCGGGCGACTTGCGGAATATCTTCTTTTTCCATGATTCTATACTTTATCATTGTTCTGTTTCGCCTTTAATTCTCTCTCTGCCTGAGAAGCTCTCAAATAATCCGGTTTATGTTCCTCTGCAGTTTCTGTTTTTCCTTCCCGGTAATACATCGCCGCAAGAGACGCCACTGCTGCCGCGCGATGGCGATTCATAGAAGCCGGAGCAAAATGGCGTTCTACCTTCATAGTCTGGTCAATGAATTCCCGGTTCACCGGAACACCATCTCCTAAAAACATAACCGGAAGCCCCATTTGTTCCAGTTCCTCCACCAGGTCCTGAATCATCATGATACACTGCGGTTTCATTGTTTCCATTTTTGTGCCGTCAAAACGATAAAGTCCTGTATACACCTGGCTTCTTCTGGCATCCATCATCGGGCAGATGAGATATTGACTGGAATAGAAATTATACGCCATGGCATCCATGGTTGGAATATTAATAATCGGCTTATTGATTGCCAATCCAATTCCTTTTGCAGTCGCACTTCCAATTCGAAGTCCGGTATAAGAACCCGGTCCTCCGGTAATGGCAATCGCATCCACACTTTCCATATCTGTTTCCGTCATTTTTACAATCTCATCAATCATTGGCAACAAAGTCTGGGAATGGGTCTTTTTATGATTGATGGTATATTCTGCCACCATCACATCATCTTCCCAGATTCCCACAGTTGCCACCATTGACGAACTGTCTATTGCTAATATCTTCATATTCCCTCCGCTGTGATTTTTCTGTAATCCAATCCTTTTTCCAAATCCTTCTCGATGAGAATCTGAACTGCATCTTCCGGAATCAGTTCTTCAATCAGCTGAGACCACTCTACCAGGCAAACACCTTCTCCGTAGAAATAATCTTCAAATCCAATTTCATACATTTCTTCCGGATCACCGATGCGATATACATCAAAGTGATATAAAGGAAGTTTTCCATCATCATAAACCTGAACAATGGTAAAGGTAGGACTATTTACTTCTTCAGCAATTCCAAGTCCTGATGCAAATCCTTTTGTGAAAACAGTCTTTCCAACCCCCAAATCTCCATTCAGGCAGAAAATCTGTCCCGGTTTTGCACTTTCCCCTAACTTTCTTCCTATCTCAAATGTCTCTTTTTCACTATTCGTTTCAAAAATCATATTATCCTCTTACTTTTCTGTGCAAAGCCTGATTGCCTCCAAAAGTTCCGTGATATCATGGATGCGTTGGTCAGAAGCGGCTAATTCCTCATCACTCCCATAACCATAATCGCATCCAATGAATTTTGCATTGATAGACTTCGCGCCACGCAAGTCACTCTCTCGGTCTCCAATGACAATCATTGGTCCCGGATAGGTTTTCTCGATTTCCTTGATAATCTCTTCCTTCGGAGCAAACGCAAAGCTTTCACAGTCATAAAATTCTTCAAACCAACGATTCATCTGAAACTGCTTCCAGTTCATTTCTTTATACGTAATTTTACAATTACTTAAAATAACCATTCGGTAGCCTTCCTCTCGAAGGGCTGTCAGAACTGTTTCCGCGCCGGAATACCACTTGGCTTTCCCTTCTGAAATGCCTTTTAGCATTTCGTCCCCGATTTTCTTGCTTGCAATGTCTTTGATTTTCTGAGCCAAGTCCGGCTGAAAGGCATCCCACATATCTTTAGCATTCATCCCAAGCCACTGGGAGATTCGGGATGTCGTAATTTCTTCCTCTACAACATATCGGTTTTCCACAAGCCACCGGTAACATTTTCGAAATGCATTTTCGTAAAGCAACATAGTCTCATGAATCGTTCCGTCATAGTCAAAGACTAATGTCGGCTTTCTATTAGAGCTGTTCAATTAAGTTCACCATTTCAATTGCTGACAATGCACAGTCATAACCCTTGTTTCCTGCCTTGCTTCCGGCACGGGCAATTGCCTGTTCAATATTTTCTGTTGTGATAACACCAAATAATACCGGCACACCAGTGCTTAAGCCAACCTGTGCCACTCCTTTGGATACTTCATTACATACATAGTCATAGTGTGTTGTATCTCCACGAATCACAGCTCCAACACAGATGACTGCATCATATTTTCCTGACTGTGCCATCTTAGATGCAACAGTCGGGATTTCGAATGCTCCCGGAACCCATGCAGCAGTGATGTTTTCTTCTTCTACTCCATGACGAACTAATCCGTCTACAGCACCACCTAATAACTTATTTACAATAATTTCATTAAATCTGGCAGCAACAATACCTACCTTCATTCCTTCTTTTGCTACAACTTTTCCTTCTACTAAATTGATATTCTTCATTTCTATTTCCTCCTATTTATTGAAATTTATTTTATTAAATATATGTCCCATTCTATCCTGCTTGGTCTTCATATATTTGAAATCATATTCCTGCGGGTCAATTTCGATTGGAACACGTTCCTTGATTTCCAATCCAAATCCTTCCAGTCCGTAAACCTTATCCGGATTATTCGTTAACAGTCTAAGTGACTTCACGCCTAGGTCCGAAAGAATCTGTGCGCCTACCCAGTATTCTCTAAGATCTGCATCAAATCCCAATTCCAAATTTGCGTCAACCGTATCCAATCCCTGTTCCTGAAGCACATAGGCCTTTAACTTATTAATCAGGCCAATTCCTCGACCTTCCTGGCGCATATAAAGAATCACGCCTCGACCTTCTGCTTCCACCTGACGCATTGCACTCTGAAGCTGTTCGCCACAATCACAACGCTGAGAACCAAAGGCATCCCCTGTAAGACATTCCGAATGTACACGACACAATACATCCTCACCATCACCAATGTCTCCTTTTACCAGGGCAACATGATGTTCTCCCGTAATGTCATTTACATAACCGTAAATCTGGAAATCACCATACTTGGTTGGCATATGCGCATTAGCTTCCTGTACCACATGTTTTTCATGCACTCGGCAATAATCCTGAAGTTCTTTAATGGTAATAAATTTCAAGTTATGCTTCTTTGCCAGTTTCCAAAGATTCGGAGTACGCATCATGGTTCCGTCATCTTCCATAATTTCACAACAGATTCCACATTCCTTTAATCCTGCCAAACGCATCAAATCAACCGTCGCTTCCGTATGGCCATTTCTCACAAGAACACCGCCTTTTCTGGAAACTAACGGAAACACATGTCCCGGTCTACGAAGATCCTGCGGCTGTGTTCCCTCTTCCACACACTTCATAATGGTATAAGAACGTTCTGCCGCTGAAATCCCTGTAGTCGTATCCACATGGTCAATCGACACTGTAAACGCCGTGGAATGATTATCTGTGTTTTCAGATACCATCTGAGGCAATCCCAGTTTTCCAGCCAGTTCCGCACTCATTGGCGTACAAATCAATCCCTTGGCATAACATGCCATAAAATTAATGTTTTCCTGGGTGGCAAACTCTGCTGCGCAAATCATATCCCCTTCATTTTCTCTGTCCGGATCATCTGTCACCAGAATGATCTTTCCATTTCTTAAATCTTCCAAAGCTTCTTCAATGGTATTATATTGTTCGCTCATTCTTTCCTCCTAGATTCCATATTCTTTCAAAAATTCCATTGTGATTCCGCTACCTTCCTCTTCAGTTTCTTCTTGAAACCCAAGTAAGCGTTCCACATATTTTCCAATCACATCGTTTTCCAGATTCACCAAGTCCCCTTGCTTCTTTTTCAGTAGTGTAGTCATCTCCCCGGTATGAGGAATCACCGACACCTTGAAACTATTGGTTCCTACCGCTGCCACTGTAAGACTGATTCCGTCAATGCAAATAGAGCCTTTCTCCATAACGAGACGGAGAATCTTCTCTGTCGTTTCGATTTCAACCCAAATCGCATTTTCCTCTTTTTTATAAGAAATGATTTTTCCTATTCCATCAATATGTCCGGATACGATATGTCCTCCAAATCTTCCATCTGCGGCCATTGCCCGTTCCAGATTCACACGATCTCCTTTTTTCGCAGTTCCTAAACTACTGCGGCGAACCGTTTCTGCCATCACATCTGCAGTAAAGCCATTAGCCTGCAAGGATGTAACCGTTAAGCAGATTCCATTGACGGCAATACTGTCTCCAATTTTCGTTCCTTTCAGAACTTCCTCAGCCTCAATCGCTATTTGTCCTGAGGTACCCTGCATGGAGAGATTCTTGATTGTCCCTAATTCTTCTATAATTCCGGTAAACATTTTCTCACCTCACTTTATATTCCAACAACAAGTCTTCCTCAATTGGAGTCACTTTCACAAATTCCAGCTTCACACATTCATCCGGAACCTCCACACCGATTCCCCGGACTGGAGAGAGACTCTTTTCCCCACCGAAAATCTTAGGAGCGATGAACACCAGAACCTTCTGTACGATTCCGGTCTGCAAAGCACTTTCATTTATAGTTCCGCCACCTTCCAGCAGAATACTGTCAATTCCCTGTTCTCCCAGCTTGTTCATCAAATACTGCAAGTCAATGGATTTTTCCACCAACGGACATCGTAACAAGGTTACTCCCAGTTCCGACAATAAGGCCTCTTTTTCTTTCGAGCCTTCGTTGTATGCCACAATGGTCTGATATTCCTTAGCCGTACGACAGATTTGTGAATCTTCCGGAATTCGAAGATGGGTATCACAAATGATTCGCACCGGACTTGTCAATCCTTCCACTCTTGTATTTAACATCGGATCATCTGCCAACACTGTCTGAATGCCCACCATGATTCCCATGTATTTATGACGTAACCGTTGTACCAAAGCTCTGGAGGATTCTCCGGTAATCCACTTGGACGCTCCGGTTTTTGTAGCAATCTTTCCATCTGCAGTCATTGCATATTTCATAACCACGTAAGGTTTCTTCGTCGTAATATAATGAAAGAACACCTCGTTGAGAGCGTCACATTCCTCTCTCATGAAATCTTCCACCACTTCGATTCCTGCTTCCCGTAAGATTTTCGCACCTTTTCCCGCAACCATTGGATTCGGATCTCTGGAGCCAATGACAACCTTTGCAATTTTATTTTCAATAATTGCCTCGGTACAAGGCGGTGTCTTTCCGTAATGACAACAAGGTTCCAAAGTCACGTAGATAGTTGCTCCTTCCGCCGATTCGGTCAGATGCTTAATAGCGTTTCGCTCCGCATGAAGTTCTCCGCAACGTTCATGGTACCCTTCTCCGATAATCCGATTGTCTTTTACGATAACTGCACCCACCAAAGGATTGGGATTCGTGAACCCTTCTCCCTTTTTCGCCAAATCTATGGCTCGCTGCATATAATCAAATTCATTCATAATGTCTCCTAAAAACGAAAACCCCGGATTTCTCCGGGGCCAAAAACCAATTTCATTTAGGGAAACTTCTCCCTAATCTTCTTCTCTCATCCAGACTATACTGTCGGTCATGGAATCACACCATGTCATGCCTTGCGGCTCGCTGACTTATGCTTTCGCAAACACAGCCGGTGGGGAATTTCGCCCCGCCCCGAAGTATTCAATTATTTCTTAATTTTAATAAATGCATCGTAAATTGCTCTGATTGCAATTTCGAAATCTTCTTCTGCCACACCAATGATAATGTTTAACTCAGAAGATCCCTGGTCAATCATCTTAACATTGACACGTGCATCAGCCAATGCTGTAAATAAGATGGCTGCTGTTCCTCTGGCACTCTTCATTCCGCGACCTACAACGGCGATTAATGCAAGATTGCTTTCAATGTATAACTGATCCGGATGAACTCTTCCACGGATTTCATCCAGGATTGCTGTTTCTTTTCCTGTAAAGTTATCTGTCTGAACAACCACACTCATGGTATCAACACCGGATGGCATATGTTCAAAACTTACATTGCTCTTTTCTAAAGCACGAAGAACATTTCTACCAAATCCGACTTCGCTGTTCATTTTATCTTTTTCAATATTGATTACAGACATACCTTTCTTTCCGGCAATACCTGTAATAATGTGTTCACAAGGTTCTGCTGTTTCGGAAACGATAAATGTTCCGCGATCCTGTGGACAGTTTGTATTCTTAATGTTAATTGGAATTCCTGCAACTCTAACAGGAAATACTGCATCTTCATGAAGAACGTTGAATCCCATGTATGCCAACTCACGAAGTTCTGCATAAGTAAGGGTGCTGATTGGTTCCGGATTTACTACGATTCTAGGATCACAGATGAAGATACCACTTACATCAGTCCAGTTTTCATAAATCTTTGCGTTACAAGCTCTTGCAACGATAGAACCGGTTACGTCAGAACCACCTCTGGAGAATGTCTTGATTGTTCCGTTTGGCATGGAACCATAGAAACCAGGAATAACTGCCTTGTTTGTCTTATCAAGCTTTGGCACTAATTTTTCCTTTGTCTTATCCCAATCAAACTTTCCGGCATCATCAAAGAAAATGTATTTTGCAGCATCAATAAAATCGAAGCCTAAATACTTTGCTAATACTTTACTGTTCAAATATTCTCCACGGCTGGCAGCATAATCTCTACCTGCCATATGTGTGAAGGCACCTTCAATAATCTCAAATTCATCATCTAATGTGAAATCCTTGATTCCAAGGTCTGAAATAATTCCATTATAGCGTTCCTTGATTGCTGTAAACTCTTCTTCAAAGCTTAACCCTTCAGAAGCCTTTTCATAACATGCATAAAGCATGTCTGTTACTTTAATATCTTCTACATAACGTTTTCCCGGTGCAGATGCTACTACAAATCTTCTGCTGTCTTCTGCCAAGATAATATCCGCAACCTTCTTAAACTGTTTTGCGTCAGCTAAAGAGCTTCCGCCAAATTTTACAACCTTTGTTTCTCCCATGATTTCCTCCAAATAATCCCTTAACCTCTTATTATAGAATTATGCTTCTACTCTGATTCTAGAAATAACATTTCCTAACTTTTCTGCACATTCCGCAAACTTTGTTTCTGTCATCTTTGCTGTGACAAATCCAACTTCACCAGCGATTCCAGCATCAATATAGGAAACTTCTCCAAATGCCTGTTCCACTGCATCCTTGGATGCTGATGTTCTTACAAAGAACGCTTTCTTGGACTGTGAGAAATCTTCTAACTGTAATTTTTCTCCATCCCAAACCACTGTTGTGGAAACATTTAAGTGTCTTACACAGTCAACAATGTCAGACACTACAGCACTGGCAGTAGGAAGACTTCCTGCACCACTACCAATAAATACTAAATCCCCAACCATGTTACCACGCACGAGAATTCCGTTTACAACATCACTTACATGGAATAATGGATGATCTTCTGCTAATAATCTTGGAGAAACAGATGCCACGATTTCTCCTTCTTCATTCTTACATTTTGCAAGAAGCTTAATGGATCTTCCCATCTTCTTTGCATACTTGAAATCTTCTGCAGAAATCTTTGTGATTCCTTCGGTATAGATTTCTTCATAATCAACGGTCTTTCCGTAAGCAAGGGATGCAAGAATAGCAATCTTTCTCACTGCATCAAAGCCTTCCACGTCTGCCTCCGGATTTCTTTCCGCATATCCCAAATCCTGTGCCTGTTTCAAAACACTGTCAAAGTCTGCACCTTCACGGTCCATCTTTGTAAGGATGTAATTGGTTGTTCCATTTAAGATTCCTGTGATTTCCTGAATCTTATCTGCAGTAATATGCATGTTCAAAGGACGGATAATTGGAATACCGCCACCAACTGCTGCTTCAAATAAGAAGTTTCTGTTGTTCTTATGCGCAATAGCAATTAACTCTGCACCATATTTTGCAACCAATTCCTTGTTTGAAGTACAAACACTCTTTCCTGCTTCTAAAGCAGCCTTTACAAAATCATAAGCCGGTTTCAAACCGCCCATTACTTCTATTACAATTTCAACTTCAGGATCATTTAAAATAATATTGTAATCATGTACTAATACACTCTCACATGGATCTCCCGGAAAATCTCTCAAATCAAGAACGTATTTAATGTCAACTTCCTGACCAGCTTTCCCTGTAATCAATTCACTGTTCTGTTTCAGTATTTCAAATACTCCGGAACCAACTGTTCCATATCCCAAAATTGCAACTTTAATCATGGTTTTCCCTCTCTTGTCTTTTTTGATTTATACCGTGCTTTTTAGTTTATCACGCTTATTTGTAATAATCAACAAATTTTGATGCTTTTCGCCATAATGCATAACAGTTCCATCAAATTTCATATTTATTTATCTTATTTTGCATTAATCCACTTTAAATATGCATTAATGAACGGATCCAGATAGCCATCCAGTACTTTTCCAACATCCGCCACTTCTTCATTGGTTCTATGATCCTTCACCATCGTGTACGGCTGCATGACATAAGAACGAATCTGATTTCCCCAGCCAATTTCCTTCACTTCACCACGAATTCCGGAACGTTTCTCCTCTTCCTCCTGTTTTTTCAGAATGTAGAGTTTCGCTTTTAACATCTTCATTGCCCTGTCTTTATTTTGCAACTGAGAACGTTCATTCTGACATTGCACTACAATTCCCGTAGGAAGATGGGTGATACGAATCGCTGATGACGTCTTATTGACATGCTGACCACCTGCGCCACTGGAGCGATAAGTATCCACACGAATTTCATCATCCTTGATTTCAATTTCGATATCATCTTCAATATCCGGCATTACATCCACAGAAGAAAAAGATGTCTGTCGTTTTCCCGCCGCATTAAACGGAGAAATTCGAACCAAGCGATGCACTCCTTTTTCCGCTTTTAAATAACCATAGGCATTTTCTCCATTCACCTGGAAGGTAATGGACTTGATTCCCGCCTCGTCGCCATCCAGAAAATCCAACACTTCTGTCTGGAAGCCTTTAGAATCTGCCCATCGGGTATACATTCGATAAAGCATACTACTCCAGTCACAGGATTCTGTTCCTCCTGCACCGGCATTGATTTTAATCACTGCATTACACTTATCATATTCTCCCGACAACAGGGTCTCAATTTTCACCGTTTCAAAGTTCTCCACGAAATCGTTCAATTCCTGCGAAACTTCCTCTACCATATCTGGGTCTGCTTCTTCCACACCCATATCAATCAGAACTCCTAAGTCTTCATACTGAGTTTCCAGATTCCCGATAATTTCCATTTTCGTCTTCAGACCTTTCAGTTCCTTCATCTTTTTCTGAGAACCTTCCACATCATCCCAGAATCCTTCTGATTCCATGTCTGCTTCGATTTCGTCAATTCGTTCCTTTGTTTTTTCTATTTCAAAAGCACTCTTCAGTTCTTCCAATCGTTCTTTATAACCATTCCACTGAATTTTGTACTGTTCTAATTCTACCAACTCAATTCCTCCTAATACGACTCGCGTTTCACGGATTAGTTTATAACATTAGAAAAGGAGTTGTCAAACAACTCCTCTTCTTTCTCGTTTCTTATCGTTTCTTATCCATTCTTTCTACCACAGCAGTTCTTATATTTCTTACCGCTTCCACATGGACATGGATCGTTCGGATATACCTTTTCTGTATCTCTCATCTTTGGTTTCTTCACGCCACCATCATCATCTTTATTTGTTCCGGTAACCTTCGCAACCTCTTCTCGTTCAACCTTCTGTTCCACCTTTACGTGGTACAATGTCTTAACAGTATCCAGACGAATATTATAAATCATATTATCGAACATTTCAAAGCCCTGAATCTTATATTCCACAGCCGGATCTTTCTGACCATAAGCCATCAAGCCGATTCCCTGCTTCAACTGTTCCATATCATCTAAATGATCCATCCACTTTCTATCGATAACCCTCAGAAGAACAATTCGTTCTAATTCACGAATCTGTTCCGGTTCCGGGAATTCACTTTCTTTTTCTTCATAAAGCTGAACAGCTTTTTCCTTCAATAACTGAACCAGTTCTGCCTTTGTCATCTGACGAATTTCACTTTCATGAATTCCTAAATGCAGTGGAATCACTTCAAACAACGACTGATTGAGTCCCTGTAAATCCCATTCATCCGGATGTGCATCATCTCTCAGGAACATATCCACCTGAGATTCAATGATTTCGTATACCATCTTCATAATGGCATCTCTCATATTTTCGCCATCAAGAACACGAGCTCTTTCTGCATAAATAATTTCTCTCTGATCATTATTTACCTTATCGTATTCCATCAGGTTCTTACGAATACCAAAGTTATTTCCTTCAATCTTCTTCTGTGCTCTTTCAATGGTATTGGATAATGCCTTATGATGAATTTCTTCATTTTCAGGAACACCCAATGCATTAAATACTGCCATCAGTTTTTCAGAAGCAAACAATCTCATAATATCATCTTCCAAAGAGATGTAGAATTTTGATTCACCCACATCACCCTGACGTCCGGAACGTCCACGAAGCTGATTATCAATTCGACGAGATTCATGTCTTTCTGTACCGATAATCTTCAAACCACCGGCAGCTCTTGCTTCATCATCTAACTTAATATCAGTACCACGACCAGCCATGTTGGTAGCGATGGTTACTGCACCGTGCTGTCCTGCCTGTGCTACGATTTCCGCTTCCTGTTCATGGAATTTCGCATTCAATACTTTATGAGGAACACCCTGTTTCTTCAACAACGCACTGATTTCTTCTGAAGAATCAATGTTAATCGTACCAACCAATACCGGCTGTCCCTTCTGATACGCCTTCACGATTTCTTCGATTACAGCATGTAATTTTTCTTTTCTGGTCTTGAACATTGCATCATCTAAGTCAATTCTAGCGATTGGCTTATTCGTAGGAATTTCTACAACGTCCATTCCGTAAATATCTCTAAATTCTTTTTCTTCTGTAAGAGCTGTACCGGTCATACCAGCTTTCTTCTTATACTTGTTAAAGAAGTTCTGGAATGTAACAGTCGCCAATGTCTTACTTTCTCTCTTAACCTTTACGTGTTCCTTTGCTTCAATCGCCTGATGCAATCCGTCAGAGTAACGACGTCCCGGCATAATACGTCCGGTAAATTCGTCTACGATTAAAACTTCGTCATCCTTTACAACGTAATCCTGATCTTTGTGCATTAAATTGTGTGCACGAAGAGCAAGAATCACATTGTGCTGTAATTCTAAGTTTTCAGCATCCGCATAGTTTTCGATATGGAAGAATTTTTCTACCTTTGCAATACCGTCTGCTGTCAACGTAACAATCTTATCTTTTTCATTTACTAAGAAGTCTCCATCTTCTTCAATGTCAACTCCCATAATTGCATCCATCTTACTTAACTCAGGATTTGCTGTACCTCTTTCCATCTGTCTCGCAAGAATGTCACACATTTCATATAACTTTGTAGATTTTCCACTCTGACCGGAAATAATCAATGGTGTTCTAGCTTCATCGATTAAAACCGAGTCAACTTCGTCGATGATACAATAATTCAGACCTCTCTGAACTAACTGTTCTTTATATACGACCATGTTATCTCTTAAGTAGTCAAATCCTAATTCATTGTTTGTAATATATGTGATATCACATTCGTAAGCTGCCTTCTTATCTTCATGTTCCATTTCAGATAAAACACAACCTACGGTAAGTCCCAAAAATCTATGAACCTGTCCCATCCACTCAGCATCTCGAGTTGCAAGGTATTCGTTAACTGTAACGATATGTACACCCTTTCCTTCCAATGCATTTAAGTAAGCCGGAAGCAAACAAGTCTGTGTCTTACCTTCACCAGTCTTCATTTCTGCGATACGACCTTCATGTAAGATAATACCACCCTGAATCTGGCAAGGATAATGTTCTGTTCCAAGAATACGGCGTGTTGCTTCACGAACTAAAGCAAACGCTTCCGGTAAAATATCATCTAAAGTTTCACCCTTCGCCAATCTGTCCTTAAACTCCTGAGTCTTTGCTCTCATTTCATCATCAGACAATTTTTCCATCTCAGGCTTCAGGCTTAAAACCTTCTCTAAAGTGCCTTTATGTCTTTTTAACTCTCTTTCACTGTGAGAGCCAACAATTTTCTTTACAATCCCCATGTCAATCTCCTAAATCCCGTATTTTGTGTATAAGTATACACCTGAACTATAATACCATTTTCAGCCAAAATGTTCAACAACCTGCCCTATTTATTTTGTTAAACTTTTGTTAACGTCATACCCCGAGGATACAATATCCCGGCGTGACCGCTAGCGGTCCAAGCCGGGATATTGTATCCTCGGGAGTGTGGATGGGAACCATCCACACAGCGAAAAGAAACGGAGCGTAGCGGAGTGAATTTGAGCTGTATGGCGGTGCAGCATGAGCTGTATGGCGGTGCAGCGTGAGCTGTATGGCGGTGCAGCATGAGCTGTATGACGTTACAGCATGGGCTGTACGGCGCACGGTGTGTAGCACGGGCTGTATAACGCACAGCACGGGCTGTATGGCATAAGCCGCAAAAAACCCGGAGACAATTCTCCGGGTTTTTTCTCTATATGAAACTAATCAAGTTCTGGTTCAATTAAACCATATGCTCCATTTTTTCTCTTATACACTACATTTACTTCATTTGTTTCTGCATTTAAGAATACGAAGAATGAATGTCCAATCAAATCCATTTCAATACATGCATCTTCCGGGAACATAGGTTTAATTCCAAACCTTTTCGTCTTAACGATTTTCACTTCATCGTCTTCTTCGTCATCATATGCAAAATCTGCATCAAAAAATTCTGACTGGAAGCTGTCTCTTGCTGCTTTCTTTTTATCTATAATCTTCTTTTTATATTTTACAATCTGTCTTTCTATAGTTTCTTCAACCATATCAATTGCAGCGTACATATCTTCGCTGATTTCTTCAGCTCTAATTATATTTCCTTTTACCGGAATTGTTACCTCCACTTTCTGATCATCCTTGTCCACACTAAGTGTAACGTCAACTGGTGTGTCCTCAGCTAAATACTTATTCAGCTTTCCTAACTTCTTCTCGATATCAACCTTGATACCTTCTGTAACCTTAATGTTCTTTCCAAATATTCTAATCTTCATGTCGCCACTTCCTTTCTTTATTTGGTAGTTCAATTATACCATACATCAGAAAGGTTTCCAACAAATAAATACATCTGTAACGTTTTTATTTGCAATCGTCCAGAGCCACTAAAAATACCGTTCATCCGAAGCTTTCAAATGCTCGCATTTGAAGGCAAGGTTGTGCGGTATTTTTTGTGGCGAGTACGCCCCAGCGAAAAGACGCATAGCGGATTTGAGCTGGGTGGCTCTGGACGATCCTTCGGCGAGTACGCCCCAGCGAAAAGACGCATAGCGGATTTGAGCTGGGTGGCTCTGGACGATTCTTCGACGAGTACGCCCCAGCGAAAAGACGCATAGTGGATTTGAGCTGGGCGGCTCTGGACGATTGCAATGCATTTCTGCCCTTATAGAATCATTTCATTCTTCCACTCTCCCACTTTTTCGCGTCATTTTGTAGACATTGCACAATTTTCCTTATTTTCCCCCCATGTTACATAAATATCCATTTTCCAAGTTATTAACATCATTTTTTCCATGAAAACACCTTGTAAAATGGGTTATTAACCGAGTTATTAACATTATTCACGCTTTTTTTCTTTCATTTATGTAAATCTATGTCGAATTTTGTAAAGAACAGACGTTTTGTTAAGAAGTAATAAACTTGTGCATTTTGAATAATAATCCTTGACATTTTTTTAACACCCACTTAAAAATATTTTTATTTAAAATGCCTTTTTTAGCCTCTTTTTCAGTTCCATAAACATTACTCGGTCGATATTCAAACTTCTTTCCTCTGTCTTTCCATTCTTCTAAAAAAAGGCCTTCTGCTTATCGCAAAAGGCCTTCGTAAACTTTTTTAATTATCCTACAATTCTTCTTGCACAACAAGGTGATCCCATACCACTAATGATGATACCTGTTTCTTCTGTTGAAGCATGAATAATCTGTCCACCACCAATGTACATTGCAACGTGACTGATTCTAGAACCATCATAGTTATAGAACAATAAGTCACCTGGCTGTAATTCACTTAAGGAAACTGAACGACCATTCTTGGACTGTTCTGCAGATACTCTGTTCAATGAATATCCGAAATGCGCATATACTGACATTACGAATCCTGAACAGTCTGTTCCACTAGTCAAACTAGATCCTCCATAAACATATGGGTTTCCAAGGAACTGTTTTGCATAAGATACTACATCGGATGCTCCTCCGGAACCATTGTCTCCATAGTTCTGTTTCTGAGAACTTCCACCGCCGGAATTTCTTGTTCCACCGGAGTTACCGTTATTATTGGAACTACTTGAATCATTATCATCATCTGAATCATTATATGTATTGTTATTGTTTGACGGGTTATTATATTCTGTATCACCAGTATTCTGACGAGCTTCTTCCTGAGCCTGTCTTTCGGCTTCTTCTGCAGCTCTTGCTTCTTCTTCGGCTCTTCTAGCTGCTTCTTCCGCCTCTCTGATTCTACGCTGTTCCTCTTTGATTTCCTTATTGGTCATGGCTGTTTCCATACTTACAGAAACATCAGCGTAATCAGCTGAAATCCATCCACTGACACCATCTCCGATTTTAATCTTAATCCACTGACCAGTGCTATCGAATTTCTTTACTGTGTATCTTTCGTTCGCATAAACGTTTGTTACAACGTCTGAATCCTTATTTGCTTTTTCACGTACATGTAATGCATCCTTAATGTCTGCAATAACATATCCATTATCTAAAGCAATCGACTTTGCTTCACTACCGGTTACAAAGAATTCTGCTTTAATGTATCCTACACAGTTTCCAGATACTACCTTGTACCATCCATCCGCTGTGGTTTCTTTAATTGTCGCACCGCAGTTATTGAAAATCTTACCGACTCTCTTTGCATCAGCGTTTGGTTTCTTTCTTACGTTAACGTAATCTTCTTCACCACCTGCAACTGATGTAATCGCAATGTCATTAAATAAAGCGTCTTCTTTTGTTTTATTATCATTTTGAGTTTCTTCGCCTTCCTTCGTTGCTACATAAGTCTGCTCTGCAGGAAGAATTGAAACTAAATCATCTTCAGTTCCATTGTTTTCAAGGTATTCATCAATCAATACTGATGAACCTACACTAGGAATTTCTGTTTCCAGCTCCTTTGCAAAGGATGTCATACTGCTGGTCACTACTAAACTTGTAATCACTACGCCACTAGCAATCTTTCGTGCGTAACTGTGTCTCATAAATAAACCTCCGTATTTATCCATTTTAAAATGTTACAATTATGTTACATTATATCACTCTCATTTGTTATGTCAACAGTTTTTTCAAATTTCACACATATTTAAGGCACTTTCCTTTGGAATCATTTTCTTCTTTTTATTGAAAACTATCTAACCTCTGTGTTATCTTATTACTAATATGTGAAAAATAAGTGAACACTTTTTTTCAGAAAGGATTATTCTATGCAAACAGTTTTAATCACCGGTGTATCCGGTGGAATCGGTCATGCAATTGCCGAAAAGTTTTTAAAAGAAGGTTATTATGTTATTGGCATTAGTCATAAAAACCCGGAATTGGGCGATTCCTTGCAAGCAATTAGCCCTCATTACCTAAATCTCAGTTATGACTTATCACAATTTGAAAACGCGCATCTTTTAATAGAAGAAATCCATTCCCGAAAACTTACCGTAGATTTCCTGATTAATAATGCCGGCATTTCTGTCGTTGGCTTATTGCAGGACTTGACTGAAAACGACTGGAATCGAATTTGGAATACCAATGTCACTTCTGCTGTTGCTCTGAGCCGCGAAGTCATTCCTGATTTTCTCAGAAAGCAACACGGGAAAATTTTAAACATTTCCTCTGTTTGGGGAACCAGTGGTGCCTCGTGCGAGGTCGCCTATTCTGCCACTAAGGGTGCTATTAATACTTTTACAAAAGCCCTGGCAAAGGAATTGGCACCGTCGAACATTCAAGTCAATGCTTTAGCTTGTGGCATCATCGATACGAAAATGAATGCTCACCTTACCCCGGAAGACTTACTGGATATTCAGGAGGAAATCCCAGCCGGTCGCATCGGCACTCCGGAAGATGTCGCAAAAGCCGCATTTTCCATATTAACCGGCAGTTCTTATATCACAGGACAAATTATTGCCGTCGACGGCGGATGGACTGTATAAACGAAAACGAGGACTCTTTGGAGCCCTCGTTTTTTCTTTATTTCAAATCTAAATATGCCATATCTTCGTCGCTGATTTCAAAATCAACCTGAACGTTGGAAATGATTCGTTCTTCTTTTGTGGATTTCGGAATAACCACATTGCCCTTCTGAATACAGTAACGAACACAAATCTGCGGAATGGTTGCCTGATACTTTTCCGCAATTTTCTTTACGTACTCATCTTCTACCAATCCACCGGTAGCCAATGGCGAATATGCCATAATTTGAATGTTCTTCGGCTTGCAAAAATCAACAATGGCTTCTTGTCTCAAACCAATATGGAAGTTCACCTGATTTACCATCGGAACAATCTCACAGTTATCTAAGATTGGCTGTAAATGCTGTGGTTCAAAGTTTGACACGCCGATTGCTTTCACCTTTCCACTTTTGTAGATTTCCTCCATTGCTTTCCAGCTCTCGATATTTCCTTCGGTACAATCCATTCCGATTTTATCCCATGGCCATGGTGCATGGATTAAATATAAGTCAATATAGTCCATATCCAAATCAGCCAATGATTTTTCAAAGCATTCCTTTGCCACATCATACCCCTTGCATTCTGCCGGGAGCTTTGTTGTCACAAAGATTTCTTCTCTCGGAATTCCCGAATCCTTAATTGCTTTTCCTACACTCTTTTCATTTCCGTATGCTGCTGCCGTATCAATGTGACGGTAGCCATTTCTTAATGCATAGGTTACGGAATTGTAAGCATCTTCTCCATCCGGAATCTGCCATGTTCCCAACCCGATTTTCGGAATTTTCACTCCGTTTGTTAAAACATATGTATCCTGTAATACCATCGTTTCCTCCCTTTAATTCTCTTCTTTAATTCTCTTCTTTCATTCCATTTTCATATTCCATCACTCTGCAGGCATTTCCACCACGCTCTGTCGGTTCACCGGATTCATTGATTACATGGTTAATCTTTCCTTTTCCGTTTAATTTTACAGTACAAACATTATGAATCTTTACGCCATCTGTATCCGGCACTTCTGCACCACAGTCAATTTCAACTTCTGCATCTCTATTGTAACAATAGATTCCTAAACCATATCCTTCGAAATCTGTTACCTTGTCGTCAATCTTAAAGGATGCATATCCTTTCTTCTTTCCATCATGGCTCATATAAGACTTCTGATCCGGTGCATCATATGGCATTTCACTCTGATAGAAGTAAAGTCTTCCACCGTTACCATTCCAGATTGTCTGGTATTCCTGGAAATGCTCTACAAAAAGTCCGTACATAGTTACATTATCACCATTGATGATAATTCCGTTTGGTGCGGTGTTCATATCCCAACCAACGTTTGTGGAGTGATCTGCACGCCATACCCAGAAATTGTCACCAATGACATTGTTGCTGTTTACAATCACACAACTTTTAACTTTTCCGGCATATTTTCCACCACCCACTCTGAAGTACACATCACTGAATACACTAGGATTTTCAGAGTGATCTTCTTCACAACCTGTTTCACCGATTTCCAATAAAGTCTCGGATTCTTTTTCTCCTGCGTCAAACAACAAACCACAGACTTTCACGCCATCCACATCAGCAATCTTCATGCATGCATTGCCTTCTGCTGCTTCCAATGTTGCAAGTCCCATGCCGTATACAATGGTATCCGGATTGGTGACCTGAATTTCCTGATCCAGAGAGTAGATTCCAGGAGTCAGTAATAAGTTCTTTCCGTCCTTGATTGCTTCATTGATTGTATCTGCGGTATCCTTCTTCGGATCTGCAATATAGAAGGTGTTCAGGCTATAGAATTTTCCATTGACACCATCTTCCCAGGAAATACCCTGGCAGTCTTTTCTGCTTTCCGGAAGAACCACGCCATATCCATGATCTCCGTCATAACAAAGGTAAGGCTTTTCCTGAATGATTGGTGTCTTTTCCACTCTGGTATACGGAGCCCATGGCCAAGACCCCATTGGAATCTTATTCACATTTACTCCGGTAAATACCATGTTCCATACACCGTTTTCGAAATACTTCCAATCATCATTTCTAAACAGGTACTGCTGCTGAGAACCGGAAGAAACCATGCCTTCGAATTTTGAATCTGCAATAAATCCACCGGAAGACCATCCTTCCCCGTCGCTTAACACGGCGCCATTGTGAGAATTCAATCTTCTTAAGGACACTGCCTGGGAGTTTGCCCACATACAGTAACCATCGATAGTAAAGTTTTCTGCTCCACGCCAGAAGTTACATGTCGCATTGTGCCACATCCAGTCCGCATTTACCCAAAGTCCGCGGATATTCGTATCTTCCGGAGACACACCTAATCCGGAAACCTGTGTGTAATAACCTACATTTACTTTTAAAGATTTATCATATTCTCCCGGAAGGAACATGATAGAATATCGTTCATCCCCAAACTGGTTTGCTTCCTGATTTTTATAGATCTCGTCCACTTTGCTCTGAACGTCCTTGATATCGTCTTCTGGGGAAAATACATAAGTGTTTTCTCCAAAAACAGAAGCATCTGTAACTGCATCGCCATCAGAAATGTATTCCAATTTCCCGGCATTGTTTGAAGTAGCCACATTGCTCTTCTTACTTTCCTTCTTTGATTCCACCTTTTTTTCACCGCATGCGGATAACGAGGCTACCATAGCCACGCTCAGTAAAACTACCAACCATTTTCTCATTGTTTTTTCTCCTCTTAAACTGTTTTACATTTTTATCATATAAAGCGAATGGGCCGTGGTCACGAACAGAATGTCTTTTCTTGAGCCACCAAAGTCAAAGGTCGTCGGGCGTTCCGGAACAGGAATCGTCTCCAGATACTTTGAATCATCATACACTTTAATTTGATCGTCTCCCACATAGATCTTCTCGTTAAATTTCTTGACTCGATAATCTCCCTCATTAATGAGTACAACCGGATTTTCCAATAATCCGTCTTTTCGAACATCACAGCGGAAAACTCTTTTATACATTTCATCTACAGAATACAATTTTCTTCCCGGTCTGGAACGGGACAAGTTCGTGGCACGAATTAAATCGTAATAACACGGAATAATTGTCACTCCATCCGGAGCCAAAAATGCTTTCTGCGGATTATATTGTACAACCTCTGCATAATCGCTTCCATCTCTCCAGCGGTTTCCCGGAATCAGTACACGTTCCGGCTCCACATCCCCAATATTGATTTTATGAAGTTTTTCAATCTTCTTATGTTCCTTTATGGTAAAGACAACAATCTGTGCCTGGCTGTTATACCAGTATCCGTAGGACGTTCCATAGGAATCCGGTGGCAATTCATTAAGAACCGGTTTTCCTCGTCTGGTAGCACCTTCCGGAATCGCATATTCTCCCACAACAATAATATTGTCTCTTAAGTCAAATCCCAAGGAATTGATTTTATACGGCGATTCAAAATACAAGGACAATTCCAGCGTTTCCGCATCTACCTTGTAAATTTTCTTTGCCATGCTATCCAGGAAATAGAAATTCCCTTTGCCATCACAATTCCCACCGTCTGCAAAACGAAAACCGGAATATAACTTCACCGCTTCCTGGGAAGTGCCCTGCATTTTTCCTATAATCGGAATTTTAACTTCCTGCTGTTCTCTCGGTTCTTCGTCTTTCGCTACATATCTTTGATTCTTTGCTTCCGCCTTTCCCGTTACTTCAATCACAGCCGCCTGCCATGGTCGGATTTCCACACCACTGTTCACATCCAACAGGAAATTATTGATGGTGTATTTCATCTGGGAATAATTATGTACATTAAAGAATTTGATTTTTTCACAATTCCACGTCTTTACACAATAATCAAACGGTGTCTGAACGAAAACTGTTCTGAAACAGTAAGTCGTTGCAAACGTAATGTTCTTACATTCTATCAATTCAATCGGAAGGGCATATTCCCCTTCTGCCTTTTCCTCCTCACTCTGGAAACCATAAATCGTGACATGATTTGCCTTTCTCATTCGAAGTTCACATCTGGCATGATGTTCTAAGGATAAGCAATAAATCTTTACTGGGTCCTTGTTTTCCCGAATCAGCAGCCCTGCGCTGGCATACGGGCTGGCAGACCAGACATCCTTAAACACTCCGCCGCCTTCAATAATCAGGCTCGGATACTGATAATCCCATACACGATTGAAATCAATATCTCGCACCCGACCTTCATCATACGGCATATCAAACTCACCGGTCATTTTTACCAGATAGCCATGTCCTCCCAGGAACTTCACATCATTCATATAAGACTTTCCGTTTCCTTTCCAAAGGATACCACAGGCTCTTGGGTTTCTGGCGCCGGCATCAATTCCTAATCCCATCAGGATGTGGAATCCTCTCGACGTCTGAATCAATGGCTTCACTGTACCGAATCCTGCAAAATTTTCTGTATTGTCTTCAATAAAAATTTTTGTGGAAATCGGGTTCATTCCAACCAGAACATTTCCGTCTTTTAAGGTAATCGTATCCGTTAAACGATAATCCCCTTGTGGGAAATACAGGCAATCATACTGCTCTGCCAATTCCTGAATCTTTTCCGTGTCATCGGTAACACCATCTCCACAGACCCCCTGTTCCTTCACGTTCACCCATGATTTCATTGGTGGCAACTGCGGAATATCTGTTTTCAGAATTTCATAATTAATTTCCTCAGCAAATCGGTAAATCTGATCATGAATCTGTTTTTCCGGATAGATATCGGACACCATGATTCCATGAACATATCGTTTTACCATACACTGATAATCCTCTACCGGAATATTTCTTCCGGTATCTTTATACTCTGCTACATTTTCCAAAGATTTCAGCTGACAGTTTCTGATGTTAATCTGGGTCAGGGAATTCTGATCCAGGGCGACATTCAGGATGCTGTTCATATCTTCAAAAACAGAATCTTCTATATATATTTTTTCAAAATATCCATCTTCCACTTCAATAAAGTTTGAAGTGTGCTTGCAATGAGTTCGAATCACATTCCAGCCAACTTCTCTGGAACGAATAGCTGACTGCTTCTGATTTGAGAAGCGACAATCCACCATAACAAATGGCCAACCCGGAGAACATTTCGTGGAGATAATTCCGTACTGTCCTCCATAAAAAGTAACATCTTCAATTTCATTCCCCACATCATAGATTCCAGCCATTCCGGATTCTATATGAATGTCAATGTGGTTCAGGAAACAATGCTGTGCGTAATGGGTACGAAATGCCACTGCATAGTCATTTCCCTGTCCCAGGAACACATCCACATTGGACATGGCACTGTAAAAAGTTCCAGGATTTGCATCATGGCTTTCATCCATCTCTTCTACAATTTCGCTAACAAACCAAAAAAGATACCTGTAGCCTCCCTTTGCATTCTGATCCGGTTGATTAAATCCCGGAGCATGATCCTTCAATACAAATTTTGGTCTGGTATCTCCATATCCAATAATTCTAACAGCCTTAGGAATCATTATCATCTTTGATAACAAATAAGTTCCCGAAGGCACAAAAAGGACACCATAACCTGCTTTTTTCAAAACAGTATTAATGGCATCCTGTAGTTCCTCACTGACATCCACCGTTCCATCTGCGTACTTCGTCTCAAAGTAAACCGCATTCTCATCGGCCAGTTTTTGCTCATAAAAAGATCGTCCGTTCATAGGCTTTACCTCATATTCGTTTATTGTCCAAGAATTTTATATAGTAATTGATATAATTGCCCTGCTTCTTCCGGCGACAGCGCAACACACTGTCCCATTTTTTCCGGTACACATTTAGCCTTTTTCTTTAAGTTTTCTCCCTTTTTTGTAAGGGTAACAATCAGATTTCTTTCATCTTTTTCAGCACGTTTTCGCTCCACATACCCCTTCGCTTCCAATTTTCGAAGCAATGGAGTCAACGTTCCTGAATCCAGATACAAATACTTTCCAAGTTCTTTCACGTTCAGCTGCTTGTGCTCCCACATAACCATCATGGCAATATACTGGGTATATGTTAAGTCCAGTTCATCTAAAAAAGGTTTGTATTTCCGCACAACCTCTTTCGCACAGGCATACAGCGGAAAGCAGATTTGATTTTCTAATTTCAAACAATCATATTCGCTTTTTCCCATAACCATACCTCTTTCCAATTACAGTTCTATTTCTGAGACTCATTATACGCCTTACGAACAGCCTTCGCCAACTGATCCGCACAAGACGTCGGTCTCATCCCACATGTATTTCCAAGAAGTTTTTCTTCAATCTGTTCTACAGTCCATCCATCTACCAACTTAGAAATTGCTTTCAGATTACCGTTGCATCCTCCCATAAACTCAATATTTGAAATCACATCATCATCAATATCAAACTTAATCTGCATTGCACAAACAGATTGTGTCTTATATTTATATTCCATAACTAACCTCTTCTCATGTAAAAAATCATCTAAATTCATTATAACAAAAAAACGTTTTCTTGCAACAGTTCAGCCACAAGAAACATCCCCGAAGCCACAGAAAGATTGCTCGCAATCTTTTGTGGTTGAGGGGATGCTTTCTTATGCGCGGAGCGCCACATCGATGAGTAAAACTCATTTGCGAAGCAAATGACTGGTGACGCAGTCACCGTTTTACGAATCGCTGTGGTGGCTGAACTATATTATTGGTACTGTTTTGGTGCCACAGCGGTTTGGGCGCTGTGGTGGCTGAACTATATTATTGGTACTGTTTTGGCGCCACAGCGGTTTGGGTGCTGTGGTGGCTGAACTATATTATTGCTACTGTTCTGGCGCCACAGCGGTTTGGGCGCTGTGGTGGCTGAACTATATATTTACTGAAGTAGTCCGAGTTTTTTCATCTTCGCAACAATCTTTTCCGGTGTAGTTGTCGGAGCAAAACGTTCCACAACATTACCATCTCTATCTACAAGGAACTTTGTAAAATTCCATTTAATCTTACTTCCCAATGTACCACCCTGTTCTTTCTTTAAGAATGTATACAATGGTTCTTCATTTTCACCATTGACTTCAATCTTTTTAAACTGTCTAAAGGAAACATTATATCTTGCCTGGCAGAAACTAACGATTTCCCCTTCTGTGCCAGGTGCCTGATTTCCAAATTGATTACAAGGGAAATCTAAGATTTCAAATCCCTGATCCTTATAATCATCATACATTTTCTGTAATCCTTCATACTGTGGTGTGAATCCACATCCTGTAGCTGTGTTCACAATTAGAAGAACCTTTCCTTTAAATTCATCTAAGCTCACATCGTTTCCCATAATATCCTTTACTGTGTAATCATAAATACTCATAGTATTACTCCTTTCCAAATTAAATTGTATGCAACTTGTTTTATTTAATTTGATTGTACACAATCTATTTTGTTTTGTCAACACCTCTTTTTAATCTTATCCAGTTTTAACCTTTTTAAACATATCACAACCGTGTTATATGCACAAAAAAACAAGTTGCATTTTTCAGCAACTTGTTTATCACAATAATTATTACAGTCGAAACTGTATTTTACCAACTTTAACTCGGCTGGTAGTATATTCAAAGCGTATCTGATAGATTCCTTTTTCAATGGAACTTTCACTTTTTTTCGTGAAATCTTATTTTTCTAATCCTCCTTATGCAGTTTCTCGTCCGGTTGTTCCTCCAGAATTCATTTACTGCGACTCTTATTCTATAATAAAACCTCCTTCCTTTTTTGATAACCCATTCTGTCCGCACAATTTATCGTCGCCGATATTGCGATATTTTTAGTGGTGCCAATCCCCCGTATTTCCCTGACTCTTCAGGCAGTTCCTCTTTCTCAATTACCACATCATTTTCTTGGAGATACTCATAAAATCGTTCCGCATCCTCTCCCGTAATTGTAGCATAGAATAATGCTAAATAAGGGGATTTATAATCTCCCATATCGTGAATGTAAATAACCTTTTCTTTTCGGTCTGAGCAAACATTCACATGCATCCTACGATTTTCATAATAAATGTGACGGTCTTTTGCGAAAAAATCAAACGAACGCGTCATCCAGGAGTTCTCGTACACCTTATTTGCGCGCTTAAGAAGATGTACCAATAACGGTATAAATATTATCACACTTACACCTAATGTTACTGCGCCAACGAATATAAAAATCACACCAACTCTCACATCAAGAGCTTCTCTAAGCAGCCTTCCAAAAGCGATCACTAAAACTGCTCCAATGAGTGCAGTTCCTATCACAACTATCGGTATGAATAATTTCTCACCCTCTCTGTTCATTTTTTTTCTATCTCGTATTTCTGCATTTACAAACATAATTGTACCTTTCTATTTTCCCCTCTTCCACCTATAAAAGAATTTTCCACCTTTTAGGTGGTTTTTTCATCTCTATATTTCTTCTTTTTCCACCTATCTGAACAATTTCTATAATTTAGGTGAATTATTCATCCTCTTGCCACTTCATTTTTCCACCTATAATAACACTTCTGCTCTCACAGGTGGATTTCATGACGTCTACCTTTTAAATATCTCCACCTATTTCTCGTGTTTTCCCCCAATAGGTGAAATCTCCCCTAGGACTACCTCTTTTTTCTCCACCTATTTTCCGGATTTCCTTGAATTAGGTGAATCCGCCCTCCAAATCCACACCAAATCCTTCACCTATTCGAGTGTTTTTGCCGAATTAGGTGGATTCATCATGATTTGAACCAGTCTTCAATAAGAAAAGAACCATCTCAGCACGAAACGGTTCTTCTCTTTCATTTTATGAATGTCTCGTTACAATTTAATTTGGAATATACTCCGTTGCATTTGCAACAAATCGAAGATGTTTTTACATTTTAATTTGGAACAAAATGGTAATCTTTGTATTTATAATTGGAAAAATTTACATTTTAAAGTGGAATAAGATGAGTCTCCATCACTTAACAAAATAATTTTCTTATCTACTTTTCCATTACTCTTTTGTAATTGAATTATAAACGTCAAGCTCTTTATAAGAACACCTTTCAATCTTTTATATCCAAGTCTGATATTCCAGTTTCTCCAACCGAAATACCGACTTTTGTAATAAATACTTCTTTTTCTTCAAAGAATACTTTTATATATTCATTTTGTGAAATTTTTTCATTTGTTCCAGTATATTCCACTTCAATCCACAACACAAGATATTTTTAGGAACAAATAGAAGTAATAATCATTTCATTGTACTCCAACTAATTATAGTTAATATTTCTTTCATAGAAAAACACCTGTCTTTTTCAGAAAGCATAATATTATATTTTGGAAATATAAGTTTTCTATTATCACATTGCAAATAGTAATTCTTGATTGTCTCCGTTTTAATTGTAATACGATTTTTCACATAATACTTCTTTAATAAAGAACTTAGCACCAACATTTCACCTTCATATTTTGCCTTGTAAATAGTAATTAAACAATTATAATATATCAAAAAACAACCTATAATTCCTACAAAAAAAAGTGTTCCAACAAACAAAAGTTTAATGTGGATTTTATCTGCCAAAATCACCCCCAAAACACTTGCAAAAAAAATAATTAAGGACACGAAATTCACAAGTACAAAACCATATATACATAAACCCTTCATTTTTTTCTTCTCAATAACCATATTTTCCTTCTTTCTATTTAGATACTTTAATCTTTTTCTTTTTCAAATAAAACTTTACTGCTCTTCTCTCCCTAGATATTTTAAACTTTGCATACTTCTTTTTTTTGGTATATTTAACTGTTACTCCTTTCCCTTTAACTGTTTTTTTCGTTCCATTTTTTAGTTTTTTAATGGAGTCAATACTGATTTCTTTTAATTTCCAAGTATATCCTCCATCA
Organism: Eubacterium sp.; assembly: GCA_024698585.1. Classification (GTDB taxonomy): domain Bacteria; phylum Bacillota; class Clostridia; order Lachnospirales; family Lachnospiraceae; genus Eubacterium_G. The sequence goes on from JAILRB010000012.1 coordinate 29,637, forward strand.
ATTCTATATGTTAAGGGAATAATAGCTGCAGAATATCCCAATTCACCTTGTACTCCTGCTTTAAAATTTGACCAATCTAAAGTGGCTCCCACTGACGCTTTAATGCCATAACTCCAGGCCAAAGACGTTGACCAACCAACACCCAAAACATCTTTCGCTTTTTTCATTGTAGGATAGACTACCAGCCCCAAAGAAGCACTTGCAGAGGCATTTACTTGATACTGTCCTCCCAGCGAAAATGTTATTACAATATTTTCTGTATCTGTGAAAACACCAACGTGAGTAAATAGTCCCATTCCACAACCTGCTTGAAGTTCTGCATACGCCCCTATAACAAAATGCCCGCTCGGATCCACATAATTTATCGGATTTCCTTCACAATATCCGTACAGATTCCAACTTCCTGCGTCAGTTTCCTTGCCCCTGTATGTATCCTGACTCATAAATACACCATCTTCAGGATTATAATATCTGGCATTTAAATAATACAGTCCTGTTGACTTATCATACACTCCTCCTGTATAACAAATTTCATTATCTACCGTTGAATCTAGTCTTTCACTAGTTTCACCAAAGTCTGTGTAATCATATGAATTAGCACAATTACCACTTGTATCTGTGATATTAGTTATACTTCCCTGTACATCCTTAGAATAAAAATACTCTTTCTGACCATCTTCATATCTAATTGTAGCAAATGTATTACTAGCATTTCCTATGATGTTTTGGCTTGTCTTTTCTCCATTTTCATTTGTAGTATACAAAAGAAGACTTCCTTCATAGAAATAGTTCGTTGTTTCAGTCTTGTCTCCGGACTCTGAACTGATTTTCTCTACTTTCTTGATTCGTTGACCGGCACCATTATACTCATTATGCTGTACTAATTTCTCATTAACCCTAACATCAACTAACTGATTTTCGACATCATACGCATAAGCTGTTGTATCTCCACTCTTTCCATTAACTTCCTCTTCCTTATTTCCCTTGTCGTCATACTTATAAGTACTAACATATGTTTTACAAGATAAATTATTGCCAACAGTTTTAGTGCATACTTCGTTAACTTTAACAAGCTGATTTAATTTATTGTATTCATTACGATGGTATGTTCCTTCTAAAATTTCTCCTTCATCAGCTACTGTATATCTTACCGTCTTTGCATCATAGCTTCGATTTCCCATCTTATCATAATCATACACAGATGTAGTTGTTTTAAGACTTAAGTTGTCTACATTTTCAGATTTTATCAGTTGATTAGAACTATTGTATGTATATATGATATCTTCATCTTTTTTATTATTAATATAATTGAAGACTTCTCGCTTTCTAGTTATATTAGAATTCTTATCATAACTATAATTATAAGTCTCCAAAATATTATCTAAATCATTGCTGTTAGAATATTTCATAGAAGTAACTCTATCAAACACATCATATGTGTACTCTCTATAAATATATTCTTCCTTTTTATCTAAGAAATTTTTATAATCCTTAATAGTCTTAACTTTTCCATCATTATGATATACATATTCTCTTATCTTTGCTGACTCATCTCCTGAAAACAATGCATCAATCGATACAATCCATTTATCCTTGTTATAATTAAACTTAATACCTTTTAACTCATCATTACTATTATTAGGATAATAAATCTTTTCTATGTTGTCATCTACATTGTAGACATATTTAAGTTTTGCATTCTTTTTTATCTCATCACTAGGCTTGCTTTCGGCGTTAACCTCTGCTACGGAAATATTTCTTCCATACTTATCATACTCATAGAATGTGTATCTATATGGTGTTTCACCATGTTTATCCACAGATTCTACTAACTGATTTTCGTCATTATAAACGTATTCTGTAACACCATCTAATTCATTTTTAGGAGTATAACTCATTTTCTTGGTCTGATTACCATCAATATCATACTCAAACTTCACATAGGAACCATCATTATAGGTTTCTTTAACCTTTAATCCCTCCTTGTCATACTCATATGATGTCTTTAGATTTCCGTCAGCACTTTCATCTGATATAGACAATACCTGACCAGAACCGTTAGTTGCGGTTACGGATTTAGCGCCATTAACATAAGTAATACTTTCCTTTATTGAATTACATTTCCCATCAATTTTATTAAACTCATCATAATTATAAGTTCCCTTAACCTCTTCGCTTTCTAGAACCTTACTGATTCTTCCCTGAGAATCATATTCATATGATGTTTCATTTCCCATAGCATCAATTGACTTTAATAGATTTCCGGCACTATCATATTCATTCCTTGTAACTATAGAATTATCTCCTACTTTTATTGAATCCCCTTTAATTTCCGGGTTAATAATAGTTGCAACTAGATTTCCATTCTTATCATAAGTTGAAACAGATAGTTTACCTTCTTCTACTAAATCAGGATTTGACTCATTAACTCCGCTGACATAAGTAGTAAAAACTTTTCCATTGTTATCATATGTATAGTCTGAGAAGATACCATTACTCATTTCTCTAACAGTTCTACCATACGCGTCAGTATAAGTTTTTCCTACAACTTCTCCTCTATCATTAGTTACAGTAACTATATTGAGATTTTCTAATATTTCTAAACTTCTTCCATTGTTTCGATTGATACTTCCATAAGAATATGATGTGTTAGTTATTTTTGAATCGCCATCTACCACTAATTCTGTTTTTGTGGTTCTGTTCATAGAATCATAAGTAGTCTTAGTAATTCTGTTTTTCTCATCCACAGACTCTATAACACTACCATTTTCATTATATTTATTCTCTGTAGTTTTTTCTCCTTTTTTTGATATTTCAGAAGTTTTTATAGTTCTTAAAAACTCGTCATAATAATACTTATTAACAACTAAATTTGTTCCCTTAACTAAGGCTTTAATATTATCAATACTGTTGTCCTTCTTTAGATTCTTTACTAAATCTTCACTTATTTCTTCATTAGAACTTATATCAACAATTACATTACCATAATCATCATAGATATATGCATTTTTCTTTTCAACTGTCCCTTCACTAGATTCTTCGTTTACTTCATCGCCATTTTCATTATATTCAGTGTTTTCATCTGACGATAAAATGGCTGTATTATCAAAGTTTTCTTTCGCTACATCTTGACCAATATATTCCTGGCTACTTGAAACTTCGCCATCATCACCATAAGTATAAATAGTCTTAATATTTTTAATATAGTCTATTTCTTCAATTACATTTCCTAACTTATCATATTTGAATGTTGTATTCTCTGTAATATTTCCATTTGGATCAGTAACGTTAGTATTTGTCGGCTGTTTTTTTACTGCGTCTATACTGTTAGAACTGTAATCGTATGTATTTTTGGTAATTGTTCCGTCTGCATCTATTGATTTAATAATGTTTCCATGAGAATCATACTCTGTTTTATCATTATTAGATATCTGTTTTTGAACCACAGTATCATTTTCAAGTGTATAATAACTTTCTTTATCAGTTGTATCTGTCAACAGTGATATCGTATTTTTATCATAACTGTATGATGATGTATTTCCTAAGGAATCTTTTTTATATGTAATTCTGCCATCTATTGTAAAGTTATATTCTTCACTTCTTACTTCGTTACCCTGACTGTAACCTTTTATTTTAGTCACTGGCTGGGATTGTTTCTGATTTTTAGTAAAGCTGAATGTTGTATATTCACCATTCGGATAATGAAATTTAGAAATATATTCCTCATTATATTCAATACTATATTCATTGTCCATAGCATCGATTACAGCAGAAAGTCTATTATCATTATTGTAACGATATTTGTATTCTATCTTGTCACCATTAGTTCCAACAAATGTAGCCTTTTTTAATCTACTATTATCATACTGATATTCATAACTGTATGGCTTATCATTGTCTGGCGCAGCTGTGATTTTACTAATTAGCCCCTCCTCATTATATGAATATTTAACTTCTTGACCTTTAGATGTAGATACACTTTCAATTCTTCCATTTTTGCTATTGTAGTCTACATATACAAAAGTTCCATTACTTTCTTCCATCAAAACTAAACGTCCACCATCGTCAAATCGATAAACGTTACCATCTTTAGTTTTTATTTTATAATAAACATCAAGTTCTAGCTCTTTTAGAACGGTTTCTTCCTTCTCTATTTTTCGATTTAATCTATCATCATCTATTTCTAATGTCAGCCCCTCATTTTCATTGCATATATATTCATTTTCTTTCTTATTAAATGTATACACTGCATTAGTTCCATCTACATAGTAGATTTTATCTCCTACCTTTGAGACATACATATCATAAGCCTGTCTCCATCCGTATCCCATTGAAGATATTTCAGTGCTCTTAGAATTATATGTTCTATCCATATTGACAGGAAGCTGTGGTGCAGGAAGTGATATATCCTGCTGTGTAAATATGAAGTTACCTCTTGATAATTCTATCTTGGCAGTTCCATTAGGAGTGTTAAATGACATATACTCATTTAAGGAATTATCTCCAAGTCTATTTTCTAGCATATCTAAAGATTTAGTAGTCGAAGAAATTTCCTCCGAATAATCACTGTACTGTGCACTATCTCCTGTTTTCTTTACAGTTCTAAGTTTATAATAATACGTTTTTCCTTCATCATTAGAAATCTTAATTGTACCTTTTGATTCGAATGATTTTACAAATGTACTCTCATTTATAACAACATTTGGGGTTTCTGATCTATATACCTGATATTTAACATCATCTCTATACTTACTACTTTTAGTAGAGAATCTAATTATTGTATTTCCGCCTAACTGTTCAATAGCATAAACATCTGTTGGTGTATAATCCTCTAATTCATAATCCTTAGTTTCATAATAATAGCTATACTCGATTTCCTCTGAAGTATTTCCCGCCTTATCAATTCCTCTAATTGTTAGGTTATACTTTCCATCCTCTGGAAAATCTGAACTAGGAAGAAGACCTTCCCCAGAAGACTCAAATCCTAATGTTTTAAACGCTCCATCATCTACTTTAATCTGAACTTCTGATAAATTGTCATCATTGATTCCACTCCACTTAACAGTTGGGAGCTTATTACTAGAATTGAAAAAACCTGTCTTAGGAGTTACTCGAACCTCACCTTTTTCCGGTTTTACTGTATCTCTATAATAAGTTATTTCTTTATCTGTCTCATTATCAGCTTTATCTACAGCAGTTAAAGTGATAGTATTTTCACCCTCTTCTACACCTTCTAGCTCTATTTCACCTGAATTAGAGTTTACATTAATTTTATTATTATTTAATAGAACCTCATATGATTTCAATGTACTATCTGTAATTGAATATTTCAATTTAGGTTTATTAGTGTAATTGTCCATCTTATCCTTATTAGTATTTGGTGTAATAGATGCGGTTATGGTAGGATCTGTTTTATCATAATAATAAGTAAAGCTTTTCTCTACGCTAGTATTTCCTGCCTTATCTATAGCTCTTATTTTGATACTATTAACTTTGCCGGATATTAATCCATCAATTTTCTTACCTTCATCATCTTTGCCACTATTATCTGCATCATCACTTAACCACTTGTATACTCCTTCGTTAAGACTAAACTGAACAGATTTAAAATTCTTATCTGTCACCTTCCATTTCACTTCTGGCAAATCACTGCTATAATTACTTGCAGAGCTACTATCTATTGTAGCTGTATTAATTACTGGATTGGTTTTGTCTATTACAAAAGAAGCACCTTTTCCGGTACCCTTTATTCCTCCTTTATCCACGCCTCTTACATAAACTTTATATGTACCATCACTAAGCGAAGATACATTTATATTTTTATTTCCTGACGCAGTTGTTCCTATATGTGTATTTTCTGAATATTTTACTACATCATTTCCTGCTGAATTTTCAATTCTATACTGAATATAACTTAATGCATGCGCTGATATACCCTTCCATGAAACATTTAAGTTTTCTCCAGATTTCAACTGGGTTCTGCTGGTATCATTGGCACATGTAGCACTAACACTGCTAGCTGTACTTGGGGCATCATAATATACCACCTTTAATTTAGGTATGTTTTTTGAGGCTCTAGCACCATAAAACTTAACATACGATGATCCACTCTCATCATCAGCCTTAAATTCTAAGCCATAGTTTTTGTTTCCATTACCTGAACCCTTAGCTACATTTTGTACCCATGTTTTTAAATTAATTTCATGTACGGCATCTACCTTTCCTGATGATTTGAATGAAGCAAGGGTTGCACTTGTACCACCTGGTTGATTATTCCATGTGAGACTTCCACATTTGAACGAATCTTTTGCTGGTTTTACCAATATTTTTGCTCCGCTTACGCTGGATCCATTTTCATATATTGTGAGTGTTGCACTGTCAATATATTTATTATCTACAGTTTTAGCTAAATCTAATGCTCTAAAATAAGTTCTAAATACTCCCTGAGCTCCCTTTCCGACAGAAAATGTCTTTACTCCACTGCTAAAGTAGTTAGTACTTGATGTATTATTTAATACATATGCTTCAGGTAGTGTAGTTGTTCCACTCCACGAAACTGTTGGGTCAATGCTTATAGGATACTTAGCTTCATCTAAATATTTAGTATCAACATTTAGCTTCAACATATACTTATGAACTTCTTTGTTATTTTCATCTAATAATTCTTCTAATTCATACGTTAAATTTTCAGAATAATTATTATTTGTAACATCGTTCATAAACGGGGCATCAATTCCACCAAGAATATCTTCTCCATCTTCTGAATAAATGGTAATTCCATTTCCTATTTCATCTTTTTTAGCAATCATTCCCTGTAATGTCATCTTAAATGTAAATACATTGCTATCAGGCTTTTCGTGAAGTATAATTGTTTCTTTTACTCCACAATTTAAAGATTCGTAAGATAAATCTATATTTTTTTCTTTATCTGAATAGTTAGCTACAATATTCTTTTCTTCTGCCTTTTCATTATAAATATTTTCAATTTTTTCCTCTTCTAATTGCACCTTATCAGTTTTTCCTGATAATGCAGTGATATCTTCATTAGAAACATCAATGTTTTCTTCATTATTTGAACTAATTTCCCCATTTGTAGGAGCAAAGGATATTGCATAATCATCCTTGGTCATTACTATTGGTGTAGATTCATTAACCTTTGTTGGGATAAATTGCTTAGAATCACCGCTGTCATTGGTAAATTTGTATTTATCCACCTCATTTTTCTTAACCTCTACTGACTCAACTAAGTTTTTCTTCTCCTCACTACTTATTTTTCTAAGTTCCGGATTAAATTCCTTTAACTCTCCCTTTTCATTTTCAAAATATATATCATCCGAATAGTATGTAGTCTGCTTCATACCTGTAGACAATAAAAAAGTAGTAGAATCCTTTGTTCTCTCTCGAACAATTTCTTCTACTACTTCTGGTTGTTCATATCCCTCTTCTGATATCACCTTATTTTCATTTTTCTTATCTGCCTTAACGGTAATTGCAGATACATTAATTCCGCTTATAGCTAAACTAAAAGCCATTGTCATTGACACTGCCTTACTAATAATGTTATTCATCCTTCAATCCTCCATTTTTATGTTCGTAATTTTTAGCAGACCAAATTGTAACATTTTTATTAACACTTGTCAAATTTCCGGGATGCTTTTTTCACTTCTAAATTAGCTTTCTTATCCTTATATCCTTTTGAAAAGATTTATGTTTTTAAGTTATATCGTACCTTATTCCCACTAATGTATTCTCCATCTTGTAAGAAGCTTTTGTTTTTTTCATCTTATAATTTGTTATTACTCTTACCAAAGTCACCTGTATCACCATTGTTTGATGTTACCCCTTTTAAAAACCCAAAATTCTTTTCTAATATTTCATTAGCATTCCTCCTTTTCTTGTACCCTTCTCTCCATTACCTTAACTTATCACTTGCCGGTCTGATTTTATTAAATTTATCTATTATCTTTATACATATTTTCCGCTACCCTAATAATTCCATTTGCATAATAATAGTCACTCTTATCCCCAGCAAAGATTTCATCATTATCTAAACATGCTTTTAAATGACTTCTAATACATGACAAGTGTTCAATAGTTAAAAATAACCATGTCTAAAAGGACTGTATATAAGGGGAAAAATCTAGGTCAATGGTGTTATCGGCTACTGTCTCGTTACAATTTAATTTGGAATATACTCCGTTGCATTTGCAATAAATCGAAGATGTTTTTACATTTTAATTTGGAATAAACTTTTCAAATTTCAATACTTAATGCGAAATATCTATCCTTCCTACAATCATATCATAGAAAAATATCTTGCAATCTTTTCTTCATCACTTTTCCGGTTGGGCCCATGATGATTAGCGTCATATTTTCCTTCTTAAATATCTTCTCTGCAATTTCTCTTAGTCTTAATACATTTATCTTCCTATTTCGCTCAATTCTTTCCTCTATCGAAAGCAGATTTTTTCCTTTTATCCAATCATATCCCAATTGAAAATTCAATTCATGGGTATCGTCTGCCCAAAACCACAAATTTTCTGTAAAGAATGTCATATTCATATCCACATCTTTTTGCGAAATGATGATATTTATTTCTTTTAAAATACCGGAAACTTTTTCAAGAGTTTCATATAACATTTCCCGTTCAACAGAAAAATAAATTGATAAAACAGCTGCCTCCTCATACATATCAACATCCGAATAGATATCATATACAAGCCCTTCTTTTTCCCTAATTTCCTTTTGTAAGATTGAACCATCACCACCACCTAAAACACTATTTAGAAATAGTATTTCGCTTTCAAAAATCTCACTTATCGGTATGTCAAAAGAAATCTGTACATCGCAAAGATTCCAAGAAGAGAAATTTTCCAAATGAATCTTTGGCTTTCTTGTAAACTGTGTTTTTACATTAGTTTCAATTCTTTCCTGCTCTGAAAGCAGTAAAGGAACTTCTCCTATTTTTTCAAGAGATTCCTTTATATCCTCTTCGTCTACCCTTCCTGTAATAATCAATACAATATTGTCTCCACACATGGCATTTTCTTTATATTGAATAATATCTTCCAAAGAAAGCTTTTGAATGATTTCCTCACTTCCCAAGACTTGTTGAGAAAGCGGATGATTCCCCCATATTGCTTCATCAGAAATTGACCTCAAAAACACCTCATCTTCTTTTTCATTTAATTCGTTTAATACAATTTTCTTCTCCATCTGAAATTGTTCATCTGTCCAGTTTGATTGTACCAATATCTTTTTAAAAAGACTTAAACTCTCTTTCGTATATTGTGGTCTGACTTTCATGAAAAAGTGCATCATATCTTTATATGTCATTCCTCTTAAAGAGGATCCTATACATTCTGTTGTATAGTAAATCATATCCTGAGACAGTTCCTCCAATTGCCTAAAATGCATATGTTCAAGCATATGTGTAATCCCATTGTTTCTCTCAGTTTCATATTTAGAACCAGCTTTAATAAACATTGAGATTTCAGCCGACATTGAAGTCTCAATTGGATACATTATAACATTCAGACCATTTTTCAATTTTGTTACTATCATTCATTTCACGCTCAACTTTCTATTACAGCAGCGAATGATAGGCTCTCATTAAAAAATATGAAAACCTATCACGCTTAGCTT
>JAILRB010000015.1 GCA_024698585.1 Eubacterium sp.
AGCATACTTGTTTAATGCATCAGCCATAGGAGCTAAGCAGTTTGTTGTACAAGATGCAGCAGAGATGATTGTATCATCAGCTGTTAATGTATCCTGGTTTACTGAGTAAACGATTGTCTTAAGGTCATTTCCAGCTGGAGCTGAGATAACTACCTTCTTAGCACCTGCATCGATATGAGCCTGTGATTTATCTTTTGAGCAGTAGAAACCTGTACATTCAAGTACTACGTCTACTCCGATTTCTCCCCAAGGAAGTTTTGAAGCATCAGCTTCAGCGTAAATTGTAAGAGTCTTACCATCTACTGTGATTGTTCCAGCTTCATCATCAGCTTCTACTGTGTGAAGACCTTCACCGATCTTTCCAGCGTATCCACCCTGAGCTGTATCATACTTTAATAAGTGAGCTAACATTGAAGGCTTTGTTAAATCGTTGATAGCAACAACATCATAACCTTCTGCACCAAACATCTGTCTGAATGCAAGACGTCCAATACGTCCGAAACCGTTAATTGCAACTTTAACTGACATTAAATTGTCCTCCTATAATAATAAATTTTAAATTTTGTTATGTGTTTGAAATCTCTTTTCCCTGCTAATAGCCTGTCCAATAAATTCCAAAACATGACCTGTTCTCTATTCTACCGAATTCAATTATAAATATCAAGGCATTTTCTACAAATTATTGCAATTTTGTTAAATAATTCACAATTTCCTTATTTCTTTCACATTTTTTTACGTATCTGACAACCGGGGACCCGTCTACACCTTATCAATCATAGAAATATCCTCGATTCGGCAATAGGAAACACCGTCCCGTTCCTCATTACCATCCTCTCGATAAATATTTACACGAATCCATCCATCAATGATTTCTTTTACCACACCACGTAAATCAATCTGATCACTATGATTGGTTTCAATGCAAACCATTTCATTTTCCACAATCAGATAGTTAAACAATTCCTGCAATACATCCTCGTGATCATACATATCCATCATGGATGGTCTGTCGCACTTATCTTTTATTTCATCGATATATTCATTCTTTGTTTCTATTAAATAGATATCCTTATTCTTAATGATTGCAATGCCTTCCTTCTCCCCTTCCTGATTCAGGCACTCCAACAATAGATTGTCATCATCATAGCCCAACACAAATCCAACATAGAAATTCGCTGTGTTTTTCTTATCACGAAATACACACACAATTTCATTTTTCACCAAATCTAAAATTCTATTCATGGTTTTCTCCTTTTTTATCATTGCTTCATTCATTGTAGCACACTTTTCCCGGATTGTCTTACGCTTCTGCCTTTAGATGATGTAGTAGATTTTTTTCCTTCTTTTTGTTACTATTACAACTAGAAAGTGAGGACGAAATAATGTATTCAGACTATCATGTGCACAGTTGTTTTTCTTTTGATTCTGAGGAAAAACCGGAAAATAGTATAAAGCAGGCAATTGCGCTTGGAATGAAACAGATTTGTTTTACCGACCATCAGGATTTCCATTGGCCGGTTCCCGGAGAAAAACCAATCATTGACTTTGTTTCATATGATGCGACGCTGGATCAATTGAAAGCACACTATGCAGATCAGATTCAGGTCCTTAAGGGAATCGAGATTGGATTGGCTCACGGAAATGAAAAGGATATTGAGAATTTACTGAAACAGGAAGCCTTTGATTTTATCATCGGCTCCTGCCATGTTGTTTCCGGTATGGATCCATATTATCCGGAATACTGGAAAAACAAACCGGACCGAAAGGCTTTTGAAGAATACTTCACTGCCACTTTAGAGGGACTACGTTCATTTTCCGGAATCGACACTTTAGGACATCTGGACTATATCGTCCGCTATAGTCCTAATAAAGATGCTAACTATTCCGTCCTTGATTATACGGACTTACTGGATGAAATATTACGTTTTTTAATTCAGCACGGCATTTGCCTGGAGATTAACACTGCCAGTTTCGGAAAAGGATTCGATTATCCGCACCCACACCCCGACGTTCTAAAACGTTATCGGGAACTGGGAGGAAGACTTGTCACCGTTGGTTCCGATGCCCATCGTGCCGAACAGATTGGTCTTGGTTTTCAGAACGTTGAAGACTATGTTAAGAAATATCAGTTGAATGTTTTTCATATTTCATAAATTATGTACCCACCTTTTGGTGGGTATTTTTTTGTCAGTTTACACAGCCCCTTACCGGGAGCCTCTTCGAAACCGGTTTACGTTCCGCTTCAGACATTCCACGGTGCGATCAATCTCCTCTTTTGTGTTTGTGTAATCAAGGGTCAGACGAATGGCCCGATATGCCTGTTCATCACTTTGCCCCAAGGCCTTTAAAACATGAGAAGGTCCTGCCTGACCGGAAGCACAGGCCGAACCTGCGGAAATACAGATTTCATCATCACTCATCAATGTTACCATGGCGGCACCTTCGATTCCTGCAATGGATAAGTTCAAGTTTCCCGGAAGTCGTCGACTGGCCGAACCATTTACCGTGCATCCCGGAATTTCCCGTAAAATCCGATTGGCCAGATAGTTCCTAAGTCGTTCTTCCCTGTGGATTTTCTCTGACAGATTCTTCATCTGTACCTTTACCGCAGCTCCCATACCTACAATTCCCGGAACATTTTCCGTTCCAGGACGTCTTCCCTGCTCCTGTTCTCCCCCATAAATCATGGGGAGGAAGTTCTGATAATTTCTGACATATAAAAAGCCAACCCCTTTCGGTCCATGAATTTTATGTCCGCTGGCACTCAAATAATCAATCCCCATCCGTTCCACATCAATAGGCACGTGACAAAAAGCCTGCACCGCATCCGTGTGAAATTCGCAGTGTTTTTTCTTTGCAATGTTCCCGATTTCTTCCACCGGTTCCATGGTGCCCACCTCATTATTGGCAAACATGACCGAAACCAGCGATGTTCCTGAAACAATATTTTCTTCCAATAACTTTAATTGAATTACTCCTTTGGAATCCGTGGGTAGGTAACACACGTCTCCTCCCCTGCTTTGTATCTGTCGACACTTATTAAGAATTGCATGATGTTCTATGGTTGATGTAAAAATCGGTCGACCTTTCAAAAAGGCCTGTTCCAAAACCCAGTTATCCGATTCTGTTCCTCCCGAAGTAAAAAAGATATGTTCCGGCGTACAATGAATTGCCTTAGCAATGATTCTTCGACTTTCCTCCACTGCCTCTTTTGCCGTTTCCCCTAATTCGTAGAGCGACGAAGGATTTCCATATAAATCTCTGAGAAAAGGCTCCATGGCCTCTTTCGCTTCATCACACACTTTTGTCGTTGCTGCCTGATCCAGATAAATCATGTTCTCTCCTTTTCCAATTTTCCTCTTCTATGTATATTTTCTCCCTTAGAAAAATAGATTAAAAGAAAAGCGTGAATGACGATGTTAAGTAAACACCCTGTACTAAAAGGAGCACTGGTACTGACCCTTGCCAATGTGGTTACCCGTGCCTTAGGATTCTTATATAGAATATTCCTGTCCAATCTGATTGGTGCGGAAGGAATGGGATTATTTCAATTAATTTTTCCGGTAATTGCTTTTTGTACCGCTCTCAGTTGTGGTGGAATTCAAATTGCCGTGTCCCGCTTCGTGGCAGAAACAAAATCAAAATCCACACAGTTTTCCATTCTCGTCTCCAGTCTGTTCATGTCCCTGGTACTCTCCCTAGCGACAGTCTTTTTCGTGTACCGTTTTTCTGATGTGCTTGCCATCCGAATCATTCATAATGTGCGCTGCAAGAAATTATTGCAATACTCTGTCCTTACCATTCCCATGGTGGCCATCCATGCCTGTGTTTCCGGATATTATCTGGGACTTAAGAAAACTCTGGTACCTGCATGGTCCATGATGACAGAACAATTCGTAAAAATTCTGTCCGTTTATCTCTTAGGTACTATCTGGATTCACGAAAAAATTGCCCTTACCCCAATGTTGGCTGTCTATTCCACCATTTTATCCGAACTGGCCGGAATGATTTTCTGCCTCATTGCCATTGGTTTTGAAAACACTTATCGCCTGCGGATTGCTTCCCTCCTCCACTCTATGAAAAATCTTTTTTCAGTTTCTTATATTCTGACCCTCAATCGTCTGTTACTGACATTTTTACAATGCGTGGAGGCAATTCTTCTTCCTCTGATGCTGGAACGAAACGGTCTTTCCCCATCCACTGCCTTGGCAATCTACGGCATCTTAACCGGAATGGCATTACCTGTGGTGACCTTTCCCTCTGCCATCAATAATTCCATCTCCACCATGCTTCTTCCAGCAGTGGCTGAATCAAAGTCTGAAGGAAACATTTTGGCTTTAAAACGAACCACGGAAAACTCCATTTGGTTTTCCACCATTTCCGGGATTTACGGAATCGGTCTGTTTCTTTCCTTTGGAAACTTCATTGGAACGAATATTTTCGGACACCCTCAGGCAGGAATCTACATCTGCATTCTTTCCTGGCTTTGTCCATTTCTGTATTTATCCATTTCCTTCGGTTCCATCCTTCACGGACTTGGAAAAACCACTGCAGCGTTTATCCATAACGTCATTGGCATTCTCCTCCGACTCGTTGCCATCTGGTGGGGCGTTCCACGGTTCGGCATCAATGCCTATCTGATTGGACTCCTTGTCAGTCATTTAGTTACAACACTGTTGCACGGCTCTTACCTTAGAAAATGGATTCCATACCGATTTTCTCCATGGAACAATATAATAAAGCCAATAATCCAAACCGGTATCAGTCTGATTATTGGCTTTCTGATTCAATATATTTTTCAATTTTCAGATTTTTCAGGCAGGGTTTATTTCTATGGAACCACCGCCTTTCGTTTTCTCATTGTCTGCAGCATTCTTAGCTGGTTTCTCTTTCAGGATGCGAAAACCGCAAATTCCTAATGAGCAAACTGGCTGTTGTAAAGTTCATAGTAAAAGCCTTTTTTCTGAAGCAGGCTTTCGTGGTTTCCCTGTTCAATGACATGACCATCCTTCATGACCAGAATCACATCCGATTCCCGAATAGTGGAAAGCCGATGCGCCACCACGAAAGTGGTTCTCCCCTTCATCAGTTTCGCAAAAGCACGCTGAATTCTGATTTCCGTTCTGGTATCAATGGACGAGGTCGCCTCATCGAGAATTAACATTGGTGGAAGTTTCAGCATAACTCTGGTAATACAAAGCAACTGCTTCTGTCCCTGGGACAGGCTTCCTCCATCTTCTCCAATCACCGTATCATATCCCTTCGGCAAGCGCTTGATAAAACTATGGGCATGGGTTGCCTTTGCTGCCTGGATAATTTCTTCCTCTGTGGCATCCGGCGCCGCCATGGCAATATTATTTCGAATCGTATCATTTCTTAGCCATGTT
This sequence comes from Eubacterium sp., assembly GCA_024698585.1. GTDB lineage: Bacteria > Bacillota > Clostridia > Lachnospirales > Lachnospiraceae > Eubacterium_G. The sequence goes on from JAILRB010000015.1 coordinate 5,388, forward strand.
TCCTGCAGAACCATTCCATAAGAATCACGGAGACTCTTTCGCGTTACATCACGAATGTCCCTTCCATCCACCTGAATGGATCCGGAATTCACATCATAAAATCGCATTAACAAATTGATTAACGTGGTCTTTCCACAACCTGTCGGTCCCACTATAGCGATTCTTTGTCCCGGCTGAACATCGAGGTTGAGATTCTCGATTAATTTCTGATTCTTTACATAGGAAAACTCCACATGATTCAGGGCAATGTGTCCTTCTGCCTGTTCCATTTCCTGTTCTGTTCCGGTCACAACCTCCGGCTCAGTTTCAATTAAGGAAAAGACTCTGCTTCCACAAGCCAAGGCGTTCTGTAATTCGGTAATAACACCGGAAATTTCATTAAACGGCTTCGTATACTGATTGGCATAACTTAAAATACAGGTCAGACTACCAACTGTAATGCCATCGGATAAGACTGCTACCAGACCACCGCTGATTGCTACCCCTGCGTAAACCAGATTGTTTACAAATCGGGTAGATGGATTGGTCAGTGAGGAATAAAAGGTTCCCTTCTGATAATAATATTTCAGGCGTTCATTGATTTCATCAAATTGTTCCACCATCTTATCTTCCTGATGGAATGCCTTTACTACCTTCTGTCCTCCAATGATTTCATCAATGAATGCAGTCTGCTCCCCACGGGTCTTGGACTGCTTCATAAACATGGAGTAGGTTCTTTTCGCAATAAAGTTTGCCACAACAAAGGACAATGGCGTAATCAAAATAACAACCAATGCAATCTTCCAATTGATGGAAATCATAAACACCAGTGTCAGGATAATCGTAATGATTCCGGTAAATGCCTGGGAGAATCCCATCAGCAACCCATCCGCTAACTGGTCCACATCAGCAATGATTCTGCTGACCATGTCACCATTAGAATGTCTGTCTAAATAAGACAATGGTACCTTCTGAATCTTATCAAACGCCTCCTGGCGAATGTCCTTTACCACACGGAATGTAATCCGATTGTTACAAAGTCCCATCAGCCACTGTGCCAATGCCGCAATTCCTGTCACCACTATAATCTTCACTGCAATGGCTGCCAATTCTTTAAAATCCACGTTTCCTGTTCCAATGATTTCATCGGTTCCATGCCCAATCAGTTTTGGAACATACAGGGAAAGGACTACATAAACCACTGCCAGCACCAGCGAAGCCAATAGCATATACCAATACTTTTTAATTCTGCTTCCTACACATAGAAGGGCTCTTCTCTGACTCATGTTTTTCTTCATCTATCTGCCCTCCTCTTCACTTTTATTCTGTGATTCATAGATTTCCTGATAGGTCTCGCAGGTTTTCAGCAGTTCCTCATGGGTTCCAATTCCCATAACCTGTCCGTCATCCAAAACCACAATTTTATCCGCATCCATAATGGAAGCAGTTCTTTGTGAAACCACAAAAATGGTCATATTTCCTAAATTGCGAAGTGCCTGACGCAGTTTCAGATCCGTCACATAATCAAGGGCCGATGCACTGTCATCTAAAATCAGGATTTCCGGTTTTGCCACCACGGCTCTTGCAATGGTCAGTCTCTGTCTCTGTCCACCGGAAAAATTCTTTCCGTTCTGTTCCACAATAGCATCAATGGTATTTTCCTTCTGCATCACAAATTCATAGGACTGGGAAACCTTCATTGCCTCTATAATTTCTTCATCAGTGGCATCTTTCTTTCCCCATTCCATATTGCTTCGAATGGTTCCTTTAAACAATAACGCCTTCTGAGGAACAACGGAAATCATTCTTCCCAAGGCTTCATAAGTATATTCCTTTACATTCACACCGTGAATCTTCACACATCCGGAAGTCACATCATAAAAACGGGAAATCAATTGTACCAGCGTCGATTTTCCAGAACCGGTTCCTCCAATGATTCCAATCATCTCTCCCGGTTTTACTGTCAGGTTCACATCACTTAAGGATTCTTCTCCGGATTCATTGTAGGTAATGGATGCATGTTCCATTTCAACAATATATTCTGACGTTTCTCCTGCCTGTCTTGTTCCTTCTTCCATCCCCGGTTTTAACTGAAACACTTCTTCAATTCTTGAGGCACAAGCCAATGCCTTAATAATATTGATAATGAGCCCGGCAAGTTTAATCAATTCCACCAGAATCTGTGACATGTAATTCACCAATGCCACAACCTGTCCCTGACTAAGCACACCGGTATCCACCTGCTTTCCACCAATCCAAAGAATTCCAATAATTGCCCCATTGACAATTACATAAGTCATAGGGTTCATGATTGTGGAAATCCGTCCGGCAAGCATCTGGGTTTTATATAAGAAATAGTTCTCTTCTTCGTAACGTTTTGTTTCTGCTTCCTGCTTATTAAAAGCGCGAATCACACGTACCCCTGCCAGATTATCTCTGGTACTCATCATGATTTGATCCAGTCCTTTTTGCACCTTCTTGTACATCGGAATGGTAATCAGCATGATTCCATACACGATGATGGACAGCACAGGAATTGCAACCACAAATACCATGGCTGCTTTCGCATCCACTGTGAATGCCATAAACATTGCACCGAACACAATAAACGGCGAACGTAACAGCAAACGAATGGCCATATTAACCTGTGCCTGTACCTGATTCACATCCGTAGTCATTCGGGTAATCAGTGTGGACGTGCCTACATGGTCCAGCTGTGAATAAGATAACGACTGAATATGTTTGAACAAGTCATGGCGCAGTTCCGTCCCAAAACCTGCCGCAGCCTTTGCAGCAAAATACTGAGCCGTCAATGCCACTGTCAATCCGACGATTGCAAGCATAATTAAAACTCCACCCATCTTTAAGATATGAGCAGAGTCCCCTTTTCCAATCCCTGAGTCAATTATGGATGCCACTACCAACGGAACCAGCAAATCAAATCCTGCTTCCAGCATCTTAAACAGCGGCGCCAAAATCGTCTCTTTTTTATAATTGTTCAAATACTTTAATAGACTTTTCACAATAATTTCTCCCTTTCAGTCCTTCAATCTCTAAGTATAGTTCACAATTGATAAAAAGGCAAACTTAAAACAGGTCAGGAGAAATATCTCTCCTAACCTGTTTCCCTTTTATTATTTATTATTTCGTTTTTTATTCGAATTCGATTTCTGTATCTCCCATTCCACACTTAACAGTCATTGTCTTATCAGAATTGTAATCTACTTCGGTCTTATTTCTAAGTCCTGAGAAATCCTTATCTCCAATCTTAACAGCACCGGCACCAACAGTTACCGCATAGTTATAATCAGTCTGTCTTCCCATCAGTTTCAGTTCAACATCACCCATTCCGCAATCAACATCCAGATTTTCTGTGACGGTTCCGTTCATAGACAATTCTCCCATTCCAACCTTGAATTTTGTATTTCCGAAAGATGTCTTTCTGATATCACCGCTTCCGGCTCCGATATCAAAGTCAGCTTTCATTGCCTTAACACCTTCGAAGTTTCCTTCACCGGCACCAATGGTAACGCTTAATTCCTCAGCTTCAACATTAGAACAGCTTAAAGTTCCTGCACCTACCAAGATGGAAAGATTTTGAATTTTCGCATCCTTTGGAATATAAAGTTTTCCCTCAACCGTATTACGAATTAATCCTTTTTCTTTTCCTATTGGTGTTATTTTCAGTTTTCCTTCCTCCAGAGAATAATAGATTTTCGTATTCTCCGAATCTCCTTCCAGTGCATAACCTTCCTTGTCCCAAACAGTGATTTCAAAATCACCATACTGTCCATTAAATTCAATGCTGCTAACGTCTTTGCTGGAAACTTTTTCGCCATCATAAACCTTCATGCCCTTTACATCTGCATCATTTACTAAAATGCTTCCGGTCCAGTTAAAGCCAATATTTCCATTCAAGATATCATTTTTAATTACTTTTACCCCACCTGTGGAAACTCCGATTATTACAAATAAAACACCTAAAGCGGCGAGCGTTCCACTAATAATTAAACAAGTTCTAATAAATCTCTTCATGTCACTTACTCCTTTTCTTCAACTATTTTATTTCCAATCTTAAAGATGCTCTTTACCAGCCATGGAATCAATTCTCCGCAGAAAACCACAAACAGGATTAATGTTAAAATGGTTAATGCAAATAATAAAAATCCAACACCGGTTAATAACAATCCACCGGAAAATCCGCCAACGGAATATGCTGTAATCAGTAATGAGAATCCGGCAACTGCGAATCCAATACCACTTGCGATAATGGATGCTGCAATTCCGATTACGGTTCCGCCAATCGCTGCTACTAATCCAATCCATAAAGGAAATGTCACAACGGCCAAAATCAGCGCGAGCGGGAACGCTTTACTTTCTTCTGGCTGATCAATGATGCTCTGTTTCGTGTACCCCTTTTGATTCATGTTCTTATTGTCCATCGCTATCTCCTTTCAATAAAACCTTTGCTACTTCATTCGAGTAGTCAATCCATTCGTTCCGATATTCTTCCAGTTTTTCTTCACCCTTTTCGGTAATCCTATAATATCTTCTGTTTCTGCCATCAATTGCCTTGTCATACGTTTCGAAAAATTTCTTTTTTCGAAGTCTTCTAAGCACCGGATACAATGTAGTCTCGGACACATCAAAAATCTGCCTTACATCCTGTGTGATTTTGTATCCATAAGTTCCATCCGGTTCTTTGGAAACAACAGACATTACAATGGCTTCTAATAACGTCGACCCTGTATTAAAAACCATAATGTTTTCCTCCCTTATAATATTATTTTTCCGTCAATATATGTTACTAATATTGTATCTTGTATAATATTAAGTGTCAATTATTATAAGACGCATTATAACGTTTTTATAAACTTTCAAACGTTTTTATTTTTCATCAGTTCAGCCAAACAAAAAACATCTCGTCGAACCACAAAAAATGCTCGCATTTTTTTGGTCGATGAGATGTTTTTTTGTTTGCGCGGAGCGCCCCATAAATGAGTAAAACGCATCTGCTCCGCAGATGTCCGGTACCGCAGGCACCGTTTTACGAATTTATGGGGGGCTGAACTGGTTCAAGCGTGTGGGGGGCTGAACTGGTTCAAGCGTGTGGGGGCTGAACTGGTTCAGGTGTACGGGCTGAACTGGTTCAGGCATAGGGCTGAACTGGTTCAGGCATGGGGGGCTGAACTGGTTCAGGCGCGAGGGCTGAACTGGTTCAGTTGTTCTCCTCCGAATCAGATTTGGTTGCCCCATGTTCAAATTTCTCTAACAGCGCTTCAATTTTTTTTATTTGTTTCTGTTGGACTAAATACTTCACTCCATCAATCGAACATTGTTCTCCATTAATCACAGCATTAACTAATAACTCATTTCCGTGAAAAAGCTTAAACGAATAACTCCACCCACTGGATTCTTCCGGATTAATAATCCTCTTTATTTTTACCTTACTAATTTCTTTATATAATTCATCAATATCTTTCTCACCTAAATCTATTACATTTCCGTTATTTCCATTAATTACTATTACTCTCGTTATCTCTTCTCTACTCGCCTTGATCATTTTTCGTGGTGAATATTGATAAATTAAAAACATTGAAAGCAATAACAGAACAAATATTCCAAGACATATCACAATCTTTTTCATTACTTCTCCTCCATACAAATATTCCCTTTATTGATGCACAATTTATTATACATTTTTTTTACAATTAATAAAAGCGATGTTAGTCATTCTTTTTCCGATCAAAACCTTGACTACATTTTCCCGTAATGCTACTATTAGAAATAGCGTGTTATTCTATTGTTTTAGGGAGTTTCTTCCTAAAATGATAGTTACATAAAAATATAATTTAAGAGGTGTACAAAAATGAGTAAAAGTTTTGACGATTTACTTGCTGCAGTTTCAGAATGCCCTATGAAAAAGGTAGCTGTTGCCTGCGCACAGGATGATGCAGTATTAGAAGCTGTTAAGGCTGCAAAAGAAAGAGGAATTGCTGACGCTATTTTAGTTGGTGATGAAGAAAAAATCAGAACAATTGCAAACGTTATGAAGATGGATTTAACAGGTTTCCAGATTATTGACGTAAAAGATACAGTGGAAGCTGCAAGAACTGCTGTGAAGTTAGTTCATGACGGAGAAGCTGATATGTATATGAAGGGATTGATTGATACAAAGTCATTCCTTAGAAGCGTATTAGATAAAGAAGTTGGTCTTAGAACTGATAAGACTTTATCTCACGTTTGTGTATTTGAAGTAAAAGGAATTGATCATCTGCTCTTCTTATCAGACGTAGCATTTGTACCATATCCTGACCTTGAAACAAAGGCAAACATCATTAGAAATACAGTTGAAATTGCACATGCATGTGGCATTGAAAATCCAAAGGTTGCTCCACTTGCAGCAGTTGAAGTTGTAAACCCTAAGATGCCTTGTACCGTTGACGCTGAAGCTTTGACAAAGATGAACGAAGCTGGTGAAATCACAGGATGTATCGTTGACGGACCACTTTCTATGGACCTTGCTATTGAACCGGAAGCTGCTTACCATAAGGGAACTACTGACAGAAAGATCGTTGGTGATGCTGATGTATTACTCTTCCCTGATATCCAGGCAGGAAACATTACATATAAGAGCTTAGTTCATACAGCAGACAGCAAGAACGGAAACATCTTAACAGGAACAAAGGCTCCTGTAATCCTTACTTCTCGTTCTGACGAATTCGAAGTAAAGGTTAACTCTATTGCACTTGCTGCAATCGTTGCTGAAAAATTAAAATAATCATTGCTTATGATGGCGGCATACACTCGTATCGCCGCCTCTATTAATAAAAAATGGAGGATTTAAAAATGTCATACAAGATTTTAATTATTAACCCGGGTTCTACTTCTACTAAGATTGGTGTTTACGAAGACGAAACACAGCTTATGGAAGAAACACTGAGACATTCCACAGAAGAAATTGCTCAGTACGATACGATTTATGATCAGAAGGATTTCCGTAAGAATGTAATCCTTGATGTATTAAAAGAAAAAGGGGTAAACCTTTCTGATATCAACGTAGTTGTTGGTCGTGGTGGATTGTTAAAACCAATTCCGGGTGGCACATACGCTACAACACCGGAACTTTTAGAAGACCTTAAGATTGGTAAGCAGGGACAGCATGCTTCGAACCTTGGTGGTATTTTAGCATCTGAAATCGCTGCTGAAATCAATGTTCCTTCTTACATCGTTGACCCAGTCGTTGTTGATGAATTACAGGACGTTGCAAGAATTTCCGGACATCCAAATTTCGAAAGAATTTCTATTTTCCACGCATTAAATCAGAAGGCTGTTGCTAAGAGATATGCAAAAGAAACCGGAAAAGCTTATGAAGACTTAAACTTAATCGTTGTTCATATGGGCGGTGGCGTTTCTGTAGGTGCTCATAAGAATGGTGCAATCATTGATGTTGCCAATGCGTTAGATGGTGACGGTCCTTTCTCACCGGAACGTTCCGGTGGACTTCCATCCGGTGCATTAATGAAGCTTTGCTTCAGTGGAAAATATACACAGGCTGAAGTTGCTAAGATGATCAACGGTAACGGTGGTTTCAACGCTTACCTTGGAACAAACGACATGAGAGATGTTGTAAAGCTTGCAGAAAAAGACGATAAAGCAAAACTTGTTATGGATGCATTCCATTATCAGCTTGCTAAGGAAATCGGTTCTATGGCAGTTGTTCTTGGTGGAAAAGTTGACCAGATTATCTTAACCGGTGGTATTGCTTATAATGCAATCACTCAGGAATACTTCAAGGATACCGTAAGCTTCCTTGCTCCTATTACTATTTATCCTGGAGAAGACGAATTACTTGCACTTGCACAGGGTGCTTTAAGAGTTATGACTGGTGAAGAAGAAGCTAAAGTTTACTAAGCTGAAATATATTTAAGGCTCTCAGAAAAACTGAGAGCCTTTTTTTATTATTATAAAAAGGAGAATCATTTCTGATTCTCCACTTTTTTATAAATACCCAATCCAAGCTTCACCAAGAGAAACATTATCATACGCCGTATTTCGTTCTAAGACTTCAATTCGAATTGATTTTGTTTCTTTGTTGATATTTGTTACTCTCTCGTCTGCTTTTGTTAAGGTTTCTGTTTTAATTTGTACCCAATTTCCATTTGCATCCAAATAAGAAATTCTATACTTTTTCGCATATTGCTGTTTCCATGCAAGCTTAATATTTACAACCTTATATAACACATCTCCTTTTGAAGTGAAGGTAATCGTCGGCTTTGTATCCGTTTTATAATTTGACCAGCATGTTTGTGTATTCTTATCCAATAGATTTGATGGTAAATAAGACATACTCAGATTTGATGAAGCAGCAACATTCCAGCCAGTTATTGTATTTGTTGTGTAATACTTTGCATGATATTCCTTTTTACCGTAACTAAAGACTGTTCGCTGTTCATAGGCTTTCGTTTCTTTTGTCTCACCCCATCCTGCAAAATTGTAATTTGCTCTCACCGGTGAATAATTCCATGTGATTTTATTTAAATCTGTTGTATAGAATGTTCCGGAAGTATTTGGAACGGTGTCTCCCTGAATCTTTCCATTATAGAAATACAATTTCAGTTCCTTGGAGTTTAACTTCACCCACAACTTTGTTGTGTCATATGCATAGGTTCCCTTATACACAGAAAATGATTTTACAGCCGTTTGATTTCCATTTTCATCGATTGCAACCAATTGATATTTTCCTTCAGCTGCCGGATTCAAATGAATGGTTGTTTGCGATTCCGCAACATATTTCGGATTTTCAAGATAATTTGTGCTTGTTCCAAAATAATACTCTTTGATTGGCTTATCATAGGTTGCTGTAATGTCTGCACAGCCGGACTTCGCTAAGGTTGCAATATCATTGCTTGATACAATGCTTACAAGTTTCGCTGCATCCTCCTTAACCCAATTAGCATAAAGCGTTCCGCCGGACCAAATTGTCTTACCATAACTTCTGGCATTTCCTTCTGCATTGTTACTCCAGCCATCAATAAGATATCCTTCCTTCGTTATCTTAGGCATCGTCAGTGCTGTTCCATGTGCATTGAGAATATACGGAATATCCCATGTACCGCCCTGTGTATCAATCACGTTTTTGTGATACATAATGTCTGTCACCAGCTCAGTCTGGACCTCATCATTCTCAGCAGTCTTATATGCCAAGATGATATAATAACGAGCCGGCCCAATAATCGTCTCATGAATTGGAAGGCCTTTCAGCTCTTTATAAGCGTTTTTCTCTAACTCAGACTTATATTTGCCCACATAGATACCGATTGGAATTATTTTATCGTCTTCTTCATAATCTTCATTTTCTGAAATGACAATTTTCAAATCCTGTTTGATTGCAAGATCATCAGTTGTTCTCAATGATAAATGGACATTTTTGTAATCTGCTGTTTTAGCTTCTCGATTTTTATCAATAATGATACAGAAATCTTTTCTCACTACAGTACAGAATGCCGAATTTTCGGCTGGCATCGTAACTGTGTAATAATATTTTCCAGGTTCTGTCGGTAATCCTGCATTCACTTCAGCGCCATTCACTGCACCGGTTCTTATCGTACAGTTTTTATTTGTATAATATTTAATAGTACAATCCTTGCCATTATCAATCTGATAATTGTAGTCTTTTCTCTCTTCAATAATCTTCTGATCATTCTCGTCTTTTTCCAAAAGGGTATCATTTGTAATATAAGATATGTATCGATTGTCACTGTCAATCTGATTCTTATCCTTCGCACTGATATGACCTGGAATAGACTTGTAAATAGTTCCTGTCCACAAATCATTGAGTGGTGTAATCTTAACACTCTTACCATCATTACTAAACTTAACCTTGTATGTGTCTTTTGACAATTCATTTCCCCTATAAAGGACTTTAATGTTTTTTCCGTTTCCAGACTCATCTAAAATCACATCCACGACAGGATTCTTATAGTAATTGGTATCCAATGTTTTGCTCAAGTTATATTCACAGACTCCATGGTTTGAATCATTTGGTTGAATAATATTTTCATATAAATAATTGTGACTTACCAGATTTGGCATCATACTGTTTTCGTACGCATACTCAGCAACAGATAGCACTGTCGTTCTTTCAATTTTTGAATATGCTATCGTTCCATTTTTCAATTTCACATATGCCCGATATGTCATTGGAGCCGTCATCATTGGCGTATTATATGATTTTCCAAAAGTCATTGTCATCACATATGTTCTTGCATTTTTAAAGTTTGAGCAACTGTAATTTGCAATTCCCTTTGGTGACGAAACATATTTTAATATATTCTTTCCATTAATTACCATGTCAGAGTCTTTTGCATTCGTTTGAATAGATAAAAGTAATCCGCACTCTTCTACTTCATCTTCGCCATAGTTAGTCGAGTAAATTGTTTTAAAACCACCCGGTACATCAGTCTCATTTAATTTTACTGTTGAACTTACTGAAAATCCGTTGATTTCAACACCCTTATTCTTGATACTATCCTCTGAAACTTCCTTTGCTAATTTTGTACTTCCGCCAAAGGTTCCTTCCTTAAAATCCGGATTTACTGCTTTTAAAATCGTGTTATAAACAGTAGTATATGCCTCTTCTGAAGGAAGCTTGTTATGTTCGTACAATTCTTTTGCAACATCATAGAACGATACAACCTTTTTATCAGAATATACAATTTCACCAGATGTTAATTTAACATAGGCTCTTTCATATAATGGCTTCGTGTATGTTTCAACACCGGTATCAAACGGCATTGACTGAACGTAAGAAATACCATTTTCAAACTCACTATAGTTGATTGATGATTTTCCATTTGACGTAGCAGCCTGTGATGTTACTAACTTCTTTGATTTTTCACATACCAGATTCGAAATATTCGCATTATTCAGGTATACATCATCAAAAGAATCATCTTCACCATTTTTCACTCCATAAATCATTCCGATTTCGTCAATTTCGTCCTCAGAATAATTTGTGGAATAGATGACTCTAATTCCATTGTTTGCAGAGTTCATTTGGTATCCTGTTATTTCAACCTTCTTCTGAATATCTGATGTCTCGAGAAGTAATTCTTGCTGATTCATTTCATTTATACTTTCAGACGTGGTGCAAACACTTAATGAATACTTGTTATCCTGAATTAATGTATCTACCTGTTCCTTAGATAAAGACAACCTTACTGTCTTTTTCTCATTATTAAGCAATTGAACATTCTCAGTCACTATTGGATTCAAATCACCAATCGGTTTAACAGACAAATCAACTGACCCAGCTGACTCTGATAAATTATTCAAAGTTGCTTCAACGATTGCATCTTTTCCGCTTCTATACATTACTGCCGATAAATAATTGTTCTTTTCAGGAACAAATTTAGCCTCTAACGATCTGTTTTGTTTCACACAAAATCTATAGTTTTCATCGGTTGAAACAAGCACATTATTTTCATACCATCCCTTAAATAAGGAATTATCATCTGGTACAGCCACAACCATTGCATATTCACCTTTGGCTTTTTTATCATTTCCCCAGACTGTTCCATAAACATTTGAACTTACCCTTACCGAATACTCTTTTTCTGCTTCATCATCACTAAGTGTTTCAGAAGCATTTATCGGATTCATATAATCACCATTTTTTATCACTTCATAGTTTGACGTTGATGAATCATCTTTGTCAATCTCGAGTTCTAATTCATCTCCTGCTTTAATGTCGATATCATAAAAATTGTCAACACGTTGTTTTTTATTCGTGACACAATTATATTCGGCAATATTACAACTTACTTTCCCCTTATCTCTTGACACGATACTAATATTGTAATTAAAGTCCACCGGCAAGATGACAACTTTTTGATTGTCATCATCAACATAACTTTCAACTCCATAGGAAATTTCTTTAGCCGTATCATTCTCAATCTTTGCAACACATTCGCCTTTTTCGTCGTACACAAATACATCAACCGGACAGTTAACAGATATTTTCTTATAACTATTTGGCAGATTCACTTTATGACAAAGATATCCATAATTTGGATCTAAAGTTTGAATCCAAGCCAAGGTATTTTCAGGAAAATGTGGCTGCATAATTTTTCCATACTTAATATTCTTACCAACATTTATTGCCATTGTAGGATTCTTTGCTATTAACTCTTTTACAATTCCTCCAAGTAACTTTGCGACATCACTATTTATATCACCATCATATGACACTCCAGCTTCTTCAAGCGCCGCCTTAAAATGTTTGTTATCACTTTGGCAAATGTACTTTATATAACTGCTCATATTTTTTTTAAGTTTATTGACATAATCCTTTACTGCAATGCCATGCTCCATTGATAAATCAGGAATATTTTCACTCACCTCATCAAAAAAAGACGTTTTTTCTTCTTCAAATGCTTTCATAAATTCTTTGTTTGCCGCCTTACAATTTGCAATTGCCATCAATGCCGATACTAACTGTTGGTAATTCTCCTGATAAGTTTCACGATCAATAAATATTTTTTCAGCGCATATATCTATCAACTGACTTATGCACTCATCCATATAGATATTTTGTTTCTTTAATCCATTAACATTTACTGCACCAAAATCATCAACCGCATACACTTCTTCAAGTATTTTTTCTCTGTCATAATAATCGTTTTCCTCGGATATTTGCGTTGTCGTAACCTCATCCCAACATTGCATCACTTCCATACTTGGCTGATTATTAAAAGTATTTAATAACTGCCCAAGAGTATCCAGCATACATTCTTTTAACGCATCATAATTTGCTGTAATCCTCTTAAATGGTAAAATATGCGTTCTACCATATCTTGCAAAATTAAATCCTTTATTTTTTGGTGCCATATATGTAACAAGATCATTCGGATTAACTATATTAAAAATACTGTTATACTTGTAATTATCACTGAGTACTTCTTCTAACTGTTCTCCCTGTGCTGGTTCAAAACAATATGCATATACATTATCTTTTAATACAAATAAATTTCCATCTCCGGTATCAATTTGAAATGATCCATTCAACAATTTTCCCGCTAAAATATTTGCTACTGCCCCAGCTCGACTATATCCAGTAATCCAGAGCACAATTCTCTTAGGGCCTTTGTCCAAACCTATCTTGCTTCTATTATTTGAAATAAAATCTTCAATCCCCTCTGAAACCTTTCTTGCAGATTGTTCAAATCCTTGATGTGTTCCACTATCTCCCATTTTAAAATTATTTGACCATTCAAGACCATATCCCAAACCTCGTATTCCAACGGCAATAACTGTTGTATTTTTTTCTGATCCATTAAGATTTTTGTATCCTAATGCATACGCAATAGAATTCTCTGTTGATGTTGTCCCTGGTACTTCTTCATTTCTTATGTTATATGATTTCGTATCTATTCCGTCAAACCCTAAATCAGATAACAATTCTATGACATTTCTTTCTCTATCATTCTTATCACCTTTTCCTTTTTCGTTAGTTCCTCCTGCTGCCAACGAAAACAATAATGACATTGTCGACAAACTAGGATTATATTCCGTTGAATCTTTTTCAAAATATGAATCACTGTAATAATAAGTTGTTTCTAAATCAGTTTTATTCTTTACGGTAGATGGGAACTTTACAGTACCAACTTTATAATTATCACAAGAATATTCAACATTATATTGATCAATTTCACAAATAAAACCATATGTACCTAAAGCATAGTTTTGACTTGCGTAGCTTGCACCAGCATTCGTAGCATCATTCCACTTTCCATTGCTTTTCAAATGTACACACAATTCTAATTTTTCCTTATAATTATTAGGTTCGTTAATATCCCAATTAAAATATGCTGCTTCCTCACCTGTAAGCCACGTCCATCTGTTGGTATCTAAATCTCTATAGCATCCAATCCAATAATTACTGGTATCATCCACAATTCCTGAATATGAACTCATTTCTTCCTTATCTTTCCCTGAATATGAACTCATTTCTTCCTTATCTTTCTTTATAATTGACAAAACTTGATTTTGTTCTTTCTGAGAAGTAATAGTTACTAGATGTCCTCCCCAACGTTCACATACAGCCTCTGCATCTCTCCAAGAAATATATTGTTTGCCCAATACTCCATTACGTATCGTATGAGCAACAATGTATTTTTTGCCATCTTCCGTAGTCCATACAGACGGATAGTACATTAGCGTCTCAGCGTATGAAATGTTACCTTCCTCTGCCATTACCGTAGAACTAAACCACTTCAGTTCCAATCCATTTGTTAATGACGTTACCATCATTAATGCTAGCAATAATGCTAATAATCTTTTCTTCATCTTTCATTTCCTTTCCCTCAAAAAATATCTATTATAAAATGTCTCAGAAAACCGAGAACATATTATTTTTATACATCATCCGGAAATCAAACAGATTGTATGTTTTTTTCTCGTCAATCCAGAATTCTAACATATATTTCCCAAAAATTCAAACACGGTACTTTTTTTGTATATTTTTCAATTATTTGTTTACGCAAAAAAAGCCCCGTACCATACAATTTTTTTTGCATGATACGAGGCTTCTATCAAAGACTTAAATCTTCCCACGAAAAGTTTATCCAATAACCCTCCACTGTCCGTAAACCTTCTGTCCGTTCACATTGGTATATGGGCGAATTCTAGAATATACTTCATTTCCCATTCCTGTTTTTAATTCAACTTCTTGTGTCTTATTTTCTACTGTAAATGTTTTTGCATTGCTGAAGTCCTTGTTGGTAGAACATTCTATTTCCAGTCCTGATGCATTTTTAACTTTCACCACTAAGATATTGAAATTTCCTTTTTCATCATGGGATTGAAAATTTCCAAATGTAAAGTAATTTTCCGGATTCGTGTCTAATACAAATTCCTTTACAAAATAAAATGCATCTTTTCCAATTTTAACCTTCGGATTTTTTAAAGATAATGTTTCAATCTCTGTTTCCTGGAATGCTCCATCCTCAATTGTTTCCACACTTTTTGGAATTACAACCGATGTCATTTTTACTGTTTCATCAAAAGCTCTTTTTCCAATTGTTTTAACCCCTTCATTAAACACAACAGTTTTCGCACGACATTGTGCAAATGCAAAAGGTCCAATTGCCTGAACTGTTCCCGGAATCACCAGTTTTTTTATGTTTAATCCGGAAAACATTCGTTCCGGAATACGCTTCATCGTCTTAGGGAACTGTAATTTTTTCACCGTGCAATCTGTAAAACAGTTTTCTCCCCAAGACTTTACAGAAGCCGGAAGTTTCAATGTTTCAATCTTTGTCTGAGCGAAGGCCCAATCTCCTACTGTTTTCACTTTCTTATTCCAAGTAACTTTTTTCAAGTTCTTACATCCATAGAATGCATATTCTCCAATGGAACTAACCTTCTTTGGAATTTTCACAGACTTTAACTTCTTCCCGGAAAAAGCATTGTTTCCAATTCGCTTAATGTTTTTCGGAATTGTAACTGTAGTTGCATTTCCCACATAACCTAAAAGATCCTTATCCCTGGAAATGTACATCTGATTCTTTTTCTGAATTCCAAATTTCGAAGATGAAAGCATCTGATTCTTTGTCTTTTCCGATACAAACTGAAAAAGATTTTCAATAGAACTTCCTGTAAGTTTCTTAGATTTTACCACAAATTTAGTTTTATAAAATACACTTAAATCGGTGAAATAGTCCAAATCATTTACAATTTTCTTTACGGAAGCGGGAATTGTCACTTGCTTTAACTTTTCGCAATATGGAATATAACCATCTTCCGGATTATAGGAATAGGCAATTGCACTGACATTCACTGTGGTACAACCTTTACGAATTTTAAGTTCCTTCGTAGAATAAGGTACCATTATCAGGGTCTTTCTGTTTTTCGTATAAATGACACCTTGAACACTTTTGTACTTTTTATCCCCTTTTGCCAGATAAATCTTATCTGCCAGATAGAATCCCATCATTTTCTTTTCGAATGCAGTATTCAAATGTATTTCCTGAACGCCTTCACCAAACAATGCACGATTAGCATGATCATAGTCTTCCGGAATTACATATTGAAATGTTCCCGGCATGGTAACTTTTTTTAATTTGTTATTATAGCGAAATGGAACATATCCGATGTTTTTCACTGACTTTGGAATGGTCAATGAAGTCAGGCCGTCTTCTTGAAAAGCTCTATGACCAATGCTTACAACAGTCTTCGGAATTTCTACAGAAGCCATATTCTTACAACCTGAAAATGCATCATCTGCAATTGCTGTAATTCCTGATTGAATTACCAGTTTTTTTATTTCTTTCTTCTTACAAATTTCGATATAACTTTTATCTGCTACGCCAGTTCCCTTAACCGTAAGAACTCCCTTTGCAAAACTGTAACTAACATTATTGTCCTTTACTTCTTCCTCCAGAAGATAAGTCTTTCCTTCCTCAATCTCCTGAGCATTTACTACGTTGACACTTAACAGTAAAACCAATGCCAACAGAAAACTAATCACTCGTTTCATAATAAAATCCTCCTCACGTTTTCCTTATACACTATTATAACGTAAGCAATCAATATTTTCTTTCAAAATTTTTTATAATCCTCTATCCTTCTCTTTTTCCACAAAAAAATGGATGCCCCCCACCTTTGTGGAAAGACACCCATTCCTTTATGAAATTGAGTTTTAACTAAAATTCATTTTTCTTTACAATCACATTTCCCCAATTATAATCAATGTACGGATAGTCTGGTGTAACCTTTCGAAGAATCTGGTTATAAAGGAAACTGTGACCGGTTTCTGTCTGCATCTTGCAGCTATCATAAAGCACTTTTGCCACAGAGAAAATATTATAGTTTTCAATAGAACTATATACATAACTTCCATCTGCTAACTGTGCGTAACAACGAACTTTATATTTTGCTGTCAGAACTTCCTTGGAAGAACCACCGAAAGTCATTGTAATTGCAAAATAGTTTGCTGTCTGAGAATTTCCAAGTTTCTTTGTCAATGCTGCACCGGCACCGGTTTCATAAACTGCAACATACTGATTTGTCGCATCAACTGTCATGTCACTTTCCGTCACGGAGAAGGATGTGCCATTATATTCTGTCAAGGAATAGATCATTCCAGTCTTAACAACATTTTTGCCATTAATTGTAGGTTCAATCTGGCTAATCACTCGAACACCACCCGGACGTCCATTCTGATCCTGAACGGTTGCGCTAATCTGGTAACCGGTAATCTGAAGTTCATCGTCTACCTGTACCGGTGTTTCTGTTGTTACTTCACTGGATGTTGATTCCTGTTCTCCTCCTGCATTATTCCAAACGCCCATTTCGTAGAAGGAATAACCATACTGGGTTCCACGCTTTGTTCCATACATTCTGATGTATCGTGCGTTATAAGACTGACCCAAGTCAATCTGAACAGTCTGTACCGATGACGCTGTAACATGCTTAATAGTAGTCCAATTCTGCCCATCGTCAGAAATCTGGATGTAGTATTTAGATGCGTATGCACCTTCCCAGATAAATCCAACGGTATCAAAATTCTTCTTGCTTCCCAAATCAACGTAAAACCACTGTGGATCAGAAGATGCTGATTCCCAACGGGTTCCTGTTTTTCCGTCTACTGCATTGGAAGCAGCCTGTACTGTTGAGGATGCGTATGCATTACAATTCAACGCTAGATTGTTTACGGTAAATACCGAACTATCTACTACGGTACCCTGAACTGCAGGCAAGTTATTTGGATTCACTTCTGCATCTAAGTCTACAAAGCTTCCACCTACAGAAGTGTAGGTTCCTGTTCCTTTCACCGCACCATCTACGGCTCTTGCATATTTGTATCCTAATGAGAAAATCAGATTCAGTGTTTCCAAACTATAGGAATTCTGTTTTCCTTCTTCTGTATAAGCAACATTGGTGTTAATTAAACTATCCAATGCATTCTGGTCACCGGAACTGAATGAACCGTATGCTTCCTCACCAAATAATGTGTAGTAAATGGTGGATGCGGAAGTAAAGGTTCCTAATGGCTGTGGGTGCTTATTGTCGGTACAATAATAATCCAATCCATGGTCTGTGTACAATTCATAGAATGCTTCTCCTGCCGGTGCAAGCTTCGCATTTAAGGATTTTGCAGTTTTAATGTAATTTCCCGTAAAGTAAGGAAGTAAACTATTCTGTCCGGAAATCGTATCCTTCGTCGGCCATGGTTCATAGAAGATAATCTGTGCGTTCAGCTGGTACTGTTTTACAACGGATACCATTGCTTCTGCACCTTGCTGAAGTTTATCTGCATCAAAGCCACCAACAATATCCTGTAAAATAACCACATCATAGTTTCCATTCTGTACTGCTGCTAACACATTGGCTGCTGTTGACTGATAAATCAGGTTCTGACCACCGTTTGTTGCTGCAGTACAGTTAATTGTATGACCTTTTAATCCTGCAATTCCTTTTACCACTTTAGCGAGATTGTTGTAGTAAGTCATGGAATTTCCAATGAATAAAACATCCATTGTGTCATCGTCATCATTTCCATTATTTTCTATCGTCGTTGCCGGATTGGTCTGATATACATACAATTCCATCAGGGAACATGTTGCTTCACTGGCACTGTTCACCTTCACACGAATCCATCTTGCTGACTGACGTGGAAACGTTACTGCCTTAGCATTTAAGTTTCCACCTGTTACGGTTGCAACTGTTTTCCATGTTAAATTTGCGACATTGCTCGCACCGGATACTCCAATCACCTCCGTTGCTACCTGAATTTCATAATTAACCGGGAATGATGCTGCATAATCTCCGGTTCCTCCAGGTACTACGTTA
Source organism: Eubacterium sp. (assembly GCA_024698585.1). GTDB lineage: Bacteria > Bacillota > Clostridia > Lachnospirales > Lachnospiraceae > Eubacterium_G. The sequence goes on from JAILRB010000015.1 coordinate 24,222, forward strand.
ACTTTATTAATGTCCTGAACGCTTCCCAAATCCACTGCAAACCAAGGTGCTGTGTCTGATTTATGGGTTACGATAAAGGACGTGTCATTACCATCTGTTAAGTTTCCCACTGTTGTAGGTGTCGGTGTTGACTGATTTCTGTCATTGGAACTTGCATATCCCTGTTTGCCCTGAGCAAGATCTGTAGTATAGGAACCATACAAAGTCGTGTCGTTACCGGTCTGATTGGTCGGCTGTTCAGAACCAACCGGATCATCCACGTGACCACCGTTTGCTACGGATGTATAAGTTCCTGTTCCTTTCACTGCAGGAATAACTGCATGTGCATACTTATAAGCGTATGCGTTAATCTTATTTAAGGTGTCCATATTGTAACTGTCTAACTGTCCTTCACTGGTATATGCAACATTATTGTTAATCACGGTGTTTAATGTACTATGCTGGCTTTCTGAATAAGTATAGTACGGGTCATTCGGGAACAATGCATAATAAATGGTTGATGCTGAATTAAAGGTTCCCAAAGGCTGTGGATGTCTGTTATCACTACAGTAATAATCCAAACTGTTATTTACATATAAATCATAGAATCCTTCTCCAGCAGGAGCCAAAAGTGCATTGTACTTATTTGCTGCTTCAATATAACTTTCTGTGAAGTAAGCCATTTTAGAACTAATCTGGTCCTTTGTCGGCCATGGTTCATAGAAGGCGAGCTGTGCATTCGGGCTCTTTGCACGAATCTTAGGAATGATGTCTTCACATCCCTGTAAGAATACACTCTTCTGGAAGTTGCTTCCTACCTTGTCCTGAAGAATGACAATATCGTAAACATCTGCATTAATTGCATTTAATACGTTATCTGCTGTCGCCTGATAGCTTAAGTTTTGTCCACCGTTTGTTGCTGCGGTAACTTTCACACTTCTTCCATGAACTGCAGCAATATCCTTGAACATATTCCAGCAGGTATTGTAATACATAAATGAATTTCCGATAAAGAGAACTTTCACCGTACCACTATAAGATGGTCCGGATGTTGCGGTGGTTGTTTCTCCACCGGCCTGTTCTGTCTGCTGCTGTGTCTGGTGTGCTACACCGAAAACCTGGAAGGATAAGACGCTGACGGATCCTGTCTTTGTGGTTCCCATACAGGAATCCTTATCAAATACTACCTTCACACTTCTTGCAGTATATGTTCCATTAAATGGAATTGTATCTCCGGTAGAGCTGACATCTGTGGCACTGTTAATCTGTGCTCCGGAATAAATCGTTCCGTTAGTACAGCTTCCGGCTAAATTCCAGGTAATATTTCCTTCGTTGGTTGCATTGACTTCTTCTGTAGAATAATAAATGGAATATGTTTTACAGTAAGAATCTGCATAACTTGCATTGGTTGATCCCTGATACAACAATGCACTGGAAATATCATAATCACTTCTTAAATTAACATAAATTGCAACTTCATTGGTTGTTGCTGTTTTTCCTAAAAGGTTATTACCATTGGTTAATGATTCATTAACACAGTTAAGAGAGGAAAAACCATTATCAATGGTTAAAAATCCTTCTCTGTCGTTATTCGCGTTTGACGTTAAGAAAACATAATTCTTTGCATTTGCACTGGCAATGTTAATGACATTGGTTCCCTCTGCAGCGTTTATTGTTTTTAATTCGAACTGTACGCCTGAAATCACCAAAACAACTGCCATGAACAAACTCCAAAAGTTTCTAATTTTTCCTTTCATCTGTTCCTCCTTATTCACTTATAACTCTCCGAATATTTGTTAATTTCAGTATAATCTGTTTTCAATTGTTTGAAAAATACTAATTAGGTTATATTGATATACCCTGAAAGGTATATATAAAGCTCTTTCTTCTTTATTTCTTTTCAAATCACAAAAAAACAGATTTGTGAAGTATTCCCTTCACAAACCTGTCAAATTATTTATTAAACGACTTAGCATCTGGAGCTTCGCTCCATCTGCGCGCGAGCATTCGCTGAATGCTCACGCTCGAATGATTTATGAATTGCCACTTAAACCACTTAGCATCTGGAGCTTGGCTCCAT
>JAILRB010000033.1 GCA_024698585.1 Eubacterium sp.
AATTCGCAAAATGTTCTATTCTTGTTTTTTGGAATACAGAGTACTATCGCTTTCTTATTCGCCTCAGCCCAACATGCTATCCAATTTTTTTCCTCATAATATAAAAAGCTATACTCAAAACCTGCATTATCTTTTCCAAGATTGATTCGATATACTCCGTCTGTTTCTTTAAATCCGTTCTTTTTAATGTAATTCTTTGCTTTATTATATGCCTGTGTTCGTGTCATACCGCTCTTTTTCACGGTAATCTTACAACGATATTTTTTCCCCTTATACTTGGCAGTAATCGTTGTCTTTCCTTTTTTCTTTGCCTTCACAACACCCTTCTTAGATACGGTAGCAACCTTTTTTCTTGAAGATGTCCATTTAACTTTTGAAGCCTTTGCATTTTTTAACTTAAGCTTTAACTTTTGACCTTTTTGTATTTTTGCAGATTTCTTGCTTAAAGAAATTTTCTTTGATGATTTACCTGTTGTTGTTTTCTTTGCATCAGAATATGTTCCATATACTGCTGCAAAACCGGAAAAATTTGATATACTATTGCAACTCCAGGTGGCATTGCTTGAGCATATAATCGTATAAGTTCCGGCAGACAAAGATTTTGACATGAATACATCCCACCACTGATTATAATAGCGACCCACTGCATTCCACGTTCCGATTGTCTGCGTGCCCTTTTTCAATGTGATTGTTCCCGGAGTAGCTCCCATTCCGTTATTATAGTGATAGAGAGTTATCGCTTTCAGACTAAGATTTTTCCCACTAGGCACAATAAAAGTTGTCGCTTGTGATGGACCAGACATTACCTGTGTTGTATTAACATTACTCCAATATTCTCTATAATTCGTTACACTATCCGCATATACGCGATCCGGATAATACGCAGTCATCATAGATACAATCATTGCGAGTACCAACAAAAAAGACATTGATTTTTTAATCCTGTTCATCATAGTTCTCCTCCTTTGCTTTCCTGCCAATAATTAAATAATTATTTAACCTTACTCTTATTCAATTGTAATCCGCTCTAAAAATATTTCTAATTTCAGATTACCATATCTATAGTATGTCAACAACTGTTTTTTCATCGATTATTACAGTTCACAAAGATATTGTCGTGAGTGGAAGCCTCGCCCCTTTCCGTCCCGAGACTAACATGATATTATGGAACGAGAAAGACTTACCTTTTTATAAAACACTATAGGGTTCATTTAATGAAATTATCAGGGGATGCGGAAAGGATACGCTAAGGAAGAGACTCGTGTTTTCGTCATTTACCGAGACGAACGGTAAAACTGTTCACCACAATATGATTACGGAGGAAAAAAATGGCTAACATCTTAACAATTATCAGAATCATATTTAGCGTAATGCTCCTCTTCTTTCCTGCATTTTCTCCGACATTTTATTTTCTGTACCTTACAGCCGGATTTACAGATATGATTGATGGAACTGTTGCAAGAAAGACAAATTCTCTTAGTGAATTAGGTTCCAAACTAGATTCTGCTTCCGATTTTTTATTGCTTGTGGTTTGCTTCATTAAACTGCTGCCGATTCTTAGGATACCGATTTGGCTTTGGGTATGGATTATTCTGATTGCGATTATAAGATTGGTCAATTTAATTTCAGGATATATTCTTCAAAAGAAAATCATCGTAAAACACACTATTCTAAACAAGATTACAGGGGCGTTACTTTTTATCTTGCCTTTAACGATATCGTTTGTTGAAATAAAATATAGTGGTGCCATCGTCTGTACCGTTGCTACTGTGGCTGCTGTGCAGGAAGGACATTTGATTAAAACATGTGAATAATAGCTTTATAAATAAGATTATAGATATGAGATTAATTGCCTTATAAGGTAAAGATACCTTTCGCAAGTTCCATCGTCTCTTCCTGCGTTCTATCCTCATTTCTATAAATTACTTGGAATCCGGACTTTTCGAATTTCTCATAATTCTCCTTGGAATTAATCCTTGTTAGGATTTCACGATAATTGTCCAGTGCAGCCTGTGGGTCGGGTTCCTCCAACATCAACTGATAGAGAAACTGCTTTTCCGGATCCGGTCGGTCAAAGAATCGACGCACAGAAATCTGTGGGTCCGCCAACATCACAATCACATGACTCTTATCTGAAATCTTTCTCAATGTCTCAATACTAATATTGGTATCCACAAAGATTATCTTTTCCCGCATCTCAGGTTCTTTCAATAACTCCTCCAGAATCTGCAATTCAATAATTTCGCATTCCTTTGCCACATCATGAATCCACCGGACATATTCCTCCGGTGTCCTTCGAATAAATTCGTGCCAATCCTGAAGATCTCTGGTATAGGTAAGATTCGGAAATTCCTTGCTATCTAGTTCCGGCAATTTTTTATCATGATAATTTTCTTCCAAAGCAATTCCCTGATATCTTTCCGCCAGATTTTTTACTAACGTGGACTTTCCGGCATAAGCATTTCCAATCACAAAATAAACATTCCTAAAATTCATCTTTTGCTGAATCATTTGAAGTACACGAAGCTCTCTTTTAATCATGATTTCGTCAAAGAAGTTATCACTCTGATATTCATCGTTTGCCTGAATCGCCACCTTAAGATCAACGACTCTTAAGACAAACTCCGCTTCTTTCTCATATTCATCCAATTCCTGACTTGCAAGCTGATTCTCTACATTGCAAAAATAGTAATAGTTTTCCTGCTCGAAAATGGTATTCTCACTTTCATCACTCTTTTGTCTTCGAAGAACACTTCCAAATTCTCGAATGCTTTCCGGAATTACCAACATCCCCACTTCTTCTCTGACTTCACGAATCAGAGCTTCCACCTTATCTTCATCATTATGAATTCCACCACCGGGAAATTTATAGTATTTTTCTTTCTTACTATAAACAAGAGCAATTTTGTCCCCTTGAAGGATAATCGCTCTGGCTGACGGTCTGCGAAAAATCTCATCCGTTTTCTTATAATCTTTTAAGTCAATTTCAAATAGTCGTTCCATATTCTATAATCCCTTTTCTAAAACAAATCCAGCGAACTGGACAAATAAATTTCTTCCCGTACCTTTAGCTGATACTCCGGTTTCGTCATATAGTAAAGCAGAAATTCCAGAATCATTGCACTGCCAAGGCTTCGTCCCTCAATTTTAAAATTCCGAAAACCTGCCGGAGCATACACCTTCTGAATGTCATCAATTCCTATAAATCCCGGATTGTTCATTGCATCAGAAAACCGATAACCTCTCTGTGCAGTCGGTGACACACACACATGGTCATCACAGTCCATGTCCAGATTCTTCCTGCTGACATTTTCATAGCAATCCTTTCGGACATGGCATTCAAACCAACAGCACTCATTGCAGAGAAATTCTACCTTTGCCTTTTGCGCTTCTGTGAGTCTGTCAAGTTGTTCCAGTTCCTTGTTGAGTCGAAAATCCGGAACCACATATCGAAATTCATCCCGGTTCAATTCCCTTTCAAACTCTCGAAAATCTGTCAGCACCTTCGTCGTAGAGGAAACAAAGTAAAACTCCGGATAATTCTTTTGAAGATACTCCAACAGTAAATCCGAATGGATGATAATTCCGTTGTTTCCACCATTTTCAAACAGTTCACAAAGTCGATTACAAAACCGGTCGGAAAGATGCTTCTCTTCCAAAAGAGAATTACTGAAGGTCAGTCGTGCTGATATGTCATATGTATTTATTAATTCTAATACCTTCTCCGGTGATCCTTCTCCAAAGCCTACGCGTCCGCCACCCCACAAGCATTCCTGCGGTGCACCGTAAATTGAGCCGATTTCACACCACTCATAAAAATATTCCCTGTGTTCCCGAAACAGAGACAGGAACATCCGATATAACTCATAGAATTCAAACAATCCCGGAAGATGGTAATAAATCTTCTTCTCCATGATTTTTCCATCTCCATACCTGATATAAACTTTATTTAGTATATCATATCGAGCAATGATTTGCGAAGAACAGACTCCCTTTTCTTGAGCCACGATTTCATTTTTGATATAATGAATGCAACATTATGTTCGGAAAATTTTATACAAAGAAACAGCCTTGCGAAAAATCGCAAGGCTATTTTTATTTTAACAGTTTATCCAATTTCTTATCTTCTCCAATGATGATGACAAATATTTCCGGGCTTAATGGTCGATCTGCGTCCACGTTTGTGACAATCTTTTCATCCTTTCTAATAGCAATGACATTGACTCCATGTTTTTTTCTTAAATTTAATTCCTTTAGTGTTTTTCCAACCCATTGCTTTGGAATCACCGCTTCGATAATGCTAATTCCTTCTTGCAGGTTAATAAAGTCACGAAGATTCTCGTAACGTAATGTCTTCGCAATTTTTTCCCCCATTTCCTCTTCGGGGTGCATGATAATGTCCGCACCAACCTTCTTCAGAATTCTTCCCTGAAGTTTATCCTTTGCACGAGCATATATTGTCTGAACGCCCATTTCCTTGCATGCAATGATTGCCATAATACTAGCCTCAAGATTCTCACCAAGTGTAATAACCGCCACATCCACGTTTCCAATGCTCAAGGACTTTAATGCATCAATATCATTTACATCGACCTTAACTGCATAAGCTACCTTGTCTGCCATTTCGTCGATTACCCTCTGATCATTATCAATTACAATTACCTGACCACCACTTTCAGAAAAGCGTGTTGCAACCGCTTTTCCCATTCTTCCTAACCCAAACACTGCAATCTCTTTTACTTTCATTTTTATTCTCCTATATATTTCAGAATTTTTTCTTATTTTATGACTAACCAATAATAATCTTTCTTTCCGGCAACTCCGTTTCCTTTGCCCGACTCTGTCTAGCTGCAAAGGCACTGGCTAAAGTAATTGGACCGATTCTTCCCATAAACATCAACAGGATAATGATGAGCTTGCCAACGACCGACAGGGATGCGGTAAAGTCCATACTCAATCCCACAGTACCAATTGCCGAAAATACTTCATACGCAATAATCTTAATGGAGGCTCCTTCCGTTTCCGTCAAAATAATCATCGCGATAATTGCAGACAAAACACTGATTGTTGCAACAGCCAATGCGGTTCGAACATTTTCTTTACTGATTCTTCTACGAAATACCTCTGCTTCTTCTTTTCCTCGAATGACACTAACTACCTCAATCAAGAGAATTGCAACCGTGGTAGTTTTTATTCCTCCGGCAGTTCCAACCGGTGAACCACCAATCAACATCAGTATACACATTAACATGGAAGTGCTCGCCTTAAATCCGGTCTGGGTAATGGTACAAAAACCGGCAGTTCGAAGAGTTACCGATTGAAACGCTGCTGCTAACACCTTATTCCCTATAGTCATATTTCCAATGCTCTTTGGATTGTCATACTCCAATCCCAGCACGATGACAACACCTATGATTAGAAGGAATGCTGTCATACTGATTACAATTTTTCCATGTAACGACAAGCGTTCCCAAAGTTTTCCCGGTGCAAGGCTTCCATTGATTATCCTTTTAATCAGATCCACGATTTCCCACCATACAATGAATCCCAAGCCACCGCTGATGATTATCAGCATAACTACGATATTGAAATAAACATCATTCACATATGGCATCAAACTGGAGTCTCCCAATAAATCAATTCCTGCATTACAAAAGGCAGAAATGGAATGGAAAACAGAAAAGATAATTCCTCTCTTCAAACCAAACTGTGGAATGAATCGTACGCCAAGACCAATGGCTCCAAGAAATTCAATCAACATTGTCGTCTTAATTACCCTGAGAACCAAAGCAACCATTCCGTTGGAAGTGTCCAGGTTATAAGACTCCTGAATCACCTTACGGCTTGCCAGGGAAATTCTTCTTCGAAGCAACGCCAAAAAACCTGTGGCAATACAGATTACTCCCAGTCCACCAAGCTGAATTAAAATCAAAATAACAACCTTTCCAAAGGCACTCCAATGAGAATATGTAGGAACTGTTACAAGTCCCGTAACACAAACCGATGTGGTTGAGGTAAATAAAGCATCCACAAAACCTGTAGCCTTTCCATTTGCCGCACTCATCGGTAGCGATAGTAATCCCGCACCAACAAAAATTACCATCAGAAATCCCAGAAAAATAATTCTCGGAGTATTATTCAGTCTTTTTCTCATAAAGTCTATCATGTTTTTGTTCCTTTCCCCATCACTCACATGCTAAAAATCCGTCAAACAATTCTCCGAAATAATTGTTTTCCCCTTGAAAGATAATACATACGGTGTACCCTTTTTCTTTTCTGGAATAGATATACACCCGTCCCAAATCCTCCGTTGAAATCACATCTAAATCCATTACCTGATATGTTTCGCTTGATAACAGATCCTCATACGGTTCTCCCCAATGATATCGATTTCCTGATACCGAATTTGTCATTTCCCGCAATATTTTTTTTATCTGTGTCCTCCCTGTGGGATCACCTAAGTCCAATTCTCCCCGAGTGACAATAATTGACATGGAACTATCCGTCGTCTCCGATATTGCAGTAAGTTCCTGGTAGGTCCGAACCTCGTTCCAATCAGAATCTAACAACTGATTTACTTCATTTTTAGAAAAGCCGGCTAAAGTCATCTGATATCCCTCCGGGCATTTAAACCGGAGTTTAAAAAAATCATTCTCGTACATATTTTCTTTATCCGTGATATACCCTGGTTCGTATGGAACAGTCTTAACCAATTGATAGATTGTAATGATTCCAATCAACGCAACCAGCATAACAAGAGCCATAGAAGCTGCCACCTTCACGGTTTCCTTATGCATCGACTCCTCTTCAATTTCTAGTGATACTTCTACATCCATTGTTTCTCCCTATCCTTTCCTTAGAAAGGCAATAATTGCTTCGTAATTTTCCGGGACATGAGGAAAACTGCATTGTGAACAGTCCTTTACCTTTCGATCCCCTTTTTCAATATATGACGGGTTTCCAAGACATTTCTCCTGATTGTACATCGGGCAATAGCAAAACATACAATTAAAATGTTCTAAGCCCTTATGACACGGGAAATATTTGCACCCACGATTTTCAAAAAATTTGTAAGAATTCTCCATGATTTTTCTCCTTGCGGTAGGAACCGGTTCTCTTTTTCCTGAAGTCCCACATATCCCGAACCGTACCCGTTTTCCCTGATAGTTCACCTTTGATACATCTTCTTCTACGAAACTTTTTTTCTTTTAATATTAGACCATGCAGAATAATATAAAATCGCTGCATTTTTTTTCTTTTCTTTTCGATAGGTTCTGATTCGGAAGTAATAAGTTCTTTTCTTAATTCCTTTCAGTGTCACCGTTCCCTTGGACGCTTTTACCGTAATTGTTTTTTTCTTTTTGAACTTCGCATCTTTTGAATACTGTAGCTTATATCCGGTTACCCCCTGAATCATTTTCCAGGTAATCTTCAGACGTTTCTTTTTCACCGCTACTTTCTTAATTTTAGTTTTCGGAAGTTTTTTCTCCTTTGTGGTCACTTCTGCTGTTGTCACCTCCGGTTTTGGAATTGCCACTGCTACTGCTCCGGTCAAATTAGAAAGCCAGGTTGTTCCGTTTCCTCTTCGCACGGTTAACGGAGTAATTGCAACAGACTGAACGCTCCTTACATCCAAAGAATCTTCACTATCAGAAACATTGCCTAAATCACTGATTACGTAACCCACGTGATTCACACTTCCCAGATAAATCATCGTATGTCCTCTAAAATACAACAGGGTTCCTGCCGGCATTGTCTCAAGGACCTTCTGCTTACTTTCATCATCCAATCCGGAAAGATCCGTCCTAGTCCCCGGAATCTCCTGCTGCCAATTCGTATTTCTCGGTAGAAATACACCACAACATTTATAGACATTTCTTGTGAACAGGGAGCAATCCATGGCATCTAACATACCGCCCCATCCATAACGATTTCCCAGACATTGTAAAGAAGTATCAATCAGATTCTTTTGGGTTAGCGGAAGAAATCCCACACTGACCTTACAGTGTTCCGAAATCAACGCCATTTTCTTTTCATAAAATCCTTCTTCATTTCTTGTCGGAAGATAGACCACATAGTTGTTCCAAGGTCCACGTTCTTCAATCTGTCTCGGAATTTCTTCCTTCTTTACAAGTTTTAGGATTGTAGAAAACTGAAGTTTTACTTCGGAAGCATAAGTTGCAAACATACTTGGTTCCAAAACAATTTTATCCTGAACCACTACAACAAAATCTTTTCCATCCGTAGAAACCTGCCAAGCATCCAGCCACTCTGCCTTATCCTTACAGAGCGCGATATTGTCAGCATCCACCCAGCCGGACACCAAATCCGAATATCCCCAATAAAACAGATGTCCGTCATTATAAGCAATCTGTTTTACAACAAATGGTTCATTCACCACCAATGCGGAAATTTGAATCTCATCATCGGTATCCTTATCGGAATATCCAATAATATCATTCGTCGGCCAGCTTTTAATTGGCGTTCCTTTCACACAAATTCCATACTGAATTTCTCGTGTTCCATCATAGGCTGTCTCTGCAATATCCTGACTCATTTCAAAAAAATAAGTTGTCTTATCTAAAAGTTCTCCCTTTAAATAACAATCATCTTCCGGGATTTCTCCATTCATCAAATTGTTTTTTAATGCAGTGGCATCATAAGTTCCTTCCATACTTTTCAGGTCATTCATATTCGTACTTTTCGTGCGAAGTGCCAATGCGTTTAATCTATTAATTTCATTGGTTCCAATAAGAATGGTCTCGGCGCTTGTCACTGTCCGCTCAGTCCAAAACTCAGTCTTTGTCATCAGTGATGTAACCCCTGCGGGATAAGAAATATTTCCCTTCCCAGTTTGTGTTTCATCGGTCACATAATAATTCTCCGCTGAAACACTCACGAAGGTTCCCATGACCATTACCATCATAACTACCGTTCCTAATAACCCTCGCAATTTCATAAACAACCTCCCTTTCTAATCTTCTCCTCTAGAAAAACATGGAAATGGCAAGATAACCACAAACCCAATGAATCAATGCACATCCCCAAATGTTCTTCTGATACTCATAAATAATTCCCAAACCGATTCCCATTACCAGGGCTCCCATCATAAACGGAAAACCATGCGGCAAATGCATTAAGGTAAACAGCAAAGAGGAAAGCAATACATTAAAGAATTTCTGCCACTTCACTTTCACTAAAAAGCGAATGGATGTCTGCAGCACACCTCTTGCCAGAAATTCCTGTAAAATTGCCACAGATATATATGTCACTGCCTTCGCCCAGCTTCCACCAAAAAACGGTTCCTTTAATGCATGACCACTTAAATGTAAACCTGCATTGATTGCAATTAAAATCACTCCCGCTATTCCGATTATCGGAAGTACCTGTCCCAAAGATTTCACCAATTGCTTCGGGGATACGAACACCCCCACATCCTTTAGCGACAGACTGGATAAAAACAAAACTTCCAGAAACAACACAAAGGAGATTGCCTCAATTACCTTTGTATATTCTGAAGGTCTGTAATGAATATGAAGTGTAAATTCCAAAAGACTCCATATAAACAGGTAAATACAAATACTAAGCACGATTCCGATAAAGGTACTGGCGCTGTCCTTTTCGAAGCGACGCAAGTCACTGTCTGCCGTGACATCTGCCCCCAGTAAAATCATCCCCTTGTCTTTTCCATTTTTCACGATTCGATTCGTCCTTAATTTCAAAACCGTCTCTATGGTTCCATTGTCATAAATGAGTTCCGTGTTTTGTGCCTTATCTTTTTTAGAAAAAGTTTCTTTTATAAATCTTGAAAATTTCTTATTTTCCTTTAGGGACGGAATCTGTTCCAAACCTTCAATCTCACTATGGGAAATTCCAAAAATATCCCGAGCTGAATCATTAAAATATTGTATCTGACGATTTTTATCAAAGATGATTACTGCCTCTGTCATCTCGTCAAAAATCATCTGCTCATTGTCCAGATAATTATTGTCCAACATCTTCTTCTCCACTCTACATACTTAATTCTTTTAATTGCTGGAACAATTCCAAATCATCTTCGGTCACTTTGATATTTGTCACATACTCTTTTTCATCCGTGAATTTCACTTTCATTTCAATAATTGTCCCCTCGGTGATACCTCTCTGATTCACAACTCTGAAAAAAGGTAATACCTTTGGATGACTTTGGTTAAATCGATCTAATAATCCTTTGATTTTAAAAATATTTGCAGGGTTCATTCTTTTTCCCTTCCTTTCTTTGAATTCATCTTGACTCTCATGATTATTATACTTAAAATGAGAGACGGTGTAAAACATTAATTACCGGAGGTTCTTATGATTCACATGAATGTACTGGTCAGCCAGTTAATCGAATTATTTATCATTTTATGTCTTGGTTATTTTATGTGTAAACGGAACATTCTGAACGAGGATGTAAACAAACATATTAATGCCTTGATTGTCAACATAACGATGCCTTGTATGATTTTAAATGCAGTACTGTCCATTGACTCTTCTGCAAGACCGGAGGCGAGCACATTGGGCTTGCTCTTTGCTGTGTCCATTGGCTTTTTCTTGATTATGCCAGTCATATCCTTTCTATTAGTGAAAGGAATGCTCAAGGCGTTTCACATCGTAAAAGCCCGTCAGGGTGCTTATATGTTTATGATGATTTTCTCCAATGTTGGGTTTATGGGAATTCCGATTCTTCGTGCAGCTACCGGAGATCAGGCTCCCGTTGCAGTTTTTTATGCGGCAATTTTCAATATCTTTTTTAACATTGCAGTTTTTACCTACGGGGTCATTATGATTGGTTATGGAGACAGCGCCAACACAAAATTCCAGTTCAAGAAGCTTCTTTCTCCCGGAATTCTCAGTGCCCTGTTCGCTCTGCTGATATATTTGACACAATTTCATTTTCCGCCGGCTTTAGAATCTGTGGATCACGCGATTGGGACTGTAGGTGAGTTAACACCGGCCCTTGCAATGATGTTAGTTGGTTCGACCTTGGCCACCATGAAGATTCGGGATGTTTTCAATGAATGGAGAATTTACATTTTTGCTGTATTAAAACAGATTTTACTACCAATTCTTCTGTATCCGCTGTATCAACTTTTGATTCCGGATAAATTACTTCTGAACGTTATGTTCATTGAATTTTTGATGCCTGTTGCCAATGTGGCATTAATTCTTTGTACACAATATAATTTAGATAAGAAATTTGCATCCAAGGTAATTTTCATCACAACATTGATGTCACTGGTCACTATTCCAGTTGTCTTTTACCTTTGCAATCTAATCTATTCATAAGAATACATAAAAAGTGTCTTCGACACTTCGCGCGCGAGCGGATGCGTCAGCATAAACACATCTACGCGAGCTGCGCATCCTTGCGGAGCATTTTTATTACATAGGAAAGTTCAAAGAACTTTCCTATGTAATAAAAAACTGATATTCATTGCCTTGAATATCAGTTTTCATATTTAGATTTTTTGTAAGAACTCTTCTATTGAGTTAACTCGAGCCACAATTTTTAGCCATTGTTTTAATTTCTCAATATCCTTTTCTTTCCGTATCTTTTCCTTTAGGTCAGATGATATTGGTCCCATTTCCTGAAGAAATTCAAGAATACTTTCTGCTCGTCCTTCTGCTCGTCCTTCTGCTCGTCCTTCTGCTTGTCCTTCTGCTCGTCCTTCTACTCGTCCCTTTTCTAGGCCTTCTTTTCTGCCTTCTTCTATTCCGATTTCCCGGTATTCCTCTCTTAACATTTCTCTATATTCTTCTTCATCAAATTCCTCTAGAATCAAACCTTTAACCTCCGCTTTATGCGCCACTAGAAAATCCTTTAAAATATTTTCTTTGATACATTCATTGATGGCATCATCGACACCGTCTTCCGGATTATCGCAGCACCTTACATTTCTTTTTATTTTATCAATTAGTATCGCATATTCTTTAAGTTTTTTGCATTTGTCAAACAATTTTTTATTTTTCCCATAATTAATATTTATCATATGTGCTGTCCATTCACATTCTCCCGCATAATCATTTTTATGATATGCCTTAGAAAGTTTTAGTATTGTTTCATCCTCTTGGTTCGCTGGTCCATTATAAAATACATAATATCTGGGTTCCGGAATTTTCTGCAATGTTGAACTATGAACATTCAAACGCATCTGTCTGATATATTTCTCCACCAGATGAGAAAAATAGATCACACCACGTAACGGCATATTCGGATTAAAACTGCTCATATGCTCATAAAGATTCATTTCTTCCGAAATCAGAAAGGAAATGTCATTCTTATATCCCATATAAATCGCATTATCAATGGTCGTTATCTTTAATTCATTAACATCTGAATAGTTCGTATTATTCAAAGCATTATATAGTTCTAACAGATTTTTCTTATTTTCTTCTGCACCAAACAATCGTATAAATATTCTATCTTTATGTTCTCTATTGATTGACATGTATGCCCCCCTATTAACTAAATCGTTTTCCAGTACCATATTCAATTTTCAATGTACAATTTTTCTATAGAAATAAAAATGAGAGAAAAACAAAATACACCTTCAATCGTCCAAAAATGTATTTTTTTCTTTTCTCTCGTTCTTTTTCATTTATCTTTTGTTAACTGTCTTAAGACAATTATAATCTATCACGAAAAAAAGACCAAATCAACTTTTTTCGACAAAAAATTCACTTTTACAGGTATCCTAAGGATTTCACAATAAAAATAATTGCCGTCAAAGTAAATGCAGAAAGCATCGTGGACAATACAATCACAGAACTGGTTAAAGTTCCTTCGCTCTTCATGCTTTTCGCCATAATAAAACAGCTTGGTGTTGTCGGAGAACCCAGCATGATAATCAGTGCCATCAGCTTTTCCTCACGAAAACCGATATAAATTGCCAACGGCAAAAAGATTGCTGCAAAGCCTACCAGTTTTAAGAAGGTTGCCACTGCTGCCGGAATTACTTTCTTGATTGCTTTTCCAAAATCAAATGCGCCACCAATGGCAAGCAATGCCAGCGGAGTGGAAATCTTAGCGAAATTTGCCATGGTATTATCCACTACTTTTGGAAAATCCACTTGAAATACCGACAAAAGAACCCCAATGATAATTCCAATAATAATTGGATTCGTGATGATTCCTTTCAAGGTGGTTATTATTGTTTTTTCCTGAGTAACACCCTTCTGCGGGCATTCCGCAGATAAAACAATCACCGAATAGATATTATACAGGGGAACCGCACCAATAATCATCAATGGTACCATTCCTGTATTTCCATAAATGTTAACTACAAAAGCGGCGCCCAGGACAGCTGCACTACTACGAAAGGATGCCTGCACAAACTCCCCGGTAATCTCTTTATCCTTCAAAAGCAGTTTTGCTCCAACCCAGCTTCCCATAAAGCAGATTGACGTTACTGTTACACAAAAAATGATGAACTTCCCGTCAAATGCCTGATGAAAATCAGTCTGCATCAAATCCTGAATCAACAAAACAGGAAGAGTAATTCGAAAATTTATTTTATTTGCTGCCTTAATAAAATCCTCATTAATCCAGCCGATTTTCTTTAACAAATATCCGACAATAATCACGATGAAAACCGGAACCGTTGCGTTTAAACTATAAATTAAATTTTCCATTTCATCCGCCTCTTTTCTACTTCTGATTTTCTGACAGGATTCTCTCCATTAAGCTCGGATCAAATATTCCCTTACGAATCATTCCAATTTCATGTCGATAAGGGGCATATGATTTTTTCCCATTCTCCGGATCCTTCACATATGGTGTCTCCAATATTTTAGGAATCTCTTCAAACTCTTTCATTCGAATCAGTTCATAAAGCGGTTCGAATCCTATGTTTCCAAATCCGAAATTTTCATGTCGGTCTTTTCCCGCCCCACATGGATTTTTGCTGTCATTGATATGGAACACTGCAATCTGATCCGTGCCAAGCACTTTATCAAACGCTGTCAGTACACCACTTAAATCATTTACTAAATCATATCCTGCATCATTAACATGGCAGGTATCAAAACACACCCGAAGTTTTTCATTATGAATGACTCCGTCATAAATTCTTGCCAGTTCTTCAAAGCTTCTTCCGATTTCTGACCCTTTCCCTGCCATGGTCTCCAATGCGATGCACACCTGGGAGTCCCTGGTCAGTACCTGATTGATTCCATGAATAATCTGTGCCGTACCGGCCTCTACTCCCGCGCCCACATGAGAACCCGGATGAAGCACCATTACCTTACTTCTCATTGCTGCGGAACGTTCCAGTTCTGTTGCCAGAAACTGTTCCGCAATGTCATAGGTTTCCGGCTTCACAGTATTTGCCAGGTTTATAATATATGGCGCATGAATCACGATTTCTTCAATGTCATGTTCCTTCATATAATCCCAGGCTTCATCTATTTTTAATTCTGAAACATCTTTTCTTCTTGTATTCTGTGGTGCACCGGTATATGCCATAAAAACATTTGCACCATAAGAATATGCTTCTTTCGCAGAACCTAACAGCATATCCTTACCACTCATTCCAACATGAGAACCAATTTTTAACATATCGCTTTAGCCTCTCTTTCATTGATTGTCAACTTTTCTTCGTTTAAGTCTATCATAATTCTCTTTTTTATCAAGGGACACATTTGCCCTCTCCCCTTGATTCTCAGTGACTTTCTCTCCTCTTTTTGCTATACTTATTCACAGAAAAAAATGTTGAGGTAGAACTTATGAACGAAACAATTATTTATCAGAAAAGTTTTTGTAAAAGTAAGGAATTACTTTCTCTCTTAGAAAGCATCAATTCCGATTGCAATCAGAACGATGGCTTATATCATCATTATTTTATTGATGAGGATTACCACGATTTTTCTAACCGACCATGTTGCTACCTTGCCAAGGCCGGTGATTCTGTCGTTGGATTTCTTTGTCCTTACGAGATTGATGCATACAATGTGGAATTCTGTGTCTTCGTTCTTCCTGCTTATCGACGTCAGAAAATTGCCAGCCAACTCTTTTTTCATGTAGTCAGTGATTATGGAGAGCATTCTTATTCCGCTTCTCTTCTTCCGGACAACAAACTTGGAAAAGACTTTCTGGAACGAATTGGTTTTACATACGGATGCTGCGAATGTAGCATGGCACTGCTCAAAAAGAATTTCAAAAAAGTTTCCCCGAAAATGAAACTGGATGTCCATAAGGAAGAGGACACCATTTATGTAACCGGATTAGTCGGTGAGATTGAAATCGGAAGTTTTTGCTTCACCGTATCAAATACCACTGCCTGCATTCATGATGTGGAGGTCAAAGAAGAATTACGACGCCGGGGGTACGGCTATGAAATGGTTGCTTCCGCGCTTCAAGATATTTTTGAAAAATATGACACGGTTATTTTACATGTCACCAAGGAAAATACACCGGCATTTCACCTATATGAAAAATTGAATTTTCAGGTTTTAGAAGAATTACATTATTATGAATTGTAATCTTAAACGCCAAGAGAGAAGCTGTTTCCAGCTTCTCTCTTTTTAATTACTCATAATCCGGTCTTGCATAAAATCCTCTCCATGGGAGGTATCCGGTAACTGCTCTTGCTAAAATATCATCCTCAGAAACATAATTGGTTCCTGACCAATAACGACAATCCCAGGAATCATTTCGATTATCTCCCATCAGGAAATAACAATCTTCACTAACTTTATATTCGCCATCCGGTACAGACTTCGTGCCTTCGGAAACTCCTTCTAAATAAGAATCCTTCAACACGATTTGTTTTCCATTTAAATATTTCACACCATCAGTAATAACGATCTTGTCACCCTTTTTCGGCACATAGAAATTTAACGCCCCACTATTATAATCAATTCCTGTATCATATCCTGCGTTTTTAATCCATTCTTCCTTCAGATAACTTTCCTTCAATGGTTTTTCCGAATCATTAATATATACTTTTCCGTCTACGATTTTTACTGTCTCTCCCGGAAGTCCAATAGTACGCTTTACATAAAGCTTGCTATCCTTTGGCGTTTCTCCTTCAACATATTCCGGATTATTAAAAATCACAACATCTCCACGATCCGGAGAAGAAAACCAATAAGATACACGCAATCCAATCATTCGATCCCCTGTCATAATCGTATTTTCCATGGAACCTGATGGAACTGTTGCATTAATAATGATGAAGTGATTAATAATCAATGAAATTGCAACTGCAAATGCAGCAATTTCAATCCAACTTACTATTTCTTTTATTATATGTTTTTTTCTACTGACTACCGGCTGTTTTCCATTCTCCAGCGTCTCAATATTTTCATTCATTTCATATTCATTCATTTCATTTTCCATCCTTTCACTCAAACATATCTAGTATAAACGTTCATGCCCCTTTATGCAATAATACTTTCCTTTTTTCCCTTCTTCTAGACAGCATAAACAGAAAACAATGTGCCATTTGCAAAAAGCAAACCAAGAAACACGATTGCCGCTTTCACAATTCGATAAACAAAATGCTCTGACTGTTCAACTGAAAAATCTTTTCCATACATCAGCATCAGCTTTGTTTTCGCATAATCAGAAATATTTACTTCATCAAAGGTTCTGTTATATAATTCTTTACCACTCATATTGCACCTCCATCAGTCTAGTTTCTAATTTCTTTCTCGCTCTCATTAATTGGGTCTGCACTGTCGTCTCTTTCATCTCCAGTATCTCTGCAATCTCTTTCACAGAATACTCTTCATAATAGTACAAATGAATGACCACTCTGTATTTCTCAGGTAGCTTCAGCACCTGCTCATATAATTCACTCTGTTCCAAAGAAGAAAACTCCTGTACATATTCCCGTCTTGCCTCATCTAATCCTGTCATTCGCTTTTTCCAAAACGATGAACAATAATCTTTGCAGCAATTGACTGTTACCCGGATAAGCCATCTCTTTAAGTGTTCATCACTTTGAAATTCTTCTTCAGACTGAAGTAATTTGATAAACACATTCTGAAGAATATCTTCCGCATCAAACTTATTCTTACAATAACTGAGAGCTATTTTATATAGATTATTCGAATATCGATCTACCGTTTTAATATACTCTGTTCGCTTCATTGCTTCTCCTACGTTGTTTTTCATGACTTTTATAATGCATTATACACTAAATACGATTGGGAATGGAAAAATATCACAGTTTTATAAAAAATTTTTCAAAAAAAACTGCCAAACGGCAGTTTTTTATCTTTCTTATATCATTCAACCCACATAAATATATCAGGTCTGTCAATATTACAAGCTGGTATATCCCATCAATGACTCATCCACTTCTCTGGCGCAGTCACGGCCTTCTCGAATCGCCCATACAACCAAAGACTGTCCACGGTGCATATCTCCTGCAGTAAAAATATGTTCCACATTGGTTGCATATCTTCCTGTTTCTGTGGCAACATTGGTTCTTCCGTCTGTTTCCACACCAAAAGCCTTTGTGACATAATCCTCAGAGCCTAAAAATCCTGCTGCAATTAATACTAACTGACAATCCACTTCGTATTCACTGCCCGGAATTTCAACCATATTTAATCGACCTGTTTTTTCATCTTTCACAGCATCCAGTTTTACAAGAACCAGTTTTGTCAGATTTCCTTCCTGGTCTTTTACAAATTCCTTAACTGTGGTTTGATAAACTCTTGGGTCATTTCCGAAAACTTCGATAGCTTCTTCCTGACCGTAGTCTGTCTTGCAGACTCTTGGCCATTCCGGCCAAGGATTATTTGCACTACGCTTATCCGGTGCCTTTGGCATCATTTCTAACTGTAATACACTCTTTGCACCATGACGGATGCTGGTTCCCACACAATCATTTCCGGTATCACCACCACCGATGACAACCACGTCTTTTCCTTTTGCAGAAATATAAGTACCTTCCTTAAGCCCTGTGTCTAACAAGCTCTTGGTCGTTGATGTCAGGAAATCCACTGCAAAATAAATTCCCTTTGCATCTCTTCCGGTAGCCTTAATGTCTCTGGCATTTCTGGAACCACAAGCCAGAACAACCTTATCGAAATCTTTCTGAATCTGTTCTGCTGTAATGTCTTTTCCTACATTGACTCCGGTTTCAAACACAACACCTTCCTGACGCATGATATCAATTTTTCTTTCAATAATTTGCTTTTCCAGTTTCATGTTTGGAATACCGTACATCAGTAATCCACCAACTCTGTCATCTCTTTCAAAAACAGTTACACTGTGTCCACGCTTATTAAGCTGATCTGCCACAGCCAGTCCTGCAGGACCGGAACCAATGACAGCGACTTTCTTTCCGGTACGCATGGAAGGTTCTTTTGCATCTGCATAACCCTTCTCATATGCGTTTTCAATAATGAGATGTTCATTGGAACGAACGGATACAGCATCTCCGTAAAGACCACAGGTACATGCCTTTTCGCAAAGTGCCGGACAAACTCTGGAAGTAAATTCCGGGAAGTTGTTGGTCTTATGAAGACGATTGTAAGCCTGCTGTAAGTTTCCGTGGAACAATAAATCATTCCATTCCGGAATCAGATTGTTCAAAGGACATCCGGAAGCCATTCCGCAAAGCATCTGACCATTCTGACAAAACGGAACACCACATTCCATACATCTTGCTGCCTGCTTCTGCTGCTTTTCTAAAGACAATGGTTCATGAAACTCATTAAAATTCTTAATTCGTTCCTTTGGAGCATAAGCCGGTGCATCTTCTCTTTCATATTCTAAAAATCCTGTTGGTTTTCCCATAATTCTTATCCTCCTATCCTCTTGTCACTTCATAAAAGGCTTCAATCTGTGCCTGTTCCGGACTCAGTCCTTTTTCTTCCATTTTGGAAATTGTTTCCATGATTTTCTTGTAGTCATGCGGAATGATCTTCTTAAATTTTGGAAGATATTCTTCAAACTGTTCTAAGATCATCTTTCCTTTTTCGGAATCTGTATAAGCCACATGTGCTTCAATCATATTCTTTAATTCCATAACGTCTTCTTTTCCACTTACTTCTTCCATAGAAACCAAAGACTTGTTAACTTTCTTATATAAATCATTTTCTGTGTCAAGAACATATGCGACACCGCCACTCATACCTGCTGCGAAGTTCTTTCCAACAGTTCCAATGACTGCCACACGTCCACCGGTCATATATTCACAACCATGGTCACCCACACCTTCTACTACGGCATGGATTCCTGAGTTACGAACACAGAAACGTTCTCCGGCAACACCATTAATATAAGCATGACCGCTTGTAGCTCCATAGAATGCCACGTTACCGATAATGATATTGTCATCTGATTTGTAAGTTGCTTCTGCCGGAGTCTTTACAATAATCTTTCCTCCGGATAACCCCTTACCCAGATAATCGTTACAGTCACCGGTTAATTCCATGGTCAGTCCCTTTGGAATGAAAGCACCAAAGCTCTGTCCACCGGATCCGGTACACTTCACAACATAGGTATCTTCTTCCAAAGTATCATCATATCGTTTTGTGATTTCCGAACCAAAGATTGTACCGAAGGAACGGTCAATGTTTGTTACTGCCACTTCCACGGAAGCCGGATTTTTCTTGTCTAAATCCTTTCCCATTTCCTTTAATAATACGGTAATGTCTTTTGTGGTTGATAATTCGAAATCATATTCATTCTTATCTGCATAAGTAACACGGTAATCAGCGAAATCGGTATTAATGATTCGGTCTAAGGAAACTTCCTGCTGTTTCTTCTGCTGGATTCCTTCCTTAACTTTCAGAAGGTCTGCACGAC
Source organism: Eubacterium sp. (assembly GCA_024698585.1). Lineage (GTDB taxonomy): Bacteria > Bacillota > Clostridia > Lachnospirales > Lachnospiraceae > Eubacterium_G. The sequence goes on from JAILRB010000033.1 coordinate 19,793, forward strand.
CAACCAGTTCATCTAATGTTTTAACGCCTAACTTAGCCATATATTCCCGAAGTTCCTGTGCAATAAATTTCATGAAGTTAATGACATATTCCGGCTTTCCTGCGAAACGCTTACGAAGTTCCGGATTCTGTGTTGCAACACCCACCGGACAAGTATCCAGGTTGCAGACACGCATCATGACACATCCCATGGTTACCAATGGTGCTGTGGCAAATCCGTATTCTTCTGCACCAAGCATTGCAGCAATGGCAACATCACGTCCACTCATTAACTTTCCGTCTGTTTCCACAACTACTTTATCACGAAGTCCGTTGGCAATTAATGTCTGATGTGCTTCTGCCAGACCTAATTCCCAAGGAAGACCTGCATTGTAAATGGAGTTTTCCGGAGCTGCTCCGGTACCACCGTCAAAACCGGATACCAGAATAACCTGAGCACCTGCTTTTGCAACACCTGCTGCAACAGTACCAACGCCTGCTTCTGATACCAACTTCACGGAAATTCTTGCATCCCTGTTGGAATTTTTCAAGTCATAAATTAACTGAGCTAAATCCTCGATGGAATAAATATCATGATGTGGTGGTGGTGAAATCAAGCTTACACCCGGTGTAGAATGTCTGGTCTTTGCTACCCAAGGATAAACCTTCTTTCCCGGTAAGTGTCCACCTTCTCCAGGCTTTGCTCCCTGTGCCATCTTAATCTGAAGTTCATCGGCACTAATGAGGTAACGGGAAGTTACACCGAAACGTCCGGATGCAACCTGCTTAATTCTGGAGCATCGATTCTTTCCATCAGCGCCTATCGTCAATCGTTCGATACTTTCTCCACCTTCACCACTGTTGGAACGTCCACCAATGGCATTCATGGCGATTGCCATGGTTTCGTGTGCTTCCTGAGAAATGGAACCATATGACATTGCACCGGTCTTAAAACGCTTCACAATGGAGTCTACACTTTCTACTTCGTCAATGGAAATTCCTCCGTTTTCCGGATAATTGAAATCTAAAAGACCTCTCAAGTGAACCGGTGACATTTCTTCGTCAATCATATGTGTATACTGCTTAAACAAATCATAGTTTCCGGTCCAGGTAGACTGCTGTAATGTATGAATGGTAGCAGGATTGTATTTATGTGTTTCCTTTCCACTACGTAATTTGTGTTCTCCGTTACTTTCCAGCGTCAGATCCACATCTAATCCCAATGGATCAAAGGCTTTGTCATGTAATGTTTCTACCGTCTTTTCAATGTCTTCCATGTTAATTCCTTCTACACGGCTGACTGTTCCGGTAAAATATTTATCGATGACGGAACTACTGATTCCCACTGCTTCGAAAATCTGCGATCCCTGGTAAGACTGGATTGTTGAAATTCCCATCTTGGATGCGATTTTAACAATTCCGCCAATAATTGCTTCATTAAAGTCGTCAATGGCTGCATAAGGATCTTTATTCAGCATTCCTTCATGAACCATCTGCTTGATTGTTTCATGCGCAAGGTATGGATTGACTGCACTGGCACCATATCCCAATAAGGTTGCAAAATGATGAACGCTTCTTGGTTCTCCACTTTCCAATACCAAAGAAAGGGTTGTTCTCTTCTTGGTTCTTACCAGATACTGATGTACTGCAGAAACTGCTAACAAGGAAGGAATCTGAACATGATATTCATCCACTCCTCTGTCGGAAAGGATAATGATGTTTGCCCCATCCTTATGTGCCTTATCCACATCCACGAACACCTGCTCAATGGCCTTTTCCAAACGAATTCCCTTGAAATATACGATTGGAACCACTGCGGTCTTGAATCCAGGCATATTGATGTTCTTTAACTTCAGGATATCTGTATTGGTCAAAATCGGATTATGAATCTTTAATACCTTACAGTTTTCCGGCGTTTCTTCCAGAATGTTACCATCCTTTCCTAAATAAACGGATGTTGATGTTACGATTTCTTCTCGAATGGCATCAATTGGTGGATTGGTAACCTGTGCAAATAACTGTTTGAAATAGTAGAACAATGGATGGGTTCTTTCACTTAATACTGCAAGCGGTGTGTCTTTACCCATTGCCATGGTAGCTTCAATTCCATTGTTTGCCATAGGAATGATTCGTTTCAAGTCTTCAAACGTATAACCGAAGTTTTTCTGAAGTCTCGCACGTTCTTCCTTATGGTAAGATTCCACTTTTTCATTTGGAATATGAATATCTTTTAAGTAAACAAGGTTGTTATTGATCCATTCACCATATGGCTTTCTGGATGCATAACTTTCCTTTAATTCATTATCATCAATTAATTTTCCGTTAACGGTATCTACTAAAAGCATACGTCCCGGACGAAGTCTTTCTTTTACTACAATGTTTTCCTGTGGAATTTCCAGAACACCTACTTCAGAAGATAAGATGAGCTGGTCATCCTTTGTAATGTAGTAACGGGATGGACGAAGACCGTTTCGGTCAAGGATTGCTCCCATATAATCACCATCTGAGAATAAGATGGATGCAGGGCCATCCCATGGTTCCATCATGGTTGCATAATACTGATAGAAATCCTTCTTTGTTTCACTGATGGTATCATTCTTTTCCCAAGGTTCCGGAATACACATCATGACTGCCAATGGAAGTTCTACTCCATTCATTACAAGGAATTCCAAAGTGTTATCTAACATTGCCGAGTCAGATCCGTTGGTATCCACTACCGGCATAACCTTTTCCAGGGAGTTTTTCATATATTCACTATTCATGGATTCTTCACGAGCTAACATGTTGTCCGCATTTCCACGAATGGTATTGATTTCTCCATTATGTACAATAAAGCGGTTCGGATGAGCTCTTCTCCAGCTTGGATTCGTGTTTGTAGAGAATCTGGAATGTACCAGAGCAATTGCTGATTCATACGCTTCATCCTGTAAATCGCCAAAGAATGCTCTTAACTGACCTACCAAAAACATTCCCTTATATACAATGGTTCTGGAAGAAAGAGAAACGGTATAAGTTCCACGATTACTATGTGAGAAAACTCTACGAAGAATATATAACTTACGGTCAAAATCCAGCCCCTTCTTGCAGTCTTCCGGCTTTTTCACAAATCCCTGCATGATATATGGCATACATTCTACGGCCTTGCTTCCAAGAACTTCCGGAGAAACCGGAACTTCTCTCCATCCAAGGAATTCCAATCCTTCTTTTTTTGCAATGACCTCAAACATTTTCATTTCCTGTTTTCTAGTCAATTCATCCTGTGGCATGAAAAACATACCCACGCCATAGGTTCTTTCTTCCCCTAATTCGATTCCTAATGGTTTTGTTACTTTATTAAAAAACTTATGAGAGATCTGAAGTAAGATTCCAACACCATCTCCGGTCTTTCCTTCTGCATCTTTACCTGCACGATGTTCCAGATTTTCTACAATGCTTAATGCATCTGCTACCGTCTGATGACTTTTCTTTCCCTTAATATTAACAACCGCTCCAATACCGCAGTTATCATGCTCAAAACGTGAATCATATAATCCATGTTCTTTTGCCTGTTTGAACAATTCATTTTGTCCCATAATACTTCCTCCCAAAATCAGAATATTTATTACCTCAATGGCAAACAAAAAGGGCACAAAGGCATCGGATATCGCTATCCGGTACACCTTTGTACCCTCAATCTGCTCTCAATATACTCCTTTTTTCGGCTCAATGCAATAAAATAAAGTTTTCGCATTCATTTTTTTAATTTTGTTAAGTTGATATGCCGTTCTATTTCATTTTTTAAACTTTCGTTTTTTTTATTCTAAAGAAACTGCATTATTTTTTTAACTAAAAAAAGTGTCTTCGACACTTCGCGCGCGAGCGAATGCGTCAGCATAAACACCTCTCCGCGAGCTGCGCATCCTTGCGGAATATTTTTATTACAAAGGAAAGTTCAGAGACCTTTCCTTTGTAATAAAAAATCCGGCAGAATACTCTGCCGGATTCCAATGCACTAATTATTTAAGAAGTCTTTAATCTTTTTACTTCTGACAGGATTACGAAGTTTGCGCAATGCCTTTGCTTCAATCTGTCTGATACGTTCTCTGGTAACGTTAAAAATCTTACCAACTTCTTCCAATGTTCTAGGATGTCCATCCCTTAAGCCAAATCGAAGAATGATAACTTCTCTTTCACGATCCTTCAAATCCTGCAATAATACATCAATGTGATCACGAAGCATTACAGATTCAATGTTTGCTTCCGGTGTCACCGTATTATTATCAGCTACGAAATCGCCCAGGTTAGAATCATCTTCTTCACCGATTGGTGTTTCCAAAGATGCCGGTTCTCTTGCAATCTGCATAATTTCAAGAACCTTTTCTTCTGTCATATCAAGAGCTGCTGCAAGTTCCTTGCTGGATGGTTCATAACCTAACTCCAGAGTAAGCTTACGCTGCATCTTAGACATTCTATTAATGGTTTCAACCATATGTACCGGTACACGGATAGTTCTCGCATGATCCGCTAACGCTCTGGTTACGGACTGACGAATCCACCATGTCGCATAAGTACTCAGCTTATAACCTTTCGTATAATCAAACTTTTCAACACCCTTGATTAATCCAAGATTTCCTTCCTGAACTAAATCAAGGAAACTCATTCCACGTCCGGTGTATCTCTTTGCGATACTAACCACCAGACGAAGGTTTGCTTCTATCAATTTTTCCTTAGCGTATTCATCGCCTTCTGTTTTTCTTCTGGCTAATTCTACTTCTTCTTCTGCCGTTAATAATGGAACGGTACCGATTTCCTTCAAATACATACGAACCGGGTCTTCTGTTCCAACACCTTCCAATAATTCAACAGCATCTAATTCTGCAGATTCTTCATTTTCTCCATCTAAGTCGTCATCTGCAGGATCCAGTAGTTCAGCCTCGTCTTCTTCTACAGAAGCAATCTGTTCCGCTGTCGGCTCTGTTACTAAATCAACTTCGGTATCGATATCAATGTCATCATCTAAATCGATATCGTCATCAAATGATAATCCCTCTTCCAATGCCTTTTCATCTAATTCAACATCTTCCTGTTCCATGGAATCATCAAATTCATCCGATTCTTCTGGTTCTGCTTCTCCATCAGATACCACCACTGTTATTTCTCTTTCAGCTAATTTAGGGATAATTGTTTCTTCCTGCTTTGAGGTAAGTGTCTCATCCTTAAAAAAGTCCTGAACCTGCTCTGTGGTAAGCTGACCGTCCGCACCCTTAGCAATCTCTGCCAATTCTGAAATCTTAAAAATAAAATCTTGTTGTTTCAATGCAGTTTCCTTTCTGACTACTATTTTAACTTTATCGGTCAAAGTATAATTATACACAAAAAAAAGGCCAGTGTAAACCAGCCTTTAAATATTTTTTTGCATTTTGTAGTTTTTTCGGGTAGAAATATCTTCCGAAAAAGCTTAACTTCTCCAAAATTGTCAAAAATAGTCTTTTCTACCCACATTCCGCGGATTATTCTGCATCAACATCACCGGCAGGAACCAATGGAGACCATCCATCAGCTTCTCCCTCATAAGATTCTGTTACCTTCTCACCTTTTTTATCTGTAACATATTCGCCCTTGTCATCAGTAATGTAGATTTCTCCTTTTGTTTCCTCGAATACAGAAACATCTTCCCAGACATTTTCCGCATTTTCGCTACCACCACCAACAACAACTTCAACCTTAACCGGGTTTCCGTCCTTATCTGTAATAACTTCCCCTTTTTTGTTCAATGTTGTCTGAAGTTCAATTCTAGTTGTTTCTTCTGACACTGTCGCAATCGGATTTCCTTTTTCATCAGTCTGAACCTGTGCATTTCCGGCAGTACCGTTATTGCCTGCTGCATCATCTGACTTCTTACCCTTCTTTAAGGCAAAAGCAGCAATCACAATAACCAGGATTGTTGCAATTACAATTCCGACAATCAAAATTTTATTTTGATCTTTCTTTGTTTCTTCTACATTTTTTCCCATTCTCTCACACCTCACTTATTTTTTCATTTCCCGCTCTAATTCATATATAATCTTCGCAATGGCATGCTCTTTATTTGATACGGTTACCCTGTCAGCCACAGCCTTTACTGAATCTAACGCATTTTCAACCGCATAGCCTATGTCAGCACATTCCAAAAGTGTCAGATCATTTTCATAATCACCAACACCGATAGTGGTATGGATTGAATCATCCATCTGTTCCTTCATATACTGAACGGCCACACCTTTTCCGCTGTGAACCGGCTGAATTTCTAAACCTTCCGGCCAACTGGTATCAAAGCGAAATTTATGCCCAAACTTCTCTTTTAAATCTTTTTGAAGCGCTTGCGTCAGTTCTGTATTTTGGAAGGATAATGCCTTATACAATCCGTTCGGAAGTGGTTCAAATATTTTTTCCAAAGCTTCCTTTCCTACTGCTGCGGCATCCGGAAGAGGTTCTATTCTTTTTTTTGAAGTCCCCTCTCCTACCGGCGTCTTACCCGGTTTGAAGGAAATACTATCCTGATAGGTGTAGTTAATCCAGCATTCCCACACTTCTGGATAGTTACAATCAATATAATCAAAAAGCTCCAGATAATCCTCTTTCGTTGCAGTCCATTCATGCAAAATTTTTTCATTTTCCAAATCATACAGAACAGTCCCATTCAGCGCTACCATTGGCGCATTAATTTTAATCTGATCACTAAACTCATGAGCATGTCCCGGAAATCTTCCGGTAGCAAGAGTAAATCTTCCGCCTTCTTTTTGAAAGTATCGGATTGCCTCAGCATTTTCTTCCGAAACCTTTCCCGGCTCATATGTTAATGTTCCGTCACAATCTGTACAAATCAGATAACCACTAAATTTCCCCATTGGTAAATTTCCTTTCAGAAATTAATTTTTGTGATATTTTCTTCCTGTTTCCTCGTACTTTGGTTCGCAAGTTAAACGAACGCCTAATTTTTTCAGAACCTGCTCATCCACGGAAGACAATAATACTGTGGAATGTCCTTCACAGCCGTGAATCTTTGTCAACTGGTGTAATGCTTTTTTCGCCACATCACTTCGGGATGCTGATACTGATAAAGCAATTAAGATTTCATCTGTGTGAAGTCTAGGGTTCTGACTTCCAAAGTAATCCGTCTTTAAGGACTGAATTGGCTCAATGGCTTCCGGTGAAATCAATTTCACATCATCATCAATGTCTGCCAAATACTTTAACGCATTTAACAATGCTGCAGAAGCAGCTCCCAGTAAATCACTGGTCTTTCCTGTGATAATCTTTCCATCCTCTAACTGAATCGCAAATCCAGGATTTCCTGTCTGTTCTTCTACCTTCATGGCTTCTTTCGCACCCATACGGTCATCCATGCTGACTCCCGCCTGCTTCATCAGTAATTCCAGTTTATACTGGTCATCCTTAGATTCTCCATTTTTCTTCTTGTCACAAAGACACTTATAGTATCTTCGAATAATTTCCTGTTCTGATGCTCTGCAACAAACTGCATCATCCACGATACAATTTCCTGCCATGTTAACCCCCATGTCTGTCGGGGATTTATATGGACTCTTTCCGTTAATCAATTCAAACATCGCATTTACTACCGGAAAGATTTCAATATCTCGGTTATAGTTTACTGTAGTTTCCCCATATGCATCTAAATGAAATGGGTCAATCATATTTACGTCATTTAAGTCTGCTGTTGCCGCTTCATAGGCAAGGTTTACCGGATGTTTTAATGGGATATTCCAAATCGGGAAAGTTTCAAACTTCGCATATCCCGCATCAATTCCTCTCTTATGTTCATGATATAACTGGGAAAGACATGTAGCCATCTTTCCACTTCCCGGTCCCGGTGCAGTAATTACAACCAACGGTCTTTCTGTTTCGATATATTCATTTTTTCCGTATCCTTCGTCGCTAACAATTTTCACAACATCACTAGGATATCCCGGAATCTTATAATGTCTGTATGACTTGATTCCCATCTCTTCCAGACGTTTTTGGAAACGTTCTGCGGAAACCTGTCCGGCAAATTTTGTAAGACAAACACTTCCTACATATAATCCTCTAGACTGGAATGCATCAATCAAACGTAATACATCCATATCATAAGTGATTCCATAATCACCACGAACTTTATTTTCTTCAATATCTTCCGCACTGATTACAATGACAATCTCTGCCTGTTCCTTTAACTGTAATAACATCTGAAGTTTTGAGTCCGGCTTAAATCCCGGAAGAACTCTGGATGCATGATAATCATCAAACAGTTTTCCTCCAAACTCCAAATATAATTTATTCCCAAACTGGGAAATTCGTTCTCTAATGTGTTCTGACTGCATCTTCAGATACAAATCGTTATCAAATCCTATCTTCACAACCTTCTCCTACTGTTCATTTTTTACCGTAACATTATAACACGTTTCCGCCAATAATGTACCCCTTTTTATATTCTTTTCATATACTTTTCAAATAATGACAAATATTGTTTTTCCACATCCTCAAAGGGTCTGACCTCATACGAAAACTCCGTCTTCATTTCCGGCGGGTCAATGGCCATATGTTCATTCAGTAACGTCTTCAAATCATAATAAAGCATGTCATGATCCACCTGCTTCATTTTCTGATATTCATCATCGGTCAATTTCGATCCCAGGTATTTTGTAAAAATTACATCCAGAATTCTGTCTTCGAAATCATTGTATTCCTTCAGATATGGTTTAAAAGGACTTGGAACATCTGACAGGTATGCCTCCGCTCCATCATGTAGCAGGCACGCCAGAACCACTCGTCCGGAATAGCCTCTCGCATCTGCCTCCAGTGCACAATGAATGCAATGTTGCCCTACGGAAAAAAATTGTTTGACATGTCCATTTCCTCTCGTAATCAAAGACAATGCATGTGCCATATCCTCAATTCGGATATCCTCCAGTTTCGGTTCTGTGGGAATCATATGAAGCCCTGTATACGTTGTAATATAATTTGGCATTACTATTCTCCATTCCTTATGATTTCCATCAGTTTTTCTTCAAAGACCGGGGTCCACCAGAGCTGATAACCGGCCCGTGTGGGATGTACCCAATCAACCATATAGAAATCAAATTGTTCTTTTCCTTTCTGATTGAATGCTTCATCACCATTCATATCCAGCAAATCCACATTCCACTTCTTACAGATTTTCTTTGTCGCTTCCACCATGGAACGATAATTGTCCGAATCCAATAACGGAGAAGTGTAAAACATCACCGGACAATTCCATTTCTTCTTTATATAGGAAATAATAAATTCCATTGCCCCAAAAGTCGTATGAATATCAAAGTTCTCGCCTTGCGCCGAGATGGTTCCCTGATACTGTGGCGGAAACTGACTGTCATTCGTAGAAACCTGAATCACAAAGGCATCCGGTTTTCCATCTTCCGGGAAGTCAGTCAGACGGGAAACATAGGACTGTTCTGCTGTCTCTGCCAGAGAATTCTCATCCCTTCCCAAGAACTTCCATGGGTTCGTTTCATCCTCCTTGTCATAAGGAATCTCCGCCAAAGTGGTTCCGCTAATGGCGCTCTTATAGGAAATACTTCCGGTCTTTCTTGCAATAAAATCAGCCATGCTCTCTCCCTTAGAACCAAATCCATAGGTAATGGAAGAGCCAAGCCAATAAATTGTTTTTCCCTGTAGTGGACTCTTCTCTTCTGTCACGCACTGTGCCACGGAATATTCTTCACCGTTTCCAATCTTTTCGTCACCGATGGTAAAAGCAAAATTTCCCTGATTTGTTTTTCCTAAATCAATTCTTTTTTCTTGTATCATTTTTGTAATCGCTCCTGTTTTTTCACCTCTTTTTAGTATAACGAATCCATTTCCCCTACGCAACATTTATCTGTTTCTCGATGGAAATATATCGTTTTTCGATATGTTTTTGTTGACAAACAACATTCTACGTATTATATTGATGAAAAGACAACGCATTTTATAAAATGATTAAGGAGTGAAATGATGAGCATATCAAAACTAACAAAATTATTACTGGATGTGATGTTTTATTCAGGCATCCTCGTTACAATTTTTCTTACCTGGATTTTAAAACCCTATGGGGAACACTTTGATCCTAGCATCAAAAAATATCTCTATCCCCTAGTTGCCCTTCTCACCATTTGTGGGATTTCCGCAATATTGATTATCTGGGAACTGAGAAAAATTTTCAAAACCGTTCTGACAGATCAATGCTTTGTCATGGAAAATGTGACGAGCCTGAACCGTATGGCAATTTACAGCTTTGTCATTGCATTCATGATGCTGGTTCGTAATGTGGCACTTTATATTACTCTGGCATCCATGTCCATGGTTCTGGTTTTCCTGATTGCCGGTCTTTTTAGTAAGGTTCTGGCTCAGGTCTTCCACCGAGCTGTCAGTTATAAAGAAGAAACGGACTTAACGATTTAGGAGGTGCACATATGAGTATTAAGATCAATTTAGATGTAGTCATGGCACAACGAAAAATCGGAGTCAATGAATTAGCACAAAAAGTCGGAATCACACCGGCGAATTTATCCATCTTAAAGAACAACCGCGCCAAAGCAATTCGATTATCCACGCTGGATGAAATCTGCTGTGTCTTGAATTGTCAGCCGGGAGACATATTGATTTATGAAGACGAATCCTAAAAGATTCATATAGAAAGGGGAAAATTATGGAACAACAAAATAATACAATTCAAAACAATTATCAGGAGTGGCAAAATAATACACCTAACTGGAAAGAACGTATGGCTCAAATAAAAAAGAAAAAAGACGAAGAAGCAACTCAGTTCTTTGAGACTTTAGGAATCGGAACGTTGGTTTATGCACTGATTCTTACCCTTTGTCTCTATAAAAATCTGTACAGTTTCACCTGTCCGATTTTCTCAATCAGCACTGCCGCTTATATGCACTATATCAGCAAACGTTTCGGACATTCGTTTCATGGAATCAACTATTTTTTAGCAGCTACCATTGCACTACTTGGTTTTTCTAATTTTCTGACCGCTAACTATCTGATGATTTTTTATAATTATCTGGCGATTATCATATTATTTGTCATCAATTTTATTCTGATTTTCTTTGATTTGAAGGAGATTAATCTTCTAGGACACATATGCTTTATCATGAAATATGCCTTCGAAAGTCTGGAACAAATCCCGCTTCCTTTCGATCATTTATTCCGTCAGATCAAAAGGCGGAAAACATCAAAATCAGAACGAACAAAATATATCATTATGGGAGTTGTCATTACCATTCCCGTCTTTTTGATTGTGTATTGGTTGCTCTCCAGTGCAGATGCAGTTTTTCAGCAGGTGTTTTCCATTGATTTGGACTGGTTGAATCTGGAATTCATCATTGAAAATACCTTTGGAATTCTTTTAACCTTTGCACTGTCCTATGCCATCCCTTATGCGCTGGTGATTTCTTTGGACAAAACAGATTCATCGAAAGTAAAAAGCGTGAAGAAAAATTATAACCCAATTATTCCGATAATTTTAGGGAGTTCCCTTTCCCTGCTTTATGTGACATTTTCTGTAATCCAGATTGTCTTCCTTTTCATGCAAGCAGGAACATTACCGGAAGGTTATACCTATGCGGAATATGCCAGGGAAGGATTTTTCCAACTTTTATTCCTCAGCATTTCCAATGCCTTTGCAATCCTGATAGGAATGGAACTGTTTCGTAGTCATAAGGTACTAAAGGTGCTTTTATTAACCATCAGCGGATGCACCTTCATCATGATAGCTTCCAGTGCTTATCGAATGATGATGTATATTGATAATTATGGTTTGACAAGCTATCGTATTTTCGTATTGTGGGGACTATTGGTGATCTTTTTACTGCTTTTGGGATTGGTATATCAGATGTTTGTAAAAAAATTCTCATTATTTAATTATGCACTAATCGTATCCTCTCTCTGCTTTATGGTTCTGTCCTTTAGTCACTATGATTATTGGATTGCACACTATAATTTTGCAAGATATGAAGCCATTCAGCAGCATCAGTTATCTGACGATTCCAAGCATCAGGAATCCGAGGACAGCTATGAGGAAGAAGCGGATGCCGAACTTTTATTTATGAATAATCGTTATGTGGACTATGAGTACTTTTTAGATTTATCAGAAGATGCAGCACCAATCATGGCTGATCATCTGGACGAGCTATTCCAATATATGAAAACGGAAAAATTACCGATTCATGATGCCGAATGGTATCCATATAAAAAGCACGGAAAAAGAAAGATGTCCCTTAGAACCTTTAACTTATCAAGATATCTGGCAGAACAAAAGATTCCTACCGGTTATTCGAAATAGGACAACGAAAAAGAGGTTATCACAGAATTTGTGATAACCCCTTTTTTATCATTCATTAAAGTGAGAAAACTTTAATTTCCTAAGAATCCGCCTAATACAGAGCCAACTGCATTTCCTACACTACCGGAAGCTCCACTGCTGCTTCCTGTGTTTCCACCTTCCGGTGTAGCGATTGCTCCGCTAAAACGAACTGGTGCAACAAGAATCTTTCCTGTTCCACGATATACGTTTACAAGACCTTCTCCTGATGCTGCTGAGCCAATCAATGACTTAGTAGACTTTTCAACTGTGAAGTCTAAAGAACCTGACCAAGCAATTGCCTGATTTCCGTCAATCTTTACAACGTCATTGTCTAATGTGATTTCAATTAATTCTTCTCTTGGAACAGGGCTTTCTAATACGGCAATACCGCTTCCCTGTAATGAAGTATTAAATAATCCTTCACCACCTAATACTGCTGAGCTTAAGCTACTTCTTGATACAACCTTCATATCAACTGTGCTATCACAAGCTAAGAACATTCCGTCTTCAATCACGAGAGATCCGTTCCAATCAGCAATATCTTCGAATAAGATATACTTATATGTAGGTTCAAGGATAACCTTTCCTGTACCTTCATATTTAGGTTTTACTGCAGTTTCTCCTGTAACCTTACTTCCAATGAATTTCTTCATGAAATCTCCAGCACCTTTTACATCAGTAGCAATATTAACATTTCCTAAAGTCATCTGCATAGCGCCTGCCTGAAGAATAATACTACTGTTATTAAGATCAGCAATTACCTGTCTTTTCTTGATATTCATTTTTGCTGCAAAATATGTATTGATTGCTGAATATGGATCATTTGATACATCATGATCGTATTCTAATAATGAATAGCATCCCTTTCCCGGTAACACCTTTCTAATTTCTGCATTAGGGTCCTGTAATTTAATCTGAAACATACTCCGTTCCTCCTTTTCCTTTACTCAACTACTATGATACTACATTAAAGCAATACTGTCAAAAAAACGACATGATTTTTCATGCCGTTTTTCCTATTTTTTTTTAATGAATATTACTTGGTTTAATTAATTCATTGCCCCAAAGGAAATCCACCTTATCGTAATCTTTATTGACTACAGATAATACATTGGTAAATAAGAAGTTATGAGCTGCCTCTGTGGACATCTTCACATTCTTATAAAGGAAATCACTTACGGAGTAAATGGAGTATGTCTTCACATTACTGTATACATAAGTTCCATCTTCTAACAATGCATAAGAACGAACTTTATATTTTGCAGATAAGGCTGCTGCACTAGATCCACCAAAGGTCATGGTCATAGCATAATAAGATGCTGTGGATGACTGTCCAGCCTGAATATCTAAATCACCATTCTGGGATTCATAGTCTGCAACAAAATAATTATCGCTTCCCACATACATATCTGATTCGGATACATTAAATGTATTTCCGTTGAATTCTGTAAGGGAGTAAACCAATCCGTAAGAAGTAACCTGCTTTCCGTTGATTGTCGGTTCTGCAGATGCAATGACTCTGACACCACCTTTTCTTCCCTTTGTATCTGTCAGTGTAGTACTTACCTGATAACCTAATACGGAAGTATCCTTGGAAACAACGATTGGATGCTGCTCCTGTGTTGTCACTTCTTCTTTTGTGGTAACTTCTTCGGTCGTTGTTTCTTCTACTGTGGTAGCTTCGGTCGTTACTTCTTCTGTTGTGGTTTCTCCTGTTGTCTGCTCTGCGGTTGTTACTTCACCGTTACTCATTTCGTCTTCTAAGACAATATCCTTAACATCCGCATCGGCTTTATATCCTTTCGGATTTCCTGATTTTGAGTAAGCCTTTCCAACAGATGTTAACTGTCCCTTCTTAGGGTCGTCATTGCCGCAGAAGAATAATCCGCTGGCACCATTGCCGAACTTTTCTGTATTGGAACCATCAAATGGGAACCATGCATAACGTTCAATATAATCAATCTTGTCCAATCTTGGAAGAATATTGTTTACAAAGTCAACAATCATATTTCTCTGCCAGTTTCCTTCGTCCGGTCCTCCGGTCCAATCGAAGTCCTGAGACTGTGTCCACTGTCCAACACCCCATTCTGTAATCCAGATTGGTTTTCCTGTTCTTTCATGAAGATCATCTAAAATTCCGAGAATGAAATCTCCCGGCCAGTCGAAGTAGAAATGAACTGCCACAAAATCATCATGTTCTTCAGCCTGAACCATTAACTGATCATAAACGGAATACCAGCCACCCACGGTTCCATAGGCATTGTTTGTATCCGTAAGTAAAACGGTTGGTGTGGATGTACTTGGCGAGCTTACCTTCACTCCTGCAGCCTGAATTTTCTTAACCTGCTGCCACAATTCAACAGTCCGCTGCGGTGTCATATTTGCCTGATCAGCAACATCCGGTTCGTTGAAGGTCAGCACATAATTATACTTCTTATATTCTTCATTATTAATCCATCTCATTTCCTGGGAGTTTTCTCCAAAATCACCCCAAAGCATTGGAATAAATTCAACATCTTCCGGTGCATTCTGTAATGGTTCGGTTCCCCAAGTATAATACCAGGAAAGATTTAATTCAGAAATCTTATCAACATCTTCCTGCCAGATTCCCATACCCTTCTTGGAAATGTAGAAGGTACGCTGATTCGTTTTAATTTTACTTCCATCCGGTAATTTTGCTAACACATATAATTTATGTTCATTAACATTAACCGATTCAAATTTTGCCTGATAAGTCTCCTTATTAGAAGCTGCCACGGTATCCACTAACTGATCATCTACATAAACTTCATATTCTGTCGCATTATCTAATTTTGAAAATTCAACATCAATAATGCCTGCAGCAACTAACTGTCCTTTTTTCGGAGTAAGGAGTCCATTGTTTTTCCACTCTGCATAAGGACCTTCTGCAATGTAAATCGGGTCCGGTTCCGGGTCCGGTGTGATTCCACTATAACTTGGATCATCTGCTACAGGATCAAAAGTCGGAGTAATTCCCTCTTCCTGAACCACAACCCCACCATCATTGGTTCCGTTTTCATAATAGTCGTGAAGACTCTTTGACTGCTTGTTATTATAAAGTAATACTGCCTGTCTTGCGTATCCTCCACCAGATCCTGTACCTGTTGTAATGGCAGGTCCGGTGCTATTAATAATATTGTTAAATCCTACGATTGGGCCACTTCCGTTGGCAATTTCAACCGTACAAATATTTTCTAACATAACCCCCGGTGCATCCGGAACTTCCACAGCATTGTCAAGGAAGATGCTTGCGCCACCAGTATTAATAAATACATCATAACTACCAAGACCAACCGCATAATGGTTTTCTACATTATTTGCCACTTTATAGGCTGCATATCCGTTTGCAGTTCCTTCGTGACTCATCCATTTTTCCTGTTCCTGTGGATCGTAACATTTTTCATTCTGAAGGAAATACGTCGTTCCATATTCCCCTCTCCACAGTACATCATACTTTTGGAAATGCTCTACCATTAAACCGTATAAGGTTACATAGTCACCATTGACTACCACACCATTATCTGTGGTATTTAAGTCCCAGCCAACGCCAGCACCGTGGTCTGCTCTCCAAATCCAGAAATGGTCACCAATAACATCGTTGCTGTTAATTACAACTGCATCTTTTGTAGATGCCACACCACCGTGAACCCCTCCGATACGTACGAAAACGTCCTGAAGAATTGTTGGGTTAGAACTATGTCTCTTGCTTGTTCTCTGTGTTCCTGCAACAATCATATTCTTGGAATATGAATCGGCATCCAAAATAATACCTGCTACTGTAACACCATCCACATCATCAATCTTCACACCGGTTTCCGGGTTGTCCGGAATGATGGTTGCCAATCCTAATCCCAATACAATCGTATTTGCTTTCTTAATATGAATTGGTTCTTCTGCATGATAGATACCAGGAGATAAGATAATATGCTTTCCTGCATCTAATGCTGCATTAATGGATGCTGCATTATCACGATCAGCTCTTGCGATATAGAAGTCATCGATATCCATGATGGTACCTTCTCCCATATCTGTCTTGGACCAGGAAATGCCTGAACTATTTCTACGAAGAGCCGGTTTAAATACTTTATATTCTTTTTCATTCTCATCAAAGAATAAGAATGGTTTTTCTCTTAATGCATCCGTTTCATTTAAAACGGTATACTTTCCACCGCTTTCCCAGTTTGTTCTTCCCAATCCACTCTGTAAATCATACATTGGGTATTTTGATGTGGTCTTATTCCATTCATTTCCCTGAATTCCGGTACATCCCTGAGCCACCATATTCCAGTTAATTCCGTAGAAATCCCCCTTCACATAGTTGTTTCTCAAGTAGTACTGCTGCTGTGACCAGGAACCTAAGTTTCCTTCAATCCAGCTGTCAGCCACATAACCACCGCTGGCCCAGCCATCCCACATGTAGTTGAGACGCATACCACGGTCTACATATAATCTTCTGGCTGGTGCAGCCTGTGATACAGCCCACTGGAAATCCCAGTATGCATCGTTGGTTTCAAAGCCAACCGGTGCGATGGATATATTCTCGATTCCCATCCAGAAGTTACAAGTTACATTTGCATTATCAAGTACCGGTGGTACATGAACATTTTTCAATTTAACATCTGTTGGAAGTTTTCCAAGTCCTAACACCTGCATATAATATGCCATTTTCATTTCATTTGCGCTGATGTTAGAATAATCGCCTTTTTTAAATGCAAAAGCGTAACGTCTCTCACCGAACTGCTGTCCTGCATGTGAGGTACCCTCTGCATCTACATCACCCTGATACAGGAATGCGTCGTTAATGGTATTGTAAACCTGATTAATATCATCCTTTGGTGAGAAAATGTACATTCCGTTTCCGAACATTTCCATTTCCAAAGAAATTGGTTCTGACAAGGTTTCACTTCCGTGACGTGCTACCTTGTAGTAGTTTTCATATTTGACTGCATTCGGATTTGTATCTGTCCATGTTGTTCCTTCAACAGAAGTCACAAAATGATACGTTCCATAACGGCTTTCCGCACGATAAATATCGTAGTTGTTGTCGTCATTATAACGATCCCACTGGATCTTAAATCCGTTTCCTGATTGTTCCAGTCTCAAATTTTTTACCAGATTATCGCTTGCTGCAAAAACAGTGGTTAAACCGGTAAAATTTGTGTTCCCCATCAATCCTGAAACAGTCAGAACAAGTGCCAAAAACAGAGCTAATGCTCTTCTTCTAATACGCATAGTATTCTCCTCCTTTGATTTCCGTCCACTCATACTTCTAACATCATTCTAATTTTTAAAAACGTTTTTTGCAATATCCGATATTTTTAGAAGTGTTTTTATAGTTTTTTTATGCAACTTGCACAATAAAAGACTTAAAAATGTTAGCGGTCACGAAATTCATTGAGCATATTTTTGCTTTTCTCTTATTTCCACCATTTTTTTTTATTTTTTTGGTGGAAATATTTCACAAAAATGTTTTTATCTATTTTTACAGATGACAAACTATGTTTGTTTTTTCAAATCAGCAAAAAAAGACCTATGGGTTCCTAACCCATAGGTCTCTTATCATTTTTTCTTATTTTACAAGTAAATCATCCCAGTTATAATCCAGTTCTACATAAGACGGATTTACCACCTTCAGGATGTTGTTATACAGATAATCATGGGATGTTAGATTTGACATCATTCTTCCCTGATATAACTGATTTGCCATTTCGTAAACACTCTTCTTAGAAATGTTACTATAAGTATATGTACCGTCTGTATATTTAACATATGCTCTCACACAAATTTTTGAAGAATAGAATTTCGCATTCTTTATAAACTTCATAACCAATGCATAGCTCTGCTTGGTACTGGTATTAAATCCTGCGTTTACTTTTCCTTCATTGGTAGCCTTGTAGCTGTAAACGCTGGAATTACTGCTGTTTACTACCATTTCGCTATCACTACAGTAGTCATCTAATCCGTAAACCAATCCGGCTTCTGCTACTTCACCCTTTGGATCAGATACTGTATAGATGGTTCTGAATCCTTCTAAGGTTGTACTAATCTGGAATCCATTAACCACAGTAGTTGCTACATGCTGATTTACTATTTCAGTAGTTGACTCCTCTGTTGTCTTTTCTTCTGTAGTCGGTTCATCTGTCGTCGGTTCCGGTGTGTCATTATTTCCAGGATCACCATTCTGTTCTGTAATAAAGGAACGATTCAAACGATTTATTTCTTCATTTACCTCGCTTGCCATGGACATTCCATTGACTTTGAAATTCTTCAGGCCGGAAGTACAGCTCTTCATCATTCCAGTAAACTCAACGGTTTCTCCCGGTCCCATTCCAACATTAGATGTTATAATTACTTCCGTGAAGTCACCGTTTTCCACATCTCTTGTCGTAGCGGTTCCACCCCAGCAGGAAGTAAATGTGCTGGATTTTGGTAACCAGAAACTAAAGTTAAATCCTGATGGAAGAGAAACACTACTGTTATTCTTCACTTTAATACTGTAAGTATTATTTGGATGATCATACTTACTTGCACTGGTATCAACGCTGAAGTCAAGCACATCATTGTTGTAATCAATATCTGAGGTTACCTGAGAAGGACCAGCCTGCTTAAATGCGTTATATAACTTTGTTGTTAAAGTATCACCGATGACATACTCATCCTTTGCTGCATCGTAATCATAATCACCATGCATTACCCAAATCAATACACCACCAAGATTTTTATTCTTTACAAAATTGATTCTTTCCTGAATAGATTCTTCATCTTCAAAAGTAAGGAAGGTGTTGTTTGTAGCATTCCAGATATGTGGAACCTTACCAACACTATCCCAGTAACGTTTGTAGTTTCCGTTTTTCTTCATGACATTCATAACATGCCATAATGGGTTTGCTCCCGCTGCCACTTCCTTACCATTAGCATCCAAGTCACACCATAAGTTTAAGTTGTCTGTAGCATTGGTCAGTGGGGAACCGGAAGAACCATGAAGTCCTGTGGTACCACCGGATACATTAGTCCATCCTCTTGTATAATACGGAACACCCATCAGAATCTTTTCTGATTGAACTCTACCTCGATAGAATTTATAGGACCAGTCAAAACCTAATGTCTTTACAGCCTGAGTTAATGTTTCTCCGTCTGCATCATC
Organism: Eubacterium sp.; assembly: GCA_024698585.1. GTDB lineage: Bacteria > Bacillota > Clostridia > Lachnospirales > Lachnospiraceae > Eubacterium_G. Next base: position 39,285 of record JAILRB010000033.1, read on the forward strand.
CGGATAAAGGTTTGCCTGATTTTCTACATAATTGTTCCAACCACCATGGTAGTCGTAAGACATGATGGATACAAAATCAAGATAATCCAGGAAGGAAGAATCCTTCTGTCCACCAAGTACCCAGGAAGATGCGGAAACTGCTGAAGTTAACCAGTAATACTTTCCGTCTTCTTTCGCTGCTTTCGCTAAATCTTCACTTAAGATTTTAATGAACTGTGCATATCTTGTTGCAATTCCCGGTCTGATAGATTCTGTAAATGATGTATAGTTACCGGACTGCGGTGTTTCTGATGGGAATTCGAAGTCAATGTCGATTCCGTCAAATCCATACTGTCTGATAAATCTTACTGCAGAAGCACTGAACTTTCTCATGGATGCTTCATTCTGTGTCGCATACCAGAGACCTTCAGATGCTCCCCATCCACCGGTGGAAATTAATACGGTTACATTCGGATGCATCTTCTTTAAAGTATGCATTAAGTTGAACTGTCCGTAATAACCAAGGGATTCATCCATCTTGATTTCTACACCGTCATGGTAGAATTTACGATCGGTGAATCGATTGTTAATATCATTTTCAACGTCTCCTGCTTCTAACTCGCATGTATTCTTATTAACAACACCGAACGCATACTGTACATGTGTTAACACATCCCACTGTAAATCAGCAATGCTGAAATGTTCATGGGCATCGGAGTTAATTGCATAGTTTGGAAAATATCCAACAACTTTCTTATTGTAGTATGTTGCAGGAAGCTTAACTCCCTGAATGTTTGTTCCAACAACCGGATTTAAGGTTGCTTTATCGACACCGTTCTGATTCGAGGTTGTCGGATTTTCCGGATTCTGATTATTTCCGGATGTGGTTGGTTCAGATGCAGTAGAAATTAATTTCCACTCTCCACTGGCAACACCATCGGCCGGGATTTTTCCCTGACTCCACCACTGTGCTTCATAAACATTCCCCTGGTACATTGCCTGATCACCTTTTAAATAAACAGTAGAACTGTTCCATTCTGCCACTGCCTCCACGGAAACAGATGAGAACGGTGTAACAACTCCTGCCATGGAAAGAGAAGATGTTACCAATGTCACTGCCAGACATGTCACCAAAACTTTTTTTGCTTTGCTCCAAAATTTTTTTCTCATTTTAACGCTCCTTGCACTTTTCTTAAAAATGTTCTCTCAGTGAAATATTCTAACCTACTTATTTACAAGCGTAAACCGTTTCTGAAAAAACACACCCTATTTTGAAATTCCATTCAATTCTTGTCTCTTTTTGGGATTTCAGACAATTTTTTTCAAATTTGGAACCGTTTTATAAAAAAAAGATACCTTTTTCAGAAATCTAAGCATTGTTTGAAACATTTTTATTTCTTACGATGTAAAAAACGTATTATTTAAGGAGGAAAAAGTTTTGAAATCTCGTTTCAAACGCATACTTTGTATTGCTCTGACACTTGCCCTTCCTCTGACCCAGTTCTATCCGGGTTTAGGAACAAAGCAAATCTCAGGAGCAACCAGTATGACCATTAACGAAAACGCAATTTATCGTATTGTAAACAAGGCAACAGGAAAGGTTATCGATGTGGATAACGCAGGAACGGAAAACGGAACCCAGCTCCAGTCTTACACCAGTAACGGAACAGTTGCTCAGCAGTTCAAATTCATCCCGTCCGTTAATTCTGGCTACTACTGCATCATTCCAATGTGTGCAAAAACCAAGGCCTTTGATGACCCATCCTATTCCAAGGAATCCGGGAAAGTTCATCAGATTTACCAACAGAATGGTGAAGGAGCTCAGGATTACCAAATTACCGACGCAGGAAACGGATATGTTCGAATCATCAGTAAGCCAAGTGGCTTTGCCCTGACCGATGATGGAAAGATTAAACAGTACGCTGTGGCCAATGATGATCGTCAGCTTTGGAAACTGGAAGTGGTTCGTTCCACAACCTGCTTTACCAATCCGATTCGCCAGGACGGTGCAGATCCATGGGTCTTTAAAGCTGGAAATTCTTACTACTACTGTCAGTCCAGTGGTGGTGTGGCATTATATAAAATGAACGACCTGACCCAATTAGGTATTTCCCAGTATCATAATATTTTCCAGAATGATTACACCGGTTCGGAAACATTAAGTTCTTATTGGGCTCCGGAATGTATTTACTTACAGGGACATTGGTATTCTTACTTTGCCCCGGAAGTCAATCGTGGCGGTAATGACAGTCACCGTACCTATGTCCTGCAAGGTGGAACCAATCCGAACGATCCACTGGATGGAAGCTATACCTTAAAGGGACGTCTGGCAGACAGCACCAATAAGTGGTCCATTGATACCACTGCTTTCGAATATAATGGAAAACTTTATGCCGTATGGTCCGGATGGGAAGGGGATACCAATGTAGCTCAGAACATTTACATCGCAGAAATGAGCAATCCATGGACCATCTCATCAAACCGTGTCTGTATTTCCAGACCAACCTACAGTTGGGAAACCAATACCAACCCACAGGTTAATGAAGGTCCGGAAGTTTTAATCAAGAACGGTAAGGTTCATATTATTTATTCTGCCAGCGGAAGCTGGACCGACTCCTACTGTTTAGCTCGTCTGACTTGTACCAACGGAGATTTTATGAATCCGAATTCCTGGTCCAAGGGAAGCGAGCCGGTATTCCAGCAGACCTCCACGGTTCACGGTGTTGGACATGCATCCTTCACCAAGTCACCGGATGGCACAGAAGACTGGATCGTATACCATGCAGCAAAACGTTCCGGCGGCGGATGGGATCGAGATATTCATATGCAGCTCTTTACCTGGCATGATGATTATCCATTTTTCGGAACACCGGTTTCCAATGATGTGGAACTGGGAAGACCATCGAAATCATCCACTTCACCGGTGAATGAAAATCATTACTATGTGATTAAGAACGTTGCCACCGGTCGTTGTCTGGACATTCCAAACGGAGAAGATAAGAACAGTCTTCAGTTACAGACATGGACCATCAATAATTCCAATGCGCAGCAGTTCAAGTTCACAAAGAAATCTACCGGCTGGTTTACTATGTCACCGAAGTGCGCTCCCGGAAGAGGATTAGATAATCCTGTTGGTTCTACAGGCACAGGGGTACAATATCAGACTTGGGAGTTAAATAATAACAAGGCGCAGAACTTCCGATTGGAACAGGTTGCTGACGGAACCTATCGAATCATCAATCAGGCAAGTTTATACGCTTTAACCGATAACGGGGAAGGTGCCGGTTACAAGGTTACCCAGGAAGCTTTAACCAATAATAATAACCAGCGTTGGGAATTAATTGACCGCACTGCCATTGAAGAAGCTACAACTCAGGCACCAACTACAACCCAGGCGCCAACCACAACCCAGGAACCAACCACCGTATCCGATGGCTACACTACCGCAGCTGCCGGAACCTGGAGCAATACCGGAAAATGGGGATTGTATTATGGTACATGGGCACCTGCAGAAGCATCCTATAAAACAGGTACTTCTCCTGCATACTCCGTAAAAGTACGACAGAACACTCTGGGTACAGCCTGGTTAATTCAGTCCAGCTACACCACAGACGTTATCGCAGGACATACCTATCAGGTTACAGCCAATGTAACAACCGATAAAAATGCTTCCATTGGAATCAAGGAAGAATTATCCAATACCACCGAAGCGCCGACATATACAAATCTTTCTGCCGGCGTGGCAACCAATCTGGTTGGTACTTATCGGGTTACAACGGATCAGATGAAAGTCATGTTTGAACTTGGAACCGGTGTGGAATCCGGAACCACTATAAACTTTAATTCCATTCAGTTAAAAGATGTGACTCCGGTAGAGACGACTACCGCAGAGCCTACCACGGAGGAACCGACTACGGAAGAACCAACCACGGAGGAACCAACCACCGAATCACCGATTCAGGTTGTAACATCCGGTTTAGAGGTAGACGGTTATCAGATTAGTCCTACATTACAAGGATTCCGTACCGTATATTCCGTGGAACCAAAAATTAACGGAAAAGATGTTCAGGAAATCGGATTAGTTTATGGCTTAACCGATTATATCAACGGAAATGACTTATATGTCCGTGAGGATCATCCATATGTGAAGCATTACGCTTCCACCACGAATTTGTCCGACGTCTTTGGAAACACGCCGAAAAAGACACGACATTCCATGACAATGCTCTTCTCTCGCTTCAATGCAAAAGAGTTTTCTACCGGAATGACCGTTCGAGCATATGCAAAATTAAGCGACGGAAGTTACGTTTATACCAATCGATATGACTACACGATTTTCCGTGTTGCAGAAATATTATATACCGGCAATTACTTTGGAAACGCTGACGCACATAATTATTTATACAATCGAATTCTGAAAGTGGTAAATCCGGGATATCAGGAAAATCCATTTAACTACAAAAACACATTAGTAAACTAAAGAAAACCGGAAGACAAAATAAATGTCTTCCGGTTCTTTTTATGTTTTCACAAAAGAAGGGCTGCGGAGAAATGAAATGTATCAATCTATGCAGCCCTTCGGGATATTCAGTTTTTAATATCTCTTTTCTTTTCTTACAACCTGTACTGATTTAATGAATCCGGTCGCTTCATCAATGGTAATTCCTTTTCCATCAATTTCTACATAACCCTTTTTCGCATCTGTTGCAAGAACAAATTCATCTTCGTTATTATATGGATGATATCCATAGAAAATGAAATCATCTAAGGTTAATGTAATCTTTTTAAGATTAACATTTTCCTTTTCTTTAAATCCTAAAATATCGCCATCAACAAATTCTTCTGCACTGGTAAATGCCGAGCACCATACCTTCATGGTAGCGGTACCATCAATCTGCTTCAAATTAGCCATGTTAATGGTCGTTTCAATAATTTCCCATCCGGCAGGTGCATTAACAGTCGCATAACTAAGCTCTGCTCTGGTAGGATTTACTGTCTCCTTTTCTGATTCTTTATCTTTTTTCTTATCTGTTTTTGTGCTTGTCGCTTTTGTACCTGCTTCAGCCTTTTTATTACTATCGGAATCGCTTCCACCACAAGCTGTAAAAATAAAAGCAAGTACAACAATACTCATTAATAATACTAATTTTTTCATATGTTTGTACCTCCGCTCGTATGTCTTATATATAATATACTACAAAATCTAATATAATAAAACAACTTTATATGGAATTTCACTTAAAAAAAGGTTTTTATTTTTATAAAAATGCCCTTTTGATGGCTTTTTTAGCAAAAGAATACCGTTTCCATAAAAAAGGGGCTGTAAAAAAAGTCCCCTAACAGAAAAACGGCTATGAGCTCGCGCTCATAGCCGTTTTTTGATATAATTAATTATGCTACTAAATAAAAATATCAATGATAATTATACAGCACGTCAGCTAAAATTACCAT
>JAILRB010000054.1 GCA_024698585.1 Eubacterium sp.
GTTTAAGGAGGTGTAAACCATGTCTATCTGTCCAAAGAATAAATCTTCAAAAGGAAGAAGAGATAAGAGAAGAGCTAACTGGAAAATGGAAGCTCCAAATCTTGTTAAGTGCAGTAAGTGTGGAGCTTTAATGATGCCACACAGAGTATGCAAGGCATGCGGAAGCTATAACAAGAAAGAAATCGTTGCTGTTGACTAATTAACGGTATGATTTGAAAAAGAAGACTTCGGCGAGAACGAGGTCTTCTTTTTTTGCATCTGTCATGAGAAAATGCTGAACTTGATTTTCAAGGGGTTTTTTAGTATAGTATTCAATGTATGCGAGGAGGAAGATTGTATGTCTAAAACAATTGTTGCATTAGATTGTATGGGTGGAGATTACGCTCCCCTTGAAATCGTAAAAGGTGCGGTAGAAGCCGTACAGGAAAGTGATCAGGTTTTTGTGAAACTGGTTGGTAAACAGGAACTGATTGAAGAAGAATTAAAGAAATACAGTGGATATAATAAAGATGCCTTGGAAATCGTCAATGCGACACAGGTCATTGAAATGGGAGAATCTCCTGTTGCGGCCATTCGGGAAAAGACAGATTCCTCTTTGGTGAAATGTCAGTATATGGTTAAACATGGAGAAGCGGATGCCATGGTGTCTGCCGGAAGTACCGGAGCAAACCTGGTTGGTGGCCATGTAATCATTGGAAGAATCAGAGGGGTGGAACGTCCACCGCTTGCTCCGTTAATCCCAACAGAACAGGGGGTAACCCTTTTGATTGACTGTGGAGCCAATGTTGATGCCAGACCATCTCATCTGGTACAGTTTGCTAAAATGGGATCCGTATATATGGAAGAAGTTGTGGGTATTAAAAATCCAAAAGTTGGATTAGTAAATATCGGAACCGAAGAAGAAAAGGGAAATGCTTTAACCAAAGAGGCTTTTCAGTTATTAAAGGAAACAGATGGAATTAATTTCGTGGGTAATGTGGAAGCCAGAGATATTCCTGCCGGTGTAGCGGATGTTGTTGTCTGCGATGCCTTTGTGGGAAATGTGATTCTGAAAACCTACGAGGGCGTTGGTTCTACGATGTTGAAAAAAGTGAAGAGTGGATTAATGGCGAATCTGAAAACAAAGATTGGCGCCCTATTAATCAAGAATAGCTTAAAAAAGACCTTAAAAGGATTCAGCATTGAAGAATATGGTGGAGCACCGTTGTTAGGATTAAGAGGATTGTTGGTAAAAACCCATGGGAATTCCAAGTCTGTAGAGGTTAAGAATTCAATCCTTCAGTGCATCACTTTCAAGGAAGCTGATGTGAATGAAAAATTCAAGGAAAAATTAAATTTAAAGAAATAAAGGAGGTTCCTTATGGAATTCGAAAGATTAGCAAGTGCAATTGCAGAAGTATTAGATATTGATCAGAGCACAATTACAGAAGACAGCAAGTTTGTGGATGATTTAGGAGCTGATTCCTTAGACGTTCTTGAAATTGTTATGGGAATCGAAGATGAATTTGGAATCAAGGTTCCAACAGAAGCAACCGGAAGCATCGTTACTGTAGGAGATGCTTTTGAAGCAATTAAGAAAGCACTTCAGTAGGAAAGAATATTGAATACAAAGAAAGCCCTATGGATATAGGGCTTTTTCGTGGTAAAGGAAAAAGAATGAACCAGGATTATCATCATTTAGAAGAAAAAATCAAATATGAGTTTCAGGACAAGGAACTGCTGATTAACGCATTGACCCATACGTCCTTCGCCAACGAACATCGTGGGCAGAAGGTGGTGGACAATGAACGTCTGGAATTTTTGGGAGATGCAGTACTGGAAATGATTTCCAGTGAGTTTTTATATAAGCATATGAAGACCATGTCCGAAGGAAACATGTCAAAGCTGCGTGCCAGTCTGGTTTGTGAACCAACACTGGCGTTGGACGCACAGGAAATCGATCTGCCGGAATATATTTACCTTGGAAAAGGGGAAGAAGCTACCGGTGGCCGGTCCAGAGCCTCTATTGTTTCTGATGCTTTGGAAGCATTAATTGGGGCAATCTTTTTGGATGGCGGCATTGAAGCGGCGAAAGGGTTTATATACAGTTTTGTCTTAAACGACATTGAAAATAAGAGAATGTTCCATGACAGTAAGACCATCCTTCAGGAAAGAATTGATGCGGTGAAATCAGGAACACTGTCTTATCGGATTGTTCAGGAATCCGGACCGGATCATAACAAGACCTTTGAAGCAGTTGCCATGTTGGATGATAAGATTATTGGTCGTGGTATAGGGCAGAATAAGAAGACTGCGGAACAGCAGGCTGCCTATGAGGCTTTAAAACAATTGGAAAAATAAATCAGACACTGATTGGAGAATAAAATGTATTTAAAAAGTATTGAAATACACGGATTTAAATCCTTTGCAAATAAAATTAACTTTGAATTCCATAATGGAATTACCGGAATTGTGGGACCGAACGGTTCCGGAAAAAGTAACGTTGCCGATGCGGTGCGTTGGGTTTTGGGAGAGCAGAAGATTAAACAGCTTCGTGGCGCAAAAATGGAAGATGTCATTTTCGCCGGTACTCAGAACAGAAAACCAATGGGTTATGCGTATGTGGCAATTACCTTTGATAATTCGGATCATAAATTGAATGTGGACTACAATGAAGTAACGGTATCCCGTCGTTTGTTCCGTTCCGGAGAAAGTGAATACATGATTAATGGTACTCAGGTACGTCTTCGTGACATTAATGAAATGTTTTACGATACCGGTATCGGAAAAGAGGGATATTCCATTATCGGACAGGGTCAGATTGATAAAATCTTAAGTGGAAAGCCGGAAGAACGTCGAGAATTATTTGATGAAGCGGCTGGAATCGTTAAGTTTAAACGTCGTAAAAACGAAGCTATGAAGAAACTGGATGATGAAAACCAGAATCTGGTTCGTGTGACGGATATTTTAGGCGAATTGGAACGTCAGGTCGTGCCGTTGGAAAAACAGTGCGAAAAGGCGAAGCGTTATTTGGTCTTAAAGGATGATTTGAAAGTCAATGATGTCAATATGTTCTTAATTGAAATTGATGAAATCAAGAATCGTTTAGCGAACATTGATGAAAAGATTAAGATTGCTTCCAATGACATGCAGACTGCCAATGATGAATTTGAACAGATTAAGGCAGACTATACCAAGTTAGAGCAGATTATTGAAGATATTAATCTGTCAGTGGAACAGAAAAAAGAAAAACTGAATGAGCTGGTTTTAAACATTGAAAAGTTTGAAGGACAGATCAATGTTATTAAGGAACAGATTAATTCGGCGAAAAACAACGAATCTTACATTAACCAGAGAATTTCATCCATCACGGAAGAAATCGCCGGTTATAACAAGGAATTAGATGCTTCCACCAAGGAAAAAGATGATAATGAAGCAAAGTTTAATGAAATCTTAAGCAGTCAGAGTTCCATTAATACAGAAATTGCGGAATTAAATGATCAGTTTAACCATTTGGAAGAAGAAATTGAGGCGCATAAGGCTGAGATTATCGAATTATTAAATTCCAAGGCGCTCATTAAAACACAGATTCAGAAGTTTGATACCTTACTGGAACAGGTTAACATCCGAAAGGCTCAGTTAAATCAGAAATTGATTGAATTCCAGAGCCAGAAGGAAAGTCAGGAACAGGTTATTGAGGAATTCCAGGGGCAGTTAAAAGACATTGAACAGGAAATTGCAGATGTTCAGGGAACCTTGAGCGAGTATAAGGCTGATTTGGCTGATTTACGTGTGAAAAATTCTGAATTATCCAAGGATTTAAGTAAGAATCAGGAAGAATACCATAAGTCCAAGTCTAATCTGGAAGCGTTAAAGAACCTGACAGAACGTTATGAAGGATATGGAAACAGCATTAAGAAGGTTATGGAACTGAAAAGTTCGAAAAAAGGAATCATCGGTGTTGTTGCGGATATCATTAAAGTAGATAAGAAATATGAAGTGGCTATTGAAACATCTTTGGGTGGTAATATTCAGAACATTGTTACGGATACGGAAACCACAGCCAAGGAAACCATTGAATATTTAAAGAAAAATAAATACGGACGCGCCACATTCCTTCCGTTAAGCAGTATGAGCAATAAAACGAACTTTAATGCTCCGGATGCGTTGGAAGAAAAGGGTGTTATTGGGCTTGCCAGTGATCTGGTGGACATTGATAAGAAATACGAAGGGGTTGCCAAGTATCTGTTAGGTCGTGTCATGGTAGTAGATACCATTGATAATGCAATTGCCATCGAACGAAAATATCGTTATACCATCCGTATTGTTACTCTGGAAGGTGAATACCTGAACGTGGGTGGTTCCATTTCCGGTGGTGCGTTTAAGAATACAAGTAATCTTTTAGGTCGTCGACGTGAAATCGAAGATCTGGAAAAGCACTTGAAGGAATTAAAGACAGAAAAAGATCAGCTGGATAAGGATTTGGTGGAAAACCGTGGTCGTATCAGTGTACTGAACGAAGAAATCTCTAAGGTTTCCAATGCGCTTCAGGAACAGCAGCTGATTAAGAATACCATTGAAATCAATCTGAAACAGGCGACTCAGAAGAAAGATACACTGGTTAATGAATATCAGGATTACACTAAGGAAAGTGACAACATTTCCGTGGAAATCGAAGATATCCATAAGAACAGTTCGGAATTAAATAATGAATTATCCGGAACCGAGGACCGTAGCGTGGAACTGGAACAGATGATTCGCGAAAAGACAGAAAGACTGAATGGGTTGAAGGAACAGCAGATTGAAAAAGGTTCTATTTTGGAGGAAATCAATATTGAGATTTCCGGAATGAAACAGAAACATGAATTTATTGTGGAAAAAATACATCGTTCAGAAGAACAGATTCGCGATTTGAATCAAGAACTGGATCGAATCAAGAATAATTCCAAGGAAAATGATGTGGAAATTTCTGCCCGTCTGGAAGCGATTGAAGGCTTCACCAAGGAAGTGGAAAAATCCAGGGAAATGATTGAAACCTTAAAGAAAGAAATCAAAAATGCTGAAGCAGAAAAAGAATCTCAAAGTAAGGAGCATAAAGATTTCTTTGAAAAGCGTGAAAACTTATCCAAGAAGATTTCTGATTTAGATAAGGAAATTTACCGTTTATCCAGCCAGAAAGAATCTTTGGAAGAAAAAACAGACAGCAAAGAAAGCTATATGTGGAATGAATATGAAATCACCTATCGTAAGGCTTTGGAAATGAAGGATGATGAATATTCTGATAAGGCTGCGATTCGTGAAAACATTGCATCCATTCGAAAAGAAATGAAATCCCTTGGGGATGTGAATATTAATGCCATTGAAGAATTTAAGGAAGTCAACGAACGTTACCAGTTCATGAAGAACCAGCATGATGATTTGATGGAAGCAAGAGATAATCTTCTGAAAATCATTGATGAATTGGAATCCGGAATGCGTAAGCAATTCAAGGAAAAATTCGAAGAAATCAAAACCGAATTTGACGTAGTCTTTAAGGAACTCTTCGGAGGTGGTAAAGGTACCATTGAATTGACAGAAGCTGATGATATTCTGGAAGCAGGAATTAATATTATTTCCCAGCCACCTGGAAAGAAATTGCAAAATATGATGCAGTTGTCCGGTGGAGAAAAAGCACTGACGGCAATCAGCTTATTGTTTGCCATTCAGAACCTGAAACCATCGCCATTCTGTCTCTTAGACGAAATTGAAGCGGCGTTGGATGGTTCTAACGTAGTTCGTTTTGCAGAATACTTACATAAACTGACTGCAAATACCCAGTTCATTGTAATTACTCATCGGCGAGGAACCATGAACTGTGCAGACCGTTTATATGGTATTACCATGCAGGAAAAGGGAATTTCCGCACTGGTATCTGTGGACTTATTGGAAAATGAATTAAGTAAATAAGAAATTGGATTAGATTGGAGAAACTATGGCTGTTAAATTTTTTAATAAATTGGTATCGGGACTCAGCAAAACCAGAAACAATATTGTTTCCGGACTGAATTCCATTTTTACCGGATTTTCCCATATTGATGATGAGTTTTATGAAGAATTGGAAGAAATTCTGATTATGAGTGACATCGGAGTTAATACGACGGAAGAAATTCTCGACAACCTGAGAGAACAGGTGAAGGAACAGCATATTAAGGAACCGATGGATTGTAAGGATTTATTGATTCAGAACATTGAGGAACAGATGGACTTAGGCGAAAATGCTTATGACTTTGAACAGGAACGTTCCGTGGTTCTGGTCATTGGGGTCAATGGTGTGGGAAAAACCACATCCATTGGAAAGCTTGCCAGTCAGTTTAAGAATGATGGAAAGAAAGTTGTTCTTGCAGCGGCAGATACATTCCGTGCAGCTGCCGGAAATCAGTTAAAGGAATGGGCGATTCGTTCCAATACAGATATTGTCATGGGAGCGGAAGGTTCTGATCCGGGATCTGTTTTGTTTGATGCCATTCAGTCGGCAAAAAACAAGAATGCAGATATTCTGTTATGTGATACTGCCGGAAGATTGCATAACAAAAAGAATCTTATGGAAGAATTAAAGAAACTGGACCGCATCATTGAGAAGGAATATACCGGTTGTCGCAGGGAAAACTTTATTGTATTAGATGCTACTACCGGGCAGAATGCATTAGCTCAGGCGAAACAGTTTCAGGAATGTGCTGATATTACCGGTGTCATTCTTACAAAGATGGATGGTTCCGCAAAAGGTGGAATTGCCATTGCAATCCAGTCAGAACTTGGCATTCCGGTGAAATACATCGGCGTGGGAGAGCAGATTGAAGATTTACAAAAATTTGATGCCCATGATTTTGTTCAGGCATTGTTTACAGAATAATTCGGGAGGTTGTCATGGAAGAGAAATTAACCTTGAAAAAATTTGAAGAAGCCAGTGAAATTGTAAAGAAAGTTACCTTAAATACGAATCTGATTTACAGTGATTACTTTAGTGACATGACTGGAAATCAGGTCTATATCAAACCGGAAAATATGCAGTTTACCGGTGCTTATAAGGTAAGAGGTGCTTATTATAAAATCAGTACCCTTTCCGAAGAAGAAAGGGAGCGTGGTCTGATTACTGCATCGGCAGGAAATCATGCTCAGGGTGTGGCTTATGCGGCAAAGCTTTACGGAGCAAAAGCAACCATTGTTATGCCGACCATTACACCGTTGATGAAAGTAAATCGTACCAAGAGTTATGGCGCGGATGTGATTTTATACGGTGATGTGTATGATGATGCATGTAATTACGCATTGAATTTAGCGCAGAAAGAAGGATATACTTTTATTCATCCTTTTGATGATTTAGATGTGGCTACGGGACAGGGTTCCATTGCTATGGAAATCTTTAAAGAACTTCCAACTGTGGATTATATTTTAGTGCCAATCGGCGGAGGCGGACTTGCTACCGGTGTCAGTACTTTGGCAAAACTTTTGAATCCTAGAATTAAGGTGATTGGTGTGGAACCGGAAGAAGCAGCATGTATGAAGGCCTCTTTAGAAGCTGGAGAAGTTACTACTCTGAATTCTGCAAATACCATTGCGGATGGTACCGCTGTAAAGACACCGGGAGAAAAATTGTTCCCGTATATTCGTGATAATATCGATGAAATCATTACCATTAAGGATGAGGAATTAATTGATGTCTTTTTGGATATGGTTGAAAATCACAAACTGGTGGCGGAAAATTCCGGACTTTTAACAGTAGCCGCATTAAAACATCTGAAATGTAAGGATAAGAAAGTGGTTTCCATTATTAGTGGTGGAAATATGGATATCATTACCATGTCATCCATTTTACAGCATGGTCTGATTCAGCGAGGCAGAGTATTTACGGTATCCGTGCTTTTACCGGATAAGCCGGGACAGTTGGTTCGTGTGGCGGAAGCAATTGCTGAACAGCAGGGCAATGTTATTAAACTGGAACATAATCAGTTTGTTTCAGTTAATAGAAATGCTGCCGTGGAACTTCGTGTAACCATTGAATCCTTTGGACATGACCATAAAGCAGCAATTTTAAAAGACTTAGAAGAAAAAGGATATCGACCAAAAGAGGTTCGACCAAACTTATAAGAAAAAAGGTGTCAAGAAAAAATACTTGACACCTTTTTTCTGTTGTAGTAGTATACTCTAGGATAGAAAAGGTGCAATATGAAGGATATCATTAAAAGTTCAATGCTCTATGATTTCTATGGAGAGTTATTGACAGAACATCAAAAAGAAATATTTGAAGATTTTTTTCTCAATGATTTAAGCCTTGCAGAGATTGCAGAAGATCGAGGGATTTCCAGACAGGGAGTTCATGATTTGGTAAAGCGGTGTGAGAAGACCTTGAATGGATACGAGGAAAAATTACATTTAGTAGAACGATTTTCTAAGACGAAGGAAGAGGTTTCCATGATTTGTACTTTGGCAGATCAGAAAGATGAGAAAAGTCTTTTGAAAATCAAAGAGATTGCACAGGAAATATTGGAAAACTATTAAGTGATGCAGTTTTATTAGGAGGTTTGCTTTGGCATTTGAAAACTTATCTGATAAATTACAAAATATATTTAAAAATCTGCGAAGCAAAGGTCGTCTGACAGAAGATGATGTAAAAGCTGCGATGAAAGAAGTTAAAATCGCATTATTGGAAGCGGATGTTAACTTTAAAGTCGTTAAAAACTTTATCAAGACTGTTACGGAACGTGCAGTTGGACAGGATGTTATGACCAGTCTGACACCGGGGCAGATGGTAATTAAGATTGTTAACGAGGAATTAACTTCTTTAATGGGAGATGAAACGACTGAGTTAAAACTTCTTCCAAGTAATGAAGTCACGGTCATCATGATGATGGGGCTTCAGGGTGCTGGTAAAACCACGACCACTGCAAAGATTGCTGGAAAGTTAAAGGCGAAGGGAAGAAAGCCGTTACTGGTAGCTTGTGACGTTTACAGACCCGCGGCCATCGAACAGCTGCAGATTAATGGGGAAAAGCAGGGAGTTCCTGTTTTTGCCATGGGCGATAAACAGAAGCCTTTGGACATTGCAAAGGCAGCCATAGAACATGCGAAAAAGAATGACAACAATGTTGTTATTTTAGATACCGCTGGTCGTCTTCATGTAGATGAAGAAATGATGAACGAGCTGGTGGAAATCCGGGATAATATTGAACTGACCCAGACAGTATTGGTGGTTGATGCCATGACCGGTCAGGATGCAGTCAATGTTGCCAAGGAATTTAATGAGAAAATCGGTATTGACGGTATTATCGTAACGAAATTGGATGGTGACACTCGTGGTGGTGCAGCGTTATCCATTAAGGCAATTACCGGAAAACCTATTTTATATATCGGTATGGGAGAAAAACTTTCCGATTTGGAACAGTTCTATCCGGACCGAATGGCTTCCAGAATTCTGGGAATGGGAGATGTGCTTTCTCTGATTGAAAAAGCAGAACAGACCATTGATCAGGATAAAGCAAAGGAACTGGAGCAGCGAATGAAAAAAGCCCAGTTCACCTTTGAAGATTATCTGGAATATATGGGCCAGATTAAGAACATGGGAGGATTGTCTTCCCTGCTTAGCATGATGCCGGGAGTTGGTGGAAAGATTTCTGACGATATGTTACCGGATGAAAAACAGCTTGGCAGAGTGGAAGCAATTATCTATTCCATGACAAAAGCAGAACGGAATAATCCGGATTTGCTGAACCCTTCCAGAAAGCAGAGAATTGCTAAGGGTGCCGGTGTGGATATTTCTGAAGTGAACAGACTGGTAAAACAGTTTGAACAGGCCAGAAAAATGATGAAGAGTATGGGTGGCATGATGGGAGGAAAAGGAAAACGAAGAAGAGGTGGATTTAATCTACCGTTCGGTTTCTAACAAAATGCATTCACGAAAACAACTTGTTTTCTTGATAATAAATAATTAATTATATATTTTACGGAGGTAAAGAAAAAATGGCAGTAAAAATCAGATTAAAGAGAATGGGAAAGAAGAGACATCCAATTTACAGAATCGTAGTAGCAGATTCAAGAGCGCCTAGAGACGGAAGATTCATCGAAGAAGTAGGAACATACGATCCTAACCAGGAACCTAGCGTATTCGACGTTAAGGAAGAATCTGTAAAGAAATGGTTATCTAATGGTGCTCAGCCTACAGAAACTGTTGGAAAGTTGTTAAAGATTGCCGGAATTGAAAAATAAGACTTGGAGGGACTTTCATGAAAGAATTAGTTGAAACAATTGCAAAAGCACTTGTTGACTCTCCAGATAAAGTCGTTGTAACTGAAAAAGAAAACGACAGAGAAATTGTAGTACAGTTACAGGTAGCTCAGGAAGATATGGGTAAGGTAATTGGAAAACAGGGAAGAATTGCCAAAGCAATTCGTTCAGTTGTTAAAGCAGCTGCAACAAAATCTGATAAAAAGGTTAAAGTTGAAATACTTTAAGCAAGTGCACAGCGCTGGATGATTTCAGCGCTGTATTTTATATTAAAGGAGTAAAGATTTGGAAAAATATTTTCGTGTTGGTGTAATTGCGAATACTCATGGTGTTCGTGGAGAAGTAAAGGTTTATCCTACCACAGATGATGTGAAACGCTTCAGTGATTTAGAAGAAGTGATTTTAGATACGAAAAAAGAACAGAAGGTTCTGCACGTAACAGGCGTGAAATATTTTAAAAACATGGCAATTTTACGATTTGCCGAGTTTGACAACATGGATCAGGTAATTCCTTTAAAGGGAATGGATTTGCTGGTAGACAGAGAACATGCCATTCCACTGGAAGAAGGGGAATACTATATTGCTGACATTATTGGAAGCCGTGTAGTGACTGATACGGATGAAGAATTAGGAACATTGACTGATGTTCTTCAGACCGGAGCCAATGATGTTTATATTGTAAAAACAGCATCCGGAAAGGAAGTCTTGCTTCCGGTCATTGAAGAATGTGTTTTAGATAGAGATTTAGAAAAGAAAGTAGTTACAGTTCATTTGATGAAAGGATTAATGGATTAATGAATTTTCATGTTTTAACATTGTTTCCGGAAATGATTGCGCAGGGGGTGGGAACCAGTATTACCGGTCGTGCCATGGATAAGGGCTTGATTTCGGTAAATGCGGTGAACATCAGAGACTTTGCGGGAAATAAACATGGTCAGGTGGATGACTATCCATATGGAGGAGGTGCCGGTATGGTGATGCAGCCGGGGCCGGTGTATCGCAGTTACGAATCCGTGGTGGAGAAAATTGGTTACAAGCCCCGTGTAGTTTATATGACACCTCAGGGAAAAGTATTCAATCAGAAAATGGCAGAGGAGTTTGCTGGGGAAAAAGACCTGGTATTTCTATGTGGTCATTATGAAGGGATTGATGAACGGGTTCTGGATATGATTGTAACGGATCATGTGTCCATTGGAGACTATGTCCTTACCGGTGGAGAATTACCATCTATGGTAATGATTGATTGCATTTCCAGATTAGTACCGGGTGTGTTACATAATGATGTATCTGCTGAGTTTGAGAGCTTTCAGGATAATTTATTGGAATATCCACAGTATACCCGCCCGGCGGAGTTTGAGGGAGTGAAGGTTCCGGATATTCTGCTTTCCGGAGATCATGCCAAGGTGGATCAGTGGAGAAGAGAGCAGTCTTTAAAGAGGACATTAGAACGTAGACCGGATTTGCTGGAAGAGGCAGTGCTGGATGAAGCAGATAAAAAATATTTAGAAAGTATTTGTTAAATCACTTGCATTCTGTGGAAACCTATGGTATTATATTAAACGCTGTAAAAAGAAAAGATGGTCCTCTGTTACGGAAGTATTAAGAACATCGGAATAAATAAGGAGGCTATTATGCAGGAATTAATTAAGGAAATTGAAGCAGCTCAGATTAAAGAAGTTGCAGACTTTAACGTAGGTGACACTATTAAGGTTCACGCTAAGATTGTGGAAGGAAACCGTGAAAGAATTCAGGTTTTCGAAGGTTTAGTAATGAAGAAGCAGGGTGGAAGCAACCGTGCAACATTTACTGTAAGAAAATTATCGAATGGTATCGGTGTAGAAAGAACTTGGCCATTATACTCTCCAACAATCGATAAGATTGAAGTTGTTAGAAAGGGTAAAGTAAGACGTGCTAAGCTTAACTACATCAGAAGCAGAGTAGGTAAGGCTGCAAAGGTTAAAGAATTAGTTAAATAATAAGATTTAACTTATGAAAAGGAACGAGTGGTCACTCGTTCCTTTTTAAAGTTTTAGGGAGGAATTAAGGTATGAGCGAGAATAAAGTAAATTACCAGTGGTATCCGGGACATATGACGAAGGCTGTTCGTCAGATGAAGGAAGATATTAAGTTGATTGATCTTGTAATTGAATTATTGGATGCGAGAATTCCTTTGAGCAGCCGTAATCCGGATATTGATAGTTTGGGACAGAATAAGGCTAGACTTGTTTTACTAAACAAGGCTGATCTAGCGGATGAAGAACTAAATCAGAAATGGCTTAATTACTTTAAGGAAAAAGGAATTGTTGCCTTGAAAATCAATTCAAAAAATAAGCAGGGAATTAAGGAAATCAACAATGCTGTTCTGGTGGCTTGTAAAGAAAAGATTGAACGGGATAAACGCAAAGGAATTAAGAACAGACCGGTTCGTGCCATGGTAGTTGGCATTCCAAACGTAGGAAAATCTACATTCATTAATGCTTATGCCGGACGTTCTGCAGCTAAGACCGGAAATAAACCGGGGGTAACAAAGGGGAAGCAGTGGATTCGACTCAATAAGACATTGGAATTGCTGGATACGCCGGGAATTCTCTGGCCGAAGTTTGATGACCAGCAGATTGGTCTGAATCTGGCGTTGATTGGTTCCATCAATGATAATATTCTGGATGTTTCTGAGATGGCATATCAGTTAATTAAAATGTTAAATGATGTATATCCAACCGTTATCTGTGAACGTTATAACATTGAAGGAAATGAAGATCCGTTGGAAATTATGAATCAGGTTGCCGAAGTCCGTGGATGTAAATTGAAAGGAAATCTGCCAGATCTTGAAAAGGCAAGCGGCATTATTTTAGATGATTTCAGAAGTGGAAAATTAGGAAAGATTACTCTGGATCGCTTGTAGAATGGAGAGGTTATGGAAAGCATTAGTCAGATTAAAACAATCTTAAAAGAAACAAAAGATACAGAGATGGATTCGTTTATTGCACAGTACTCCGCAGATGAACGAAGTGGTGTGCAGGCGTTGGTGAAAAGTGCTGCCAAGAAAAAAGCGGCATATGAGGCGGAATTGCAGAGAACCTATCTCTTAACGGAGTTTGAACGAAAATATGCCAATGAGGGCTATATTTGCGGAATTGACGAGGTCGGACGAGGCCCTTTAGCAGGCCCGGTGGTTGCCGGAGCGGTCATTTTACCAAGGGACTGCGATATTTTATACATTAATGATTCAAAGAAATTGTCAGCGAAAAAAAGAGAAGAACTGTTTACCGAAATCATGGAAAAAGCGGTTTCTGCCACTACGGCGTTATCCACGCCGGAACTGATTGATGACATTAAT
This sequence comes from Eubacterium sp., assembly GCA_024698585.1. GTDB lineage: Bacteria > Bacillota > Clostridia > Lachnospirales > Lachnospiraceae > Eubacterium_G. Next base: position 13,574 of record JAILRB010000054.1, read on the forward strand.
ATCTTACAGGCAACTTATGCGGCGATGCGAAAGGCAATTGAACAACTCAGTGTCCGCCCGGATCTTTTACTGAATGATGCGGTAAAGATTCCGGGGGTTGATATCAAGCAGGTTGGAATCATTAAAGGAGATGCGAAAAGTATTTCCATCGGTGCTGCCAGCATCATTGCGAAAGTTACTAGAGATGCCATGATGGTGGAATACGATAAAATTTATCCGGAATATGATTTCGCTTCCAATAAGGGGTATGGTTCTGCGAAACATATTGAAGCTTTAAAGAAGTATGGACCATGTCCGATTCATAGAAAGTCCTTTATCGGGAATTTTATCTGATGATTTCAGAGAACGAAGCATAAAAAATGAAAGATTTAGCCGGGTTTATGCATTGAATGTGCGAAATATATTTGCGAAATGCATAGATTTTAAAATATATGAAATATTTTATGCACTTTGTGGAGTAAGAACGAAAAATAATGCATAGAAAGTTGAAAAAAGAATATAATCTATGCATTTTATGGTGTTTAAGCCTAAAGATGATGCACAGAAATGAAAAGAAAAACTTATTTTTGTGCGCATTGGGCTTTTAGGGGGAAGAATGAATAAAAGAATGATTGGTAGTATTTATGAAGATGCTGCAGCGGCGTATCTACAATCCAATGGTTTTGTGATTCTTGAAAGGAATTACAGGAATAAAATCGGGGAGATTGATATTGTAGCAAAGAAGAATGATAAGATTTCTTTTGTGGAAGTGAAATTTCGTCAAAATCAAAGTTTTGGGGATGCTGTAGAGGCTGTAAATGATAAAAAGCTTCGAAAAATTTATAAGATTGCACAATGGTATTTGTTAGAACATCCGGAACTTCAAAATTTTGAAGTACAAATTGATGCTTTAGCGATTACGGGAAATCAGATTCAGCACTATGAAAACTGTTATGGAGGAATGTGATGAATTTTGTTCAGTTAAATAAATATGCAGGAAATACGACGAAAGTAAAATTTTCCACGATTCCGTATCTTGTCTATCCGGCACTGGAGTCCATTGATTTTATCAGACACGGTTTTTCCACGAGACTGGGTGGTGTCAGTGAAGGACACCTGGCAAGTATGAATCTTGGATGGGAGCGGGATGATCTGAGAGAAAATGTGGTGAAGAATCATGAAATCATCGCTGAGGCAATGGGTTTTGATGCGAAAAACATTGTGACTAGTCATCAGACGCATACCACCAATGTTCGGTTGGTAACGAAGGAAGATTGCGGAAAAGGCATTTACCGGGAGCGGGATTTTGATAATGTGGATGGATTGATTACCCAGGAAAAAAATGTGGTACTGGCGACTTACTTTGCTGATTGCGTTCCGTTGTTTCTGGTGGATCCGAAACAGAAAGCTATAGGACTTTCTCATTCCGGATGGAAAGGAACGGTTGGGAAAATCGGAAAGAAAACCATTGAAAAAATGGAGGAATGTTTTGGAACAAAGCCGGAGGATGTGATTGCCTGTGTGGGACCTTCCATCTGTCAGGAGTGCTATGAAGTCAGTGGCGATGTAGCAAGACAGTTTCAAGAGGTGTTTCCTAAACATCGGAATGAAATTTTGAAAGACCGAGGTTCAGATAAATATTTACTGAACTTGTGGAAATGTAATGAACTGATTTTCCAGGAAAGCGGTGTGCGACCGGAACATATTCATGTAACAGATGTTTGTACCTGCTGTAATACGGATGTGTTGTTTTCCCACCGGGGACATCAGGGAAAAAGAGGCAATCTTGCAGCATTTCTGGAAATCAAAGAATAGCGGAAAAGAATTTACAAATCAGTGTAGTTATTGTAAAATTTAAAAGATACGGACTGTACAGATAGGAGGAAATATGAATAAACCAATCGTTGCAATCGTTGGACGTCCAAACGTAGGAAAATCAACTTTGTTTAATGCTCTGGCAAAACAGATGATTTCCATTGTTAAGGACACTCCGGGGGTTACCAGAGATCGAATTTATGCAGATATTGACTGGTTAAATTACCAGTTTACATTAATAGATACCGGTGGTATTGAGCCGGATAGTAATGACATTATTTTGTCCCAGATGAGAGAACAGGCACAGATCGCCATTGACACTGCGGATGTCATTATTTTTATGACAGACGTGAAGCAGGGATTAATTGATTCCGATTCTAAGGTGGCAGATATGCTTCGTAAGAGCAGAAAGCCTGTTGTGTTGGTTGTTAATAAGGTGGACAATTTCAATAAGATGATGGCTGATGTTTATGAATTTTACAATTTAGGAATTGGTGATCCGATTCCGATTTCATCGACACAGCGAAGTGGTTTAGGAGATATGCTGGATGTTGTAACAGGATATTTTGCCGAACTGGAAAAAGATGAGGATGAAGATGATGACAGACCACGAATTGCGGTAGTAGGAAAACCGAATGTAGGAAAGTCATCCTTGATTAATAAGTTGACCGGTCAGAGTCGTGTGATTGTTTCTGATATTGCAGGAACAACCCGTGATGCCATTGATACGGAAATTGAATACAATGGTAAGGAATATGTGTTTATTGACACGGCGGGACTTCGTCGAAAAGCAAAGGTTAAGGAAGATATTGAGCGATTCAGTGTGATTCGTACTGTAACAGCAGTAGAACGTGCGGATGTGGTCATTATCCTGATTGATGCAGTGGAAGGTGTCACAGAACAGGATGCGAAAATCGCGGGAATTGCCCATGAAAATGGAAAAGGTGTTATCATTGCTGTCAATAAATGGGATGCCATTGAGAAAAATGATAAGACAATTTACGAGTATCAGAAGGATGTAAAGAGTGTGCTGTCCTTTATGCCATATGCAGAAATGATGTTTATTTCTGCAAAGACAGGACAAAGACTTTCGAAAATGTTTGATACCATTGATTCGGTCATTGAAAACCATGCAATGCGTATTGAAACCGGTGTCCTGAATGAAATCATGGCGGAAGCAGTTGCAATGCAACAGCCACCATCAGATAAGGGAAAACGATTAAAGTTATTCTATATCACTCAGGTAAGCGTAAAACCGCCAACATTTGTTATTTTCGTTAATGATAAAAAATTAATGCATTTTTCATATACCAGATATATTGAAAACAGAATTCGTGAGGCCTTTGGCTTTAGAGGGACTCCGCTGAAATTTATTATTCGTGAGAGAAAAGGAGACTAGAGATGATTTGGCAGAAAGCATTATCCGTTTTAATCGGTTATGGATTTGGATTATTTCAGACTGCGTTTATTATCGGTAAATTAAATCATATTGATATCAGGGATTACGGAAGCGGAAATTCCGGTACTACGAATGCGATGCGTACTCTTGGAAAAAAGAGTGGGTTTATTACATATTTTGGAGATATGTTTAAGGCTGTATTGGCGATTATCGTGACTTATTTCCTGTTTTCTAAGAATTGTAATGACCATCAGTTCTTAATCGCTTTATACACCGGTTTTGGAGCAATTTTAGGACATAATTTTCCGTTCTATATGAATTTCCGTGGAGGAAAGGGGATTGCGACGTTTTCCGGATTGGTGATTGGACTTTTAATGTTCGATTGGAAATTCTTTGCATTTGGATTCGTAATATTCTTCGGAACATTGCTTATCACAAAATATGTATCTTTGAGCTCACTGGTATTGATGTTCTGTTTCTTTGTGGAAATGGTTGTGTTTGGACAGTTAAAAATGATCCACGGACTTCATGACAGTGACCGTTTGGAAGCATATATTTTAGCGTTTGTTCTTATGGCGTTGTCGTTCATCAGACATCGTGCAAATATCAAACGATTATTAAGCGGCACAGAGCGCCGTGTTGGGGATAAAAAGGAGGCAAAACATGTCTAAAGTAACAGTCTTAGGTGGAGGCGGTTGGGCAATCGCACTTGCCAAGGTATTATTTGAAAACCAGAATCAGGTAACGATCTGGTCTAAGCTTGATAAGGAAGTTCAGGCATTAAACAATGGGAGAGAAAACAAAATCTGTTTACCGGGAGTAAAGATTGATGAATCCATTCAGATCACCGGAGACATTCAGGAAGCGGTGAAGGATTCCGAAATTATTGTGATGGCAGTGGCATCTTCTTTCGTAAGAAGCACTGCAGAACTCTTAAAAGGAATCGTACCTGCAGGCCAGATTATTGTGGATGTGGCAAAGGGAATTGAAAAAGACACTTATTATACAATGACGGAAATCATTGAAGAAGTATTACCTGATTGTGAGGCTGTCGTTTTATCCGGACCAAGCCATGCAGAGGAAGTCGGAAGACAGTTACCGACTGCTGTAGTAATTGGTGCTAAGAAAAAGGACATTGCAGAGACGGTACAGAAAACGTTCTCCAATGATTATTTCCGTGTATATACCAGCCCGGATCGAAAGAGTATCGAATTAGGTGGTTCTTTAAAGAATGTCATTGCATTGGCAGCGGGAATTGCAGATGGATTGGGATATGGAGATAATACAGAAGCAGCTTTGATTACCAGAGGAATTAAGGAAATCACACAGTTAGGTGTGGCAATGGGCGGCCATTCCAGAACCTTCCATGGTTTGTCAGGAATCGGTGACTTGATTGTTACCTGTGATAGTAAGCATTCCAGAAACCGTAGAGCGGGTGTGTTAATTGGAAAAGGATATACGCTGGATGAAGCGGTAAAAGAGGTAAACATGGTTGTAGAAGGTGCGGTTTCAGCAGAAGCTGCATATAATCTTTCTAAGAAATATCAGGTGGATATGCCGATTGTTGAAGCAGTGAATGCGGTATTATTCCATAACGTTAAAGCTTCAGAAGCAATGAAACAAATGATGAACAGAGCTTTAACCAATGAATTTTCAGATTTGGATTGGGAGTAAGAGATGGATTATTTAATTAAAACATTGGATGAAATGGAAGAGCAGTTTAAACCCTTCCGTGAACCCTTTAATCGACTGAAAACGTTGATGACATATTATGAATGTGCCATCTTGGAAGTTAAAACGAAATTAGATGTTCTTAACAAGGAGTTTATGGATAATGAACTTCGTAATCCGATAGAGGCAATTAAAACCAGAATCAAGTCTCCGGCTAGTATTATTGAAAAGATGGAACGAAAAGGATTTGAATTATCCATGGATTCCCTGGAAGAAAACATTAATGATGTGGCCGGGATTCGTGTGGTTTGTTCTTTCATTGATGATATTTATAAAGTTGCAGAAATGTTAACCTGCCAGGATGATATCAGAGTTCTGACAGTAAAGGATTATATTAAGAATCCGAAAAAGAATGGTTACCGAAGTCTTCATCTTGTAGTGGAAATTCCGATTTTTCTTTCTACGGGAAAGAAATTTATGAAGGTTGAGGTTCAGATTCGAACCATTGCCATGGATTTCTGGGCCAGCCTGGAACATGAAATTCATTATAAAAAATCAAATTCCAATGCAGATTCTGTCAAGAAACTGACGGAATGTGCTGATACAATTTATGAAACAGACTTGACGATGATGAGTCTTAGAAAAGAAATGATTGATGACGAAGAATAGCGTGACAGCTTCTACATAAGACGGAAAGGAGGGCAATGATGGAAATCCATAATGAGCATGTCATTAAAGGAAAAAAGAATATTGGAACCTTCTTATTCAGCCGAACCTTCGTGTTCATTTTGATGATTCTTTCGCAGCTTGCCCTGATTTTGCTTCTTTCCTACAATATGTCAGTCAGCAAAACCATTAATCAGTTTCTTTTGGTGTTGCAGTTCGTTTTGGTTGTTTACATTGTCAATGAAAAGTCAGACCCAACCATGAAATTAATCTGGGTGGTGTTTATTATGTTTTTACCGGCTTTGGGTACGTTGATGTACGTATATGTGAAAATTCAGCCGGGAGCATTTTTTCTAAGGAAAAAACTGGAACACATTGATTTAAAATCAGAACGCTATCTTCCCATGAAACGAGAGGTTTATCAGGATTTACAGATTCAGGATAAACAGACCGCATCACTTAGCCGGTACATTTATAAAAATAATGGATTGCCGGTGTATAAGAATACGAAGGTTTCGTATTTTAACTGTGGTGAGGCGAAGTTTGAGGCGTTAGTACGTCAGTTGGAAGAAGCACAGGATTTTATTTTCCTGGAATATTTCATCATTGAGGAAGGAAAGTTCTGGAATACGGTTTTGGATATCTTAAAGCGAAAGGCTCAGGAAGGAGTGGAAGTCCGTGTGATGTATGATGGACTCTGTTCCCTAACAAAACTTGAAATCGGCTATTTCAAAAAGTTGAGAAAAATGGGAATTCAGTCGAAACCGTTTGCACCGGCCAGACCATTTTTCACAACACAGCAAAATAACCGAGACCACCGTAAAATTCTTGTAATTGACGGTAAGGTCGCTTTTACCGGTGGAATCAATTTAGCAGATGAATATGTGAATATTAATTCAAAATTTGGTTACTGGAAAGATACCGCAGTGATGTTAGAAGGGGAAGCGGCACAAAGTTTTACCTTGATGTTCTTACAGATGTGGAATGTTTCTGAAAAGACCATTGGAAATTATGACCGTTATCTGAATGTATCTTTTGAACCAATGAAATCAGATGGATATGTCATAGGATATGGTGATGACCCGTTTAGTGAAGAGCATATTGGGGAATCTGTTTATCTTCAGATTATCAATACGGCCACCAGGTATCTTCACATTGTATCTCCATATCTGGTGCTTGATAATGTGATGATTACAGCATTGATTATGGCTGCAAAGAGAGGCGTGGATGTAAAAATTGTTCTTCCCGGAATTCCGGATAAGGCCTATGCGTTTTGCGTGGCCAGAACCTATTATGATGAATTGATTTCGGCAGGCATTGAAATCTATGAATTCACTCCGGGATTTACCCATGCAAAAATGTTTATCAGCGATGATGAAAAGGCTACCGTAGGCACGATAAATTTGGATTATCGAAGTTTGTTCCTACATTTTGAAAATGGTTGTTTTATATTTAGAAATGAAGTGATTTATGAAATGGAAAAGGACTATCAGGAAATGCTATCCCAGTCCAGAAAAATCTCGTTGATTGAATGTAAAAATCGACCGATTTTATATAAGGTTTGCGGAAAACTTTTACGATTGGTGGCACCATTAATGTAATAATTATTTTTCCCTCCACATATATTTTATTAAATTATTGGAAGAAATATATGTGGGGGGATTTTTATGCAATTTAATGTTTATGATGATATTGAACAGCGGACAAACGGGGAAATTTACATAGGTGTCGTAGGTCCGGTTCGAACAGGAAAATCGACCTTTATAAAAAACTTTATGAATCTTGCGGTTATTCCGAGAATCAAGGACGAAAATGATTTGAAACGAACGGTGGATGAGTTACCGCAGTCATCTTCGGGAAAAACCATTATGACAACGGAACCGAAATTCATTCCGAACAAGGCGGTTTCCATTGATCTGGATAATCATACGAAGATGAAAGTTCGTTTGATTGATTGTGTAGGCTTTATGGTGGATGGTGCTACGGGACATATGGAAGAGGATGTGGAGCGTATGGTGAAAACACCATGGTTTTCTGAAAACATTCCTTTTTCCCGGGCAGCGGAAATTGGCACAGAAAAGGTGATTTCTGAACATTCCACCATTGGAATCGTCATCACCAGTGATGGTAGCTTCACTGATTTAGACGCAGAAGCATACAATGATGCACTGGATAAAACAGTAATGAGATTAAAATCCATGCAAAAACCGTTTGTTATTTTAATGAACTCGGCAGAACCGGAATCGGAACTGTGTAAGGCATTGTGCAATCAGATTCAGCGAAAATATAATATATCTACGGTTCCGATGAATTGTCTCCATTTGACAGAGCGTAACATCCATGAAATTTTAGAACAGATTCTGTTTGAATTTCCTGTTACAGAAGTGCGTTTTAATACACCGAAATGGTTAGATATCATGGATAAAAATCAAAAAATGATTCAGGATATTATTGATGTTTCCAAAGATTTGTTGAGCCAAATTACCTATGTGAAGGATTTAAATGGTATTCAGCCCGGAACCTGTGAATATATTCATGATATACAGGTGACAGGTGTCGATTTGTCCAATGGAACAATCAGCATTGGTTTTGAAATTGATGATCGCTATTACTATGATACTTTGACGGAAATGACCGGTATAGAAATTAAGAATCAATTACAGTTAATCCAACTGGTCAAGGAGTTATCCGGTCAAAAGAATCATTATGTAAAATTTAAAGAAGCCATCAACAGCGTGAAATCCACGGGCTACGGAATCGTCACACCGGAGAAAGAGGAAATTCTTTTAGAAGAACCGGAACTGATTCGAAATGGAAACAAATATGGTGTGAAAATCAAGGCAGTGGCGCCGGCAGTTCACTTTGTGAAAACAGATATTGTCACAGAAATATCGCCGATTATCGGGGCAGAAGAACAGGCCGAGGATTTGATTCGTTTTATTAATGACCGGGAAAGTGGAAATGAAGATATCTGGGAAACAAATATTTTTGGTAAAACCATTGGTCAGATTGTGAATGAAGGAATCGCAAACAAAATTAATAATCTTTCGGAAGATACCAGAACAAGAATGCAGGGAACTGTGGAAAAGATTACCAATGACCAGAGCAGAGGCGTGATTTGCATTGTCTTATAAACGGGAATCTCCTATTAGTGGAATGGCGGAATCTTCCTTGAAAAAAGGATTTTTCTATGCTAAAATAATAAATCGAGTCTAATTAAAGGAGAAATACGATGAATACGTATGAGGATTTAAAACGAAGAGGCCTGATTGCACAGGTTACAGATGAAGAATTAATAAAAGGATTAATCAATGAAGGGAAGGCAGTGTTCTATATCGGATTTGACCCGACTGCAGATAGTTTGCATGTAGGTCATTTCATGGCTCTTTGCTTAATGAAGAGACTTCAGATGGCTGGTAATAAACCAATCGCCTTAATCGGTGGTGGTACCGCCATGATTGGTGACCCATCAGGAAAAACGGATATGAGAAAAATGATGACCAAGGAAACCATTGACCATAATGTTTCCTGCTTTAAAAAGCAGATGAGTCGCTTCATTGATTTTTCTGATGATAAAGCGTTGTTGGTAAATAACGCAGATTGGCTTTTGGATTTAAATTATATTGATGTATTAAGAGAAGTCGGCCCACACTTTAGTGTTAACAGAATGCTTTCGGCAGAATGTTACAAGCAGAGAATGGAACGTGGATTAAGTTTCCTGGAATTTAACTACATGATTATGCAGAGTTATGACTTCTATAAATTATTCCAGGATTATGGATGTAATCTTCAGTTTGGTGGAGATGATCAGTGGAGTAACATGTTAGGTGGTACAGAATTGATTCGTCGTAAACTTGGAAAAGATGCTTCTGCCATGACTATTACCTTGTTATTAAACTCAGAAGGTAAGAAAATGGGTAAAACAGTATCCGGTGCTGTATGGTTGGATCCTGAAAAAACTTCTCCATACGATTTCTATCAGTACTGGAGAAATGTAGCTGATGCAGATGTCATTAAATGTCTGAAGATGTTAACTTTCCTTCCGATTGAAGAAATTGAAGCAATGGAAGCTTGGCAGGGAAGTGAACTGAATAAGGCGAAAGAAATTCTTGCTTATGAATTGACAAACTTAGTTCATGGTGAAGAAGAGGCCGTAAAGGCACAGGAAACAGCCAGAAAGATTTTCCAGAATGGAGGTATTTCTGGAGATATTCCTACAACCACATATACAAAGGCTGATTTAGATGAAGGAAAAGATATCCTTACTTTATTAACAGATACAAAGCTTGCTGCTTCTCGTGGAGAAGGAAGAAGATTGGTACAGCAGAACGGTATTTCCGTAAACGGAGAAAAGGTTACAGCCATTGATGCAACCTTTACCACTGCAGACTTTAATGAAGATGGTGTTCTTTTAATCAAAAAAGGAAAGAAAGCATATCATCAGGTAAAAACTGAGGAATAATTATATTGGACAAATCAATTCGTTGGTTTGTCCTTTGTGATGAAATAGATTACGTTTATAAAAGGAGAAAAAGGAATGAAGAAAATAACCTCCAATGAATTACGAAATGCTTGGAAGGAATTTTATATCAAAAGAGGACATGTAGATGTCGGTGCAGTGTCTTTAGTATCTGACGGATCTACCGGTGTTATGTTTAACGTTGCCGGAATGCAGCCTCTTATGCCATATTTGTTAGGAAAAGAACATCCACAGGGTACCAGACTTTGTAATGTTCAGGGATGTGTCAGAACCAATGATATTGATTCTGTAGGTGACACGAGTCATGGAACATTCTTTGAAATGATGGGAAGCTGGTCTTTAGGAGATTATTTTAAAGAAGACCGTTGTAAATGGAGTTTTGAGCTTCTTACTGAAGTTTTCGGTTTTGATGCAGATCATCTTGCAGCAACTGTTTTTGCAGGGGATGAGGATGCTCCGAGAGATGAAGAAGGAGCAAAATATAGAATTGCATCCGGATTTAAGCCGGAAAATGTTTATTATTTACCAAAAGAACATAACTGGTGGGGATTGGAATTTGGTCCTTGCGGTCCTGACTCAGAAATGTTCTATATTAATGATGTAGAACCATGTGGTCCTGATTGTAATCCTGGTTGTGACTGTGGAAGATTTACTGAAATCGGTAATGATGTATTTATGCAGTATGAAAAACATCAGGATGGTCACTTGACTCCATTGGAAAAGAAAAACGTGGATACCGGTTGGGGACTGGAACGTAACCTTGCGTTCTTAAACGGTACTTCTGACGTATATCGTACAGATTTCTATACTTCTGTTATTGCATATATTGAAGAAAAATCAGGAATCAAATATGATGCGGAAGAAAAGTCTACGAAATCCATGCGTATCATCGCTGATCACTGTAGAACCAGCGTGATGCTTATCGGAGATCCGGCAAAACTTCGTCCGTCCAATGCAGGGGCAGGTTATGTGCTTCGTCGTTTGATTCGTCGTGCTGTAAGACATGGTAGAACGTTAAAATTAACAACAGAAGATTATATTAAAATTGCGTCAATCTTCATTGATGAAGTATACAAGGAAAGTTATCCGCTTTTAACAGAAAACAGAGAATTCGTTCTTTCTGAATTAAAGAAGGAAATTGAACGTTTCCAGTCAACATTGGAAAACGGAATGAAGGAATTTAAGAAGATTCTTGATACAAAGAAAGCAGAGAAGACTTCTGAAATTTCAGGAAAAGAAGCATTTTACTTATATGATACCTTTGGCTTCCCAATCGAATTAACTGTCGAAATGGCAGAAGAAGAGGGAATGACAGTTTCTGAAGAAGAATTTAAGGATGCAATGGAAGAACAGAAACAGAAGGCAAGAGCCAATGCGAACTTCTCGCAGAAATCACTGGATGAAGACGTATTCGAAAGCCTTGGTTCTGATGTTGTAACAGAATTCGTTGGTTATGATACATTAGAAGCAGAAACAGAAATTGTTGCACTTGCTAACGATACAGCGATGGTTGACTCCTTAACGGAAGGAGAAAACGGTACATTAGTATTCGCTAAGACTCCGTTCTATGCAACTATGGGTGGTCAGAAGGGCGATATCGGAACTATCACGACAAAGCAGGGGGTCTTTGCGGTAGAAGATACAGTAAAACTTCCGGAAAATCGTGTAGGACATGTGGGACATGTTGTATCCGGTACAATGAACAGTAAGGATGTGGCAATATTATCCGTAAATCCGATGACCCGTTCCAATACTTGTAAGAATCATTCTGCAACCCATTTATTACAGGCTGCATTAAAAGAAGTTCTTGGAGATCATGTGGAACAGCAGGGTTCTTATCAGGACAGCGATAGAACACGTTTTGACTTCAGTCATTCAGAAAGCATGACAGCAGATCAGATTAAGGCTGTAGAAAAAATCGTAAATGATAAAATTGCAGAAGCAATTCCTGTAGAAACTAATGTCATGGGAATTGAAGAAGCAAAAGAAAGTGGTGCTATGGCATTGTTTGGAGAAAAATATGGTGACAGTGTTCGAGTTGTTTCCATGGGAGAGTTCTCTAAGGAACTTTGTGGTGGTACTCATGTAAAAAACACAGGGGATATTTCATCCTTTAAGATTCTTTCTGAAAGCGGTGTTGCTGCCGGAGTTCGAAGAATTGAAGCTTTGACCGGTGCAAATGTATTGGCATATTACCGTTCTTTGGAAGAAACATTGGAACAGGCTGCTGCTGCAGCAAAGACCAATGCCGGAAACCTGACAAACAAGATTCAGGACATGCAGGCACAGATTAAGGAATTATCTTCTGAAAACGAATCACTGAAATCAAAGCTTGCCAATAATTCCATTGGTGATGTGATGGATCAGATTGAAGAAGTTAACGGCGTGAAACTTCTGGCAACAAAGGTTGCAGATGTGGACATGAACGGACTTCGTAATTTAGGTGATAGCTTAAAGGAAAAAATGGGCGGCGGAGTCGTTGTGATTGTTTCTGCAAACGGCGACAAGGCAAACGTTCTTGTTATGGCTGATGATGATGCCATTGCAAAGGGTGCTCATGCAGGAAATATGATTAAGGAAATTGCTAAACTTGTTGGCGGTGGTGGCGGTGGTCGTCCGAATATGGCTCAGGCCGGTGGAAAGAACCCTGCAGGAGCAGAGGATGCAGTGAAGGCTGCCAAAGAGATTCTTGCTGCACAGCTTTCATAAGTTTAGATAAAGAGAGAAAAGGAATTTTAAATGAGTAAAGAAGGAAGATCGGTTACGATACAGGCGGCGATTCTTGCTTCAGCTGGTTTGATTACTAAGGCCATTGGTTTTGTGTATAGAATACCAATGGCCAATATTTTGGGTAACACAGGGAATGGGATTTATTCTGTTGCATTTGGAATTTACAGTATTGCCTTAACCCTTTCCTCATACAGTATGCCGGTTTCCATTTCGAAACTGATCGCTGAAAAAAGTATTGAGGACAAAGATGCTGGAAAAAGAGTTTTTAGAGTTGCCTTGGTGATTTCATTATTGTTAGGATTGATTGCTTCTATGGGATTATATTTTGGAGCAGATTTTCTGGCAGATCAATATCATAAAGATGGAATTCAAATGTCCTTGAGAATTCTGGCACCGACTACATTAATTGTTTCGGTTCTTGGATGCTTTCGTGGATATTTTCAGGGCTACGGAAATATGTTGCCAACATCAGTTTCTCAGGTTTTGGAACAGATTGTGAATGCGGTAATTAGCGTTGTTGGTGCATTGTATCTTGTAAAAGTTGTTACAGATACAGATAATCTGGCAGCGGTACGATCTGCCGGTGGAACGACTGGAACTTTAGCCGGAGCTTTGACGGCATTGTTGATTATCTTTGGTATTTATTGGAAGAATAGAGATAAAAACGAAATTCATATTGCTCTGGATGAATTTAAAAGCATTGCCAAGGCATTGATTTTAATGATGCTGCCAATTATTTTTAGTCAGACGATTTATCAGATTGGATATACATTGGATGATTTGATTTTCCCGAAGATTATGCTTCAGAAGGGATTTGCTTCCAAGACAATCACGGATTTACAGGGGATTTTTAATACCCAGTACACACAGATGATTAATCTGCCGATTGGAATGGCTACCGCTTTTGGAGTTTCGCTGATTCCGAGAATCAGTAGAGCATTTGCTGAAAAAAATCAGGAACATCTGGATGAGTATATAAATAAGCTGATCAGTATGACTTCCATGATTGTCTTTCCGGCAGCGGTAGGATTATCTGTTTGTTCCAAAGAAATTATGGAGGTATTATTCCCGGCTCTGGGAAGTTATACTCATGTGGCAGTTCGATTGATGTTATTTGGTTCCTATGGAGCAGTATTTTATTCCTTTTCAACCATATCAACATCAATTTTACAGGGAACCAATCATTTCCGAATTCCGGTAATCAATAGTTTTATTTCTTTGGTTCTTCATATTGGATTGGTAATCCTTCTGTTATTCCAAACAGATTGGAATATTTACGTGATTTTAATTGGCGATTTAACATTTGCATTGTTAATCTTTATTCTCAATGGAATTTACATTAAGAAATACATCCGATGCACCATTCAATTAAAGGAAAATGTATTGAAACATATTTTAAATGCATTGATTATGGGAATTGCCATTGTGCTTGTTGATTTTGTTTGCAGAAGATTTATTTCCATTACCATCATTGCCATGGCAGTAAAAGTACTGTGCGGAATGATTGTTTATGGAATTTTGGAATTTCAGTGTCTGAAAAGCATTCGTAGGGGATAAGGAGTACTTATAAGGGATGTTTCCCGCGATAACTTTATGAAAAGGTATTGACGATGCTGAAAATTGTGATATAATATTTTTTGTGTTTTAACACAAATACCTACAGTTTTAGGAATCTATAACTGAAGGGAGGTCAGGAAAGAATGTCAAGCGTTATCGTAAAAGAAAATGAATCTATCGACAGTGCATTACGTAGATTCAAGAGAAATTGCGCAAAAGCTGGTATCCAGCAGGAAATTCGTAAGCGTGAACATTACGAAAAACCAAGTGTAAAGCGTAAGAAAAAGTCAGAAGCCGCTAGAAAGCGCAAATATAATTAATGAATGATAAAAAGCCGGAACGATTTGTTCCGGTTTTTTTATGTAAAAGAAGTAAGTTCCCGACCGGTTTTAATATATTTTAGAAAATAATAAAAAAATTTATATATTTTGAGATATTTTGTTGTTTTGATTTGTATTATAGGTAGATGCATCAAAAGAAAGGGCTTTTATCATGATATCAAAAGATAAAACATATCATTGGGCTGATGTTGAACAAATTGTAGATAAATACAGTACAATGCTTCTACGTTTGGCGTATTCCCATGTGGGAAGTATAGAAGACGCAGAGGATGTGATTCAGGATGTGTTTATAAAATTTGCCAGTCAACCGATTTTTAAAAGTGAAGAGCATAAAAAAGCATGGCTGATTCGAGTGACAATTAATCAGTGTATTAATTTAACGAAGTCTTCTCATAAAATGAAGACCGCGGAATTAGATTTTGATATTCCTCAAGAGGAAAAAGAAACACAGGATTTAATCCCGTATTTAATGAAACTTCCGGATAAATATAAGTCTGTATTATATCTTTACTACTATGAGGAATATTCCGTCGATTACATTTCTGACTTGTTAAAGAAACGTCCGTCAAGTATTTATACACTTTTAGACAGAGGACGGAAACAACTAAAAATCTTGTTGGAAAAGGAGGGGTATTGATGAAAAAAGAAAATAATGATTCTTTAGAATTAAGGCAAATGTTTCAGAATACATTTGATCCTTATAAAGCATCAGATGAAATGAAAAACAAAATCAAAGACAACATCAAAATACAGATAGAATCAGACAAGCAAAAAAAACATCATGTAGTTCGTTTTTCCAGAGTTGCAGCAATTGCTGCCTGTTTTCTTTTGATTATTTGTGCTGTAAATTATAACAGCATTAAAGCAGGTGTTGGAAGTTTATATGAATATTTTTTCCGTTCTGTGGAAACAAAGTATGATCATGATTTGAAAGACTATAGCATTGATATTCAGAAAAAAGTTCTTTTAGAAGATGATTGTTATTTAGAAATTAAGGAAGCAGCATTCAAAGACCATGGAGTTGACTTTAAGTTAAAAATGATTGATGATGCTAACAGATTCGAATTGGTTGGGTATGAAATAACTTTAAAAGAAAAAAAACAGGTATATGATTTTTACACAGAAATGTTTGTAAATACCGGTGAATATTATCTGGCTTCCTTGATTTTTGCAAACAAGGAAATGTGGAAAGACTTTAAGAACAAAGAATTCACATTTGATGCGACAGTTCTATATATAGATCATTCAAAAGATGATGGGGAACTGTTAGAAAAGCACACGACACTAACATTAACCCCTAAGTACATCTATCACACAAAAAGCTGTAAGATGAAGAATCAGAAAATTTATAATGATGGATTTTATAAGATAGAATTGATTGAATTGAATTCGTGGTATATGAAGGTTATATGTCAAGAATTGAAAAATAAAGATTCGAACAAATTCCGTTTTTTAAATATTGCTACAGAAAAAGAGGATTTGTTGTTCTTGGGAGGTTCTAATTGTGGAACTGTTGAAGATAATGATGTGGTTGAAACAGACAATACCGCTGAAATGATTTATCAAATCCCTGAAAAGGAACCTGATTATTTATATATCAGAACCTTTGAGATCGATTTTAAGGAAATGGAACAGAATCAAGATAAAATTGGAGATGACCCATTGGATCTTGAAAACTTTGAAAAGAATCTCACGCAGGATAAGAAAGTTCCAATGATTTGGGAATAGGAGGAAAGAATTATGATACATAGAAATCAAATAAAAAAACTAATTAGTGCTCTGGTTGTGTTGATGGTTATTACATCCACAACACTCTCAAATTTTTATATCATAAAAGGTGATATTACATATGATGATGATATGCCGATTCTTAATCGTTATACGATTGAAAATGCTGAAAAATTAACCGGTGATTCCAAATTCAAAATGAATGTAGATCTTACGGAAGAAGGATTAGGAGTTACCAGAGCTACTTTTAAATTTCGAGGTGAAAAAACGAAACGAGAGGTCTCATTTACTTATGTAGCAGGAGAGGTAGACTGTTTAGGTCATAAGTGTAATCCGCTTTTTACGGGAGTTCACTCTTTAATTTTTGATTTGAAAAAAGCAAAGTTACCGCAGGACACCTATGTGATTGAAGACATTTTTCTATATGATGCAAATAACAATAGTTATCTTGATTCCCTAGGATTAAGACATGAATGGGAAGATAAGTCTACATTAGAATTTAAGATTGTTACATCTAAAATTACGGATGTAACTTCTCCGATTATTAAATCATTTAAGATTCCTAACAACAATAACATCACGCTAGATGCATTTTGTAATGTTGAAATTGATTGTGAAGATGAAACGGGTGTAAAAGAGATTGTTTTAACTTATCAAATGGGAGAAGACAAGGTTATATTTTATTGTTATGACCAGACAGGAAGGATCAATGGAAAACGAAAAGTGAATTTTATTCCTGGATACTACAAGATGGGAAATGCCAAGAAAGGAACTTATTATTTATCAGAGATTCGATGCACTGATAGGTATGGGAACTCTGCAACAATGCACATTTCTCCATTTAATAACAGTCAATTCACTAATTCCATCACGGTTACAAAAGTGGATGCAGAGGAAATGATAGAACCACAATTGGAGAGCGCACAAATATTAAAGAAGAATATCACCACCCCTAATGTTTTAAAATTACGTATTAAGGTAAAAACCGATAATCCGTCTATTTCGAATGTGAGGTGTAGTATTGAAAATCAGGAAGGCAGAGTTTATTTTTTAGATGCCAAATTACAAAAGGATTTAACTTCCGGGATTTATAAGATATCGTTTCCGATTAGTCCTTATACACAAAGTGGAGAATATCATATAAAAACTATTAGCTTTTATAGTGCTTATGGAATTACAGATTATTGGAAGGATAGTGATGTTTCTACGGTAAAAGAGGAGTATTCTCTCGATAGTCGATTAAAAGATGACAAGTTTGTTGTTAAATCACCTTATAATGTTTCTTATTATGGCTCACTTTCCAATTCTACAAAAATTATGCAGGTTGTCAAAAACCTGAAAGAAGGACAGATTGCCGTACTCGATTATTCCTATCAAACCAAAGTAGATAAAAAGATATTTGAAACGATTGCCGGTAAAAATATCACCCTTGTGTTTCAAAATAGTGATGTTCAATGGATTTTTAACGGGAAAAACGTGAAAAAAAGTCGCTGTAAGACCATTGACTTGAAAACGAAAATCTCAAGAGAAAGCGGAAAAAAATATGGATTTGCGAATGACAAATATGTGTTAAAAGTAAAGTTTGCATCCAATGGGGTTTTACCGGGGACAGCAAAGATCCGAGTAAATACCAACTACTTAAGTGCTAAGTATAAAGTGAATGATGATATGATATTAAGCTATATGAAAAAATTACCGAATGTGTTAGACAAGAATGTTCAGATTAAAGAGGATGGTTTCGCAGAAATATCCATTTCTCACAATTCTACATACATTTTATCGGATAAAATGCCACGTCTGGCATCGCCAAAGTCATTTGCTGTTAAAAAGAAAACCAGTTCTTCCGTAACATTAAAGTGGAATAAAGTATTTTGTGCAGAAGGATATGAAATTTATCGTAGCGATTCTGTCAAGGGAAATATGAAAAAGATTAAAACAATCAAAAGTTTTAAAACATTAAAGTTTACGGACAAGAATTTACGAAGCGGAAAGAAATACTATTATCGATTAAAGGCAATCAGTAAAACCAAAGGTGTAAAATCCATCTACAGCAAAAAAATTACTGCAAAAACAAAATGATTATTAAGTCAATGAAGAATGGAGAGAATAAAGCATGAAGAAACAATGGATTAGCGGCTTTTTAGTAGCTGTTATAATCATTACAACAGTGTTTAGTAATACAAAAATGATAATCGCTGATAACTCATACGATATCACGAAACCGGTACTAAATTCCATAATTGTCAATGATCCTATGAACCTTGACGGAGATGGAAAAATGAATTTATGTTTGGATATTACTGAGGATGGATCCGGTGTCACTCTTATCAATATAAAGCTGGTTGGTGTTCATACGAAAAATTCTTTTTATGTGAGCTATTCATCCAACGTTGATAGTAACCTTGACTTTTATTCAGCACCATTATTTTCCGGGGAAAATAATATTTCTGTAAATATTTATGATGCGTATAATCCTCATGCAGTATTGTTGGATGAATATTTCATAGATGAGATTCAACTAATGGATGCGAATGGAAACAAAAGTTTTTACACTTTATCAGAAGGTGGTTCCTGGATGAATAAAAGCACCACAAAGATTCGAATCATCCATTCTTCTCATACGGATATTACGGCACCTGTTATTAAATCTTTTTCCGTGGAAAACGCCAATCAAATTGATGCAACAAAAGGGTATATTAACGTAACACTGGATTTGATTGAGAATGGAAGTGGTTTGGCGAGATTTTCTTTTGGATTTCAGGGTGATGACGGAAAAACGATTTATCTGGATTGGTCAAACTATGGTATTAAATCAGACAGCTTAAAGAGTGGTAAAAATAAAATCAAATTAGAAATTTCAAAATACGTTAAACCGGGAAAATATCAACTGTGTTCCTTAGAGGCTCGAGATAATGAGGGAAATGTCCTATGGTTAACTGAAGAACATGCAGAACTTTATAATTCGAAATATACACAGTCCATTGAAATAATAAAATCTCTATATGTCGATAATTTTGTAAAGATTAATAAGATAGAAGTGATTTCAAAAAAAGTTGTCACACCGGATTTGTTTAAACTAAAAATGGATCTTGAAACAGGTAAGGGTGGAATTCGTGGCATTTTTTTGAAGTTAATGGATGATCACGGAAATACAAAACTTTTAACCTGGGATTCTGACAAATCGATTCGGTCAGGAACATATATCTTCCAGTTTCCGGTTAGTGCATATTCGGTAGATGGGAATTATAAAATTCGTTC
The DNA here is from genome assembly GCA_024698585.1 of Eubacterium sp. Taxonomy (GTDB): domain Bacteria; phylum Bacillota; class Clostridia; order Lachnospirales; family Lachnospiraceae; genus Eubacterium_G. The sequence goes on from JAILRB010000054.1 coordinate 33,198, forward strand.
CATTACATTTTTTGATGAGTATGGAACAGATGCTATTACACATTATTATGGAGAAAATCCAAAATCCTCTTTGGGAGAGTCCTTACTGGATGTTCCTGATTTTTCGAATCCTACCATACAAATAAAGAGTGCGTTTGACATCAGTTATTATGGTTCGACGGCTAATATCGCCGGAGCATTACAGGCAATTAACAAGATGAAGAATGGTCAGGTTGCGGTTTTGGATTATCGAAATTATTATTATGCGGACAAGAAATTATTTGAAGCAATTGCCGGTGCTGATAAAACAATTGTTTTTCAGGATTCAGATGTGCAATGGGTATTTCATGGAACAGATATAAAAAAGAAACAATGTAAAACGATTAATTTACATGTTGATATCTCAAAAGAAAAGGGCGCAGATTTTGGTTATGCAGATGATCCTTATATTTTGTTAATGTGCTTTGCAAAAAACGGAAAACTTCCGGGAAAAGTAAGGATGCGAATTAATGATGAATATTTAAAACAAAAATATAAAGTTAACAATCAAATGATATTAAGTTATTTTGATAAATCTGCTGAAGTGTTAGATAAGAATGTAAAATGTTCTAAAGATGGATATATGGAATTTTCAATCAAACATAATTCGAAATATATTCTATCCGATAAAATGCCGCGTTTATTAGCTCCATTATGTTTTAAAGCGAAAAGATTCGGTAAAAGTGCAGTGAAGCTGTCATGGGGAAGAGTGGCCGGCGCAACCGGATATACGATTTACAGAGCTTCTAAGAAGAACGGAAAAATGAAACGAATAAAAATAGTTAAGAGTGGAAGAACTTTAAAATACAAAGATTACAATGTAAAAAAGGGGAAGCGATATTATTATAGAATTAAAGGGAACGGATATAATAAAAAAATCAAAGCGATATATAGTAGAAAAATATCAGTGAAAATCAAGAAATAATCACTTGAAAAACCTTGTAAAATCAGACCAAAACCGGCCATGGCCAGATAGGTCTAATTTTTTTGAAATAAAAAATCATTTTTCATCGTTTAATAAGTATCAATGAAAAAAGAAAGGAAAAAAAATATGGTTAAAAAATTTTTAGTAAGGGTATGTGTAGTAATGATGTTTTGTAGTGCAATGATTTCCAGTCATGGAATGAATAGTTTTGTTATGGCAAATGACGGAAAAGAATCAATAATATTGCAGCAAAATACAGAAACCGGAAAACAGAGTAATGATTTAGTTTTTACGGAAGAACGACAGGGTTGCAAATATGAATTAAAGGATAGTACGTTGACAATCAGTGGGGATGGTGCTGCATGGGCATTTCCACAAAATCAACATAAGTATGCAAACGCTGTGAATAAAATAATTATAAACGGTAACATCAAGGATGGTTATAAAGTAATTTGTTCTTGTTCTAATGTCTATGAAATTGAACTTCCGGGTAGTGCACTAAAAGAGACATTTTCAATTGATTGCAGATACAGTAGACATTTTGAGTATGTGAAAGTCACATCATCTCTCCCTAAGAAGAGTGTTAAATACTTATATAACATATATGCAAACAAGATAATCTTATTAGGTCAGCAAAAAAACTATAAACTATGCGGATCAGTTCTTTGTACAAAAGATAAGAAAACTGCTGTTGCATTTTTACCTCAGGCAGAAGAAATAGTTTTTCCAAAAGAATGTCAGAGTGTAAATGATATTCCGTTAGAATATTGTAGTTCGAAAATTATATTTAATAAAAACATCAAGTCCATTAATATGACAAAAAAATATAAAAATCGAGGAGCTTGTAGATACGATGTTGATTTGGATATGTTCGATTTAAAGAACTGTAAATTAAAAGGCAGTGAATTAGATAAATTGCTTTGGGTTACTAGCTATAAGTATGATAGGAATGGACAAATAAAAGAATGGGCAAAAAAATATCCAAAGTTGTTTCAGTTGAAAAATGGTTTCCTGATTTCAGGAGATACATTGATTTCTTATGACATTTCGTTAAAATGGATTTTACCGGATGGTTATTTCAACGAAGACAGAGACGAAGGTGAAGGACAATATCAAAAAATAATATGTAAGAAGAGTGTGGTGATTCCGAAAAAAATAAAAATTATTGGCTATGGAGCATTTTATGCTGCATCGGAAGATGCAGTCTATGGTAATGATTCGCTAAAAAAAATTTCCTTGAAAAAAGGAACAAAACTAAAGAGAATTAGATCCTTTGCCTTTGGTGGTTGTGAAAATTTGAAAAAAGTTAAAACATCGAAATCAGTCAAAGTTGAAAAAAACGCATATTATTGATATATATTTTAACAAAACCTTCGGAATTTTTCTTCCGAAGGTTTTGTTAATTCCAGAGTGTTCCTTGAATATACTATAAAAAAGTCCGAGAGAACTGTATGTTTCAGGTTGATAATTCTTATGATTTTCCGAGAGATGTGATTGGGAAAGAAGTGTTATGCCAGATGATTGGACAAAAAGAGTTCATTATCGAAAATTATAAACGGTTATTGTTATTTTTACCGGAAGAAATAAAAGTTCAGTGTCATTGTTATACTTTAACGATTAAAGGGGAGCATCTTGTCATATCATATTATAACAATGAAACAATTATTCTTTCAGGATGCATTCATGAAATATCATTTTTATAAATTTCAGGTGGAAAAGAAATATCTTTACCGGATTTTGAATTGTAGAGAAGGAGTATGCCTAAAAAATATAATTGAAAATAATCAAAGGGTCTCATTTGAAATTGAAGCTGGAAATTTATCTCGTTTTTTAAAATTATTGGAACGGGAAAAGATTCCAGTCCGATCATATCAAGAACAAGGTGTTCGTACAAAATTCACCTTTTCTGTTATCAAAGTACTAGGCATGGCAACAGTAATCATACTGGTTGGTTTATGGTTCAATTCCAGATATATTTGGAATATTTCGGTAGATGGTAATTATTCCTATACGGAAGAACAGTTGAAGGCCTTTATTTATACAAAAAATTATCGGGAAGGAATTCGAAAATCTGAAGTTCAGTGCAGCAATCTTGAGACTCTTATACGAAATCGTTATCCGGATATCAGTTGGGTCAGCTGTGAAATAAAAGGGACAAACCTCATGGTTCACATCAAGGAAAATTATATTGCAGAAATCAGTGCCAGGGAAACAAAACCTTATCATTTAGTTTCCAATGTTTCCGGTACGATTGTGTCTGTCATTGCTAGAAGCGGTCAGGTAATGGTGAAAAAAGGACAACAAGTGAAAAAAGGGGAGTGCCTGATTTCCGGGATTGTTGAAACGAAAAATGAATCAGATGAAGTGATTGGAACACATAATTGTATGGCGGATGGAGATATTAAGGCGAAAGTAACTCATCAATACAATGATTATCTAAATCAAAAACAAATCATTGTGAATCCGAGTCAACGAAGAACCTATTCCTTTCCTTTCCCGGCGGAATATGTTTTAAAAATTACCGGTAAAGAGAATCGTTATTTAGAAAAGAGTTCTTCACCAATCGTTTTATTTGATAATTACTATTTACCGGTTCAAATACATAGCTATACCGTCTATGAAAAGGAGCCGAAAACCATTCAGGTGTCTTCGAAGGAAGCAGAACAAATACTTCATCACAAAATGTTGTATTATTTTGCACAATTAGAGCAAAAGGGGTACAAAATATTGAAAAAAGATGTTAAAATGGTATCTGTTAAAAAGAAGTATTGTCTCCAGGGTTCTTTTGTATGTATCGAACCCATAGGAAAAGTGGAATATATCAATCTTGAGAAAGAGGAAAGGGAACGTTGTACTAATGAGCGTAATTGATCATATTATGGATATTCCATCGGAACATCAGCGAAATGTATTCGGACAGTTTGATTGTCATATTAAAAAAATTGAGCGAACCTTACATGTTACAATGATTTCCAGAGATTCTGAACTGAAAATCATTGGTGCCGATTTAGCTTGTCAACGTGCGAAAAGTGTGTTTTTAGAGTTGCTGGAATTATCAAAGCGTGGAAATGAAATTACGGAACAGAATGTTGATTATGCATTAGCTCTTGCTTTTGAAAATAACGAGGGAGCTCTTGTGGAATTAGACGATGAAATCATCTGCAGAACCGTTATGGGAAAACCGGTAAAACCGAAAACTCTGGGACAGCAGAAATATGTAAAGTACATCCGGGATCATATGATTGTTTTCGGAATTGGGCCTGCGGGTACCGGTAAGACATATTTAGCCATGGCAATGGCGGTAACTGCATTAAAAAACAATGAAGTCAATAAAATTATTTTAACCAGACCGGCCATTGAAGCGGGGGAAAATCTTGGATTTCTTCCGGGAGATTTACAGAGCAAGGTTGATCCGTATTTAAGACCGTTATACGATGCCTTGTACCAGTTAATGGGAGCTGAAAGTTTTGCAGCAAACAGTGAAAAGGGCATCATTGAAGTGGCTCCGTTAGCCTATATGCGTGGTCGAACCCTTGATAATGCATTTATTATTTTAGATGAAGCGCAAAATACCACTCCGGCTCAGATGAAAATGTTCTTAACCCGTATCGGCTTTGGATCTAAGGTCATTGTAACCGGTGATCGAACCCAGAAGGATTTGCCGAAAGATGTGACCTCAGGTTTGGAAGTTGCCACGAAGGTATTATCCACTGTGGATGATATCGGATTTATTTATCTGGATAATAATGATGTGGTCCGACATCCGTTAGTACAGAAGATTGTTAAGGCATACGAAGAGTATGATAATCGACAAAGAAACAGAAAGGCGGAGAATAAACCGAAACAGGCAAAAAAATGAGTGTTATCATAGAAAATGAATACGAAAAGAACCTTGACCTTGATTACGAGAAAATCATTCAGGATGTGGTTGAGGAAGCAGTTAATTTTGTGCAATGTCCTTATGAATGTGAAGTCTCTGTTTCCATCGTGGACAATGAAGCAATTCATGAATTAAATCGGGAAACACGAGAGATTGACCGGCCGACGGATGTTTTATCATTTCCGATGCTGGAATACACCGAACCGGCGAATTTTTCCGATGTTGAGGAAGATGTTTCTAATTTTAATCCGGATACCGGGGAGTTGATTTTAGGTGATATAGTAATCTCTTACGACAAAGTCATTGCTCAGGCTGAGGAGTATGGACATTCGCTTAGAAGAGAATTTGCTTTTCTTGTGGCTCACAGTATGCTGCATCTGTTTGGCTATGACCATATGGAAGAGGCAGAACGGGTTGAAATGGAAGAAAAGCAGGAAATTATATTGAAAAATCTAGGAATTACGAGGAATCAGTAAATGAAAAAATATTTAACAAAGAAAACAATCGGAATTGCTGTGGCTGTCATTTTCGTTATTGCGGGAATTGTTACAGCGGTAGCTTTATCCGGAAAAGAAAAAAAGAAGCCGGAAGTACCACAGACCACTGCAGAAGTTACCACAGTACAGGAAACAACCACAGAAGCGGTGGATCCTCATGCTGGAAAGGTACAGAGTTATCTGACCGGCGAATATGTGAGCAAGAAACAGGCTAATAAGCGACCAATTGCTGTTATGATTAATAATATTCAGGATGCCATTCCGCAGTCTGGAATCAGCAAGGCAAAGGTAATGTATGAAGCACCTGTAGAAGGTGGAATTACCAGAATGATGGCGATTTTCGACGAGTTTGAAGATATTAAGAAAATCGGATCTATCCGAAGCTGTCGTTTATATTATCCGAAATTTGCTAATGAATGGGATGCGATTTATGTACATTACGGACAGTCTAAATATGCTCTTGATTTCCTGAAGAGTGGCAAGGTGGATACGGTCAGTGCATTAAACAGAGAAGCATCCTTCTACCGTGATAACAGTAAATTTGCACCGCATAACCTTTATGCTACCGGTGCAAAATTAAAAGATGGAATTAAAGCATTAGGTTATGAAACAAAACATGGTTCAGATTACCATGGACATTTTACATTTGCAGAGGAAGATAAGAAAGTTGATTTTGAAAAAGGTAAAACTGCAAAGAAAGTAGAAATTGGTTATCTGATCAATCATCCATGGTTCGAGTATAACGAAAAAAACGGACAGTATTATCGTTTCCAGTATGGTGGAAAGCATATTGATGAATCTACAGGAAAACAGCTTCATTTTTCCAATATTATCATCCAGTGTGTAGACGCATCCCTCTATCCGGATAATAAGAGTCTTAACATGACATTAACCGGTTCCGGAAAAGGATGGTATGTCACCAATGGAAAGGCAGAAAAGATTACCTGGGAAAAGAAGAAGGATTTAGGCCAGACATCTTATAAAGATGCCAATGGCAATGAGATTGTATTGAATACAGGAAAGACTTTTGTCTGCATTGTATTGAATGAATATGCTGACAATGTTAAATTCAGCAAATAACAGTAAGTATAATTTATAAAAAAATGTAAAAAATATATGCATAAGTTTAGGAACATCATTACGGTTTTTCGTAGGAAAAGGGGATTGAAATGAATAAACGAGCATATATTTTTTATTTCGCAGTGATTTTGATGGGAGTGATCGTTTCTTTCTTTGCAGGGAAGAAATATGGAACCGAAGATTTGAAGACCACACAGACGAATGTAACTGCATCAGCAGAACATCATACGGAAAAGGTTATCGAAGGCTATTGGTTAAAACGAAAAAACGATAAAATCGTGATTTACGATCAGAACCAGACAAAGGTAATCGCAGAAACGGATATTCGTGAAAAAGATTGTTCGGAGAAAGATTCCAAGTTATTGGAACAGGGAATTTATCTGGAAAATATGGAATGTCTGTTTAAATTTTTACAGGCACATACCAGTTAATAAGAATGGAGAAAAAAATGAAGGTAATTGTTATTGGCGGCGGAGCTTCCGGGCTGTTTGCTGCAATTCATGCAGCACGAATGGGTGCGAGCGTAACCATTATTGAGCAGGATAAGAAAACTGGAAAGAAACTTTCTGTAACAGGAAATGGAAAATGTAATTTTACGAATTACAATTTAATTGCTGAAAATACAAAAGATGACCTGGAACAGTATTACTACGGAGATTACGAACTGATTCGCAGTGTCTTTCATCAATTTGATGCGAAAGATGCGGTTTCGTTTTTCGAACAGATTGGAGTGTGTTCTTATGTAGAGAAAAATTATAACGGTCTTTATCCGAAAAGCAATCAGGCCTCTTCGGTGACACAGGCGTTAACGGATTATGCCAGAGAATTAAAGATTAAGATTAAGACAAATAATTTTATTTCTGGTATTTTCAAAACGGATCAGGGTTTTTCTGTTGATGTAGGAATTCCGCTTCAGTGCGATCGCCTGATTGTGGCAACCGGTGGTTATCTTCCGGATGGGGATGGAATGTCCGGTTATGAAATCGCAAAATCTTTCGGACACACGATTCATTCTTTAAAGCCAGCCTTGACGGCATTGATAGGAAAGAGTGGTTTAAATAGTGCTGCCGGAGTGAGAATTCCGGCAAAGATTTCAAAAGAAACCGGCGAATCCCAAACAGGAGAACTTCAGATTACGGACTATGGAATCTCAGGAATTCCAGTGTTTAACCTGAGCCATCTGGTTCAGGATGGAGAACGGTTATGGATTGATTTTTTCCCGGAATATCAGACGATGGATTCTTTTAGGAATTACATAAAATCTGTTTATGATAATTTAAAACAATATCGTATGTCTGCCACCTTAGGACAGGCTCTTGTGGGATTGTTTCCTGCGAAACTGCTTACTGTAGTGCTAAAGGAAACTCAATTATCTGAAAAAACGATAATCAGTGAGTTATCGGAAGAAGCGTTTGCTTCGGTTTTTGAATTATTAAAAGCCTATCCATTCCAGGTGAAAAGTCGAAGAGATTTTTCCTATGCTCAGGTTACACAGGGTGGCATACCCGGAGAGGAAATTCATTCTTGTTCCATGGAATCAAAACGATGCAGCGGTCTTTATTTTGTGGGAGAGATTCTGGATGTGGACGGAATCTGTGGTGGATATAATTTACAGTGGGCATGGTCTACAGGATATATTGCAGGAGTAAACAGTAGCAAATGATTTATTTAAAAATATCGAATATTAAATTACATATGGACGACACGGAGCAGGATGCCGTGGGTGAGGCACTTCGGATTGCCAGGGTACCGGAAAAGGAACTAGTATCTTCCAAAATTATGAAGTATTCCATTGATGCCAGAAAAAAAGACAATATCCTTAAGCAGTTTACGGTATTATTGTCGGTAAAACGGTACCAGGGAAAACATAAGAATGTTCAGGTTCTAAAAGAACTTCCAAAGTATACATATGAGATTACCGGAAAAGATTCGCTGAATCATCCGCCGGTTGTTGTAGGATTTGGTCCGGCAGGAATGTTTTGTGCCTATTTATTGGCGTTGAATGGATATCGTCCAATCATTATTGAACGAGGTAGTGATGTGGAACAAAGAATTCAGGATGTCGATGATTTTTGGCGTACAGGTACTTTGAACCCGAATTCCAACGTGCAGTTTGGAGAAGGAGGCGCAGGAACTTTTTCTGACGGGAAACTTAATACAGGAATTAAGGATAAAGTCCACCGCATTGATTTCGTGCTAAATACCTTCGTTCAATTTGGTGCTGCGGAAAATATCACCTATGATGCAAAACCGCATATTGGAACCGATATTTTGTGCGATGTGGTAAAAAGGATGCGCGAGGAAATTATTCGTCTGGGAGGAAGTTTTCGGTTTCAGACGCAGGTCACTGATTTTAAAATTGATAACGGCATCTTAACAGCAGTGGAAATCAATGAGAAGGAATGGATCAAAACTGATTTATGTGTGCTTGCCATTGGTCATAGTGCCAGAGATACGTTTCGAAAATTGCATCAGCGTGGAGTATTTATGGAACAAAAGCCATTCGCCATGGGGGTACGCGTGGAGCACTTGCAGGAAATGATTAATCAGTCCCAATATGGATTTCCGGATAATCGTCTCGGTGCTGCACCTTATAAACTGACTTATCATACAAAAAAGGACCGAGGTGTCTATTCCTTTTGTATGTGTCCCGGTGGCTATGTGGTAAATTCTTCTTCACAAGAAGGAAGACTTTGTGTCAATGGAATGAGTTATCAAAAACGAGATTCTGCCAATGCCAATAGCGCCATTGTAACTACAGTAACCCCAAAGGATTTTGTAACAGATCATCCGTTATCAGGAATGGAACTTCAGGAAGAAATTGAAGAAAAGGCACATGGAGCTTGTGATGGAAAGATTCCGGTGCAGTGTTTTGGCGACTTTATGAATCATAAAAAAACCACTGCTTTAGGAACAGTAACCCCTTGTGTAAAAGGTTCCTATGAATTTGCTGATTTAAATGATATTTTACCGGACTATATCAGTGAGTCCATTCAAGAAGCTATGGGTTATTTTGGAACAGTGATTCAGGGATTCGACCGTGAAGATACGGTGATGCTTGCAGTAGAAAGCAGGACATCTTCTCCGGTACGAATTGTAAGAAACGAGTTTTTTGAATCCAATATTCAAGGTTTATTACCGGCAGGAGAAGGCGCAGGATATGCAGGAGGGATTACATCAGCAGCAATTGACGGAATGAAAATCTTTGAAAATATTGCATCCAGATTTCGTCCGTTTGAATAATTGCCTAAAATGTAGTATTATTATAGGATGTGTGTTAACTACATCACACCGATAGAGAAACAGCGATAGGAGAGTAACTATGAATATTCGTTTTCTTGCTCAGGCAGAATATTTTAATTGTATTCATCTGAAGGAAGATATTATTCTGGAAAAAGAATACACAGAAGGGATTTTTGACGACCTGCCAAAGGTAAGATATTTTCTTTATTATTTAGAGGAAAATGTTCGAAAGGAAGTTATGCCCCATGATGATAAAATGGATATTTTCCAGATCACAAACTGTCAGTTTGATTCTGATTTTATTTATTTCACATCATATGAGGAACTTCCGTTAGAAGGATATATTTTTAATATTATTCGATATAATATCGTGGATCACACCAGTATAAAAATCATTACCTTAAAAGATGATGCCACCTTATATCCGAAAATGAAAGAAATCAAAATATTTGTCCTGGACGATTCCAATCTGATTGTTCAGCGTTCTTTATTACAAAAGAAGGGAAGCCAGGGACACGAAGGATTCTATGAACACAATCTGTTGTTGTTTAATTTTCTTAAGAATAAACAGATTAATATCTATGATGAAAATCTAGTGAAAAACGGAATTGAATATATTCTTCCTTGCGGAGAAAATAACTGTATCATGAAAACCGGTTTTTCACTGTTTAAGGATGACTTGAGAAATAAAATCAATAAGGAAGAGGCTTCTGTAGAGTCCCTGTTTGCAATCAATATTCAGCAGTTCATCAGTGATTTACAGTTGGACCGACAGAATCTTGTAATGAGCGCCATCGATCAGTCGTACTACGACACGACGATTGTGCATGCGAAGATTATCGAAAATTACTTGATTTATTCAAAATATAATTTTGAAAGCAATGAGGAAAATGTCATTTTCTATAACATTATCAGTAAGGAATTATATACTTGCATCAATAATACCAGTTTAAATGACTCGCTTTTAAAAAATGCAACAGTTATTGATGAAACACCGTATATGTTAACGAAAAATTCTTCCGGAACCCAGTTCTTTAATCTGGTTTCCAACGAAATTGTGGCAACCTATTCGGAAGATTTTCATATCGAATACATTAATAACACAACCATTATTTCAACTTCCTCGGAAAAGAATCTTTTCGGTAAGGAAAAGAAATTTGTTAATATTAATAAATTCCCATCTAAGAAAGTCGTATTACAGGAAAATGGGGAATATTTAGGAGCTGTTTCCTCAAACAGGGAAACCACATTTATTTTTCTGAAATAAAAAGGAGAACCGATGAATCAGGAAAAAATCAAACGAATCAATGAGTTGTACCATAAATCAAAACAGGAAGGATTAACAGATGCGGAGAAAGCGGAGCAGCAACAGCTTCGTACGGAATACCGTATGTCCATTATCAATAATCTTTCCGCAAACCTTGATAATGTCCGCATCAAGAATCCGGACGGAAGTTTATCAAACTTAGAACCGAAGAGGCACTAGTCTAATGAATCTAATGAAACAGAAAATCCGTAAGGATATGATTCAGAAAAGAAAAGATTTAACCAATCAAGAATATCAAACAAAAAGCGATTGCATATGCCAAAAAATCATGAAACGCTCTGACTTTCAGCAAGCGAATGTGGTATATGCATATTTTGCTGTAAGGCAGGAAGTCTCTTTAGAGACATTAATTCAATATTGTCTGGAAAATAAGAAACAAATTGCCCTTCCGCGTGTGGAAGATGAGAACATTGCTTTTTATCTGATTCATGGATTGGAAGATGTGGAAGAAGGATATTTTCACGTCATGGAACCAAATGGTTTCTGTGAAAAGGCACCGGCACCGGATTTGATTTTGGTTCCGGGAGTGGCTTTTACCAAAGTTGGAAACCGCTTAGGATATGGCGGTGGATTTTATGACCGGTTCTTAAAAAAAACACCGTGTCAAACAATTGGAATTGGGTATGATTTTCAGTTGATGAAAGAATTGCCGACCGAAGAACATGATATCTGTTTGGATGAGGTCATTACAGATTAATAGAGTTTAGGAGATTGTATGGAATTTACAAATGAATCAGAAAAACAACAGTATTATATGGAGCAATGCCGTCAGTTAATTCAGGCGAAAGAACAGAAGTTAGGAAGAAAGCTGACTGCCTGCGTGGTAACCTTTGGTTGTCAGATGAACTTTAAGGATTCTGAAAAGCTATTAGGAATCCTGAAGCAGATTGGATACGAGGAAACAGATGACGAACATGCGGATTTAGTACTTTACAATACCTGTACAGTTCGTGAAAATGCAAATCTGAAAATTTACGGACGACTGGGTTACTTACATAAAATCAAGGACAAAAATCCGGAAATGATTATTGGATTATGCGGTTGCATGATGCAGGAACCTCATGTGGTGGAAAAGTTAAATAAAAGCTACCGTTTTATTGATTTGATTTTCGGAACACATAATGTATTCATTCTGGCAGAATTATTGTATGAGCGTCTTTTGACTGGACATAAAGTGGAAAGTATCTGGGATGGAACCACAGAGATTGTGGAAGATTTACCGTCCATTCGTAAATATGACTTCAAATGTGGTGTGAATATCATGTTTGGTTGTAATAATTTCTGTACCTACTGTATCGTTCCTTATGTGCGAGGACGAGAGCGAAGCAGGGATCCGGAAGAAATTATCAAGGAAATCGAAGCCTTGGCTGCAGACGGCGTTGTGGAAGTCATGCTTTTAGGACAAAACGTGAATTCTTACGGAAAGACCTTAGAACATCCGATTTCTTTTGCAGAACTGTTACGCCGTGTGGAACAGGTGGAAGGTGTTGAACGAATCCGTTTCATGACTTCTCATCCGAAGGATTTGTCGGATGAATTGATTGAGGTAATGGCTCAATCCAAGAAAATTTGTAAGCAGATGCATCTTCCGTTACAGTCCGGAAGTTCCAGACTTCTTGACCGAATGAATCGTCATTATACGAAGGAAGATTACCTTTTGATTGTCGAAAAATTACGGAAAGCCATTCCTGATATCGGACTTACGACAGATATCATTGTGGGATTTCCGGGGGAAACGGAAGAAGACTTTGAGGAAACCCTGGATGTGGTTTCCAAGGTACGTTATGATTCTGCGTTTACCTTTATCTATTCCAAGCGTTCCGGAACACCGGCAGCGGAAATGGAAAATCAGGTTCCGGAATCTGTTATTAAAGAACGATTTGATCGTTTACTGAAACTGATTAACAGCATTTCCAAGGAAAAGACAGCGGTATTGGAAGGAACGACACAGCCGGTTCTTGTGGAAGAAAAGAACGGAAAGTTAGAAGGCTATGTATCCGGAAGACTGAGTAATAATTCTGTAGTTCATTTTCCTGGATGTGAACAGTTGATTGGAAAAATTGTTTCCGTAAACTTGAAGGAAGCAAAAGGATTTTACTATATGGGAGAAATGGTGGAATAAGATGGGATTACCTCCAATGATGCAGGATGTCTGGGATCATCACTTAGATGAACTGACTCCGATGATGAAGAATTATTTAGAAACAAAAAATCAGAACCCGGATTGTATTATCTTTTACAGACTAGGGGATTTCTATGAAATGTTTTTTGATGACGCAACAACTGCTTCCAGGGAAATGGAAATCACATTAACCGGGAAAAGTTGTGGATTGGAAGAAAGAGCTCCAATGTGTGGCGTTCCTTTTCATGCAGTGGATACCTATTTGAATCGTCTGGTATCAAAAGGATACAAGGTATGTATTGTAGAGCAGGTAGAAGATCCTGCCCAGGCAAAAGGTCTGGTGAAACGTGAAGTGGTTCGTATCGTGACACCGGGAACGAATTTAAATATGACTGCCATGGACGAAGGAAAGAATAACTATCTGATGTCCATTGCTTATATCAGTGATAAATTTGGAATCTCTATTGCGGATGTATCCACCGGGGATTACTATGTAACGGAAGTTAATTCCGAAAGAAATGTTTTAGATGAAATCAATAAATTCATGCCGAGTGAAATCATCTGTAACCACGCCTTTTTAATGAGTGGCCTGGATATTTCCGATTTACAGAATCGTTTGAATATTTCTGTGTTTGAATTGGAACAGTGGTATTTTGACGAGGACATTTGCTCAGATGTTTTAAAAGAACATTTTGGCATGGCTGATTTAGCGGGCCTTGGAATCTCCGAGATGCTTCTGGGAGTAATTTCCGCAGGTTCTTTATTGAAATACTTATATGAAACCCAGAAGAATACCTTGTCGCATATTACCAAGCTTCTTCCGTATTCTACGAATACCTTTATGATTCTGGATACATCAACCCGAAGAAATCTGGAATTATGTGAGACACTGAGGGAAAAACAGAAACGTGGTTCCCTACTTTGGGTTTTAGATCATACAAAGACTGCCATGGGAGCCAGAACGCTTCGAAGTTACATTGAGCAGCCACTGATTTCCAAAGAGGAAATTCTGAATCGTCAAAAAGTAATTACCGAACTGAATAAGTCCATGATTACCAGGGACGAATTACGTGAGTACTTATCTCCAATTTATGATTTGGAACGATTGCTCAGTAAAATATCTTACCGTTCTGCTAATCCAAGAGATTTAATTGCCTTTAAGACCTCTTTAGGGATGCTTCCGCATATAAAGAACATCATTACGGATTTTAAAAGTCCGTTGTTCCGGGACATTTTTGATCGCCTGGATCCATTAGATGATATTTTTGATTTGATTGATTCTTCCATCGCGGAAGACCCACCAATTGCCATTAAGGAAGGTGGTATCATCCGGGAAGGATACAATGAGGAAATTGATCGGCTTCGAAATGCCAAGACGGAAGGAAAAGTCTGGCTGGCGGAACTGGAAGCAGAAGAACGGGAACGTACCGGAATCAAGAATTTGAAAATCAAGTTTAATAAAGTATTCGGATACTATTTGGAAGTGACCAATTCTTTCAAGGATCTGGTACCGGAGGATTATATTAGAAAGCAGACTTTAACGAATGCAGAGCGATATACGACTGCTAAATTAAAAGAGTTAGAGGATGTGATTGTCGGTGCAGAAGATAAATTATTCTCCATGGAATATGATATCTTTACTGCCATTCGTGAAGAAATCTTCCATCAGATGAACCGAATTCAAATGACTGCCAAGGCAATTGCCCAGATTGATGTGTTTGCATCCCTGGCATTTGTGGCAGAAAGAAATCACTATGTGAAACCGAAAATCAACGATCGAGGAATTATTGATATTAAGGACGGTCGTCATCCGGTGGTTGAAAAAATGATGGATGAGAACATGTTCATTTCTAATAACACCTATCTGGATAACACCAATAACCGCCTGGCAATCATTACCGGTCCGAACATGGCAGGGAAATCGACTTATATGCGCCAGACCGCCTTAATTACTTTAATGGCTCAGATTGGCTCCTTTGTTCCGGCAAGAGAAGCAAATATTTCTATTTGTGATAAGATTTTCACCCGTGTTGGGGCATCGGATGATTTAGCCAGTGGTCAGAGTACCTTCATGGTGGAAATGACGGAAGTGGCAAATATTTTAAGAAATGCAACCCCAAGCAGTTTATTGATTTTAGATGAAATCGGTCGAGGAACCAGCACCTTTGACGGATTAAGCATTGCATGGGCGGTTGTGGAATATATCAGTGATAAAAAGATTCTGGGGGCAAAGACATTGTTTGCAACCCATTATCATGAATTAACAGAATTGGAAGGAACCCTTCCGGGAGTGAATAACTATTGTATTAGTGTTAAGGAACAGGGAGACGATATTGTATTCCTGCGTAAGATCATTACCGGTGGAGCGGATAAGAGTTATGGAATTCAGGTGGCAAAACTTGCCGGCGTTCCGGATTCTGTTATTGACCGTGCCAAGGAATTGGTACTGGAGTTAAGTAATGCAGACATTACCTTACGCGCGAAGGATATTGCTCAGGGAATGTTGCCGGGAACGAAAGTACTTCCGGGAATCAATGATGACCCTGATGCACATCAGATGACTTTATTTGATACAGTAAGAGAAGATGACATCATTAAGGAAATCGAGGAAATGGATTTAGGTTCCATGACTCCGATTGACGGCCTTAATTATCTTTATAAATTACAGAATCAGTTAAAGAACCGCTGGTAGCAGAAAGGCTTGATGACGATTCACATTTGCGTAAAACAAACAATTAGAGGAGCGTTATATGAGTAAAATTCAAGTTTTAGATCAAAGTACAATCAATCAAATTGCGGCAGGAGAAGTAATTGACCGACCGGCATCTATTGTAAAGGAATTAATGGAAAATGCCATTGATGCAGGTTCTTCCATGATTACCATTGAAATCAAGGATGGGGGGACTTCCATGATTCGTATTACGGACAATGGTTGCGGAATTGATAAGGAAGATATTTCCATTGCCTTCCTGAGACATTCCACCAGTAAGATTAAAACGGCACTGGACTTATTGACGGTTTCATCCCTGGGATTCCGTGGAGAAGCCTTATCCAGTATTGCAGCTGTTTGTCAGGTGGAACTGATTACGAAGGTGGCAACGGAAATGACCGGAATTCGTTATAAGATTGAAGGCGGAAAAGAAGTCTTAAAAGAAGAAATCGGTGCACCAGAGGGAACAACCTTTATTGTCCGAAATATTTTCTTTAATACGCCTGCCAGAAGAAAGTTTTTAAAGACTCCTCAGACAGAAACCGGTTATATTTCTGATATTATTGAAAAAATAGCATTATCTCATCCGGAGATTTCCATTCATTTTATTTCCAATGGACAGACGAAAATTCATACTGCCGGAAACGGAAATCTGAAGGATGTGATTTACAGTATTTATGGAAAAGATATTACGCAGAATGTCATTGAAATTCATGGCGAAAATGATTTCATGAAAATGGACGGATTTATTGGGAAACCAATCATTTCCAGAGGAAACAGAAACTGCGAGACCTATTTCATTAATGGAAGATATATTAAAAGCAATATCATCAATAAATCCATTGAAGATGGATATAAGCAGATTCTGATGCAGCATAAATATCCATTTTGTGTTCTGAATTTTGAAATTCCTCATGAATTATTGGATGTAAATGTTCATCCGGCGAAGATGGAACTTCGTTTTCGAAAGGGTGAAGCAATCTATCCGTGGATTATGGAGCATGTACATGATGCTTTGTTGGAAAAGCCGAATATCATTCCGGTGGAATTAAATCCGGAAACAGAAGAGAAACAGGAAAAAATATCTGTACCGGAACCTTTCGAATATCAGCGTAAAGTCCAGCAACAAGAAATCCTAAACCAAAGAACCGTGTTCCAGCCGGATGTACCTGTAAGGCGGTTGGAAGAACCGGTGAAGCCATATGTCACCGGCAGAATTAACCGTCCTTTTGAATCACCGAAAAAGGTGGAAGAGATACAGGAATCTCCTTTGGAAACAGTACAGGAAGAAGCAAAGCCATTACAGCAGAAATTGACAGATGTCTTTGATGAATTTCTGACAGAACCGGCAAAACCAAAACATAAACTGGTAGGTCAAGTGTTTGATACCTACTGGATTATTGAATATGATAATAAGATGTACATCATAGACCAGCATGCAGCCCATGAAAAGGTTATGTTTGAACATTTTATGGATAAACTAAAGAAAAAGGAAGTTCATACCCAGATGATGAACCCGCCGATTATTCTAAATCTTTCCATGGCAGAAGCTGACTTAATGAATCAGTATCTGGATAAGTTTTTGGAAATCGGTTTTGAAATAGAAAATTTTGGAGGACAGGACTTTGCCGTTCGTGGCGTTCCGTCGGATTTGTACTCCTTAAATTCTGAAGATGTACTGATGGAAATCGTGGATAATCTTTCAGCAGAAGTCGGGAAGATGGTTCCGGATATGCTTACGGATAAAATTGCTTCCATGTCCTGTAAGGCTGCCGTGAAAGGAAATAATCTTTTAACGCCGGCTGAAATGGATGCATTGGTTGATCAGTTATTGGAATTAGAAAATCCATATAACTGTCCACATGGAAGACCAACCATTATTTCTATGACCAAATATGAATTAGATAAGAAATTTAAAAGAATTGTTTAATGATGAAAAAGAAATTAGTAATTATAACAGGTCCAACCGCTGTGGGAAAGACGGAATTATCCATTCGCCTGGCCAAGGCTATTGACGGGGAAATCATCAGTGCAGATTCCATTCAGGTCTACAAAGGAATGAATATCGGCTCTGCAAAAATCACTCCCGAAGAAATGCAGGGAGTTCCGCACTATCTGATTGATGAACTGACTCCGGATCAGGAATTTAATGTTCATCAGTTTCAACTACTGACCAAACAGTATATGGACCGGATTTATACAAAAAATAAAATACCGATTATTGTAGGTGGAACAGGATTTTATATTCAGTCGGTTCTTTACGACATTCAGTTTGATGCCACAGAGGAAAATCATGAATACCGAGACTTCCTGGAAGCTGAAGCTGCGAAGGATGGAGGAAAGGCTTTATATGAAAAACTAAAGGAAATTGATCCGGCTTCCTGTGAAACCATTCATGCCAATAATGTGAAGCGGGTGATTCGTGCCCTGGAGTACTATCATGAAACCGGGAAAAAGATTTCTGAGCACAATGAAGAACAGCGTCAGAATGAGTCCCCGTATCAGTTCTGTTATTTCGTGTTGAATACGGATCGACAGATTCTTTATGACCGAATCAATCAACGGGTAAATCTCATGGTTGAACAGGGATTAGAAGGCGAAGTACAGAAATTACTGGAACAGGGGTATGCGGAAACTCTGCCATCCATGCAGGGAATCGGCTATAAAGAGATGATTGCTTATTTAAAAGGAGAATGCTCCCTGGAAGAGGCAATCTACCAGATTAAATTAAACACCCGGCATTTTGCCAAACGCCAGCTTACATGGTTTCGAAGAGAAAAAGAGGTTACCATGGTGGATTACTTACAGTTTCAAAATGACAAGAATCAGATTCTTGACTATATGCTAACGTGTTTAAAGGAAAGAGGAATTATTTAAATGAATCAAATTCAGGAAATGTACCAGTCCTTAGGGATTTCAGAAAAAATATATCAGTTATCGGAGGAGGTTTTAGCATCTCTTTCTGATATTTTTGAGGAAACAGATCAGATTGCTGAATACAATCAGATGAAAGTGCTTTACGCGCTTCAAAAGAACAAGGTATCGGAAGCATGTTTTCATACTTCCACAGGTTATGGATATAATGATTTAGGAAGAGATACTTTGGAAAAAGTCTATGCAGACATTTTCCATACGGAAGATGCTCTGGTACGTCCGCAGATTACCTGTGGTACACATGCATTAGGGATTGCATTGGCTGCAAATTTAAGACCGGGAGATACTATGATGTATGTTTCCGGAAAACCTTATGATACTTTGGAAGAAGTTATTGGAATTCGTCCGTCGAAAGGAAGTCTTAAGGAATATGGAATCAATTATAAAGAAGTGGACCTTTTAGAAAATGGTGAATTCGATATCGAAGGAATCAAAAATGCATTAACGGATGATGTAAAGCTCATTGGAATTCAACGTTCCAAAGGATATGCCACAAGACCTTCCCTGTTAGTGGAAAAAATCGGTCAGGTCATTAAAGAAGTAAAGGCCATTCGTCCGGATGTCATTGTCATGGTGGATAATTGCTATGGAGAATTTGTGGAAACAAAAGAGCCATCAGATTATGGTGCTGACATGATTGTCGGCTCCTTAATTAAAAATGCCGGAGGCGGACTTGCTCCAGCCGGTGGATATATTTGTGGTACCAAAGCATGTGTGGAACAGTGTGCGTATCGTTTAACAACACCGGGACTTGGAAAAGAAGTCGGTGCGAACATGGGGGTAATCAACACCTTCTATCAGGGACTGTTTCTGGCACCAACAGTGGTGGCAGGAGCAAAAAAGGGAGCAGTCTTTGCGGCAGCCCTGTTTGAAAAGTTAAACTATAAGGTTGTTCCGACTGCCTGGGAACCAAGAACCGATATCATTCAATGCATTGAATTCGGTAATCCGGATGCTGTAGTTGCATTTTGTAAAGGAATTCAGGCGGCAGCACCGGTAGACAGTTATGTTTCACCGGAACCATGGGATATGCCGGGATATGACGCACCGGTTATTATGGCTGCCGGAGCTTTCGTTCAGGGATCTTCCATTGAACTGAGCGCGGATGGACCAATCAAGCCTCCATACGCAGTGTATTTCCAGGGAGGACTGACCTGGCATCACGCAAAACTGGGCATTTTAAAGGCACTTGCTTCCATGGAAGAAGCAAAAATTGTGGAATTATAACTTGTTTTGACGGAATCTGTCTTTTATTGGAAAAAACGTATACACTAAAAATTTATTGTGCTAAAATAGGTATGTCTTTGCTTGGAGAGAATAGAAGTGGAGGCTTATGAGTAGTGTAAAACAGTTACCAAAAGAAGAAAGACCTTATGAACGTTGTATGGAATATGGTCCGGAAGTATTAAGTGATGTGGAATTATTATCTGTCATTCTACGTACCGGAACCCGGGAACAAAACGTTAAGGAACTGTCGGAAAAAATATTGAATTCCACTGCAGAAGGAAATTTATTATCCTTAATGCATTTGGAAAAAGAACAATTACAGGAAATCAAAGGAATTGGAATGGTAAAAGCCAGCCAGCTTCTTTGCATTGCTGAATTAGCGAAACGAATTTCCATGATTCGTTCTGAAAAACAATTACGATTTAGCATGCCGGAATCCATTGCCAATTATTATATGGAACGGTTTCGGCATTTAGAACAGGAGCATTTATATGCTCTCTTTCTGGATTCGAAATGTTCCCTGATTAAGGAAAAACATCTGACGACAGGGACAGTGAATCAATCCTTATTATCGAATAGAGAAATATTTGTTGAAGCATTGAAGTGTAATGCTGTCTTCTTTGTTTTAATTCATAATCATCCCAGTGGAGACTGTACGCCCAGCCGTGCAGATATAGAATCCACCCGAAGTCTTGTAGAGGCCGGAGAATTAATGGGAATCCGACTGTTGGATCACATTATTCTTGGAGATCAAAAATACAGCAGCCTGAAAGAATTAAAACTTCTTGATTAGAAAGGGGCATTTATGAGTAAAAGTGTATTTGGTATCGATTTCGGTACAAGAAATATAAGAATATATAACGGTTTAACCCGTACCACCATGGAACAGAAAAACGTCGTTGCAATCCGTGGAAAAGAAGAACTATATGCATATGGTGATGAAGCATACACCATGTATGAAAAAAATCCGGATAATATCAGGATTGTATTCCCGATTAAAAACGGAGTAATTGCAGATTTGAAAAATATGAAAGCTATTTTTGAAAACCTGTATACAGATATGACAAAAGGTGCCCGTATGGGACGCTTCTGTATTGCAGTACCATCTGATGTAACAGAGGTAGACAAAAAAGCTTTTTTTGATGTGGTTTCAAAATCATTAATTCGTGCTAAGGAAATTAAGATTGTGGAAAAACCAATTGCTGATGCTGTTGGAATCGGAATTGATATTACCTCCCCAAGAGGAAATCTGATTGTGAATATTGGTGCCAGTACCACGGAAATTTCCATCATTTCCATGGGTGGTATTGTAATCAGTAAAATCATTAAAATGGGTGGAAATAAACTCGATGAAATGATTTGCGATATTGTTCGTAAAAAATACAATATCCTCATTGGATTAAAGACTGCTGAGAAAATCAAGATTGCCTTGGCCGATGCTATGTATGATGAGGACGAAGAAAGCGATGAAGAAGACGATATTGTCTATGTATTCGGTAGAAATATCATTACAGGACTTCCTTCTGAACGTGGAATTACCAAAGATACCATTTGTGATGCCATTCGAGCATTTTTTGATTCCATGGTTGAGGAAATTAAAACTTTATTAGAGAGAACTCCGCCGGAATTATCAGCGGATATCATGGGGAAAGGAATTTATCTGACGGGTGGCTCTGCAATGATTAAAAACCTGGATCAGTTAATTGCCCAGGAAACAGACCTGAAGGTTAACAGAGTGGATAATCCTTCCGAATCCGTTATTCGGGGAATTTTAACCATCATGTCTGATACGAAGTACAAAAAGTTAATGTACGAACCAGGAAGAATAACAATGTAAAAGGTGAATCTCATGAGAAAAAAATCGAAATTTCAAATTAATCCGAAAATTTTAATATTTATCATTACGGTTTTTTGCGTTGTTTGTCTGCTGTTATCCGTGACAGTACCAAGCTTTGCAAAACCGGTGAAATCTGCTGTTTCTGTTGTGGTAATTCCATTACAGGATGGAGTGAATCACATTGGAACATGGTTTACTGAGCGCTCCGATGCGTTAAAAACCGTCAAAGAATTAACCAAGGAAAATCGCGAGTTAAAAGACAAGGTTGGAAAACTGGAAGAAGAAAACAGTCTTTTATCCCAGAATAAATACGAATTAGAACGTTTACGTCAGTTATACGAGTTAGATCAGGATTATTCTCATTACAAGAAAGTGGGAGCATCCGTTATCGGAAAAGATACCGGAAACTGGTTTAATATCTTTACCATCAATAAGGGTTCTGATGACGGAATCAAGGTTGACATGAATGTCATCTGTGACGGCGGACTGGTAGGAATTGTTTTTGACGTGGGGAAAAATTATGCAAAGGTTCGTTCCATCATAGACGATGAGAGTGGTGTCAGCGTTTGTTTTACCGATGCTACAGATACCGGAATTGTCAGTGGAGATTTGAAATTAATCGAAAAAGGTTATCTGAATATCACAGATATTCCGGGAGAAGCGAAAGTTTCTGAAGGAGATGTGGTGGTAACCTCAAAAATTAGTGATAAGTTCTTACCGGGAATTCTTGTAGGATATGTTAACAAGGTGTCTCAGGATTCCAATGAATTAACACAGTCCGGAACGATTTTACCGGTTGTTGATTTTGAACATATCAATGAAGTTCTGGTCATTACGGAAATCAAGGAAACAGTGAAGGGATAATATGAAAAAGAAAGTTATAAAAATAATTGTCACAGCAGTCATTATATTACTTGCTTTTGTGATTCAAAGTACATTATCGTTACATTTAAATACAACTGTTCCGGCACCAAACCTACTGTTACTGGTAACCTGTCTGTTTGGATTTATCCGCGGTCAGAATTTCGGTAGTGTGACCGGTTTATGTTGCGGATTGCTGATGGATGTGATGTTTGGAGATGTCATTGGTTTATACGCACTGATTTTTGCCTATATTGGCTTTTTCAGTGGACTATTCAAGAATCTTTTACATATGGACCACATCTATGTTCCAATGTTTTTGGTATTTGGAAATGATTTTTTACTGAATGCAGCAATTTATGTATTCCGTTTTCTGCTCAGAAATAAATTGGATTTTTCTTTTTACTTCCGACAGATTATCTTTCCGGAAATGCTGATTACAGCATTTATTGCATTATTGGTTTATAAATTGTTTTATAAACTTAACGACAAGATTTATATTGAAAAACAGGAGAGTGAATTAAACTTTGGTAAGTGATTTATTATATAACATTTTAAAAATTATAAAATCAAGAATATTTATTGTTAGTTTAATCATCATTAGTTTATTTTCCGTATTGATTTATCGATTATTTGATTTACAGATTGTCAATGAAAATTACTACATGAGTACCTATATCCAAAAAGCAGAAAAATCAATTTACACCCCGGGAACCCGTGGGAAAATTCTGGATGCTAAAGGAAAAGTATTAGCGTATGACAGCTTGGCTTATGCCGTAACCATCGAGGATAAAATTGATAGTTCCAAGGAAAAAAATGATATTCTTAATAAAATTGTGGAAAAAGCCATTATTCTTATTGAAAAAAATAAGGATACCGTCATTTACGATTTTCCGATTCAGTTAAATCCGGCAGGACACTGGGAATATACCTTTACTTCGGATGCTGCAAAGAATCTGTTTATCGGGAATATTTTCGGGGAAGACCCAATTCGTGATGACAGGGATTATCGAAAAGCATCCCCGGCGGAAATGATGAATTTCCTGATTCATGATTTTTTTGAATTAAAAGGGGAACATACGAATGAAATGACATTAAAGATCATTGCCATTCGCTATAACCTGTTCCAGAATTCCTATCAGAAATATGTTACTACGACCATTGCAAAGGACATCTCAAAGGAAACTATGATGGCCATTGCAGAAAACGAAGCAGAAATCAAAGGGGTTTCTGTTGTTCAGCAGACGGTCCGAAAATACAATAACAGTACATATTTTGCGCCGCTAATTGGTTATACCGGAACAATTTCCGAATCACAGCTTCAGGAAGCCAATGAAGCAGGAGAGAACTACGTTGCCAATGATATTGTTGGAAAAGCAGGAATCGAACAGGCTTGTGAAAAGGAATTACAGGGAGTCCATGGAGAAAATAAGATTTTCGTGGACAGTACCGGAATGGTTTTAAGTACCATTTCTTCCACAAAATCATCCGCTGGAAATGATGTATATCTTAGTATCGACAGTAAGCTTCAGATTGCTGCTTATAAGATGTTGGAGAAAAAAATTGCATCCATTCTGATTTCCGAAATTAAAAATCATGATGTGGATGAAAAGAATGAAACAGACGAAGACATTCATTATATTTCCGTTAAGAAGGTCTATGCGCAGTTGGTAACCAATAATGTGGTACGTTTAGATAAACTGATTAAATCCCACAAGAGTTCCAATGAAAAGATTTTATATAAAAAATATACCCAATCATTAGACCAGGCTGTTTTAAAAC
Organism: Eubacterium sp.; assembly: GCA_024698585.1. Taxonomy (GTDB): domain Bacteria; phylum Bacillota; class Clostridia; order Lachnospirales; family Lachnospiraceae; genus Eubacterium_G. Next base: position 57,641 of record JAILRB010000054.1, read on the forward strand.
TTCAGAAACAGTTAAATGGTGACGGAATTGCCTATGGTAACTTATCGGATGAATATAAGAAATATTATGATTATCTCTATGATCTGTTAAAGAATTCCGGTATTTTAATGACATCTGTGATTGATACTAATCAGGAAGATTATAAGAATTATATTGAAGAAAAAACAAGCTTTAATCAGTTTTTGAAAGCCGCAATTAAGAACAACTGGATTGATATTGAATTGCTGGAATCCAAGAGCGAATATTTGTCTTCTGACGAAACATATCGCTTGGTTGTTGAATATATGTTAAATGATATTAAGAGCAATACTGAGTTCGGGGAAAACGTAGTTTACTACCGTGTCTTTGACGGTACAATTTCCGGAAGCGAAATCTGTATGCTTTTATATAACCAGAAAGTCTTAGAAATGGACGAGGCCGTTTATACCCGTCTGTCTTCTTACGATACTTATTATTGTTATACCTTTATTATTAAACAGATTAAAAAGCTGAAAATCACACCGGCACAGTTAGCATTGGATCCTTGTTCCGGTTCCATTGTCTGTACTGATCCAAAAACCGGACAGGTGAAAGCAATGGTGACTTATCCAAGTTATGATAATAACAAATTATCCGGAACGGTTGACCCGACATATTGGGCACAATTAGTACAGGATCAGTCGGATCCATTATATAACCGTGCAACGCAGGGTGCTACAGCGCCAGGTTCCACCTTTAAGATGTGTACTACCATGGCGTCTATGGAAGAAGACGTTGTAAGTCTTTCTGAAACCATTAATGACACCGGTAAATATAAAAAGATTACGCCTTCACCGAAATGTTGGATTTATCCGTCAGCACATGGACATCTGAATGTGAAGCAGGCGATTGCCCAGTCTTGTAACTATTTCTTCTATGAAATGGGATATCGTTTAGGTTCCAAGAAGTCCAAGCATTATAATAGTGCAGCCGGATTAAAGATCTTGGAAAAATATGCAACAAGCATGGGACTTAATATGGAATCCGGCGTGGAAATCACAGAAAAGTCTCCGCATTTTTCAACTGAAAGTGCGGTTCATTCAGCGATTGGACAGGGTAGTAATGCTTATACACCTGCTCAGCTTGCCAGATATGTTTCCACCATTGCCAACGGCGGAAATAACAACAAGTTGACCTTAATCAGCAAAGTTACATCAAACAGCGGAGAGTTGATTTCCAAGAGTAAGGCGAAAACAGAAAATAAAGTAGAGGCATCAAATAGTACATGGGAAGCCATTCATGAAGGTATGCGAATGGTTGTTACTCAAGGTACTGTTAAAAAATATTTTACAGATACTAAAATTAAAATTGCGGGAAAATCCGGAACAGCGCAGGAAAACAAACATCGAAATTCTCATTCCCTGTTTGTGGCTTATGCACCGTATACAAAACCGGAAATCGGCGTTTCTGTAGTTATTCCATTTGGAAATTCATCTCATGATTCTGCAGAACTGGCTAAGAACGTAATTCAGTACTATTATGGTGAAATTACAGATAAAGATGTAAACAAAGAAGTTGCAAAACAAAATACTTCCGATGTAACACAGGATTAATCCTGTTCCAAGAGTCCTAAAGATAAAAGGAAAGATACCAAGGAATAAAATTTTATTTTTAGGAGGATTGTTATGGGAGAAGTCATTGTAGTAACTTCCGGAAAAGGCGGTGTAGGAAAAACAACAATCACCGCAAATTTAAGTATTTCCCTTGCAAAGAAAGGGAAGAAAGTGCTGGCCATTGATACAGACATCGGATTACGTAATCTTGATGTTGTCATGGGGCTGGAAAATTATATTACCTATAATTTAGTTGACGTCGTTGAGGGAAATTGTCGATTGAGTCAGGCATTGATTCGTGACAGAATGGTTTCAAATCTCTATCTGCTTCCCAGCGCTCAGACGCGGGACAAGGATTCCGTGACACCGGAGCAAATGAAGAAACTGGTGGAGCAGTTGAAGGAAGATTTTGATTTTATTTTCATTGATTGTCCTGCTGGAATTGAGCAAGGGTTTAAAAACGCCATTGCTGCAGCGGGAAAAGCAATTGTGGTAACCACTCCGGAAGTATCCGCCATTCGTGATGCTGACCGGGTCATTGGCTTATTGGAAAAGGATGGAATTTCCCCCATTCACCTGATTGTGAACAGAATCCGTCCGGATCTGATTCGAAAAGGGGATATGATGTCAAAAGAAGATGTTTCAGAAATCTTAGGGGTGGAAATCATAGGTGCTTTTAATGATGATACGGATGTAGTAGTCGCAACAAATCGAGGCACCTCTCTGATGGAACAAAGTTCGCGCCTTAAGAAATCAATTCTTCAGATAACCAATATTCTCACAGGAGAATCCACAAATCCAATGGAAGATTTAAATTCCGGCAGATGGTTTTTCAGGAATATTTTCAGCAGGGGGTATTGATTATGAAACAACTTAAATTATTATATACTTATTTTTTCAGAAGAAGAGCGTCCGGAAGGATTGCAAAAGAGCGGTTGCAGATTCTTTTGGTAACTGACAGAGTCGGATGCAATCCGCATACAACAGATGCAATAAAAAAAGATTTGATAAAAGTGTTATCAAAATACATTGATATTGATAAGGAAAAATGTTCCGTGGAAATCTGCCATGATTCGATTCCTTATTTATTAGCAAACATACCAATTAAAGAGGTTAAAGTATAATACCATGAAGAAAATCATAAATAAATTGAAATCCTATAAACTTTCAAATTTAAATTTCAGACTTATCGTCTATGTTCTTGGAATTACCCTGTTAGGTATTTTTACCATTGGCAGTGCGGTAGACGGTGGGAATTTCCAGAATAAACAAATTGTAGGTCTGGGAATCGGAATCATATTTTTAATAATTACCACATTGGTCAGCTACAAATTTATTTTTAAATTTTATTGGTTAATCTATTTATTCGCAAATGTCTTACTGATCATCGTACTGTTATTTGGTACCACAAATAAGGGGGCAACCCGTTGGATTGACCTTGGATTCACGGAATTTCAGCCATCAGAAATATGTAAGATCTTTTTCGTGATCTTTGTTGTAACCTACCTTTATAAGCGTAGGGAAAAGATTAGTTCTTTCCGTACCATTATCGGTGTTTCATTGTTTGCAATGTTTCAGGTGCTTTTAATTTATCGTGAGCCGGATTTATCTACAACTATCGTGTTTTTTATTACATTTTGTGCTATAATGTTTTTATCGGGAATTCATTACAAAATTGTCACTGCGGTTCTTGTAATCGCGGTTCCGGTAATCATTGTTTTTGGATACCTGGTAATTCAGCCGGATAGCGGAATTTTGGAAGATTATCAGTATAATCGAATTGTCGGATTTTATCAGAAGGATAATCCGGAAGCGGAAAAAATCCGTTATCAGCAGGAAAATTCCCTACTGGCTATCGGTTCCGGTGGTTTATCCGGAAAAGGACTGGATAATAATACCGTGACATCTGTTAAAAATGGTAATTTTCTTTCGGAATCACATACCGACTTTATTTTCACTATTGTTGGAGAAGAACTTGGATTTATCGGTTGTTCTGCGGTGATTTTATTGATGTTTCTGATTGTTCTGGAATGTTTTATTACAGGAAGCAGAACCAATGAGCTACATGGAAAATTATATTGTTTTGGATTTGGAATAATTATAGCGATTCAGACATTCATTAATATTTCGGTTGCAACCATGATGTTACCGAATACCGGTTTAACATTACCGTTCGTTAGTTATGGATTAACATCCTTGATTAGTTTGTATATTGGTGTCGGAATTGTTTTGAATATAGGATTACAACGTAAAAGACTGATTTAGAATGGGAGGTTTGTTTATGAATATCGGTTTAATTGCCCATGATTCGAAGAAGAAATTAATGCAGAATTTTTGTGTCGCGTATCGTGGTATTTTGAAAAATCATTCTTTGTATGCTACAGGAACTACCGGTCGCTTGATTGAAGAGGCAGCGAATTTGGAAGTTTATAAATACCTGGCTGGTCATTTAGGGGGCGAACAGCAGATGTGTACGCAGATTGAACAAAATGAGATGGACTTACTTATTTTTATCCGGGATCCATTGAATCCGAAATCTCATGAACCAGATATTCATAAAGCGATTCGTCTTTGTGATATCCATAACATCCCTTTGGCAACTAATGTTGCTACAGCTGAATTGTTGATTAACGCCTTAGACCGTGGAGATATGGAATGGCGTGAAATGTACCGAAGTTAAGTGCGAGGATGCACCTAAAATATAACGAAGGAGGACAAAACTATGATACAAATCATCTGTGGAGAGAAGGGTAACGGAAAAACAAAGGAAATGCTACAAAGAGCGGAAGAAGTCATTTCCAATGCTGGCGGCGATGTCATCTACATTGACAAGAACGGAAAGCATATGTATGAACTCAACAATAAGATTCGACTTGTAAACATTACTGAGTATCCGGTTGATTCATATGACGGTTTTGTTGGATTTATTTCCGGGTTATTATCCGGGGATCATGATATTGAAACCGTGTTTTTTGACAGTTTACTGACAATCTCTAAATCAGATGGTAATTCTTTACCATCATTACTAGAAACCTTGGAACAGTTAAGTGAAGGAATTACTTTTGTATTAAGTATTTCGTTGCCGGAGGCTGAATTACCTGAAAGTGCAAAGGATAAGGTGATTGTTTCTCTGTAAGTTAAAAAAGCGTCTGTACGGGGCATTTTGGATTATGAATCCATTAGCCCCGTAGGGCGCTTTTAGTCTCTGCCGAGGGAGGATATTCTTCCATAAAATGAAAGAAGATACAATCCGCATAAACCGACAAGAGCATAAATGATTCTTGATATCCAGGACATACTTCCAAATAAGTATGAAACAAGATTAATTTTAAAAATCCCTACAAGCCCCCAGTTAATTGCACCGATGATTGCAAGCGCTAAAATAAAATAATCCAATCCTTTACTTCTCATGTTCATAACCTCCTAAAAGATTTCAGTTACTATCATTCCCAGGAATACGAAAAAAATACCTTACATTTTCATTTTGAAAATATTGACTATCGTTTTAATTTATAAGATAATATTTTAGGTATACATAAAAGAGGAAATATGTTTTTTTATGGAGAAAAAAATGTCAAATAATAATGAAAAGAAAACAGTTAAACTTAAATCGGTACTGAGTCTCAACATCGGTTTTGTGATTCTTGGACTGGTCTGTGTTTATCTGTTTGTTAATATGGTTATATATTTTACAACAGAAAAAACTTCTTATTATGAAGTCGTGGAAGGTTCCAATTCCGAAGATTTAAATACGTCTTATGTAGGAATTGCATTACGTGATGAGACCATTTATACGTCGAAATCTTCCGGATACATTGATTACTATGTCAGTGAATGTTCCAGAGTTTCTAAAAATACGACCCTATATAGTATTGATTCCAAAGGAACATTGAACGATTTGCTCTCAGAAGCAACCAGTTCTGATACAAAATTGAATTCTGATAACCTTTCCACCATCAGCGACTTGATTAATACCTTTACAAACAGCTATGACGATATGAACTTTTCTCAACTATATGAATTTAAGACGTCGCTTAAAGGGACTGTAGTTGATTTGGTAAACATGAATAAGCTTCAGAAACTTGCCAAGGAAAAAGGAGAATCTTTTTCCATCAATAAATCCGGAAGCGCCGGAATTGTAATGTATCGTATTGATGACTACGAGACGCTTACAAAAAAACAGTTGAAGAAATCTGATTTTGATCAATCTAAGTATATTTCAGCTCATTTTTCATCCGGAAGCGAAGTGGAAAAAGGAGCTCCGATTTATAAGACCATTAATAACGAAGAGTGGAGCATTGCCATTCAGTTGACAAAAGAGCAGGCGAAAAAATATAAGAAAACCGCCGGCGTAAAAATCAAATTCTTAAAGGATGATGTCACTACGACAGCAAATATTGAAGTCGTTAAAGGGGCCGATAAGAAACGATACGGAATCCTGACATTATCCAAATATATGGTTCGATATGCTACAGATCGTTTTTTAGATATTCAGATTATTGACCAGAAAACAGTTGGATTAAAAATTCCAAAAACATCTCTGGTGAAAAAGAAACTATATACGATTCCGAAAGAATATGGTGCAGAAGGCGGCGAAGCAAATAACATTGGCTTTAATCGTCAGGTTCGTTCTGAAGGGGAAATAAAAAATGAATTTTATTACCCGACTATTGCTTATTCTGACGACAATAACTATTATGTTTCTACTACACTATTTGATAAAGGAGATATTCTTTTATCCCTGGATTCCGGAGGAAATCAATATATGATTGGCAGTACTCAGGAATTCGTTGGTGTCTATAGCATTAATAATGGTTATACGGTATTTGTCCGCGTTAACATCATAGAAACATTGGATGAATACTATATTGTGGAATCAGGAACAACATTTGGGTTATCCCAATATGACAGAATTGTTTTAGATGGAAGCAAGGTATCTGAAAATCAGATTATTTTTCAATAGCGGAGGCAGATTATGATTTTAGAAAACATCAAAGAAGTACAGGAAAATATAAATGCAGCATGTGCCAAGGTTGGGCGAGACCCATCCGAGGTGACTTTAATTGCGGTTAGCAAAACGAAACCTTATACAATGATTGAGGAAGCGTTAAAATCCGGGACACTGGATTATGGCGAAAATAAAGTTCAGGAAATCACTGAAAAATATGAGATTCTTCCGAAAAACATTCGTTGGCATATGATTGGTCATCTTCAGCGAAACAAGGTAAAATACTTAGTTGGTAAAACAGCTTTCATTCATTCCGTGGACTCTGTACGATTGGCTGAGCAAATTGAAAAGGAATATGCAAAAGCAGATGAAATCGCTAATATTTTGATTGAAGTTAACATGGCAGAAGAGGAGAGTAAATTCGGAATCACTTCCACAGAAACAGAGGAAATGGTACGCGAAATTTCACAGTTCCCTCACATTAGAATCCAAGGATTAATGACGATTGCGCCATATACAGAAAATCCTGAAACAAATCGTGGATATTTCCGCAATATGAAGCAATTATCGGTTGACATAAGCAAAAAAAACATTGATAATGTAAACATGAGTGTGCTCTCTATGGGAATGACCGGTGATTATCAGGTAGCCATTGAAGAAGGTGCTACAATGGTACGTGTTGGAACCGGTATTTTTGGTGAGAGAAATTACAATAAATAAATAGGAGAAAACAATGTCTAAATTTACAGATAAAGTGAAAAACATTTTTACCGTCGATTATGATGATTACGATGATGACTACTATGATGATTATGAAGATGAGGAAGAAGTAGTTGAAGAACAGCCGAAGCCGGTAAGACAGAAACCGGAACGTAAGCCGGCTGCTCCAGCTTCTACTCCAAAACAGACGAGAGCATCTGCTTCTTCTCCAGCCAGAAGCTTCCGTAGCTCTAGAAGCAACAAAGTTGTTCCTATGCGTGGCTCTGATATGGAAGTCTGTGTCATTAAACCGACCTACTACGAAAGTACCCGTGAAATCATTGATACTTTGTTAGAAGGAAAAGCAGTTGTATTAAACTTAGAAGGAATGAAGCTTGATTTGGCACAGCGTATTGTGGATTCTGTATCTGGTGGATGCTATGCTATCAGCGGAAATCTTCAGAAAATCAGTGGATACATTTATTTAGTAACACCTAAGTCTGTAGATATTACCGGTGATTTTCAGGAATTGATTTCTGATTCCAGTGATTTTTCTTATAGACGTAATTTTTAAAGATGAATAAAGAAGAACAGTTTTTAAAAAATCGAATTCTGGAACTGGCCAATATGGCTTACCAGAGAAATATCTATACGAATACCGATTTTTTAAATCTAAATGAATTAAACATTTTACATATGATTCAAAATGAATTACCTCCCGTTAATGTATTATTGACCGGAGGTAATGATTATGCTGAGAGAAAAATAGCATGTTTTTCTCCGGTAGATATTTACTATGAGCAATTGATTCCAATTCGATTGATTAAAATCGCACCAATTAATTTCCAATACGCAGAAAAACTGTCGCATCGGGATTATTTAGGTGCTATTTTAAATCTTGGAATTAATCGCAGTAAAATTGGCGATATTTTCATTAAAGATCAAATTGCATATTTGTACTGCATGGAAGATATTGCTCCTTATATTCAGGAGCAATTGACGAAAATACGACATACGCTGATTCGGACAGAACCATTGGATTTACAACAAATTGATATTCAGCCAAATTTAGTTGAAAAACGCGGAACCATTGGAAACGTTCGTCTGGACAGCTTAATTGCGACAGCATTTGGTACATCCAGAAACAGTATTATTTCCTTTATTGAAGAAGGAAAAGTTTTCGTAAACGGTAAAATGATCACCTCAAATGGTTATACACCAAAAGAAGGGGATATTATATCCGTTCGTGGCAAAGGGCGTTTTGTTTTTCAACAATTGCTGGGAGTGACAAAAAAAGGACGAAATCTTGTGTCCATTCAGTTATATCAATGATAAAGCGGGAAGGAGAACCATTATGATTCAGGCATTAAAGAATTTAACTAACCGGATTCCGGTTCAATATGAAAATAAGCATTGTTATGATATTTTATTAGAGGATTCATTTCAAAATTTACCAAAGGAAATGCGTCAGTTTCAGATAGAAAATAAAAAATTATGTATCGTTACCGAAACCAATGTTGGACCGCTTTATGCAGAGGAATTGGCAAAAATATTAGAACCTTTATGCAAAAAAGTGGTTATTCATACCTTTGAGGCCGGTGAACAACATAAAAATTTAAAAACCGTTGAAGGAATCTATCAGACTTTAATCGAAAATAAATTTGACCGAAACGATATGTTAGTAGCACTTGGTGGTGGTGTTGTAGGAGATACTACCGGTTTTGTTGCTGCAACATATTTGCGCGGCATCGATTTTATTCAGGTTCCAACAACCTTATTGTCACAAGTGGACTCCAGTATTGGTGGAAAAACCGGTGTTGATCTGAATGCTTATAAAAATATGGTTGGCGCCTTCTATATGCCAAAACTGGTTTATATGAACATTAATACCTTAATGAGTCTTCCAAAAAGAGAATACTTATCAGGTATGGGTGAAATCATTAAGCACGGACTGATTAAAGATCAGGAATATTTCCACTGGTTAAATGAACATTATGAAAAGATTGTTTCCCGTGATTTTGATACCCTAAAGGAAATGCTTTTTGTAAGCTGTAATATTAAGCGTCAGGTCGTGGAAAATGATCCAAAGGAAAAAGGAGAACGAGCTCTTTTGAATTTTGGTCACACCATTGGACATGCTGTGGAAAAACTAAAGAATTTTACTTTGCTTCATGGAGAATGTGTTGCCCTTGGAATGTGTGCTGCAGCTTATTTAACCTGGAAAGCTTCCAATATTAAAGAAGATGAATATCAGTTGATTATCGATACAATTCAGAAATTTGAATTACCGACAACTACTATCCAGGTGGATGCTAAAGAAGTAGTAGAAGCAACCTTAAATGATAAAAAGATGGACTCCGGTTCTATTAAATTCATTCTTTTGGATTCCATCGGAGAAGCTTTTATTACCAAGGAACTAACACAGGAGCATCTTTTAGAAGCAACCAAAACTATTATAGAAGAGTAGGAGTACTCCAAAATGAACCGTAAACGAGTGAAAGTGGATATTGTAATCAGTGTGATTATTTCAGTTTTAATTTTAATTGATCAATTTACAAAACATTTGGCAAAAATATATCTGAAGCCGAAGACAGAGGACACTGTTATTATAAAAAAAATACTTGCTTTGAATTATCTCCAAGGTGGTAATCAAGGAGCTGCCTGGGGAATGCTTTCAGGGAAAACCGCCTTTTTGGTAATTTTCACCTTGATGATTCTTATTGTTGTTTTTATTTTTTTACATAATTTATTCGTGTTAAATAAATTCAACTATTCGTTAAAAAATAAGAAGTTTTTTCTTCTTCAAACATTTCTTTGTCTCTTAATAGCAGGAGCAATCGGAAATATCATTGATCGAATTCGCTATGGTTCCGTCATAGACTTTATTTGTTTTCGATTCATCAATTTCCCTACCTTTAATGTGGCAGACATTTACGTGACAGTATCTTGTTTTTTCATAGTACTTTTATGTATTTTCAAGTTATCTGAAGAAGAATTTAATGAGATTTTTTCCATAAAGAGAAAAGGAAATTAATTTTATGACAGAAAATGTATTTATTGTAGATGATGAACTGCAGGATTTACGAATTGATAAATATTTAAGTTTACTTATGGAAGATTCATCCCGTTCGTTTCTACAAAAATTAATCAAGGATCAAAAAGTTCTCGTCAATAATTCGCCTATTAAATCTAGTTATAAGGTTCAGGCCGGAGATGTAATCAATTTAACAATTCCAGAGCCTATTACAGCCAATATTGAGCCGGAAAAGATGGATTTAGACATTATTTATGAAGATGAGGATGTTTTAATCGTCAATAAACCGAAAGATTTAGTAGTTCATCCAGCACCGGGACATTATTCCGGTACATTGGTTAACGGATTAATGGAACATTGTAAGGAGCATTTATCAAACATTAATGGTGTTTTACGACCTGGAATTGTCCATCGAATTGATAAAGATACTACAGGTGCTTTAATTGTTTGTAAAAATGATTACAGTCATAATTTTATTGCAGAACAATTAAAAGTTCATTCCATTACAAGAAAATATATTGCGCTTGTTTATGGAACTTTTGAAGAGTCCGATGGAACCGTAAATAAACCGATTGGTCGTAGCAAAGCTGATCGTAAAAAAATGGCAATTACCCCGGATGGGAAAGAAGCAATTACCCATTATAGAGTTCTTGCTTCCAATGATAAATTTTCGTATATCGAATGTCAGTTAGAAACAGGACGAACACATCAGATTCGTGTGCATATGTCAAGCATCAATCATCCACTTGTAGGTGATGATGTTTATTCTAACAGACCGTGTCCGTATAAACTTCAGGGTCAGACATTACATGCGAAAACAATTGGATTCATTCATCCATCCACAAAAGAATACGTGGAATTTGAAGCACCAATCCCTGAATATTTTAATCATTTATTAGAGATTAATGGATTGGTTTCTCAATAATATATTTTTTTAAGAGAACTATTATGAAAAACTTAACAAGTATATTTGCAGAAAGCTATTCTTGCTAGGATTTATCGTGGTTTTGAAGGATTATTCTTATACTTATTATTCGTTAAACTTGTCTTTTGCGAATAGTTGGATATTGCTAAAACTACTTTTGATTGTTCTAAATGTTAATAAGTAAAAAAAATTTTTTCAGAAAAATGGACTTTATTCTACTATTTCCATATCGAAAAGTAAAATCTAGAATTTTGAAAAAATGTACTTTATTTTTTATATTAATAATTTAGAAAATGAAATTGCTTATAACGTTTACATATGAAATTTACATTACTTTACCTTTTTTTGAAAATATTCTTTTTTTATTTTTTTTACTTCTTGCCGATATTTTTCATTTATTTCATCTAGCCTTTTTTGATACCTCATATCAAACGGTTTTACCTCTGTCGAATCAAGATAATCTCCTACTTCTTTTTGCCATTTTATTTTTAATTCTTTAAATTCTTTTTCTAGTGTATTCAATGTATCCCGCCTCCTTTGTTGAACCATGCACCATTTTGGCGTATCATTCAAGCCTTTCTGTTTTATCTTTATGAGATAATTTCTATTTTTTCTTCATCAATATTATTTATTATATATCTTTTCATTTCTTTGTAATTTTCAAGAATTGGATCCAAAGATAATATTTTTCTTTTTCCGACGTAAACATGAATTCTGTTAGCATCAATTGCTTTTCCCGTTCTTGACGCCATCACAACCTTTGTGATATTTTCCAATTCAAATTTTTTCTTTATTCCATACCATTTTCTAATAACAATAAATTTATCTTTGACAGAAATCTTGTACATAAAAATACCAAAAATCGTCAGCAATATAGGAAAACCAAAGAGGACTGCAAACACAATACCTTCTGTAATACTATTTTTTGCCGTCGTCATACAAGCGCAATCAATAATCATTCCTCCACATAAAAACACACATAGTAGCTTCACTAAACCTCTGGGTTGAAAACATTCTATTTTTTTCATTCTTTATTCTCCTAGTTAAATACCATTTCTTTTATCTCGTCCCATCCCACACCAAGCACTCCATTCGGTTGAACGATGCACCATTTGGCGTATCATTCAAGTATTACATCTTGTATCAGCCAAATAACAAGCACGACATCTTGTTTTTTACAACACCATTTATTCATACTCTGATTATATCATAATGTGAAAATTAACCTCAACTTTTTTCCTGATAATCTAACAATTGTTAGCAATAATCGACTTTTTTTAGATAATTTTTTCAGTGTATAGTGATTGTAAAAATAGACTTTATTATTTCTATTAATTATGATTGTAAAAGAATAAAGTACACTTTTTTATAAAATGTACTTTATCAGTATTTCCGGGCATTTGAAGTGTAGTTTCAAAAAGTCCATTATTTTTTACTTGTTGTCCATAAGTAAAAAAGTAAAATTTTTTTCAGAAAAATGGACTTTATTCTACTATTTTTATATCGAAAAGTAAAAACTAGAATTTTGAAAAAATGTACTTTATCCATCAAATTTGTTTTTAGTCCAAGAATTTTTGATGAACGATGTCATTTTTGGCGTATCATTCAAGCAAAACGACAGGCCTTTTCCCTTAATTATAATTATCTAAATAATTTCTTCTTTGTTCACGAATATAATTATCGCCGAGAATTGTTAATGTAGCAATCAATGTCAGGTACAACGTATTCGGCACTCCGTTCACGGTCACCTCATACTCCCCATTTCTTGTGTTTTCAATAGATACTACATCTCGATCATTTTCATCCCAGATTTTTGCCTCGCGAAAATCTCTATCGCCTCTGATGATATACGGTAATCCGTCCACGTCATAACAGCCATCTTCCCGTACCGGCTCCAGAGAAAAACCATTCCGGTCTTCGATATCAACGTAATATTTCATTCCTGTGAGTTGAATTGTCCTCTTTACCGATGCGATTAATTTTCTTTCCCCGTTATATACCACGTATCTGTTTTGCAGGATTCCATGAATTCCCGTAATAAACACCAGTTGATTATATGAATCCACCACGAAAATCTTGTCACGATTATTAGTCAGAAGTCTATACTTCTGCATGGAGCTAACATTGGTCATGGTTCCATTCGTCAATCCTATTTTTCTGATTTTTTGTTCATCATAATGTACTCTTTGCCAACCTCTAAACAACAAAACAATGGTTACAATGACCAAAAAAACTCCCAAAAGAATCAAATGGTCTTCCAGTCCGTTCCATGTCATATTTAACCTTTGCTTCATGATTACGACAAAGACACTGCCCACCACCCAGAAAACGACCACACTTAACAGTTCTCTTATCATACTGGGCTTTTCTACCAAAGTGCCGGTCTGTGGAATGTTTCCATCCGTATAGTTCTCAAAACAATCCTTTTTTTCCGGGCTTTCAACCATGGCCTCATCCACTTCCTTTGCAGGTGGAATAACCTCCAGGATTTTTTGAATTCCTCTGTCAATTTTCACCGGATACTGCCGTCCTACTACCAAAGAATTATCTTCATAGGAATAACATGGATAGTAGTCCGGCATAAGATTCACCATTCCTCCTTCATTCTTTACCAATTTAAAAACCATTTGTGTCACCGGCTTGCCTACATATTGTCCAATTTCCTTTTTCACTAATTTTGCCTGGTATTCCCTTGGTGCCTCAAACATTCCAATCAGCATCCGAATTCCTGCACCTGCAAAAATAAGAATAAATGGAATCAGAATTCCATACTTGCCTACTGCTTCTTCCAGCGTTTCACAGCGTAACATTACAGCGCTTCCCACTATGGCAACCATAAATAAAAACACCATCACCATCACACCCAAATAAAACGACTGGTAGTTTTCTTTTTTCATATACACCTTCATTTGTATATCCCCTTTCTGTTTTCCTTTGTTTATATAAAACTCTTTCTGATTATATCATAATGTGAAAATTAACCTCAACTTTTTTCCTGATAATCTAACAATTGTTAGCAATAATCGACTTTTTTTAGATAATTT
>JAILRB010000004.1 GCA_024698585.1 Eubacterium sp.
CTCAGCAAGAAAAGTGTACCCACCTTCTCCACAAAAATAGGCATCAACAACTTGTTTCTTTAAGTCATAACTATATTTAGCCATAAAAATACCGACCTCCCATCGTTAGATTTTTAGGTCTAACTTTTGGGGGTCGGTACATCAGAAAGTGTTTTTTGTAGGTTCCTAGAAATGTCCGCCGCTACCGCCATGACTTCTTCCCGAGGAAGAATGATGTGTGGAACTTCCTCCTCCGTTGTTTTTTGGCTTCGCCGTTTTCTTTGTAAACACATATAAAAATTGATCTGTGGACTGCGTAATATTCAAGCTATCCTTAATCATATAATCCGCTGCATGATTTTTCGGATGAATGGTATTTAGCTGCCCTTTCATAGTCAGGCAGGCAATTGCCGCTGCAACAGCTCCAATCCCTAAGGCAATCAATATATGGATGAACCCTAAATCTTTTTTAGGAAGATTCCCAACATCATAAGGCTTTCCGCTTTTTGCCTGCTTTACAAAATCATCGCAGGTATTGGCAAAGATCTCAAATGCCTCAGCGTAATCTCCGTCAGACATACTTGGGACAAACTGATCCTTCATATATTCCAGACCTCTGTCCGTCATCGCTGTGATTCCATATCCACAGGTTGAAATCCAATATCCACGATGTGCCATATTAATCACCAAAATGACACCGTCATAATTTTCTCCATAACCATAACCATTGTAATCATAATAATCATCCGCATAGTTCATCAATGCCTCATCCGTGTCCGGCAAGGTCGGGTCATTCAATGTATGGATGACAATATCAAATTGATTTTCTTTACTTAAACGCATTAACAGTGCTTCAATGTGCTCTTTTTCCGAACTGGACAAAAGATCCGCGTCATCTACCAGTTTCTGTTTGTTTTCCGCTTTTACCGGATTTGAAGAAACATCCGTAGCAAACAGGAAACCAAAGCAAAAAATAGCAAGGATGAAGCACCAGCGCAATAATTTATTTTTCATAGTTTTTCCTTTCCTCATAACCTATCGCAGAAAAATATACATTACCAAATATGCAAGAATCGCAACTACTACAGTAATTCCCGCAAACCACCGCCAAAAAGCAGCCCAGTCTACCGGCATTCTTCCCGCTATTTTCCCGGTCTGACCATTCACTGCAAAGGTAAAATTCTCGCCTTTCCATCGCGTATTCAGAATCCACACCGGATACAATGCATACTTTGCTTTTCCATTTTCTACCTGAATACTACTATGGGATGTTTCCACAGTACCATATCCATGAACTGTTTCCCGGAAACTATCTTCCGTACTTTTCTTCATTCGCTGATTGACCCGCTCGATACACTCATCAGATGTCACATCATATTTATCCGCCAGATATCCTGCCAGATAAGCCGTCTGAAAATCCACGGCTTCCGAAAAATAATATGGCTCCAGTGACTCCATCATATCATCCGCCATTTTAGAGGAGCCATCTGCCGGCACATTTTCGAACTGAAGAGTTCCTCCTCTGATAACAGAGAATACACTAATCTGCGTATAGTTATAATTACTGTCACTCCAGTGTCCCGTCACCTTTGTTGCTTTATACCGAACAGTTCCTTCCGTATCAGCATCAAACAACCAGTACGGAACATAAATCCCTCTTATTTCATCAATGTGATTTTCATCTTTAAAATTTCTTGGGAGTAATCGCTTTCCCTTATAAAAATTTCTTAAAACTTCCTTGGCTTTTTCTTTATCCAGTTTAAACGGAATCACATAATCCGGCTTCAATCCTCCGGTAAACTGTTCCATCATAACAACAGGATTGTCACAGTATGGACATTTCGTAGCTGCCGTATTTTCATCTCCTACGATTTCACCGCCACAAGACTCACAAACATACAGTCTCATTCCTGTTGTCTCATCTTCTGTCCATTGTCCTCCTGCGGAAGTATCCCAGTGAATATAATCAGGCTTTTCTTCCTGCAATTCCTGGTCATATTGCTGCATTGCCTCCACATCGAATTCCGTGTCACAGTATGGACATTTCATTCGTTGTACTTCTGTATTAAATTCAATGGCCCCACCACAACAAGGGCACTTATATTCCAATAATGATGACATCTTTTCACCATCCTTTTCCCTAATAATCATAAAGGGGCGTGTGTCCACGCCCCAATGTTTTTCGTCTTATACTCTAGGCTTTCCACACTCTGTACAGAATTTTCCTGTATTCACTGTTCCACAGGCACAAGTCCACTGTGCCGGTGCCGGCTTTGGTGCACCACATTCAGAACAGAACTTTCCGGTAGCTGTCGCTCCACAAGCACATACCCAAGAATCTCCTGCCGGCTGTGCAGGAGCCTGCTGCTGCGGCTGTGTTGCCTGCTGTGCATTCTGCTGCTGTCCCATTGCAAACAATGACTGTGCATTATTTCCTCCGGCATTCATTGCCATGCCCATTCCCATAAATCCTGCCATAGCACCACTGGAGTTTTCTGCTGCTGCTTTCATTGCATCAGCCTGTGCACCAACCAAGGTTGCTCCTGCCATATTTGGATCACGAAGCATTGCATTTCTCTGCGCAAGCTTGATTGCTTCTGCATCTTCTTCCGGAAGTGTAATCGGATTCATTGCAATGGAAATCACATCTAAACCTCTTAACTCTCCCCACTTCTGGCTTAATGCTTCATTCATTGCCTCTGCTAATTCTTCTGCATGTCCAGGAATTTCATTCGGACGCATCTGCAATGTTGATAATTTTGCAAACGCCGGCTGCAATGCACTAATAAATTCTGTCTTTAACTGACTATCGATTTCATCTCTTCTGTATTCTCCGGAAACATTGCCACATACATTGGTGTAAAACAGCAACGGATCTGTAATCTTATAAGAATATACACCGGAACAACGTACTGCACTGTCTAAATCCAATCCGATGTTTCTATCCACAATTCGAAATGGAATTGGGTTCGGTGTTCCAAACTTATTATCAATTAATTCTTTTGTATTAAAGTAATAAACTCTCTGATCTTTTCCCGGTTCTCCACCGTAAGTAAATCTCTTTCCGACCTGCTTAAAGGTATCAATAATTGATTTCTTTAAAGGTCCTGTAAAAATGCTTGGTTCCAAGCTGGTGTCATATGTAAATTCACCCGGTTCTGCACAAACTTCCACGATTTTTCCCTGTTCCACGATAATCATACACTGACCATCTGCCACAACAATTCCTGAACCGTTTGAAATAACATTGTCTGATCCTTTTGTGTTGGAAGAACGATTTCCAACTCTCTTTTCTCCTTTAACTACGAGAACGTCTTTATCAATTGCTTCACAATAAAAGAACTCCTTCCACTGATCTGCCAAGGTACCTCCAACAGCACCTAATCCTGCTTTGATTAACCCCATAATTAAAACTCCTTTCTTCTTTAAGTTTTCTTTATTTTCTTGCCCCAAAAGTTTTACTATTTATATAATAGTACTTTCCTCGCAATAAAATTCCACAATAATACAATCGCTGCTGCAATTATTTTTGCAATCATATAATGAATTCCAATCCATTCTAACTGAACATACATTAGCCCTTCAGTAAACAGCAGTCCAAGAATTCCAATTACCCCATAGGCAACAAACTCTCCCGTTGCATTCGTTTTCTCGGATGCTTCTTGAAAAACCAACTTTTTTGATAGAATAAAATTTACAATCAGCCCAACCACAAAAGCGATAGCCACCGCCACATATTCATTCATTCCAAGTTTCACGCCCAATACCATTGCGCCCCAGTCAGCCACAAATGCAAAGCCTCCTACGAACACATAACGAAAGAGCTGAACCATTCCGTCATTGGTCCGCTCCTGAAATATCACTTTCAAACTTCCTGTCTTTAATCGTCTCAATAATTCGTCCATTTTTTCACCGTCCATAAAACCTCATCTAATTACACATTATAGCATTTTTCGAGGTTGATTGGAACTAGTTTTTTAGTTTCTGCCTTTCTTTGATTAGAAAAAATTCCTGTGCATCGGCTTATCAATAAAGGCTTTACAAATATAAAAATCCCCCTCAACCCATACTAGAGTTGAGGGGGATACTACTATTTATGACATTTTCCACTCATCGGACATCCTGCACATCCACTGCTGCAGGAAGACTTTCCTGATTTCTTATCGTGAATCATTTTAAAAAGGATAAAGCCAACGATAAGAATCAAAATAATTGATACTATAATGCTTCCCATATTTGCTAAAATCCATGAAATCATAAACTACCTCCGATATCTGTTCAATACCATCTTACTTTGTTTTAACTTCAATATCAAGTTTCTTTGCTTCCTGATACTTCTTAATGAATAACATGTAAATAATAAATGCAATTACCGCAAGAGCAGCTACAAAGCCTACCGGATGAATGTTTCCTGTTACAGCAGAACCAATCTGGTAAATCACAAGTGCTACTGCGTAAGCTAATACACACTGATAAGTGATTGCGAACGCTGTCCACTTTGCGGAGTTCATTTCTCTTCTGATTGCACCAATCGCTGCAAAACATGGAGCGCATAATAAGTTGAATGCGAGGAATGAGTATGCTGCAAGCTTAGACATTTCTACGAAATCAAGTACACCGAATACTCCAACAACTTCTTCTTTTGCTACAAGTCCCATGATTGTTGCAATCGTTGCGGTTGCATCACTAAATCCAAGCGGTGCAAAAATCCACTTGATTCCATTACCAAGATGACCTAAAATGCTGTCTGCCAGTTCCATATCTGCATTAAATCCGAAGCTTCCATCGGTCCAACCAAATACAGAACCTGCCCAAATGATAATGGATGAAATTAAAATAATTGTTCCTGCCTTCTTAATAAAGGACCATCCACGTTCCCACATAGAACGAAGAATGTTTCCAACAGTTGGCATATGATATGCAGGAAGTTCCATAACGAATGGAGCTGGATCTCCGGCGAACATTTTAGTTTTCTTAAGCATGATACCGGAAATAATGATTGCGCCCATTCCCAAGAAGTATGCACTAGGAGCTACCCACCATGCACCACCAAACAATGCTGTTGCAATCATGGCAATAATTGGAAGCTTTGCTCCACAAGGAATGAATGTAGTTGTCATAATTGTCATACGGCGGTCACGTTCATTTTCAATGGTTCTAGAAGCCATAACGCCTGGGATACCACATCCGCTACCAATTAACATTGGGATAAATGACTTTCCTGAAAGACCAAATTTTCTGAAAATTCTATCCATGACGAAAGCAATACGCGCCATATAACCACAGCTTTCCAAGAAAGCAAGGAAGATAAACAATACTAACATCTGTGGCACGAAACCGAGAACAGCACCAACACCGCCAACAATTCCATCTACAATTAATCCCTGAAGCCATTCGGCACAATGAATCTTTTCAAGTCCTGCTGAGACAGCAGTAGCAATACCGGGAACCCATACGCCATAATCTGCCGGGTCCGGAGCACCATCCCATTCACCTTCTTCGTCTAACGGAAGAACAGAATCAATGTCATATCCGTTTTCCATTAAATCTTCACCGTATGAGCCATAAGCTTCATCGAAAGCGCCGAAGTCTGCTTCTTCAAAAGCACCCTGTAATTCATCTGCCCCGACAACCTTGTCGTCCTTTGCAGCCTGATCAATTACAACCTTAACATCATCGATAAATACAGATTCTTCAGCCCACTTTGCTTCTGCATCATCATAATCAGATGTTCCAATACCAAATAAGTGCCATCCATCACCATCTGCACCAAACAATCCATCGTTGGTCCAATCAGTTACCCAGGTACCAACGGTTGATACAGAAATGTAGTAAACAATAATCATGACAACTGCGAAGATAGGAAGTGCTGCGAATCGATTCGTAACAACCTTGTCAATCTTATCAGAAACAGATAACTGTCCCTTGTTTTTCTTTTTATAGCATCCCTTTAAAATTGATGCGATGTAAACATATCTTTCGTTAGTGATGATACTCTCTGCATCATCATCCAATTCTCTTTCTGCTGCCTGAATATCATGTTCAATATGTTCTAAGGTCTTTGCGTCCAGATTCAACTTTTCCATTACCTTATCGTCACGTTCGAACATCTTGATGGCGTACCAACGTTGCTGTTCTTCCGGCATGTTATGTACTGCTGCTTCTTCAATATGCGCAATGGCATGTTCCACAACGCCGCTAAAACTATGCTGTGGAATTGTTTTTGATCCTTGAGCGGCTGCAACTGCCGCATTTGCAGCTTCTTCAATACCGGTTCCCTTTAATGCAGAGATTTCTACAATTTTGCAACCCAACTGAACAGCCAGCTGTTCCGTATCTAGTTTGTCACCATTCTTTCGAATGATATCCATCATGTTAATTGCGACAACAACAGGAATTCCAAGTTCTGTTAACTGTGTTGTTAAATAAAGATTTCTTTCCAGATTTGTTCCATCAATAATATTCAGGATAACATCCGGTCTTTCCTCAATCAGATAATTTCTCGCTACAACCTCTTCCAATGTGTATGGCGACAGGGAATAAATTCCCGGCAAGTCCGTAACTACCACATCGCTGTGCTTCTTTAATTTACCTTCTTTTTTTTCTACCGTAACACCCGGCCAGTTCCCTACGAACTGATTTGAACCGGTTAATGCATTAAATAACGTCGTTTTACCACTGTTCGGATTTCCTGCAAGAGCAATCCTAATTTTTCCTTCCATAATTTCTCCTCTCTTCACTTTCCTATTCCAACATATTTTTCATTTATCAGTTTTTCTTATTCTACTTCAATCATTTCCGCATCAGCTTTTCTGATGGAGAGTTCATAACCTCTTACAGCTATCTCGATTGGATCACCCAATGGTGCTTCCTTGCGGACATAAACTTCTACACCTTTTGTAATTCCCATGTCCATAATTCTTCTCTTCACAGCACCATCGCCGTGGAGCTTTACAACCTTTACGGTATCACCGATTTTGGTAGTTCTTAATGTTTTCATCATCTTCTCCTCTTTTCTTATTCTTTGAAATCCCATTAAATAAATATCTTATTCGCCATCTCTTCACTGATAGCAACGCGGGATTCTTTCACATTCACAATGATGTTCCCTCCCATCATAGAAATGACGGAGACTTCTCCACCCGCTACAAACCCTAAATCTTCTAAATGTTTTTTTACCTCAGGACTGCCGCCAACTCGCTTAATAATATTGACCTCCCCCGGATCTGCTAATCTTAATGGCATCATAGACATCTCCTTTTTCTTCTCGTTCGTAAAAACTATCACAAATTAGTTTTTTCTAGTTTTGGATAGCTTTGACTAACCATCTGGTCTAAGAAACGGGTTAGTTTCTGCTAACCCGTTTCTTATTCTATGATATTTTATTTTATTCGTCAAGAGGATTTTTTAAGACACTTATCCTCAGATTGAAGTGTTAATTTTCCTCATGTGCCTTAAACCATTCGATTATTTCATCTATAACTCTTTCGCTCTCAGAAAAATCAGGTCGTAAAACCGGAAAGGCATGAAGTAATTTAGAATCACCGGCAATTCTGTCATTTCATCGACTATTGGTTCAAAAATGTCCATCAGCAATTCTTTTCCACTTCGATTCAGATATTTTATATCTCGATGCTCTCTTAAACCCTCCGAAGAAATATCTACAACATTTTTTAAATCCAGTTTTTTACTTAAATTACGCCTCACTAGTGATAAAATTGTATTTTCAACCAAACTCATCTAATCACCGCCCTTGTCCATTCATTTATCCCTCGAGCAATTTATAGTCCACTTTTCCTGCTGCTGTCAACGGTAATTCCTCGACAAATTCATAGAACGTAGGTCTGGCATGACTTGGAAGTTCCTCCTTACACAGTTTGCGCAGAGAATACTCCACATCTTCTTTTTCATTCTGCTCTGAAACCACTACTGCTTTTAAGACTTGATTCTCGCCTTCTGTTGCTCCTACAACACAACAATTTACTACATCCTGGTGCTTTATCAGTACTTCCTCTACTGTATTCGGAAATACCTTATATGCGACGCCTCCTCCAGTGGTCAAAATAATCCTCTTCATCCTTCCAATCAAGAATACAAAACCGTCTTCATCTACATATCCCAGATCTCCTGTATGTAGCCATTCTGAACCATCCTTATGAATCCAGAACAAATTCTTTGTTTCTTCTTCATTATCCAGATAGCCAATCATACGGGATTTACATTGTAAACAAATTTCACCAACTTCACCATATGGAAGTTCTTTTCTTGACTCTCTGTCGTAAATCATGATGTTATTCCCCGGAAGTGGAATTCCGACACTTTCTGTTTTATTCACATGTTTAAAAGATGCCACGGCAGTAGCACACGCTTCAGTCATTGCATAACCTTTTGTCAAAACCGCTTTACTATTACACTCATTTAAAATGTCATTAATGTTATTCTCTAATTCTCCATTCAATCCGTCTCCGCCCACTGCGATATTTTTTATTTTTGATAAACTAATTCCACTTTTCAGTTCCATTAAGTAAGATGGTACAGCCATAATATGATTGACACTATATTTTTTAATATACTTATTTATATCTCTTGATTCAAATTTTGGAATTAACGTACAGCAGAATCGTAAACATAATGGAACATGCGTACATGATATTAATCCATAAGCAACAAACGGAACCATCACATGTAAAAAAACATCTTTTTGTTTTGCATTACTCATCATATACACATATGTCTGCGTTGCCGAATTTATTGACATATCATTCAACATCACTGCTTTTGGTATACCTGTAGTTCCTCCTGTATGTGCTAGTAGCGCTAATTTCTTTGGATTTTTCTTATATTTTATTTGAGGCTGATTCTCCGCCATTTTTAAAAAGTTCGCCCATAAAATTACTGAATTATCGATACTTATTTTTTCATTTCTAACTTTTAACTTGTATCCAACCTTTGTTAGTAACGGCATATTTTCATCAATTGAATACGCAATTACATTCTCAACTTCAGACTGATTCGCAGCACTAACTACCTTTTCAGCAAATAAATCCAACGTAACCACTACTTTTGATTTTGCTTCCTTAAAATAGTTGATTAAATCTTTTTCTTCTGAAAGTACATTTAAAAAGTTAGATACTGCACCGATTTTATTTAATGCATAGAAGCACACAACACTTGTAACTGTTGACACTGTAACAATTGATACAACTTCTCCTGGTTTTACTCCAATAGCATTAAAGGCTTTTGCTACTTCATCAATCATAGAGAACAATTCTCTATATGTAATTTTCTTCCCAAAATAATTTAACGCATAGTCCGATGGATGTTCCTTATTTCTTTCATATAAAAATTCATAAATACTGCATTCCGGAAACTTTGGATTCTTTGCTTCCTCGCTATAATATTTCAGCCACGGTTTATCTATAGATGGATATCCTGTCAAGCTCTCTGTCAAAGTTCTTTCCTCCTCTTATATCGTTCTATCTCTCGATCTTTTCTTTAACTAAAATGCTTCTTAACCTTTCTAGAACAATTCAGATTCATTTGAAACATAATTATTATCAACTTCAAAGGTCTTTCCTATATACCTTTCACCCTTTTTAATTGCTTCTCCAATAGCAATATAACCATTTTTTCCACCCTTTATCTTTCCCTCTTCATCGGTGTAAGAAATAAGTGCTTCATTAAGTATTTGAAATGCCAATCTATACTCACGCATATACTTTGTTGGGTTGCATGCAAAACCAATCAAAGTGAATATTGCAGCTAATGAAGAAAAAACAATAATTAGAATTTTTGCATTACTATCTATAGCGCTGATGAAAACAACAAATATTGAAAACGTAAATGACCCAATTACAAATATATGATCAAGCGTTCTCCAAATTATAGCTGCCCTCTTCCAAGATTTAGATAGCGACCATGCTTTATTTAAATTAATAATATATTTTTCATCACTAGTATCTTCATCTTTTTTCATACTATATACTTTCACCTTTCTTCTAACACTTTATAATCATCTTTTCCCATTGAAATTAAAGGTAAATTATCAATACATTCTATTTTTGGGGGCGCATACTCCGGCACCCCCTTTTCACAAAGAATCATTAATTCTTCTTCATCCACTCCAAAAACGCAACGATCAGAAACTATTATTCTTGAAAAAGTCACTTCCAGTGAAATGCCATTCATCCCCATTCGTCAATCAGTCCCTCTCTTTCCTCCATCAACGAATCTACATCTCTTTTCCCATTAGGATGAACCGGAAATGACTCTCGCTTTTTATACGCGACAGGGACTGCATATTCAGGTAGTTGCGCTTTACAATTTTTATCAATATCCCTAATTATTACTTCAAAAGAATCTTCCGCCCCCTCGCCAAGCAAAATATGAACAACCGGCGTCACTTTGCCATTTATCGTAATTCCTAACGCTTTACAAGCAGAAATCCGTTCATCCTTTAATACTACATTTTCAATATCAAAGTTATAGACTTTTTTGCCCTCTTCTGTTATAAAATGATCAGATTCTCTTCCTAGAATGAAAACATCACCATCTTCATCCACATATCCTATATCGCCAGTGCACCCCCATTTTGTTCCATTTTTATCAGTATAAAAATACTCCTCTGTTGCCTCTGGTTTTTTAAAATATTCTTTCATCTTTGCAGGTGAGTCAACTCTAATTTCTCCACGTTGTCCATACGTCAATTCTTCATTTGTGTTAATATCAAAAGACGAAACTCTTGAGCGAAGAATAGGTATGCCTGCGCTTCCTTCCTTTCCTTGATATAGCACTGTTGACGATGTTACTTGACTTCCTAATTCACACATTCCATATCCCACAAAGAATGTTGCTGTACATCCATGATTTAATAAAAATT
Source organism: Eubacterium sp. (assembly GCA_024698585.1). Classification (GTDB taxonomy): domain Bacteria; phylum Bacillota; class Clostridia; order Lachnospirales; family Lachnospiraceae; genus Eubacterium_G. The sequence continues at coordinate 10,859 of JAILRB010000004.1, forward strand.
TTTTTATTTCTTTTCCATCTTGTTCTCTAATTGCTTCTCCTCCTGACATTGGAAATGTCATTTTTGAAAAATCTATTTTTTTCATTTTTTTGCTATGAATCGCATATCTCCATAAGCTTGTAGCTCCTAGTGTCATATTTGGCTTAAACTTTGCCAAACCTTTTGCAAAGTTTTCTTTGCTAAAAACAGGTTCTAATATTACTGTTATCCCCATCGTAAGTGGCATCATCATTGACAATACAATTCCTGTTGAGAACCAAATAGGAATCATTTGAAGAAATGTATCCCCTCTTTTATGTTGGTGACTTGTATCTTTAGAATGTGCAATAGTTGCGTTAATTCCATCATTTGTTAATACAATCCCTTTAGGCTCTCCTGTAGTTCCTGATGAATATACCATTATTGCAGGATAATCTTTTTTATATTTCACCTCCAAATCATCAAATTCTCTTTCAGGATAATTCTTACCTTCCATAATGAAATCATTCCAAGATAAGTAATTCTGTTCAGAAAACTTCCTGATAGGATTTTTTCTCTTTATTCCAGCAATAAACTTTAACGGATATTTCATTGAATTATTAACCGGAATAATAACCTTTGTTTCTATATTTAATTCATCAAATACCTTTTCAGTATTTTCCAGTAATCTATCCAAAACAAAAATTATTTTTGACTCCGCCTTTTTCAACAAGTTCTTCATAGATTCTTCTGAAAATAAAGGATTTAAGAAATTGGCCAATGCCCCTATTTTATTGCAAGCCAAAACTACGATTACAGCTTCAGGTGTACTAGATGTACATAATGTTACACATTCCCCTTTCTTTATTCCAAAGTTTTTAAGGGCCATTGCACACCAATTTACATTTTCAAACAAACTTTTGTATGTTATTTTATTGCCAAAATAATTGATTGCTATATCATTCGGATAATCTTTATTATTTGAGTAAATGTTTTGCCATAAGGTCATTTCAGGTAAAGATGTATTTAATTGCTCTTTTGTATAGTATTTTTCCCATGGTCTATCTATAGACGGATAGCCTGTATATTCTTTTTCCATATGCTTTCCTCTTCTCTCATCAAATTTACTTTTTCGCCATTCCAAACATTTTCCTAAATGGCGTTATAAGCCCTAGCACTTTCACCATTCCAATCGTCACCAACAAAGAACTAAATGTTATAATCAATATTTGGAATGGATACCATATTTCCAAATATGTGATTACATAGTAGCCGATGGCAATCAGCGGAACCATATGAACAAAATAGATCATAAAAGAGTTTCTCGTCCAATACTTCCAGAAATTGTTTGAAAAATTCAGATAATTTCTTCCTAACCCTATAACGGTAAACGCCGTAATGACACATGAGCATGCCCACAGTAACCTCATCAATGCATAAGCCACTGACATAGTCTCAACATGTTTCATTTCAATCAAAAACCACGCGGTCAGACAATCACTAATCAGCGATATACCGACTAACATTTTTATATGTTTTTCAATAAAAATGAAAAACGAATCATTATCATAAAGCACTACCCCCAGGAGATAGAAAACGATAAATTTTAATGTTGATTCATCCGAAGTTCCGTACGATACAATATAAATAAGCAAAACAACAACAATCAATTTATCCCATCCAAAAACCAGATTCATTTTTTCAGGATACTTCTTTTTTAAGAAGACCACGGGAATACAAACCAAAGAAATGACAAATAGTGATAGCAAAAACCATAAATGAGATAATGTGAATTCCCCGTGATATCCATAAGAGAATAAACTTCCATGAGTAAAGAAATATTTCCATGCATCCGACACGTTCCCGACAAAATCAGAATGGTTTTTTAATACAAAATAACTTTGGAAAGGCACCCAGCACAATACTCCTGTTAATAATGGAACCATAATTCTTTTTACTCGCTCCTGGCAATATATTTTCATCGTTCTCTTTTTCAAGCTAAGCATTGATGCCATTCCAGCAATAAAAAATAACACGCCCATGTACCACGGGCTTGCTAAATTGTAAATCAATGTTGGAATTAATTGTTTATCCGCCTCTATATAAAAACCTTCATTTAGGTAGAACATTTCACAAGAATGAAATAGAAATAGTCCCAAAATAATCATAAGTCTCATATTATCCAAATATGTTTTTCTGTTTTCACCGTTTATCATTTGTACATCCTTTTCTCACCGGTTACCGTTCACATTCTCGTTAATATTATACGCTTTTTCGTATTATTATGCAACGAAATACCGTAGTATAATTAACGTTATCACACATTACAAACTAAAGAATTTACCTGAAAAAAAATTGGAGAACTACGATTGATGAACGTTTTAGATAAAATCACGAAATTACGTGAAGAAAGACACTGGAGTGAATACCAATTAGCTGAGAAATCCGGATTGACACAATCCACGATTTCCTCCTGGTATCGCAAGGATATGCTTCCGTCGATACCTTCCTTAAATAAGATTTGTGATGCTTTTGGAATTACCCTGTCACAATTCTTTTTGGAAGACAACGACACAACAGTTTCACTCAGCAAAAAAGAACTACATTTATTAAACATTTTTTCGAAACTTAGCAAAGAGCAATCCGATGCTCTAATTCAATTTTTAGATAATCTATAAAAAGGAACGACGCTAAACTGCATCGTTCCTTTTCTGTTTCAAGGCTTATTGTACCTTTGCCCAATATTCATTATTGTAAATATCCGTAAACTTATAAGACACCACAACCTTCTCGTTTTCCAATTTCACATTGGCAATCTTCAGTTCCCCATCTACAATTAACGGTTTTCCTAAATAATAGCTATCCTGATAAGTTCCGTTTTCCGTATAGTAATCACAAATGAACTCAATCTGATCTCCATCTTTGATTTCAGAGATGTTCTTTGCTACCGCATCGATTTCGTTCTGGGCATATACCGGTTCGGCACCTGCCACATATCCTTTTTCATGTTCGTTGTCAAACACGAGAATCAGTTTCACACGCACGCCATTGAGGAATGCCGGAACGTAACCGGTGATGGTGTAGTGATCCCCTTCCTCGGTGGTATCTGTATGATAATATGCCACCGGCTGACCATTGATTCCTAACCAGGTCTTTTCCGTAAGGGCAATCATATCCCCTTCTTCCGTGAAATCAAATACGTTATCAAGTCCCAGGTCCATATAGCCGGAGCCGTCCCATACGAACATGTTCTGATCAGCGGAATGCACCAGTTTCCACTGGTCTTCACTTAAGTGAAGAATCTTTTTATCATCCTGATTTTTAAATTGGAAATCGGAATCCTTCAGATGATTTTCTGAGACAATCTCTGCCAGTTCATGGTCTGATAATCCGCTATCTGTTAAGAACTTGATATTTCCGGTGTTCAGTCCCCGGATGGAGATGTCTCGCGCTCCACCGGCAAACCCGGAGAGCATTCCGATAATGGATCCCACATCAAAGGAACTATCCGACGGTGCATTTCCCAAAAGGGAACCTAACGGTGAGGTACTTCCACCGGAAGAAATCTGTCCTGTGGTTTCTACTGCTGCAAACTGCTTAATACATTTGCTGTACTCACTGCCCATTCCAATGGCATCATAATTCTGACATGCCTTGTCCACATAAGATGTTTTCTTATATGGGAAATAAATGGACACTCCATAAGAATTAGTCATATTAGAAGAAGTGCGGTTATATTTCACTGCACCCTTAACTGCCTTGCTTAACGCTTTTCCTTCTGCATTTCCCACATGGTCTGCCATATCAGCCAAATCAATCTGGTCAATCTTTGAACGCTGTGCAAATTCTCTGGTGGCATTTCTGGCATCGGAAATTTCACTGTATTTCTGTGCCGCAATGGTTTCGCTGACCGCATTGGAAAAATCCTTTAACGCGCCCGGAACTGTATTGGAAAATTCCGCCAGGTCCACAATGGACAATGTGGTTTTCTGTCCCGGACACTTCTTCTGACACTGATCTGTATAATCATCAATGATATTCTTTCCAATGGATGTTGTCTCCATGGAAGAATCCTTGGAAAGCTTTGTGAGCCAATTAGTATAATACCAACCGATTCCCGGTTCTGTTTCCTCGGATGCAATCATATAATCTGCATAATTGTTCATCATTAATGCAGTTTCAGCCGTTGCCATCAGACAGGCATCGAATCCAATGAAATCAAAGGTGGTTCCTGCACTCTTTAACGCTGCATTAATTTTCGAAAGAGTCATAGAAGAGCCTTTCCCGTTTTTCTCATCATAGCCGAATCCTGTTACGGAACCGCCGCCGTGATCCCAAAAGATCAGACTCTTTCTGTTGGCAGGAAATTTATCGTTACAATATTTAATAAAAGAAGTAAGGGTCGCAGATTCTACCATGGATTTATTTCCATCGTTTTCCACGAGACACTTCATCTTTCCATTCTTGATCTGATAAATCTGATTGGTTTTATTGCTGATACCGGATTTCCACTGGTTACAGCCTCCGGTGTATACAATCACATTCACAGCTTCAGAAAGGGTTGCCGAAGCCATTTCTGCCAGGTCATTGCTGGCCATTCCACTCTTGGACTCTAAGTCGGTGCCACACATATAGACCATGATGGTGTGTTTGTCCTGACCGTTTCCTTTAATGACCGTTCGCTTTTCTCTACTGCCACTGGCAACCGAAGTATTCACGGCACTCATGCTGGCATTGCTTCCACCATAATTTCCTGACAAAGAGGTCAGATTTCCTAAACTGGATAATGTCGAATCTCCTCCCAGGGAACCACCAAACATCTGAAGTAAGATGAAAATAATTGCAATGATACTGATTCCACCACCGCCGGCTGCTGCTCCTGCACGGGTAATGCTTCGTCCGCCTCCCTGACTGGAATTACTGCTTTTTCTCTGTCCTACCGGTCCGGTTCCCAGACCTTCTCCTCGCTTAGAGACTCTGGCACTTTCCCCGGAATCAAAACGCTTCCTGCTTAATGGTCTTTTCTGTTCCATACATCAACTCCTCGATTCTGCTTATCCTATTTATCCTTGAAATGGAAGCTCTTCTTTCCTGTAGCATAATCGTCTACAATCTGTCCGCTTCCGTAAAGTTTATATTTATAAGTCATTAAGCCTTCTAAACCTACCGGTCCTCTGGCATGAATCTTACTGGTGCTGATTCCAACCTCTGCACCGAATCCATAACGGAATCCGTCTGCAAATCTGGTAGAGCAGTTCTGATAAACCCCTGCGGAATCTACCATCTGCATAAAGTATTCTGCGGTTTCCTGATTTTCAGTCACAATGGCATCGGTATGATGAGAGCCAAAACGATTAATGTGGTCTACCGCTTCTTCCACATCATCTACTAATTTTACAGAAAGAACTAATTCCAGATATTCTGTATTGAATTCCTCTTCTCCCATTTCTTCTGCTTCGATGAATCCGGTAACTTCCTTGGTGCCGCGAAGTTTTACCCCGGCATCCTTTAACGCTGCTGCAACCTTTGGCAAGAATTCTTCTGCGATTTCTCGATGAACCAGTAATGTTTCCACTGCATTACATGCTGCTGTGTACTGAATCTTCGCGTCCACAACAATTGGCACTGCCTTTTCAAAATCTGCATCCTTGTCCACATAGACGTGGCAGATTCCGTCTGCATGTCCCATAACCGGAATCTTTGTATTGTTCATGATGTACTGAACGAATGCATTAGAGCCACGTGGAATCAATAAATCCACATCCTTTTCACACTGTAACAGTTCATCAATTTCATTGTGAAGTTCTGCCTGAAGAAGACAACCCTTTGGCAATCCTGCTTCGATAACACTTTCATTAATGATCTGGAAAAGAACCTTATTGGTCGTAACAGTTTCCTTTCCACCCTTTAAGATGGCACAGTTTCCACTCTTAATACAAAGAGAAGAAATCTGAACCAATGCATCCGGACGCGCCTCGAAAATTACGCCAATCACACCGATTGGGCAGGAAATTCTCTTTAATGTCAAACCTTCGTCCAGATCACGTTCGAAGATTACCTTTCCTACCGGATCTTCCAGACTAGTCAACTGCTCGATTCCTTCCAAAACAGATTTTAATTTTCCTTCGTCGAATTTTAATCGTTTATAAACGGCATCAGAAATACCATTTTCCTTCGCATTTTTTAAGTCCACCTGATTTGCCGCAAAGATTTCATCCTTCTTTGCTTCCAGGGCTTTTGCGACCATTCTTAATGCGTTATTTCTCTCCTCATTGCTGCTAGCGGCAAGCTTTGGAGAAATTAATTTCATCTGATGTGCTTCTTCTCTAATATTCATAATTAAATACCTCACTAAAAAATTTTACGCCCTGTAAAAACAAGGCGTAAAGATTAAACATCCCACACGATGTCTCCTAATACAATAGTATGACATCTTTAGAGAATTTTGTCTATATAATTCCAAAGGCTCCCAGTAATAAAAATACAAGTAAAATCGGCGCAACAATCTTAACCATAGCAATGTAAAGACCTTTTCTACCGAACTTTTCTCCATTTCGGGTAACTTCATCAATAACATATTTCGGCTTGGCAACCCATCCAATTAAAATACAGGTTCCGATGGCCACCAGTGGCATCAGGATATTGTTTGAAACATAATCAAAAATATCCAAAATCTGTGCACTTCCCCCCTTTGGTGTATTCGGAAGTTTTGCTTCGAAATACAGAAGATTGTATCCCAGACAGATTACAGCACCAATTGCTAAAGCTATGACTGTCTCAATGATTGTGGCTCTTCTTCTGGAAATCTTAAACTTATCCATCAGGCTGGCAACAACAGCTTCCAAAACCGAAACAGAACTGGTTAAAGCAGCAAATAATACCATAATAAAGAATAATGCTCCAACAATCTGTCCTACGGTTCCCATTTCCTCAAAAGCTTTCGGAATTGCCTGAAACATCAGACCCGGTCCGGCTGTCATTCCTTCCATTCCCATAAACACATAAACTGCCGGGATAATCATGACCCCTGCAAGGATTGCCACGATGGTATCAAAAATTTCGATTTGGTTTACAGCCCCCATCAGATTATGTTCTTCCTTAACGTATGAACCATAAGTAACCATAATTCCCATAGCCACACTGATACTATAAAAGAGCTGTCCCATGGCATCCATCACAATCATAAAGAAGCCTTTTGCCGTGATTCCGTCAAAGTTAGGAATCAAAAAAACTTTCAGTCCTTGAACACCGGTTCTTCCACTTTCCGGATCCTTTGTGAAAACACTAAAAATGGCAATGCCAATGACTAAGAAGAAAAGAATCGGCATCAGAATCTTCGACATAATTTCAATTCCTTTGTCAACACCACGAAAGACAATAAATGCTGTGCCAATCAAAAAAATCGCTGTAAAGAGAATTGGTGCATATTGCTGAGTAATAAATCCACCAAAGTATTTATCTCCTGCCGCTTCGGCACCTTTTCCTGTGGTAAACGTCACAGCATATTTCAGTACCCAACCACCGATAATACAGTAGTATGGCAAAATCATAAATGGAACAACCGCGGAAAACAATCCCACAATTTTAAATCGTTTATTAATCTTTCCATAAGCTGTTAAGGAACTCTGCTTGGTTTTTCTTCCAATGGCAACCTCGGATACCAAAAGGGTAAAACCAAAACTTAAGGCAAGAACAATATAAACAATCAAAAAGACTCCACCACCGTCTTTTGCTGCCAGATAAGGAAACCTCCAAATATTTCCTAATCCCACTGCACTTCCTGCCGCAGAAAGGATAAATCCCAATGTTCCTGAAAACGAATTTCGTTTCTCTTTCATCATAACCTCCCAATGATGTATTCTCTAATCTCTAAAAAAAAGAATGCCGGTGTAGTAGACACCGGCACATTTTCGACATATTTCTATCACATCTACCAAATCAAGTATACACACATTCTTCCGATAATGCAAGAACCCCCTGATTCATCGTAGATTCCTTACTCTAATGTAGCATTTTTCAACCGACAGAACGAATAGCCACCTTCCTCATAGACTTCAAAGATGCCTCGAACTTTAATCTCGTCTCCGTCGTTCGGATACTTCATCCCTTTCTTCAACTGAAACTCAATGCCCTGAGCACAGCACGCAGTAGCATCCTGAATCACACAGGAATAATAAACCTTGCCGGAAACTTCTTCCTTATAGATTCCGTTAATTCCGTCCATAATGATTTCCTTGCCAATGTATTCATCCGGATACATCACAATATCATTCACCTGAGAATACACCATGGTGGAAGACATCTGGGTCAAATCAATGCTATCTCCAATCACCGTCGTTTCACGGATATCTTCAATGTCAGCCCCGGTAGTTTCTTCAATTACAATTGATTCCGAGGTCTTTCCTTCCTGTTTTGCAATTTCCTTCTCAATGTATGCATTTCCTTTTCCACAACCGCTAAAAAGTAACACACCACAAATCACTGCAACCAAACTTTTCTTCATTAGGAGCGACCTCCTACTTTACCAATAATACAGCAAATGAGAAATGCCAGAATGTCAATGGCAACAATCGTGGAACCTACCGGTGTTCCATAAAGAATGGAGCCTAAGATTCCCGCCACAGAACAAATAATGGACAATACCGCCGAGCATACTGTCACTGATAAGAAACTTTTAAATATTCTCATAGCTGAAAGGGCAGGGAAAATAATCAATGCGGATACCAGTAACGACCCTACCAGATTCATAGCCAATACAATAATCACTGCAATAATAATGGCAATTAACAGATTAAAGGCATTCACCTTCGTTCCAATTGCCTTAGAAAAATTCTCATCAAAAGTGACAGCGAAAATACGATTGTAAAAAATCACAAAGAACGCTACCACTAAAACAGACAAGCCGATACACAGAAAAACTTCCGACTGTCGCAATGTTAAGATGGAGGTGGAACCAAATAAGGTGGAACACACATCTCCGGAAATGTTTGCTGAAGTAGAAAACAGATTCATTAATAAATATCCAATGGCCAATGCTCCCACAGAAATCATTGCCACTGCTGCGTCTCCCTTAATCATTGCATTTTGCCCTGTCCATAGTAATAGAACCGCACAAATTACCGTAATCGGCAGGACCAAAAGCATATCGTCAGCCAAACCGATGACTGCAGAAATTGCCATGGCACCAAAAGCCACATGAGATAATCCGTCACCAATAAAGGAAAATCGCTTCAACACTAAAGTAACTCCCAACAAAGAAGAGCAAAGGGCGATTAACACCCCAACAATTAAGGCGTATCTTACAAATGGATATTCAAAATAAAATAATAACTTGTCAAACATGGTTTCTACCTCGATTCATTATTTTAACGCCTGCTCTAAAACCTTTAAATTCTCTTCCATGACCTTCAGGTAAGTAACACCTTTTTTAACATCCTCCGATGTAATTCCCTGCATGGAATTCATAGACTGAATAGATTGCTTTTTCGATTTCGTATTTTCCACTACGGTCTTTGCAATCTTCTGATCAGAACCTTCGATAGTCAATACAGTTCCAAGATTTAATTCGTCTGTTTTCTTTGCCAGAAAAACAACGGTCTCAAAGCTAGCTTCTGTTTCAGCACTACATCCTACAAATGCTGCATAATAAGAAATTCCATAATCATCAACCAGATATCGGAAAGGAAATCTGTCTGCAAAGAGAACTGTTTTCTTTTCGCTCTGATCTACCGCATCTTTATATTGTACATCTAAATCTTCTAATTTACCAATATAATTCTCTGCATTCTTCTGATAGTTCTCTGCATGTTTCGTGTCTACCTGTCCCAGGGTATCAGAAATCTTCTGAACGAGAATTTTCGTATTTTTTAAAGAAAGCCAGACATGTTCATCATATTCCGGTCCTTCCTCTTCCTCGCCTTCTTCGGCTTCCTCCTCTTCTCCCTGCATTCCTTCAACGATTTCTTCTTCCTTGACCTGTCCCTTCAGGGCATCCATTAAATTAATTACCTTCATATCTTTATTTACAGATTCTTTTAAGGCATCTTCCACCCATCCATCGGATTCGCCACCTACATAGATGAACACATCACAGGATGTGACTTTCATAATATCCTCTGCTGTAGGCTGATAACTGTGAAGATCTACCCCGTTATCTAAAAGCATTGTGATTTCCACAGAATCATTATTCTCACCTACCACTTCTTTCACCCAGTCATATTCCGGGAAAATGGTGGTCACAATACTAATTTTTCCATCGTCCTTTTTATTACTTCCTCCACAGGCAGTTAATCCCATTACCATGATTATTGCCAAAGCTACACTTACAATTCGCTTCATAATGTTCCTCCTAGTTTGAATTTGAAAATCATTATCAAATTATACAGAACCTGTAACACCTTGTCAATACGAATTTGAAAACTATTTTCATATTTGCAATAAAGAAAAACTGCTGTGCTTAAGCACAGCAGCCTTTTTTAATTTCTCTTACTTGAAAAATCTAATCTGACAATTTTCATTTTGTAAACTTTATCTGCTAATTTTGCATAAAAACGATAGCTCTTTGGAATCGTCTCATCCTTGATTTCACTATATTTCTTCATATAGCCTTTTTCACTGATTTTAGAATTTTTAATCCATGGTCTGATGTCCCAACGGGTTTCGTCCACAGTAAAGAGACTCTCAATATTCTCAATATTATTTTCCTTAATCCAATCTTTCAGTCTCATTTTTGCTGCAACTTTTCCCATACTGTCAAAAACAAGTCTTCCTTCCGGGAATCTCAACGCCATGGCATTAAAAAGATTCTTAATATCTTCACGCTTCATATAACTGAATACACCTGATGCGAAGAAAATCACTCCGTTTTCCGAATCAATTTCATTAAACCATTCCTGATCCGTAATATCATAATCTAAATTTGTAATGCGGTCTGTTTCCGGAATTAATTCGTTTCTAAATTCCATTTTATCCGGTGCATCTAAATTATAAATTTTGCACCTTCCATTATCACACTTTTCCGCAGTCTGATCTAACCCACAACCAATATTTACCACTGCTGCATCCGGATATTCTGCTAAATATTCTAAAATTTCTGCTTCAATATCATTCTGACGCTGTGCAGCCTCTAAAGTTTCAAACTGCTGCATCTTTCCTGTTTCACTTTGCTCGACTTCCTTGGAATCATATTCAAATCTGGTAAGAAGTTCCATCGCGTAGTCATCACGAAATAAATGAGGAAATTTTTCAATACATATTTTTTTTCTAAAAAGAGGAATAACCATCTGCTCCTCAAGGGTATCTTTTTCAATCTGCACCTTTTCCATTTTTTGCCTCCTGCTCCTTTAAGAAAATTATTCCTAAATATTTTTCTTTTCCGTACTTACTAATTTACCATATTTTCCCGATTTTTCCAAGGGTTCTGCCTAGGAATCCTCAAGGAATTAATTCCTCTTATCGTCTTACAATTTTGATTAAAATATGATATGATGAGTATGTATTTATCTGTTCGGAAAAAATTAAATAAGGAAGTATTGTTCTCATTGTTTTTCAATTACAAAACAATCTGCGACACTTACTCAAAGGAGGAAAACATGAAAAAAATATTAATCGTTGTGGATATGCAGAACGATTTCATTGATGGCGCCTTAGGAACACCGGAAGCGGTTGCAATCATTCCGAATGTCATTAACAAAATTGAAGGATTCGACGGTGAAATCATTGCCACATTGGATACACACTTTGTGGATTATCTGGATTCCATGGAAGGAAAGAAAATTCCGATTACTCATTGTGTCAGAGGAACGGAAGGATGGCAGATTCAGAAAGATGTCAAAGAGGCATTAGAGAAAAAGAATTATCTTTCTTTGGAAAAAAGTACATTTTGTGGAATCGATTTGCCGGATATGGTCTACGAATTGTTGGGTGATGAAGATTTATCCATTGAATTGGTAGGTTTATGCACGGATATTTCCGTAGTATCCAATGCACTGATTCTGAAAGCATTCTATCCGGAAAGTGACATCACGGTAGATTCATCCTGCTGTGCAGGAATGACTCCGGAACTTCATAAGGCAGCACTTGCTACCATACAGTCTTGCTTGATTGATGTTAATTAAGAAATTTCGAACTTTGACCCTAGGTCAAAAAAAGTCCCATCAGAGTAAAATCTGATGGGATTTTCATTTAAACTAAATTATATTTTCTTGCCAAAAATGCAAATGCAACTCCGAATGCAATCAGTGCCAATCCTAATGCCATCAATCCACCACCTTCGTGAGGATCATTTTTCATCAGGCGGAATTCCGTTGGATCATCATAATTGATTTTCAAACGAACACGTTCTCCGATTTTTGGAATGTTCTTATTAATGAAAACTCCATTCGAAAGGAAATAAGTCGTTCCATTAAATACTACTTCGTAAATCGGGCATTTATATGGTCCATCAAATCTTCTCTCATCGTAATCATTACAAATAGCCATAACCTCATAATTACAACGACTTCTAAATGTACTCATGTATGACACATATGCCACTGTGAGACAAGATCCAAAACTCACTAAGAAAACCGGTGCTGCAGTATATATAGCCGTTTCGAAATCCATTAATTTCTTCAGTTCCTTAATACTACGAATTTCAATGATATCCTTTAACTGCACATATCCCAAGGACTGTAATGCCGCAATAGAAATCAGAAAGCTTCCGATAAAGATCAGAAAAATAGCGAAACCGGTATGTCGTCTGTGTTCCAGCTTTCTTGCCACATATAGCGCAAAACCAACAACGGCAAAAGCCTGTGCACAAACGCGGAATGCATTCAGGTAATCTTTCTGGATGATTAAGAAAATCAGTCCTCCGATTGTCGCCGCAATCCATAAATAGCCAATAATTCCAAAAAGAACTTTTCTAATTTTTCTTATCGCATTTCCCATATTATTTAATTCTCCCTTTCCGTACAAAAACTCTATCTCTATTTTATTCTACATTCCGTACAATTTCAATAAAATCTTAGGAACTCTCATAATATGTTTTTTATTTTTCCGATACCCAAATATATCCAAATGCGTTTGGTCCCCAATGGCATGCTAATGCCGGATCCAGATTGTCATACTCACCCATGTATGGATAGTATTTATCATCCGTCATTTCAATCAGTTCATCCAGATTATCCTTGTTATAAGTATAAGAAGGAACAATCTGATATTCTGAATCATGACCGGTTTCTGATAAACGATTGACAATTTCCTTCATCGCCTTTTTTAATCCACGGACTTTACCCACCAGTTTCACTTCTCCGCTAATACTATCCAGGGAAATCAATGGTTTTATATTCATCAGACTTCCGGCAACATAAGCAGCCTTACTTAGTCTTCCTCCCTTATACAAATACTCCAGTGATTCCGGAATTGCAATAACCTGTAGTCTCGGAATGAGTTCATTGATTTTCTTCTCCACAAAATCCAGAGATTTATCCCGGTACTTATTTACCTCATCCACCAGAATTCGAATGCCTCCCACAGCACTTTTCGTATCAATAACGCGAACTCTCTCCTCATCTGCAAATAACATTTTCAACGATGCATAGGTTCCTGATATTTTTGAGGAAATCGGTAAGACAATAACCTCATCTCCCATTTCAATCATCTTACGAATCATGTTTTGTGCAGTCTCCAAAGATGGAAGGGATGTCTTTGGAAAAATATTTTTCCCAATAAAAATCTTATAAAAGTCATCCAATGATAAATTTACACCATCCAGGTATTCCGTTTCTCCCATCAGAATTTTCAATGGTAAGATTTCCACATTCAATTTTTCCTTTTCTTCCTGCTTAATACTACTTCCCGAATCCACGAGTACTCTAATCATACTTCTGCCTCTTTTCCTGTTTTATTTTTCCAGTCACTTAAACGACTATATTATACCACTAAATCTTTAGAAAATCTCTGTAATTTTTTCAAAAATAGAACTGCATCATGACCACCCGTCAAACGGGTGGTTGATATTTCGCACGCTTTGCGCGCTCACCAGGATCACGACCCATAATTAAAAGCGGGAATATCAAACTGACATTCCCACTTTCTTTTACCATCTGAATTCCGGACTAATTATATATTCACATCCAACATCCTCTATTTTCTTTTTTAACGACCTGGTATCCAATGCATCCATTGGTTTAAATTCAAAACCATTTTCTTCAAGAATACTCTTTGCTTCAAGGGTATTACACATACAAAGCCGAGCTACGCCTTTAAGAACACTCTTTTCATAGGTCTTTACTGGCACAATTCTCACAACATACTTGTTAGGATCAAACTCAATCAGATTATCAACTTGTGTTGCAGGTGATTCATCACACACTGGACAAATATACTCTACAGAATCACCGGTCCGATACTCAATCAGTTCGCTATTGCATTTTTTACATTTCATTTCTTATTACCTCCTGGATAGTATGGTATAAACTTTCCTCTAATACGCGAATCTGGGTACTTGGAATTATATTGGGAACGAGGAGCAATAATATGTCTCCCCGACGGATATGCCCACACCAAATACTGTGGAGCCCAAACTGTAACATTCAGTTTGTTTGCTAGATGCTGTGCAAAACCATCCGGCAAGGCACCTGTATTACACGACAAAAGCCTTATGCCATTCTTCTTATAATCTTTTCTATGCTTAAGTATCCGGGCCAATTCGCGCGGCGTATAATAATCATTTTCACCGTCTCCAAATTTAATCTTGTATGGAGTGCCATGACCAACGACATCATACAGGCCATCTGGATCTATATCTTTACGATTAGCAATATTATTAATATAATCTAAGCTTTCACTCGCAAAAACTATTTCACCAGCCGCAGGATTACCTTCAAAATAACCTTTTGTGGCACCAAAGCCACCATGAAATCCTGCTCCCATTATCCCACCTCCTTATGAGATGTGGAATAATCGCTTTCAAACTGTACGATTTCAATTCCGGCATCAATATATTTCTGAAAGTACTTAGCTGATGCACTACCATATATCACCACAACGGTAGGCTGAAGACGATTGATAATAACATCAAAACCTTCAAGAAAGATTTCTCTATCTACCTTATGCTTCATATTTCCGTGTGTGCCAACGGCAATAACACAATGCTTTTCTATTCCATCACAGCTCACACGATATGTGCGTCTATCTCCATATCTAATATTTGGAATTACCGTGACGCCATTCATCTGAAGCCAATGACCTATCGCACGACTACGATAAATATTCCATAGTTGCATAACCAACGGCATATCACGATATAAGCTAAAATCCGGGAGTATAACACCTTTATACCGCTGGAGAACCTCCAAGTACTTTCTTGGATTTCGCCAGATACGCTCAAACAAAAAGTCATCTTCGTAAAAATGGACCCATTGATTGTAATCATGGCATGACAATGCTTTTGAAAACGGAAATAAGCGTTCTGGCACTTCATACGTCGGCCGTATACATGGAAATTCAAACAAACCAGCATATATAGCCACTGATACCAAAAAGGCATTAAAAACATCTTTGCAGCTTTTTCGCTGCACATTTACTCTGCTCATAATAAAGCACCTCCTTCGAGATGTACAATCAGAAAAAAGCAGACTTTTCCTGAAGGTGATCTCTCAGGTACTTCATATGAATTGTTCAGATTCGAGTTGAAACACCCGGAGATAATTTTGCATCTGAAGTTCATTCCAGTGAACTCATTTGCTGTTACTTTTTTAAATTGCCATATGTGGCAATCCATGTTAAAATAATAATGTTCAGATTCGAGTTGAAGTACTCGAATAGCACCGTATAGTAGTTCCAGCTATTATATGGTGCTTTTATTTTGTTCAATCAATTTACATCACCTCTTTCTTTATTCATCATCACAAGATTTCAAAATGTCATACTTAAATGTTTCCATAAGAACCGGTTCTAAATGACCAATCAATGAAACCTCATAATCAAACAGATTCATACCATACTTATTTCTACGACTCAGAATGTTTGAGCAAGCGTTTATTGCCGCCTCCATACTCATATCACAAAATGACACAATATCATTTGGTGAGTCCACTCCCTTTAACATTAAATATGGTGTCGGCCCCATAAAGTGTCGTGCAAAATAATCTGCCAGATCATCATCTTCATCGTTGTCATCATCGTATATATAATGCTTAAGTTCATGAAATATAGTAAGCCTTATAGCTCCTATCGAACCAAAATTGTCATTATAATAAATTGTTGGCGGAAGCTCCTTGGATTCTTTGACAAAAAATCCCTGTTTTGACTTTTTCTCTAGTAACCATCTATTCCCCTCCGGGAAAGCCGAATATGGAACCAAGGCCACGCCTAGCTTTTTGCAAACATCCACCGCATCTATTGGGAATGATCTAATATCATAATCCTGATAGATTTGATATATCACTTTATCTATTTCATCATAAACACTTCCATCTCTATACATTACCATTCCTTCCAATCAGCAAAGCGATCAGCTGATTCTTCTCTTCTGCTGTTAATTCACCACCTTTGCGAGCAATTGCCGTAGAAATCGTATTAAACGCTGATTCTGTTGATTCATCATCATCTAGTAAATATTCCGTTTCAACTTGCAATGCCTTTGCAACATTAACCACTATATCCATTCTCGGTTTTTGCCCTGAATGCAAGTATCTTGAAATGGAGCTTTCATTAATACCGCTTAACTGAGACAACTGCTTTTGATTGATATTCCTCTCATTCATTAAGTCCAGTACTTTCTTATTCCATGCCATGACACATACCTCCTTTTCATAGTTCAAATTATAAATTGCATTTTTGCAATTGTCAATCTCATTTCGTAAATTTCATCAAGATATAGTAACTTCCATCAAAAAATATCGGAATATATAGTTGTTTCTTCAAATAACAAACCCGTCCGAGCACGTCAATCACCAGAGCAATCTTCTCTGTCATTGACATTCCCGGACGGGTTTGTTTTATGTTAATCAAGGCACTTAAGGATAAGTGTCCTAAATCCAATATTCATTTTAGGGAAATTTATCGACCTAGGGGATTCTCTAACTTTTAAAACTATAATTATAATCAACTTGTTGCTTCATTATTCGGGCACCAAAACGGTTTCTTATTTCATACTACGGAATCAATGGGCTTTCCCATGTAGAATCAACTTCTTCATAATCAGGGTTTGATGGTTTCAGAATCGTATTATATAAATAATTGTGTTCTTCCAGAGAACCCATCAGTTTTGCCTGATAAAGTCTGTCACTTATAGTGTATACACTCATCGTTTTCGTGTTACTGTACACATAAGAACCATCTTTTAGCTGTGCATACGCTCTAACCTTAATGGACGTATTATAGAATTTAACGTTCTTCAGTAAGCGCATTGTCATTGCATAGCTTGTAGCATTTTCTAAGTTTCCAAAATGCTTGGACATTGTTCCATATGCATTTGCTTCATAAGTAAATACAGATTTCAGAGTACTTCCTACCACTAATGGTTCATCACCCACATAATCTGCAAGACCAAAAACAAGTCCCTTCTTCACAACATCACTCGAATTTGTAACAGTGTAAATCGCACGGAATCCTTCCTTCTTAACGTTCATCTGGAAACCGTTCAATTCTACGGAAACAGATTCTTTTTCTGTTGTTTCTTCCTTCGTGGTCACTTCTTTTGTGGTTACTTCTTTTGTGGTTACTTCCTTAGTTGTGGTTTCTTCTGTCGTTGTTTCAACCACAGTACCTTCCTTCTTAATTCTGATGGTTGCTGTACCGCCGGCATAATTTACTACGACAGTATTTTCTCCCTGATTCAGAACAGAAAGTGGAATGATTAATCCGGCACCCTGAATATTCTGTGCATCCAATGTTGCTCCGTTTACTGTAGCACCACTGATTCCTGCAGGAACATTCGCATAAATTCCGCGTTCCGGTGTAAATCCCGGCGACTGAATGTTTACGATTGTTGCTACGGTAGAATTGTCATAGTAATAATCAGAAGGCTGTCCTCCATCGTCGGAAATACGAACCCATTCGCCTGTTGCGGAAGTTGGGTTTTCCTGAACTTTTGATGTCGGTTCTACCTGCTTTGTTGTTTCCGGTGCCTTTGTTGTCTGCTCTTCCTTCTTTGTAATTGTAAAATCAGTTACATTACATGCACCGTTCTGAGCAGTAATGGTAAGTTTATAAGTTCCCTTTGCTGAGAAAGATATCTCTGTGGTGTGTGGAATAAATGTTTCCCATCCTGTACTGCCTTGAACCGGAACTGTTGTTATTGCCTGATCATTCAAGGAAACTTTCATTCCACTGGCATTCCACTGTGTATTGCCTGCTGCCAGATTTAAAGTCAATACATATGTTCCAGCTTCCTGCACATTAATATAATAATCCAAATAGGAATTATTATTTAATCCACCGGCATAAGTTACTCCGTTGGCCGTAGTCAATGTAATATCACTGGATTTCTTTCCAAAATCTCCAACTTTTACAGTTCCCGGAACGTTCGTTACGGTAACTTCTCCGGAACCGCCTTCTCCCACGATTGGAAGAATTGCTTCATGAATTGCATTCAATAAACTTAAGGAGCTGTTTGTGGAATCCTGACTGATTTCCCAGATCATGACACCGCCAGCGTTTTCAGCTGCATAAGTTGCTTTCTGTTTCATGGTTGGAATACCATTATAGTAAACGGTTGTTCCATTAATTACAGCAGAGTCTGTCTGTGCATACGCTGCATTCTTTGCAACAATATCTGCATACGCTGCCCAGTTTGGTCTTTCATAGAAAGGCACACCGATGACAAGTTTGTTAGCCGGTACTCCCATAGTATTTTTCCAATAATTAAAGGACTCTGTCGCAAGACTGTATGGAGAATGACCTGCTCCACCATCTCCATCGTATGCCATCAGATTTACAAAGTCCAAAAGGTCTAATACTTCACTGGTAAATCCGGAACCACTGGTCGCTGCTACAGCAACAGTTAAAATCATATTATTCTGATTACAGAGTGCTCTTAATTTCTTCATAAAATCAACATACTGTGCCTGACTGGAAGAAGTTGGATATTCCCAATCGATATCAACTCCCTTGAATCCATGTTGTACTGCCTGATTTACAATACTATTTGCCAAAGACTGACGTTTTGCTTCCGTATCTGTATTTGCTTCAAAGATTACACTACACTTCTTATCCGAATCCCAGGAATCTGAATGACTCCATCCACCTACAGACAGTACCGGTACAACATTATGCTGATTACATGCATTTACCATTGCCTTAATATTCGCTGTTTCTCCGCTAAGGCTCTGCATGGTACCATTCAGTGAACCTGATGGAAGACCAAACGCATAATATGCATGGGTTATTTTATCCCACTGTACCTGACTCGTAATGTCACCATACCAGTTTGGATAATATGCTACTACCTTGAAGTCATTTCCGTATCTTGTGGAAGAAGAATTCTTCGGAATTTCCACAGTTGCTTCCTGAGTCTGTGGCTGTGTCTGAGGCTGTGTAGGATTTTCTGTCTGAGTTTCTCCCGGGATGGTTGCCTTTCCGGTTACAGACTTCAGATTGAAGGTTTCCCAGGTTCCTACAGATTCTCCACAGGCATGTAAAATTCCTGCCTTGGAATCGTTAATGTCAGCCTGTACATATTTTCCGTTGGCATTTGCCTTAATTGCATAAGTTCCATTGGACTGTTTTTCCAATGTGAACTTTTCCCAATCACTGATTTTGTTGCTTCGTGCCTTCACCGGATTTTCTGTATCCGTATCATCAATGATTGCACAAAGGTATTTATTGTTTGCTCTTGCCTGGAAAGAATAAGTTCCGTCACTGTTTCGAATGATTCGGAACTGTTCCCAGCCACCGGATGAATCACGGTCTGCTACCAGATTAGATTCTCCGTAATCTTCGGAACAAACATATTTGGAATTAATCGTTGCCTGAATTCCAAAATAACTATCATCTGTTAAGGCAGTATCGGCAAAAACAACAGTTCCCGGAAGTTTTGGTTTCATATTGTTATAAGTAACTCCTGTGCTACTGTTGTTAGTGCCAATATTACCGCTACCCCATTTCGTTCGGATGGCATCTTCAGAATCAGAAGAAGGATTTACCTTTCCCTGATTTGCATATTCATGATAAATTCCCCAACTTCCCATACCGTTGGACTTGTAAGACCAGTTCGTATAATGCCAACCGGCCTTGTTCATTTTATCAAGAACATATTTCCATTTTGCATCTCCATCAAAGCAGTTAAATTCACCGATGTATGTCGGAACGCCGTAATTGGCACTGTTTACACTGCTAACCAGGTTATTAATGGCATTTACCTGTCCGTTATAATTTTCGTCATTATCTGCCACATAATCCCATGGATAATGGTGATATTCGTACATTACGTTCGTCCAGCCATAGCGGGATGGATTTGGAAGATTTGCTGTACCCCAGCATGATTCCATAATAATGATATGATCCGGGTCAACGGAACGAATTGTATCATACATTCTGTCATAGAAATTCCAATGCTTCTCGCCGGTTGAACCTGCTTTTTCTCCCGGCTCATTCAAGGTATCGTAACCTGCTACTGCCGGATTTCCAGCATAATGCTGTGCAACAACTTTCCACAAATCCAATGTCTGTGTCATCAATGTTTCATTGCTGAAAAATGTTACATCAGATACACTGTCAAGTACCTGACCGGAATGATCCTGACCATTCTGTGAACCAAAGGCACCATGAAGGTCTAAAATCACATAAATCCCTCTCTGACTACACTGCTCCACAATCCAGTCCAATCGGGTAAATGCATCGGAACGAAGCACCCAACTGTTTCCGGACTTCTTGTACAGATTCATATAAGTAAACGGCACTCGAACTACAGACATTCCCATATTTTTCATATTGTCAAAGTCTGCTGTTGTTATGTAATTACTTTCATAGTAATCTAACAATTCCAATGCCTTGTCCTGTCCAAACTGATTGGTCAGTCCTTCAAGAATTGTCTTCTGATCCGGAGCATCTGTGGAACTCATCCAGCTTTCCTGTACAAAAAGGTTTCCCAGGTTTGTTCCTCGAAGATAAACATTGTTTCCCTTTCCATAATTGTTTTTCACATAGGTCCCGTCGACTTTCAAAAAGTCATTCTTTGTAAAGCCTGTTGTGGCAGCCTTTACCGCTTTCACATCATTTCCCATTCCAATTCCGGTAAATAAACCGGCGGTCAGACACATTGCCATGGTGTATGCCAATGCTCTTTTACCCATTCCTTTGAATTTCCGCATTTTTTCCTCCATCCTTGCGTTGTTTTAAGACTTATAAATCTTACCGGTTTGTCATTTTAGCGAGATTTATAATTCTTATGTTTTCCTTCAAACTCAAAGCCCCATAGGTACTTTCATTTTATACCAAATTCTGGTACCGCACCATATACAATCACACCTGATATGTAGTATGGCTTTATATTATATGCACAAAAAATATGTGCATAGTAATAACATCTTTTTTACTCATCCAAAATTGCAATTCCATGATTCCAATGGTAATCACAGTACTGATAATTCGGATTCACTTTTGTTAAGATCTGCTGATACAAATAATCATGTCCCTGCAGATTTGACATTTTCTGATTCTGATGCAACACATCAGCTAAATGATATATGTTGAATACACCCGGATTGCTGTAAATTACAGAGCCGTCCTTTAATTTTGCATACGCTCTTACACCAATCTCCGATGTATAAAAGTCTCTGTTCTTCAATAGTTTCATTGTCAATGCATAACTTTTTCCCTGGTCAAACCCTGTCTCATAGCATCGTGACAATGGCTTTGCCAGATTTACGGAATAAGCATAAACTGATTTTTGTTTCCTTTCCAAAATCAGATTTTCCTTTGTGACATAATCCATCAATCCGTAAATCATTCCTGTTTCCTGAATTTCATTGGCCGGATCCGACACTGAAAAGACAATTCGAAATCCTTCCAAAACATCACTAATCTGAGAACCGTTCAGGGAAATTTCCGTACGACTTACCGGCTGACTCTGATTTTTTAAGGAAATGGACATTCCCGTGATATTCACGCCACCCATTCCACAAATCACCTTAACCGTATTGTCACTTCCTGCCTTTAAATCAACGAAGCATCGCGCCACGCCCTTTCCGTAATCACTCCAACCGGATGTTTTATCAAACTTCAGGAAATATCCGTCCCCTGAAGCATCTCCACTGCTGTGTACCAGTCCTGTGGCGCCATCCCCTTCTAACTGCGCATCGCCGAATAGCGTTGCTTCTGCGGCACTGTAATTTGTCGTTTCCACAAAATCCTCCGGATTTGGTTTACTGTTATTTCCTGTCAGATCCGCCGGATTTACAACATCCACATTTTCAACACCCCGTTTCGTCTGTTCTACCTTCTGAATGGAACCGTCTTCCCGAAACGTCACTTCATCCACACATACAGAGCGAAGGGTTCCATTTCCGGATATTTCACAATTATGAAGGATAATATGAGTAGTGCCATAACCATTCCTGTTGTAATAATTTTTTTCATAGTATCGCCTTCCATAGGTTTCTTAGTTCACTAAAGTATTACTCCAATCAAAATCCACTGTTTCATAATTAGGATTTACTACTTTTAAAATCATTGTATATAAATAGTTATGTGCATTGACATTGGTCATCATCTGATTCTGATATAGATAATTCGCTAATCGATATACCGTTAATGTCTTCACATCACTGTATACATAAGAGCCGTCCTTTAACTTCGCATAAGCTCTGACACTAATGGATGTGTTATAGAACTTCGCACTCTTGATATGCTTCATGGTCATGGAATAACTCTTTCCATTAGCAAAAGTGCTGGCATTGCGCTGTAGCATTCCGTACTGGTCCACTTCATAGTTATATACGGTGCTGTTACTGCTTCCTACAACCATTTCAGAATTTGATGTATAATCGGTCAATCCATAAACCAGTCCAGTACCTACGATTTCATTGTCCGGATCATCAGAAGAGAATATCACACGGAATCCTTCATAAGTGGTACTAATCTGATATCCATTAATTTCCATTTTTGCCTTAGAAATAACAGTCGGTTCTTCCGTGGTTGGTTCCTCGCTAGTCAGTTCTTCTGTCGTCGTTTCTTCTGTCATTGGTTCCTCGGTAGTTGGCTCTTCTGTTTCAATTTCTCCGTTTCGTACTACTAAGAAGTCTGCCACATTCACTGCACCACCAACAGCCTTTACGGATATTTTGTATGCTCCCGCTTCTGCTGCATTGAATTTACAGCTGTGATTGATAAATGCTTCCCAGTCTGTGCTGGCTATAATCGGAAGTGTTACTACTTCCGTATCATTTACACTGACTACCATGCTCTCCGCATTCCACTGGACATTTCCGGCAGCCAATGGAAGATTAATTGTGTAAGAGCCTTCCTGCGTAACATTAACATAGAAATCTAAGTAAGAATTATTATTAAGTCCTCCTGCATATGTGACACCACTGGTCGTTGTAGTAAAGGTAACGGATGATGTCTTATCGTAATAGTCTTTTACCTTTACAGTTCCCGGAACATCCGTTACTGCTGTTTGTCCGTCCCCGTCTCTTGGTGCCACACCACCATCATAAAGGCCGTTCTGAATAGCCTTCATCAAAGATGTATTATTGGTCGTATCCTGGGTTAATTCCCAGTTCATGATTCCTGCATAGCTCTTTGCCAAAGGAATAATTCCTGTGACACGGTTATAAAGGTCCGTTCCTCTGGTTTGTCCCACAATTTCACTGTATGCTGTATAAGGTCCATCTGCATAAAATGGTACTCCTAATACAATCTTTTCCTTTGGAACTCCCTTTGTATTCATAAAGTAATTAATTCTGGATGGATAATTGCTTGCGCTACAATCATATTCCATCAGCATGACATAATCGAAATAAGTCAATGCTTTATTGGTTACATTGCCTGCATACCACTGTCCAATAGCTGTGGTGAATAACAGGTCGTTTGATTTACATTTCGCACTGAGTGTTCTCATCCATGCTTCATAGTTGTTCCAAACAGACTGTGAGGTATGACTGTCTCCTTCAATATCAATATCGATTCCGTCTAAATTATATTTCTGTGCGAAGGAAATAATCTGATCATTAAAGCGGTCCATTCTGGATGCTGTTACTAAAGCAGTATAGTTATCACCATAGTCAGCACCACCTAAGGAAGCCATAACCTTTACTCCATGATTGTGTGCTTCTGTAACAATATTTTTTGTCAGACTATCACTACTGTAACTTAAGTTTCCGTTGGTATCCGGATTACAAAATGCCAGGCAGATATGTGTCAATCCATCCCAGTTAATCTTCTGATAGAACCCCGATGCGGACCAGTTTGGTAAATAGCCCACAGACAAATATTGCCCGGAGGTATTCGTTGATCCATCCGGTACCGTCACCGGATGAAATACTTTACTTTGGTTTTGTCCCTGTTCGATCGTGGTTTCTTCCACTGTAGTTGATTCTTCCGTAGTTGGTTCCGCAGTGGTTTCTTCCGGCTGAACCAAAGCCATGGTAAAGCTGTTCATGTTACAAGCACCACCGCCACCATTGGTAGCTAAAGAAATCGTATGCTTGCCACCTGTGATATGGAACTGTGCCTTATGATTTATGAAGGCATCCCATGCAGTACTTCCAGTAACCGGAATACTTGCCACCTGTGTTCCATCCACAGAAACAAGAATATTTGCCGCATTATACTGTGTATTTCCTGCCGCCAGAGGCAATGTCATTTCATAGTTTCCTGCCACGGCATTAACCTTATAAGAAATGGAAGAACCATTCTTAAAGTTTCCTGCATAAGCATCTACGGTAATTCCGGAAGATGCGTCCGAATAATCTGTGATCAGAACGGTTCCCGGAATGGTTGTTACCATTGCACTGCTTCCAGAGATTTCCTCTCCCTCCATAGCTTTTCCCGGATCCGGTGAAATTTCAACCACACCATCTGTCGGTTCCCCGTAAGCTTCGATTTCATAAAGGGAATTTCCGTAGGCTGTGGCACGCTTTGTCATGTCCACCTTAATGTAACGTGCTGTCTTATTTACATTAGTTACATCCAATGCAGCTCCCTGAGCACCACTGGTTACTGTTCGAACGGTTTCCCAATTGGAATTATCTTTAGAAACCTGAACGGTATAGTCTGCGGCAGATGCTGCTTCCCAGGTCAGTTTAATTTCATTCAGGTTGTAATTCTTTTCTAAATCAACGACTGCCCACTGGCTGTCACTCCATTCGGATTCCCAACGACAGGCATCCTTTGATTTATTTCCATCGGTCAGCTTATCAGCTGTGTAATCAGCATTCTGCATTTTCACGCCGGTACTTCTGGTAGAAGATACGGTAACCGGCTTATTTAATGCAATGTCTCCAATAGTAATCGTCTTTGTATTTACCGCACTGTCCGCTTGACCGTCCAGATACGCCATTGCCTTAATTGTTGCAGAAACATTTAACTTAAATGGTCCAGTGTAGGTTTTACCATTAGTCTTAGATGGGGTTGTCCCATCTGTTGTGTATCGAATGGTTGCACCGGCTGTATTTGTTTTTAATACCACGGTTGGTGCTTCTCTGTAACATTCATTTGTCGGTTCAATAGTTGGCGCTGCCACACCGGAACCGTAATTGACAATGTACTGTCTTGCTCCTCCGTTATAAACTCCGCCACCAGTGTTATTAATTACATGGTCCGTTCCCGGATTTCCCGTTAGCATGACCGAACAAATATTATGAACTGTCACTCCAGCCACATCCGGTACTTCCATTACAGTATTCTGTGTTACTGCAGCATCTCTGTTATATAAATACATTCCCAGACCATATGCCTGATGCGAAATAACATTGTCTGATACCTTGTAAGATGCATATCCATTCACTCCATTATGTGACCAGGAACTCTGGTTTGGAACGTCATATGGCATTTCACTCTGATACATATATGTCCGTCCACCGTTTCCATTCCATACCGTCTGATACTGATGAAAATGTTCCACCATTAATCCGTAGATTGTTACATTATCACCATTGACAATAATTCCATTAGTAGTCTTATTGGTATTCCAACCCACACCATAAGTGTGGTCTGCACGCCACACCCAGAAATTGTCACCGATAACGTCGTTAGCATTAATAATAACGCAGGTGTCTGCGTTTGTTGCAACATTCTCTACACCACCGACCCGGAAGAATACATCACCGATAAAAATCGGATTGGTTGTATGGGATCTTGCTGCTCCGGATTCTCCTACCTGAAGCATAGTTCTCGTATTAGTTGTTCCGGCATCAAACAACAGTCCGGCAATTTTAATGCCATCAGCATCTGCTGTCTTAATACAAACATTTCCATTCGTAGACTTTAAGGATGCCAGTCCAATTCCTAAAACAACAGTATTTTCATTCTTAACTTCAATCGGTTTATTAATGTTATAAATCCCCGGTGTAAAGATTAAATGTTTTCCTTTTGCTAATTCACTGTTAATCCGATCCACGGAATCTGCTGGCTTAGCCACGAAACATTTATCAATGGAAATAAAGGTTCCGTTGTTGTTTCCTTCCCAGGATACTCCCTTGGAATTGGTTCTTCTTTCCGGAACGAAAATTCCATATTCTCCATTGTGATATACCAGAAATGGTTTTTCATAAGAGTCCGGTGTCTGGGCAATCGGTGTATAATGCGCTTGTCCGTCTTCGTTTGGTGTATTGGTACATCCTACAAAGTTCATGTTCCAATTGGATCCGCTCCAGCTGGCCCATTCCGTGTTTCTGGAAATCCACTGCTGCTGGGAGCCGGAGTTTGTGGAACCGGTCACTTTCGAGTCTGCCAAAAATCCACCACTGGCCCATCCGCCATTATCGTGTAAATCTAATTTTCCGTTAATCTGCATTCTTCGAAGAGATACCGCCTGTGAAGTCGCCCACATCATATCGCTGTCCACAGTAAGATTCTCTGCCATTCTCCAGAAGTTACAGGTAGCATTGTGATTGCTGTCCCCCCCCAACCATCTGGCTGTACAATTCATTTTTCCCACATGAGTATCTGTCGGTTTTAATCCCAGGCCGGAAACCTGTGTATAGAATCCTACATAGAAATCCAGGGAAGAATAATTTCCCGGTTTGAAATAAAATGCATATCGGTCACTTCCAAACTGATTGGTTTCCTGCTTATTCCAAGTACTTGTTAAGATGGATTGTACCTGAGACATGTCATCTGTTTTATCAAAAACATAAACGTTCTCGCCGAACAACTGAATTTCTTCCGATGTTGGATCAGAATCTCCGGATTCTCCTCCACTTAACTGTGTTCTGACTTTGTAATAGTAAGAACCGGCCGTTTCATCTACATAGGTTGTAGTGGATGAAGAACCGATTTTTGTGTAAGTTCCATATCGGCTATTACTTCGATAGACGTTATATCCTGTTGCTCCATTCACACTCTCCCAGCGAATCGTTTTCTTATTTCCGTCCTTTTCAAAATACACTCTTGCCGGTGCATTCTGTGCCGCACCGGATACAGACTGATGGAACGGGAACATTTTTGTTCCCGTAAAAATCATCACTGTTATCATAAGAAAACAAATTAATTTTCTTAGTTGTCTCATATCTGTTCTCTCCTTAATCCTTTTCTGATTAATCCATCGTTACTAATGTTTTGTTCCAATCAAATTCCACTTTCTGATAGTTTGAATCTGCTATGGACAAAATCTTCGTATACAAATAGTTGTGACTTACTTCATTGGTCATTTCCTTATGCTGATATAAGTAATGTGCTAAATCATAAACCGTAAACTTCTTCACGTTACCATAAACATAAGTGCCATTCTTTAACTGGATATATGCTCTGACTGAAATCTGTGCATGATAGAAATTCGCGTTTTTAATGTTTGTCATTGTCATTGCATAGCTCTGGCCGATTCCGTAAGACTTCTTTAATTTTGCACTGTCATTTGCTTCATAAGTATAAACGCTCTTTACTGTGCTTCCTACATATAAGTCATTGTCCGCTGCATAATCCGCTAGGCCATAAATCAAACCTGCACGGACCACTTCCTGGTCCGGATCGTTTACACTGTAAACGACACGGAATCCCTCTGCAGATGCATTAATCTGGCATCCGTTAATTGCTACCGATGCTTTCGTCTGAACCGGCTGTGTGGTCGGTTCTTTCGTCGGTGCTTCTGTCGGCTCCTCTGTTGTTGCTTCCGTTGTGGTTTCCTGTACTTTTTTTGCAATCGTAAAATCTGTTACATTACATGCACCGGAATCTGACACCAATGAAATCTTATATTCACCCTTTGCTGCAAAGTTTAATTCAGCAGTATGATCAAGGAATGTGTTCCAGTCTGTGCTTGCCTGAATTGGAACAGTAGCCACCGTCTCATTATTCATTTTCACAAGCATGTTCTTTGCATTATACTGAGCATTTCCGGCTGCCAATTTCAATGTTACGGTATATTTTCCTGCTTCCGGAACACGAATATAATAGTTCAGTTCAGAACCATTCTTTAAGTTTCCTGCATACGTCGGTGTACCTGAAGTGATTGTCACTTCACTACTCTTTGATACAAAGGAATCTACCGGAACTATTCCCGGAACTGCTGTAATGGTCGGATTGGTGACTACCGTGCCGGAACCAACCACTTCCTTAATGGCTTTCAATAAGGAGTATGTTCCAAAGGAATCCTGTCCCAATTCCCAAATCATGATTCCACCGTAAGACTTACTCAGTTCAGCCTTCTGGCGAATTGTTGTTTCTCCATTGTAGTAAACCGTCTTTCCGTTGATTGTCGCTGTGTCGGAGTTTCGGTTGTTTGCATTGGCACTAATGATTTCTCCATAAGTAAATGCATCTGAGTATCCACCCGGTCCATATCCATAGAATGGAACACCGATAGTTAAACGATCTTTGCTAATGCCTTTTCCTGTGTAATGAGAAATCTGATTGTTTACAAAATTCATAGACGCCACAGGACCATTTCCTGCATTCTCGTCATAAGTCATTAAGTTAATGAAATCAAAATAGTTATAAGTACTGTTACTAATCGAACCTGTAAACCAGGATGAAACCGCCATGGTTAAAAGTTTATTCTCTGCTTTCAATCTTCCGGACAATTCGCTAATAAACGGATCAAAGTTTGCCCATGTGTTGGAGTCGGATACTTCAATATCGATGTCAACACCATCTAAGTTATAGGTGTCTACATAATTCATAATCTGATTTACAATGGAAGTTCTCTTAGCTGCTGTTCCAAACGGATTATCGGATGTATTAAATCCGCCGCCACCTCCAATGGCAATCATTGCCTTGACACCATTCTGATGACACTTGTTTACAATCGTCTGTGTATTGGAAGCACTGAATCCTGATGTTAATGTTCCGTTGCTGTAAGTCATAAATGACAATACGCAATGTGTCAGTGCTGAGAAATCAATACTATTCAAGCTTCCTGTTCGATAGGAAGGCATATAACCAACTACTCTGCTTTCGTTTGTTGTAAGGTCTTCCTCCGGCAGGGTTGCATCCGGCACTTCCGGTTCTGTCGTCTGGTTTTCGCCGGAGCCGTTTGCTTTCACTGCTGTGAAATCTGCCACGTTGCAGGAGCCTCCGTCAGCTACAATGGATAAAGTATGCTGACCTGCTGTCATAGAGAATGTTGCGCTGTGGTCTACAAAAGTTTCCCAGCCGGTACTTCCAATAACAGGAATCGTAGCTGCCGTCTGATTATCTACTTTAATAATCATATTTTTTGCATTCCACTGGGTATCCCCCGCTGCAAACTTGAAGGTGAATTTGTAATTTGCTGTTTCTGCCACATTGACAGAATAATTTAATTCCTTGTTGCTATTTAAGTTTCCGGCATAAAGGGTATTTCCAACTGTATTCATCGTAATAGAATCTGTCTTGGAGCTGAAGGCTCCTACGGAAATTGTTCCCGGAATATCATTTACCGTAACGGTCTGTCCACCTTCACGGTTCAATCTCTTTTCTAACTGATCATAGTATAATGACTGCGGAACAAGATCTGCAGCCTGGTCAATTCCTTCTTTATAATCTTCCGGTGCTGTGTTCGGATTTCCGTAAGAAGAACTTTCGCTGGTCGGTGTGGTCTTAACACTGGTTGCTGCACCCTGCGTTCCGATAATGTATCCATATCCATGCTGTCTGGAATCAATAATATAATTTGTTCCTGATTTATATCGATTTCCCTTGGTATTCCAGAAAACAGTCTGGGAAGATGTTACTCCATGTCTGTTTCCATCCGTTCCACCATAAGGACGAACGTGGGTTTCCACGAAGTCTCCATTTAATTCTTCATTGTCAATCAGGTTTGACATACTTAAGTACATATGGAAGTCGCTTCCATATTTTGGATCTGTGGAAGTGTAATGATAAATAACATTTCCATTAGCGTAAGAATACTTAAATGCGAAACTATGTCTTGCGCTGGTGGAAGAACAGTTCTTAATCAATGTTTCCTGTCCACAAAGGTTAATTCCATATCCGTTTCCGCCGCCACCTTCATACTGGGGATAACTGAAGTCACAGTTTTCAATGGTTACATTCTTTGTTCTATTTAAGTCCAATCCATTCGAAGTCATATGAATCTGTGATGCATTGCCTGCCTGATAGGTTGCAATATTCTTTGCAAAGCAGTTCTCACAATTAGAGAATTTAATCAGGAACGCCTGATTTGCCTCGTAGGCACCGGTTCCTGCGGTCTTGTAATCTTCTTCTCCCCATCCGTTTGTTTTCGGATTCATCTTATTACCAATGGAGAAATCCATTAAACCGATGTTTTTCTTCGTTGGTGCTTTTACTTTATAGATTCTTGCACTATCTCTGGTCTTTAATGCATATCTTGTAGGAATATCAATTTCGATTGTGTTATTTGATGCATTGACTGCAGTAACCTTACGATAGAAGGTTGGTCCCATAGTTGTTGGATTTAAGGAAGCGGACCAGAATCCATTCATCTGATGTTCGTCAATGAATCCCTGGGTTCTGTTGCTTCGAACCACAACATAATCCCCTACTGCAAAACCACTGGTACTGGTTACCGGAATGGTTGTAGTAGGTTTCGTGATATCTTTTGATAAATTGCTGGATGCTCCGTTCACGGTATCCCATGCTGCATCTCCCTGTACAAGAATGACCTGGCTGTTCATCATGTTTTCTGCATAACATCTTATAAATGTCTTTCCAATTCCGTCCCCTTTCAATAAGACATTCGCTGCACTGATTTTTAATGCCGCTGCGCCTGTTCCGCTCGGCTTCACCTTATAGGTTCCTGCCGGTAAGTAAACCGTACCGCCGCCGGCATTCTGCACTGCATTGATTGCATTCTGAATTGCCGTCGTGGAATCATTCCCTCCTGTGCTGTCCGCTCCATAGTCAAGAACATTGGCAGTCATTCCACTCATTGTGGTAGGAAGTGCTTTCTCTCCCTTCTCATAACCTGCATAGGAAAAATCCTGCAAATATTGTGTTCCATTATTAATGGAATATCCCGGAGTCCAATTTTCCGGGTACAGTGCACTTCTCCAAGAAGTTCCTGCACTGACTATCGTTTCATTCGCCGTCAGAGACATAGGCAGCAGTCCCATTACCATTGTTAGCGATAACAGAAACGATAATACTCTTCTCCTCAATTTCATAAATGTTTCTCTCCTTTGCTTTTTTCCCTCTTTTTCTCCGATTCAAGTTTTCGTTTTTTATTATAGGTATCGCTTTTTTGTTTTTCCATAGTAAAAAAGTATTTTTATTGTTCCAAATCATTTTTGGCGTAATGAGGGAATCGGAAAGGCTTCCATTGTGCAACTTGCACAGTTTTGAAACATTTTTTTAGTTGTTTTTCGAAATGTTAGCGCTAAAATAATTTTTATCATTTCAAAAATATCATTGGAACCGTTTCAAAATTTGTCTATTCTTGGTTTGGATTTCAATTTTTAGGCAATAAAAAAGCAGACTCTTCCTTTTTTTGGAAAAGCCCACTTGAAATCATAAAGGCCCTGCAAGTACTAACGACTTGTAGGACCTTTCTTCGTCCAATTAATTATTTCGATGCGTTGCCATATGGAACGACTTCATAATTCGAATCAACCTTCGTTAAATAACGGGTATAAAGTTCATTATGTTCTGCTTCGGTTGGCATCATCTTGTTCTGATATAAATAATCGATTACATCAAAAATATTATAAGATCTTACATCACTGTATACATAACTATTATCTTCCAATTTTACATAAGCTCTAATGTACCAGTTCGAAGTTAATTCCTTCACGCTTTCCTTCGCAAACTTTAATGTCATTCGATAGCTGGTTCCTTCCGTAAGAGTCTGGGAATAATTATGAGTACTCGGTGCGTCTTCGTTGGCTGCAAAGCTTGCTACATATTCAGAGGAGCTTCCCACATACATATCACTCTCATCTATATAATCAGCCACGCCGTAAATCAATCCGCTTTCGACTACATCCAATCCATTCAGTGTATCTGTGACAGTGTAAACGCCTCTCATGCCACCAACTTTACTATTTAAAACATATCCATTAAATTCGAAACCTTCCACTGGTGGAACATATTCATTAAATTCCTGTGTGGATGTAACTGTTCCTGCATAGCTCCATACATCTGTTTTCGTACGGTCTAAGTGAAGAACCGGACGAATTCCAAAGTTTTGTATCGTCTTATCAAAATCAGCACCACCACCTGCCGGATGAATTCCGGAAGCATTTGTAGTCTGACCTGCTGTTAATCCTTCCCCTCTTAGCCACCAGTTCGTGTTACGCGTAAAATAAGCAGCATCCTCTCCAAAGCTATATCCGCCTTTATCCTTAACATACTGTGTGATTTTTCCCATCTTCATTAAATCCCACTGTGAATCAAGTAAAAAAGACTTCCAGAATCCATAGGCACTGTTTCCACATTCCTGTGCAGATAATAGATATACTTTATCTAAAGTATCATTTCCGTTTTCAACTAACGGGCCTCCGACACTGAAATCATCATTTACAACTAAGGTCGTCTTAATTGCATCCTTTTCATCGGAAGTAAAAGCTGTATTATAAAAGGTATCATTTAACCAACCTCTTAAAGAACAGGTTTCCCAAGTCGTCGGATCCGATGTAGTGTTATATGGTCCACAATCCAACACCTTATCAGCTAAAAGAAACATATCATCTTCCGTAACTGACAATACTCTCCAAAGAATCGGTTCCTTATCCTGTGCATTGCTTTGATAATAGTTTCCAAAATACACACAATCCCAGGTAACCACATTATCATCATCCACCGGCTCTATCACCGGATTTGCCGGTTCCGGTGGAGTTACCTTTCCTTCCACTGCTCTTTCAGGTAATGCGAAGGAAAAAAGCAACGCCATGCTTAATCCTGCTGCAAATAATTTCTTAAAATTCTTACCCATAATAACTATCCTTTCCTTTTTTTCTCCATTGTTTCTCCATCATTAAACTCCATTCTACTCCATAAAATTTTCTCTTTCAAGACAAAAGATAAATATTGTCCACCTTTAACAATTCATTTACATTTGACACTCCTTCATATTTGGTGTATAAATGAAATCGTTTGAATCTAAAGATAAAGGGGAAACAATATGTCAGATAAAAAGTTATTAGTACTTGATATTGACGGCACATTAACAAACAGTAAAAAAGAAATCACAGATGCAACGAAAGAAGCAATCAAAAAAATTCAGCAGGACGGACACATTGTTGTCATCGCATCCGGAAGACCGACTCCGGGAACGGC
Source organism: Eubacterium sp. (assembly GCA_024698585.1). Taxonomy (GTDB): domain Bacteria; phylum Bacillota; class Clostridia; order Lachnospirales; family Lachnospiraceae; genus Eubacterium_G. The sequence continues at coordinate 44,639 of JAILRB010000004.1, forward strand.
CAAAGTCGCTGATGAATTAGAATTAGATAAAACAGGTGGCTACGTTTTATCTTATAACGGTGCAAGAATTACCGATTGGAAAACGAAAGAAATCATTTACCAGAACACTTTAGATCAGAACGTTATTTCCGATTTATATGAATATGCTACCGAAAATGATTTAGGGCTGGTTACCTATCAGGAACAAAACGTGGTAACAGGAACCCGACATGATGACTATATGGAAATGGAAGCCCGCATTAACGGAATCCCAATTGTGGACGTGAAAAACTTCCCGGATTATGTGGACTTTGATGTGAATAAATGTCTTCTCACTGCGCCGGTAGATAGCGCACCGGAACATGAAACTTCTATTTCAGAATTATTGGATAACGCCAATGTCTGCCGTTCCGAACCATTCTTTATAGAAGTAATGCCTCAGGGGGTTGATAAAGCCGCATCTTTGGATAAGCTGGTTCAGATTCTGGATATGAAACAGGAAAACACCATTTGTTGTGGAGACGGCTTCAATGATTTATCCATGATTCAATATGCCGGTGTTGGGGTTGCCATGGAAAATGCTCAGGACGAAGTAAAAAACCAGGCAGACTTCATTACGAAATCAAATGATGATGATGGAATCGTACATGTCATCGATACATTTTTCAAATAGGGGATGTAAAAAAACTCCCCTAATAGAAAAGCAGCTATGAGCACTCGTGCTCATAGCTGTTTTTTGGTATAATTGAGTTATGCTACTAACCACAAAAACCAATGATAATTATACTCCAAAACAGTTAAAATTACCATTG